>CANIWM010000076.1 GCA_947471505.1 Chthoniobacteraceae bacterium | reverse complement strand
CTGCTGCCAAAGGCTTGACCCTGTACGGAACTCACCAAAAACGACGGCTTTAACCCGATTTCGCCCAAAAAACACCACCCGGAACGCTCAACGAGGCGTCTCATCGCAATCGCGCCAGAATCACGCCGCTTTATTCAGGCATTCCCTAATTAGTTTTCCGTCCTCTGGGTTCAAATTCGGCAACGCCGGCAATCTCTGGACTGAGGCCGAGTGCACTGTCGTAGAAATATGAAGCAGATCGACTTCTATTCCGCAGTAGGTGAGTTTCGCGATGAATGTTTTTATGCCATGGAATCTTCCGAAGAAGCGACAATTGCTTTTGACGGTGCCGCACCGGAATCTGGATGCTGGCTCAGGGACGCAGACTCTTTCAAGATTATCACCGATGAAATAGCCTGCGGAGGCGGAAATATCCGTTGTGCCTTACGCACTCCTACGGATGGCGAGATTTTGGCGTTCCGAGACCACCAATGGCTTCTCTATTCGTGCTACCCGAAAGCATTGCTCGAACAGGCAAAGCGACAGGAAAAGAACGATTCCGAAAAAGACTTTCGCGAGAAATACGCCAGATTTTTCAAACCGCGATTCTACGGTATTTTAAAGGATGAATCTTGTGCGGAAGTGGTATTCGAGCTTCTAGGCCGCAAGCCATCCCAACATATCAACACGTACGGCGACGCTATGGCGTGCTTCAACGACGAAAAGGTCCCTATTATCATCCACTCTACGATCTCGCTGCACGAGGGGGACCTTAGCGTAATCAACCACAGGACGTTACTCCACGAGATTGGTAAACACGAGTTCGTCGTTTGGACCTCATACCAAAATGGCCCAAGCGGCTTGATACGTGTGAAGGCTGAGGACTGGATTCCGAAACAGTGTGTAGCGATCCCTCTTCGTCCGGCGTAAAATGGATGGAGTGCCGGACCGATAGTTATGCGGAGCGGTTACTGCCCCTTGCCCGTCGCCGCATCTTTGATCGGCCAGTCCGTCGAGTCGGTGCGGGCGGATTCGAAGAGGGCCTTGGCTTTTGCGATGAGGTCGGGGTTTTCGGCGGCGAGGTCGCGGGTTTCGCCGAGGTCTTTTTCGAGGTCGAAGAGTTGCACGGGGGCGTCGCGGCGTTTGAGGCGGATGGCTTTCCAGCGCTGGTCGATGATGACGGCTTGGGAGAAGCCGCCTTCGTGGAACTCCCAGTAGAAGGGCGGGCGATGCGGGGGCGTGAATGGTTGGTTGCGCAGTAGGCTGGCGAAGCTTTGGCCGTCGAGATTCGCGGGCGGCTTCGCGCCGGCGAGGTAGGCGAATGTGGGGAGGATGTCGGCGAACCAATAGGCGGTGCCGTTTTCCGCGCCGGCGCGGGTGGTGCCGGGCCAGCGGGCGACGGTGGGGACTCGGATGCCGCCTTCGGTGAGGTTGCGCTTGAGGCCGTTGAGGGGGCCGTTGGCGTCGAAGAGCTCGGGGTCGTTGCCGCCTTCTTTGTGGTGGCCGTTGTCGCTGGTGAAGATGATGAGGGTGTTTTCGTCGATGCCGGTCTTTTTGAGGAGGGCGAGGAGGCGGCCTACGTCGGCGTCCATGCGGGTGATGACGGCGGCGTGGCCTTGGTCGGGCTTGGGCCAGGGCTTGTCTTTGTAGTCGCCGAGGTCGGGGACTTCCTGGCCGCGTCCGTGCTTGGTGCCTTCGTTGTTGGCGTGGGGGGTGATGAGGGACCAGAAGAGGAAAAAGGGCGCGTCCTTTTTGCTCTCGACCCACCGGAGCGCTTCGTCGGCCATGAGGTCGGGGACGAAGTCGAGGGGCTCTTCGGCGATTCCTGCGCCGGTGTCGCTGGGGGCGGTGAGCTTGTTGCGCAGGGTGACCTTTTCTTCGTTGCGCATGATGAAGGGCGGGTAGGGATTGTGCGCGTGGTTTTGGTCGAGGTAGCCGTAGAAGTAGTCAAATCCCTTTTTGCCGGGCAGGCCGTCGCTGCCTTCGTGGCCGATGCCCCATTTGCCGATGAGCGCGGTGGCGTATCCGGCTTTTTTCAAAATCTCGGCGACGGTGGTGTCTTCGGCGCGGAGATTCTGGGCTTCGCGGTTGAGCTTTCCGGCATTTCCGCGGACGCGGGTGTGGCCGGTGTGCAGTCCGGTCATGAGCACGGAGCGCGACGGCGCGCAGACCGGCGCGCCTGCATAGAAGCGGGTGAACTTGATGCCCTCGGCAGCCATGCGATCGATGTTCGGCGTGGCGATGAGCTTTTGGCCGAAGCAGCCGAGCTCGCCGTAGCCCATATCGTCGGCGAGGACGAAGATGATGTTCGGTTTTCGGTCCGCCGCGAGGGCACTGAGAGACAATAGGATGAGGAGAGTAAAGATGCGCATAGTGGTGGCGTGAGTATCCACGGAGCGCGCTCAGCGCAACCGTTCGTAATTGCCCGCGACTTGCGCCGCGAGCGCCTCCAGCGACATGCCGCGCAGTGCGGCGAGCGCTTCGTAGCACATCACGATGTTCATCGGGTGATTGATGCCGCCGGGCAGGGGATGCGGGTTTTTTTCCGCAGGCGGCGCGAGGTCCGGCGCATCCGTCTCCACGAGCAGGCGGTCCAGCGGGATGACGGCGAAGGCGGCCCGCTGCGCCGCTTTTCGCTCGTGTAAATAGTAGGGCGAAAACGAAAAGTATGCGCCCAGTTTCGCGAACCCCGGCACCATCTCCGCAGGCCCGCCATACGCATGGAGCAGGAATCCGCAAGCGGGCAGGGGAGTGCGCTTGAGCGAGTCCCAAAGCGCACCCCACGCTTGCACGCAGTGGATGCTGGCAAGGACGCCGCGCTTCGCCGCAAGCGCGAGCTGCCACTCGAAGCACTCGGTTTGCTCCGCGATGTCGTGGCCTTCCACCCAGCGGTCGAGGCCGATCTCGCCGACTGCTGCGCCGGGAGAAAACTCCAGAGCAGCGAGCAGCGCGTCTTTCCACCCAGCCGAGCGCGCCGGGACGCGCCAAGGATGCAGGCCGAAAGACGGACGCACCCACGGGACTCGCGCCGCCAGAGCGGCGACGGCGGGCCAGTCTTGCTCGCAGGTGCCGTTCACGATTGCTCCGGCAAGCGGCAGGCGAGCGATGGCGTCGTCGCGGACGGCATCGAGCCGCGAGTCGTGCAGGTGATTGTGGGCGTCGTAGAAAATGGATGGCATGGGGGAAGTGTGGAGGAAAGACGGGGGCGGGGCAAATCTCTCTCCACACCGCGCCCCGCCGTGGTGTAGAAGCGCGGCGTGCTTCGACATCTTCTTCTCACCACCGTTGCGTCAGTCATTTTCCAATGGGCGGCGATGCTCGGTATGTCCGCGATGTGCCACGCGGGGCTGGTGGATGTGCCGGAGCTAGGGCTGCGCGTGCAGAGCGGGTTTGGCGTGTCGCTTTTCTCGGATGAGAAACTTGCGAACGATATTTGGAGCATGACGGTCTCGCCGCGCGGCGAAGTGGTCGTCTCCGGCGCAGGCTACATCGCCACGCTGCTGGATGAGGATGGCGACGGGAAGGCCGAGCGCGCGGTCGAATTTGCGAAGGTGAAGGGCGCGATGGGGCTGTGCTTTGGCGAGGAAGGGCGGCAGTTGCTCGTGATGCAGGACGGCTGGCTGTGGGAGTATCGCGATGAAAATCTCGACCGCGTGGCCGACGGTGCACCGCGAAAGATTCTGCCTTTTTCCAGCGGCGAACACGGCGGGCACGCGATCCGCAAAGGGCCGGACGGCTGGTGGTGGGTGATCGGGGGAAATGATGCGGGCATTGACGGGCGGCACGCCCCGAAGAAGCGCGCGCTGGCTGGCGCGCTCCTCCGCATATCGCCGGACCTGCGAACGAGCGAGGTCGTGGCGGATGGCTTTCGCAATCCGTATGACTTCGATTTCAACGAGCGCGGCGATGTCTTCACGTATGACAGCGACTGCGAGCGCGACTATTTCCTGCCGTGGTATTCCGGCACGCGGGTGTATCAGGTGGTGTTCGGGCGGAGCCACGGCTGGCGACTGAATGGCTACCAGCGCAGCTTCCGCGTGCCCGACTACCTGCCGGGCACCGTGCCGGCGCTGGCGGACCTCGGGCGTGGCTCTCCGACGGGCGTTCTGGTGTATAAAGGGGACCATCTTCCACGGTACTATCGCGGCGGATTGTTCGTGTGCGATTGGACGTTTGGGCGGGTGCATTTCCTCCCGCTCTTACACAGACCTGCGGAGGATACGGGCGATGTGGAAGCGGCGGCGCTGCGCGACATCCGGGAGATTCTCGGCGGCTACGATGGGCTGCTCACGGGGCTGCGCGGGCTGGAGTACGTGACGGAGCCGGAGGTGTTCATCGAGCCGCTGGGCTCGCACGGGTTTGCGCCGACGGACATCGAGATGGCGAAGGACGGCTCGCTGCTCATCTGCATCGGCGGGCGCAAGACGCGCGGTTCCGTCTATCGCATCGCGCCGAATGCTGCGAACGACGCGCTGCCCGCAGTGCTCGCACAGCCCCGGCGGGCCAGCGCGGCGCTGGCGACGCTGGAAGCCGTGCAAGCCAAGCTCGGCGGCTGGCGGCTCACAGGCGCAAGCGCGGAGGCATTCGTCCCCTACGAGGCCGCGTCGCCCAGAGGGCTCGACGAGGAGCAATGGCGGCGGGCGCTCGGCTATGCTCAGGCGGCGTTGCTGTCACTCGATGCGTCCGTCTTCGCCGAGGCGGCACGGGTGTTGGCGATGATGGAGGATGATTCGGAAATCTCGGCGCAGCGCATCCTCGCCGCGCTCACGGAGAAAAGCGGACCGACAGCAGATTTGCACGCGCTGGCGTGTTACGCCCGGCTCCGCGCATCACCCGAGGTGGTGCCGCTGCTGGCACGCTCGATCCTCGCGCTGGATGGGAAACTTGCGGGCGGCGACCAGCGCCCGAAGCAGAATTGGGCGGTCCGGCTGAACGAGATTGTCGCCCGCCTTTTGGCGAAGCATCCGGGTCTAGCGGCGGCGCTGCTCGACTCCCCGAAGTTCGCCACGCCGAGCCGACTTGCGATGGTGGAGGTCTTTGCCGCCGAACAGCGTGCCGTCGCCGCGCCGCTCTTCCTTTCCGCAGCACGGGCAGACGCCGCATGGCCTTGGAACGCGGAGCTGATCCGGCTCGTCGGCCCACTCGCCGAAGCCCGCTCAACCTTGCTCGGCCTGTGGAAAAATGTCGCTCTGCGCAAAGCCCTACGCCCATTCCTAGAACGCGGAGCGACTGCGGCAGAACTCGCGCTTTTTAATGCGAAAGAACCTGCGCCCCAGCCGCCCGGCGACCTCCAGCCGTTCGTGGATTCGCTCAAGGCGGTGGCTTGGGAAAAAGGTGACGCGGCGAAGGGTGCGGCGATTTTTGCCACTCGTGCATGTGCGACGTGCCACAGCGGCACATCGCCCATCGGCCCAGAACTGGCTGGCCCGGTCGCGCGGCTGTCGGCGGGGGATTTGATGGCGGAGATTCAGTTCCCCTCGCGCAATATCGCCGAGGCGTTCCGGGCGACGGAGTTCACGATGAAAGACGGCACGCTCGTCGCTGGGTTTGTGGCATTTATCTCGGCAGACGGCGTGATCGTCCAGACCCTCAACGGCACGGTACGACTGGCCGAAAGCGACATCGCCCGGCGCGAGGAGAGCAAGGTCTCGCTCATGCCTCCCGCCCTGCTGACCGGGCTCCCGCCGAGCGACCTCGCAGACCTGAACGCCTACCTCCGCACCCTGGGGCAAAAATAATTCGCACTTTCTTTGAACGAACCTCCCGCACCGCTGTCGAAGGGTGCAGTTGGTTAATGTTAGAGTTCAGAGTTAGGGTGGTTTGAACCGCCGTCGGGAGTCTGGGGGGACTTTCGGCGGCGGTTCTGTTTTTTCTCGGCATCAATCGGCGCGACCAGTCGATTGACACGCAACTCTTGCCTGCTAGCGTCCGGCCCCTTTTCCATGAAACGAACTATCGCTACTGACACTGCTCCGAAGGCTGTCGGCCCGTATTCACAGGCCGTCGCCCTCGGCGACTTGCTGTTTTGCGCCGGGCAGATTCCGCTCGACCCGACGACGGGTGAGCTCGTCGGCAGCGATGTCGCGACGCAGGCGGAGCAGGTGTGCCAGAACATTAAAGCGGTGCTCGCTGCGAATGAGATGACGTTTTCCCATGTGCTGAAGACGACGGTTTTCCTGACGACGATGGATGATTTCGCTGCGATGAATGCGGTATATGCACGGCATTTCACTGAGCCGTTTCCGGCGCGTTCGACTGTTGCGGTGGCTGGGTTGCCACGCGGGGCGAAGGTGGAAATCGAGGTCACGGCGGGGCGGTGAGGACGAACTCGGGGTGCAATTTTAGATACTTTTACAAACAATGATCGGCTGGCTTCTTAAAAAATTCTTCGGAAACAAAAACGCGCGGATGGTGAAAAGTCTTCGCCCCACGATCGCGAAGATTAATGAACTGGAACTGCAATATCGCTCGCTGAGCGACGACCAACTTCGCGAGAAGGTGGCTGCTTGGAAGGCGGAGCTTGCGGATAAGCCTTGGGCGGAGCAGGTGGCGTTTGTCACGGCGCTGATCCCGGAGGCTTTCGCGGTGGTGAAGAATGCGGCTTTTCGCCTGAATGAGCGCAAGCACACGTTCACGGTTTGCGGGCAGCCGATGACTTGGTACATGGTGCATTTTGACACCCAGCTCATCGGCGGCATCTGCCTCTCGAAGGGGATGATTGCTGAGATGGGGACCGGTGAGGGTAAGACGCTGGTGGCGACGCTGCCGCTGTTTCTCTACGGCCTCACGGGGCGCGGGGCGCATTGCGTCACGACGAATGATTACCTCGCTCGCCGCGACGGCGAGTGGATGGGCGAGCTGTATAAATTCCTCGGCCTGACGGTCGGCATCATCCAGCACGACCAGTATCCCGACGAGCGCCGGGCGCAGTATTACACGGACATTTGCTACGGGATGAACTCGGAGTTTGGCTTCGACTACTTGCGCGATAATGGCATGGCGACGAGCAAGGAGCAGCAGGTGCAGCGCGGGCATTTCTTCGGGATCGTGGACGAGGTGGACTCCATCCTCATTGATGAAGCGCGCGTGCCGCTGATCATCAGCGGGCCAGTGACGGTTTCGACGCACCAGTTCGACAAGTACAAGCCGCTCGTGGAGCAGATCGTGAAGAAGCAATCTATGCTCATCAACCGGCTGGCCAGCGAGGCGAGCCAGCTCTTCGAGGCCGGAAAGATCGAGGACGCGGCGCGGATCATGTGCAAAGTGAAGTGGGGCCAGCCGCTGAATAAAGGCTACCTCCGCGCGATGGAAGACGCCGAGCGGCGGAAGGCGATCGAGAAGATGGAGCTGTCGTTTTACACGGACGTGCAAAAGACGGAGATGTGGCGGCTGAAAGAGGAGCTGTTTTTTACCATCGACCAACGAGCGCACGAGGCGGACCTCACGGAGCAAGGGCGTCAGTTTATGTCGCCCGGCGAACCCGAGGCGTTCGTGTTGCCGGACTTGATCACGCAGTTTGCGGAGCTGGACCAAAATACGAAGCTCACCGAGGCGGAGAAGGTCACCGAGAAGGCGAAGGCGCAAGAGCACTCGAACCTCCAAAGCGAGCGCATCCACAATATCTCGCAGCTCCTCCGCGCATACTGCCTTTACGAAAAAGATGTCAGCTACATCGTGGCGGAAGGCAAGGTGGTCATCGTGGATGAAAACACGGGCCGCACGATGCCAGGAAGGCGCTGGAGCGACGGGCTGCATCAAGCTGTCGAGGCGAAGGAAGGCGTGGTCATCGATAAGGAAACGCAGACGCTGGCGACCATCACCGTGCAGAATTACTTCCGCCTTTATCGGCGCCTGAGCGGTATGACGGGAACGGCGGAGACGGAGGCGAACGAGTTCCACGACATCTATAAATTGGACGTGGCCGTGGTGCCGGCAAACCGCCCGTGCATCCGCAAAGATGGGAACGATCTCATTTATAAAACGCGCCGCGAGAAATACGCTGCCGTGGTCAAAGAGGTCACTGATGCTCACGCAAAAGGCCAGCCGGTGCTCGTGGGCACGGCGAGCGTGGAGGCGTCGGAGCTTGTCTCGCGGATGCTCCAGCGGGCGAAGATTCCGCACACAGTTTTGAATGCGCGGCACAATCAGCAGGAGGCGGAAGTCATCTCGCGCGCCGGCCAAAAGGGAGCCGTCACCATTTCCACCAACATGGCGGGACGCGGCACGGACATTAAGCTCGGCGAGGGCGTGGCCGATGTCGGCGGGCTCTATGTGCTGGCGACAGAGCGTCACGAATCGCGGCGTATCGATCGGCAGCTCCGCGGGCGCTGCTCGCGTCAGGGCGACCCCGGTTACTCGCGGTTCTATGTGTCGTTCGAGGACGACTTGATGCGCAATTTCGGCGCAGCCGAGCGCATGACGAAACTCATGGAGCGCTTCGGCATGGAGGAGGGCGAGGCGCTCGAACACGCCTGGCTGAACAAGAGCGTGGAGACGGCGCAGAAGCGCGTGGAACAGCGGAACTACCTCATCCGCAAACGCACGCTCGATTTCGACGACGTGATGAACCGCCAGCGCGAAGTCGTCTATGGCTTGCGCAACGAAGCCATCAACAGCGACACGCCCCGCGTGTTGCTCTACGACGTGATTGACGATCGCATCCCGGAGAAAGTCGCGGAGTTTTTCCCCGAGGGAGAAGAGCCGAATATCGAAGGTCTAGCCGCATGGGCGAATACGACGTTCCCTGTGGGAATTGACGCGGGCACTTTGGCCAAAAAGAGCGAGGAAGAGATCGCCACGCTCATCGCCGAGCGAGTGAAGAAATCCTACGAGCTCAAGAGCGAGCACGAAGTGCCGGACGCTATCACAAACTTGGAGCGCTACATCATGCTCTCGGCGATTGATAAGCTGTGGCAGGAGCATCTCTACGGCATGGACGGGCTGCGCGAGGGCGTCTATTTGCGCGCTTACGGGCAGAAGGACCCGCTCATTGAATACAAACAAGAAGCCTTCAAAATGTTCGAGGTGCTCATGGGCAGCATTAAGGACGAGGTGCTGCATAATCTCTTCCGCAGCACGTCGAACGTCATGGCCTTCGAGCAGTTCCTCGCGAACTTGCCGACGTTCCTCAGCGCGCCGGATGAAAGCGCCATCGGCACCGGTCTCACGCCCGAAGCTGAGCCTGCGGCACTGCCCGAGCCAGCGCCAGAGCCCGTTCGCGCCGAGCCAAAAGTCGGGCGCAACGAACCGTGCCCATGTGGTAGCGGGCGGAAGTTTAAGGACTGCTGCGGGAAGGCGTAGAGGATTTCGGCGACGAGTTCTAATGGCTGGCGGGGACGCCGGTTCTCCAAGGCGCATCTATGAAACGCACCTTCGTCCTCGCCGCCTCCATCATCACATTCGTCGTCGCCGCGCCTGCCCAAGAGCAGAAAACCACGGCTGTCCCGGAGTTCAAAAAGCTCGCTCCAAATATCGAGCTGAACGACGGGGATAACTTCGTATTCCTCGGAGACTCCATCACGCACCAATGCCTCTACACGCAATACGTGGAGGATTACTTTTACACGCGCTTTCCGGCAAAGCGGATTCACTTTCACAACGCAGGCGTGGGCGGAGATCGTGCCTCGGATGCACTCGCCCGGTTTGACGATGATGTGGCCGCATTCAAGCCGAAGTATGTGAGCATCTTGCTCGGCATGAATGACGGGAGCTACCGGGATTTCGATAAGGGCGTTTTCGACACTTACACGGCGGGGATGACGAAAGTGCTGGAGCGGATTGCCGAGACTGGCGCGGTGGCGATCCCGATGACGCCGACCATGCACGACGCCCGCGCGCAACGTCTGCGGGGCAAGGTGCAGGAGCCGCGCGATACTTTTTACAACGGCGTCTTGGCGCTTTATGGGCGCTGGTTGCAGGAGCAGGCGGAGGTGCGCGGACTGGGCTTCGTGGACATGTTTGGCCCGCTCAACGATCTCACGCTGGCGCAGCGGAAGACGGATGCAAATTGGACCATGATCAAAGACGGGGTGCATCCGGGGCCCGTGGGGCAGACGGTGATGGCCGTGGCGATGATCGAGGACATGGTGAAGAAATCGCCCGTGTCGGCAGTCACCGTGCAACGCGTGAACGGCAAGCTCACGGCAAACGCGGTGAACGGAAAAGTGACCGACCTCGCTGAGAGCGGCATCAGCTTTTCGCTCCTCGCGAATGCCTTGCCCTGGGTGCTGCCAGCGGATACCGCCGAGGGGCAAACGCTCACTCATCTCGGCCACAAATACAGCAATGAGAAGGTGACGGTGCGCGGGCTGGAGGCGGGGAAATACGCGCTGAAAATAGATGGAGTAGAAGTGGGGCAATGGACCGACGGGCAACTCGCGTTTGGCGTGGAGCTGGAGGGCAATGAAAAGACGCCGCAGTTCCAGCAGGCGCTGAAAGTGGCGACTTTGAACAAGGATCGAAACGACCGCGTGTATCAGCAGATTCGCGGGCAGTATTCGCAGCTCAAGGGGCAGCGCCGAGACCTCAAGGTGGCGGAAAAAGCGCCGGACTTTGCCGACAAGCAGGCCGCCTTCGAGAAGTGGCACGGAGACATGAAGGCGAAAGTCGCATCGCTCCTCGAAGAAGCCCGCAAGCTGGAGGATCAGATTTATCAGGCGAACCAGCCCACCGCGCACAAGTATGAGCTGGTGAAGCTCTAGTGCCCCTCATTTTCTCTATAAAAAATCGTCGCACGGAACGCCAAACGTGCTTTAATCAAACGACCATGATCAATCCAACCAACCCGGGACGCCGTTTCGCCGGTGCCCTGCTTCCAGCTATTGTCCTTGCCGTCGGCTCTGCATGGGCCGGTCCAGTTTACACGATTCAGGACAGCGGAGCACCGCGCCAATTTGAGATCGCTGACGACGAAGTGTCGCTATCCCGCAAGGGTGCCGACCTCGCGAAGGATGTGAAATCCACGTTGGGCGACGCCGTCATCGTGAAAGATTTCGGTAATCGCGTGGTGGTGCGATTCCCGCAAGGGGGCTGGAAAAAAGCTATGGGAGCGCGTGCTGTTGGAGGAACGGAAGTCGAGCCCGTAATGTACGAACAGGGGCAGTCGAGGAAGGACACGTCACGCCGCATCGTGACGGCACAAGTGTTGGCCACGGGCGCGGACCAAGCGGAACTCGTGAAGGTATCCGGTGCAACGAGCGCGAAGGCGACAAGCGTCAACGGGTATGTGATGCTGGATTTTGCATCAGCCACAGACGCACTGCTCGGCACGGAGAAGCTGCGCAAAGGTGGGTTAAAGGCCGAGCCGCAGTTGCGCAAACAGGCGAACAAGCGCGCAGTGCCGAACGACATTTTCTTTTCAGAGCAGTGGCATCTACAGAATATTGGGCAGGGAAATGGCGTTCCCGGGACGGATATTAATCCACTGCTGGCGTGGGACTTTTTTAAAGGACGCGGTGTAACCTTGGCTATCGTGGATGACTGTTTGGAACTCGCGCACGAAGATCTTGCGGGCAACGTTCTTCCTCAGGGGATTAACGGTCCTCACCATGATTTCAACGACGACGACGATGATCCATCCCCAGGCTTTGGCGATGCACACGGGACATCGTGCGCTGGCGTTGCGGCGGCACGGGGAGATAATGGTCTTGGTGTTTCGGGCGGCGGACCGGAGGCCAGTCTCTTGGGCCTGCGCCTTATCTCGGGAGCCTTTACAGACGCTGACGAGAATGGCGCATTTACTTGGTCGGGTGGCGGCGTGCCCACAGTGATCGACATTTCGTCAAATAGCTGGGGGCCGTTTGACGATGTGCGGCTGGAAGGACCGGGGATTCTATCGTTGGACGGTCTAAAGACGGCAACGATTTCAGGACGAGCTGGCAAAGGCGTCGTATTCTGTTGGGGGGGTGGAAACGGCCGCGCGAATAGCGATAACGTCAACATGGATGGCTATGCGAACTCGAGGTATGTGGTTGCGGTCGGCGCAATCGGCAATAACGCGAAACAGGCGTTCTACAGCGAGAGCGGATCCCCACTGCTTATCAGCGCGCCATCGAACGGCGGACAGCTCGGCATTTTCACGACCGATGTCAGCGGTGGCGGGGGATACAACGACGGGTTCACCTTCGGGGAGCCAGGAGATGCCAATTATACGAATTCCTTTGGAGGGACTTCATCTGCGGCGCCACTGGTGGCAGGTGTCGTTAGTTTGATCCTAGAGGCGAATCCTGCATTGGGATATCGGGATGTAATGGAAATCCTCGCGAGCACGGCGGCCAAGGTTGACCCGAGCAATAGCGGTTGGGCCACAAACGGTGCGGGATTTCTGTTCAATCACGGCTATGGCGGCGGTATGGCGGATGCGACGAAAGCCGTGATTCGAGCACAAGACTGGGTCAACCTTTCCCCTGAGACTCAATTGGAGCGCATTTTGAATACACCGGCGGTGCCAGTTGCAATCCCCGACGGGGATGCCAACGGCGTCTCGCGAGATTTCAACTTTACGGGGACAAACCTGCGGGTGGAACACGTTGAGGTCCAACTCGACATCGCTCATAATCATCGTAGTGACTTGGCTATTACCATTAAGTCGCCATCGGGACATGTCAGTCGCTTGATCGAAAAGCGTGCCCACCCGACGAACGGAAACTCTGACGTGGACTACACCGACGGCAATCTGGGGTGGATTTTCTCGACGACTCAACACTGGGGCGAGGAGAGCGCGGGCACTTGGACCGTGAACATTAACGACACTCAGGCTGGCACTGCCGGAACGCTTCGTAAGGCGCGAGTGCGGTTGTTTGGGACCCCTTCGACCAGTAGCACTCGATTCACATTTGATAAGAGGAACGACTTTGTCAGCGAGCGTGCGGGAACTCTGTCGGCGTTGGTTCGCCGTAAAGGAAGTCTCACTGGCGCTGCGACGGTGGATTATTTCGTGAGCACGACTACGGATGCCACGCCGGCTACGGTCGGAGTAAATCCGCCGGACGGCGATTTCTCCCCCGTGAGTGGAACATTAACCTTCGCCTCTGGTGAGGAGGTAAAGTCAATTAACGTCCCAATTTACGACGATACGCTGACGGAAGGTGATGAGCATTTTTACATCGTTCTGACCAAGCCGTCGGTCGGCACGCTCGGTGGAGTCAGTGTTCAGACAGTCGAAATCGACGATGATGAAGGAAATTCGGTGTCTGTGGTAGGGACCGACCCGACGGCTACCGAACGGAACTTGGCCACCGAAGTCGCTGACAATGGAGTGTTTACCATCAGCCGCAAGCTCCCGGCTGCCACGCCGTTGACTGTGACCTTCACCTTGACGCAGCCTGCTGCCGGTCCGATCGCCTCTGGAACGCCGAATTATGCGACGCATATCCTCGATTACTTTGAGATTCCGTTGTCGGCGACCATCCCGGCTAACGCGACATCTGTGGATGTCGTTATCGAACCGAGAAATGACCGTCTTTCAGAAGGGACTGAGATCGTTGAACTGACGCTCATACCTGACGCCAGCTTCAATCTCGGCGTGCCGAACAAAGCGAGCATCAACCTTGTGGACAATGATTTAGTGCCAGTTTCCGTTAGCAGTTCTGTCGCGAGTGTGCTGGAAAACTCACCAGAAGACATCGTGTTCACGATTACTCGGGACACTCCGCTGCTTGATTCCCCCCTGAATATTTTCTTGGAGCCATCTGGGACCGCGCGTCCAGGGGTTGACTACGATCCACCATTCCCAGCGGTTGTGACCATCCCGCCGGGTAAAGCGACCACGACCGTGACGATTCACGCGAACGATAATACCGAGTTTAACCCTGTGAAAACTATCATCCTCGGGGTGTCTCAGGGGCTTGAATACAAGGAAGGCTTTTTCCGGACGGTGGAGGTTCGGATTTTCGACAACGAACCCGCGCCAGACGCAATCAAGCCAACCATAACGATCGCCACGCCGGTGAAGAAAACTCGGGTCAATTACCCGGATACAATCACAGCGTCGGGCAATGCTACGGATAACCCCGACAGCTTGAGCAACACAAACGTCGCGCAGGTTCAGTTTCGGCTCAATCACGGCGCGTGGAATGTCGCGACACTCACAAACAACGATTGGTCTGCTGACATCACTACATATTCGGCGCTAGGGAACAACCTTCTCGAAGTCTTCGCCATCGATGAAGCGGGCAATGAATCCAAGATTTCGGGTGTCGAGTTTACCTACGTAAAGCCGCGCAATCTTACCACGACTGTTGTTGGTCCAGGCTCAATTCCTCCGGAGTTCGCGGGGGTTCAGGCTTTGGAAGTCGGCACTTCATATACGATTGTCGCAAAGCCCTCGACGGGAGACAACCTGTTCAACGGGTGGTCCGGTTATTATACAGCTACGACAAAGGCGCTTTCATTTATAATGCCCGACGAGGATATTGCATTGACGGCGACTTTTTCACCCGCGCTGCTTGAAGATGGCGCGGTGGGGCGCTTTACGGGCCTAGTCAGCCGTGATATCAAGTCGTTTGATAGCGCTACTTCGGGCTTTCTGGATGCGACAGTAACAAAATCGGGGAGAATGTCTGCAAAACTGACCTATGGAGGTGTTCGCTATTCGATTCGAGGAGAGGTGACGGCGGCTGGTCAATACCTTGGAGAAGTGGCACGAAAGAACAACACTCCGCTCGAGATCACGCTCTTCTTTGACCCAAATCTTCTGGGAACGAAGCGTTTAACGGGCACTGTTTCCGCAGACGGAATCGACTCCGCAATCGATTGCCCGAAAGTCCTCACGAAAGAGGAAGCCCTCACTGTAACGAACGGCATCGTTGGGAAATACACATTCCAAATGCCCATGGAGGACTTGATTACTCAGTCGAAACCACAGGGAACCGGTGTGGCGACCATGACCGTGGATGCTAAAGGTGGAATCCGTTGGAAGGGAACGCTCCCAGACGGCACGCCGGCGACGCAAGCCGCCTTCCTCAGCCAAGACAAAACATGGCCTTTGTTCCTTAGCTTACACGACGGGCGTGGGGTCATGCTTGGAACCATTACTCACGACAACACCCAGCAGTTGACCGACCTTACAGGCTCGTTTAACTGGCAGAAGATTGGTGCGGCCCGGGATAGGCTCTTCCCGAACGGCTTCACTATTTACAGCTCTCAGGTGTCTGGATCTGCCTATGTGCCACCGGCGAGCGGTCAGCGTCTACTTACATCGTTCGGTAGCGGCACGGGATCGTTGATCCTCGAAGAGGGGAACTTCAAAAACGCATTCCCCGCTAAATCAATCGGTATCACGGACCAGAACAAAGCTATCATCGCACCGATTGGGGCCGATAAACTTGAACTTCGTTTTGCGACGACAACGGGAGCGCTCACAGGCAATTTCATCCACCCTGTGACCTTCCAAAAGACTAAGATTGCGGGCGTCGTGCTACAAAAGACTCAACGTGCGGCAGGTATCTTCGTTGGTTCGACACCAAGCAACACCGCGATCCAGACCGGGCGCCTCGGGATCACTCCGCCGGCGGATGTTCCCTAGCCTCGACGGGAACTAGTTTGATATTGAATCAGCCGACATCGGTCGGACATCATGATTTCGTCGATTCTTCTGATTCTTTTCAGCGTCGGCCTACTCTACGTAGGCGCGGAGCTATTGATTAAAGGGGCGTCGTCTCTCGCTGATCGGTTCGGGTTATCGCCCTTATTTGCCGGGTTGACGATTCTGGCCGTCGGGACGAGCGCGCCGGTTTTGATTTCGAGCTTACGTGCTGTCTCTGACGGGCAGGGCGGTGCGGTCGTCGCCAGTGTCATAGTCGCCAATTCGCTGAACATTGGACTCGTCCTTGGTGTTACCGCATTACTGTGGCCTCTCAAACTTGGAGGAAAAGCAGAAGGGAACGTGGCGCTTATCATGATCGTAGCGGCGCTGCTTTCGGCATGGGTTCTTTACGATCAACGAGTGACTAAATGGGAGTGCGCGGTGCTTTTGACGCTCCTTTTCGCCTACTGCATTTTCCTCGTCGGGATGGGAAGAACGTCGCACGAGGGATTGTCAGAGACGACAGAACGCTACATTTCGAAAAGTGCGCTTGTTGATACGGTTCTGATTGGTGTGGGTCTGGTTTCGCTGGCTTGCGGGGCAAGCAGGCTCACCCTCAGTTCCGCTCTCATCGCCAGTGAGTTGGAAATGAGTGAGCCCGTCATGGGGATCACTCTTGCCCTTACGAGATTCGCGATGCCGAATCTCGCAACGACCCTTGTCGCCGCTTTCCGCAAGCAACCTGACATGGCGCTGGGAAATATCATCGGCTCAAACATATTTAACGTTCTCGCCATCATCGGCGCCGCGAGTTTCGCCCAGCCTCTCTACACGCCCGGCGTGGCGATGTTGGACGTTGCGGTGATGGTCACTTTTGCTGCCGCGCTCTTTCCCATGATTCGTTCTGGCGGGGTGTTAGACCGGAGCGAGGGCTTCTGCCTCTTGGTCGGAAACGCCGTTTACCTTTATTGGCTCTGGCCGAAATGACGCTGATTCTCGCTTCAATTACGCATGTTGCGCCGCCGGCTTGGATGCTCGTCCCCTTCGTCGTTCTCCTAGTATGCGTTGCGCTTGGGCCTATCGCGTTTCCTCGATTTTGGGGGCGGCGCTATCATCTTGTTGCGGCTGGGCTTGGGCTCTTCACCGTGGGCTACCTCGTTGTGACTGGCCGCATCGCGCCGTTGGCCCATGCGGCGGAGGAATACATCGGGTTCATCGCCCTTATCGGCTCGCTCTATGTGGTCGCGGGCGGCATCCATATTCGTGTGAGCGGCGAGGCGACGCCGACGGTGAATACCGTGTATCTCTTAGTCGGAGCGGTCCTTTCAAACATCATCGGTACGACGGGAGCTTCCATGCTCCTTGTCCGCCCGTGGGTTCGGATGAACAAGTATCGGATAACCGCGTTTCACATCGTCTTTTTCATCTTCGTGGTGAGCAATGTCGGCGGCTGCCTTACCCCAATCGGGGACCCTCCTTTATTCATCGGCTACCTCAAAGGCGTGCCGTTTTGGTGGAATATCGAGCATCTCGGGAGCGGCTGGGCGCTTTCACTGACGCTCCTCCTGACGGTCTTCTTTTTTTTAGATCGCGCCAACTTCCTCCGAGCGCCGAAGGCCGTTCGTGACAAGGAAACGGCGCATGAGACATGGAAGTTTCGCGGCCTGCACAACATCGTTTTCATCGCCCTTATCCTATTCGCCGTGCTCCAACTCCCGATGTGGTGGCGCGAGCTGTTGATGCTCGTTGCTGCGCTTGCTTCATGGTTCACCACTCGGCGGGAAATCCACCAAGCCAACGACTTCGATTTTCACCCTCTCAAGGAAGTTGCATGGCTCTTCGCTGGAATCTTCGCCACCATGATCCCTGCGCTCCAATACCTCCAAGCGGTGCCGCCACCGCTGACGAGCCCCGGCTCATTCTACTGGGCGGCCGGCTCCCTTTCCGCGCTGCTGGATAATGCGCCCACCTATCTTGCATTTTTCGTCACAGCACTCAGCGGGCAGCATCTCTCCATCGACAGTCCTGCCGACATTGCCCTCTTCGTCAAAGATCACGCCATCACACTTCGCGCCATCTCGCTCGGTGCCGTGCTCTTCGGCGCCATGACCTACATCGGCAATGGTCCGAACTTCATGGTGAAATCGATCGCCGAACACGCCAAAGTCCGCACACCCACATTCTTCGGCTACATTTTTCGTTTTGCTCTCCCGATACTCTTGCCAGTCCTCATCATCGTCTGGCTCGTTCTTTTTGCCTTCTAGCCCCGCTCATCGAAGCCCGCCCGCCGAAACTTCCGTGCATTGGGAAATTTGGCATCTACGCCCTTTCGCAGTCGGTCGAGATGCACGAGAAGTTCCAGCATTGAGTCTGTCTTTTCGGGGAACATCTCCCGCATCACATTCCACGCGGCCAGCGAGCGCTCGATAGAAATCAGCGTTACCTTCGCCGTCCCGTCCGAATCTTTTGCACCTGCCGCACTTGGGTTTTCCTCCTCCTCCACCAACGAACTAAATGCCCGGCCCAGCTTCACGAAAATGAAATGCTGATACCAGCGGATGATCTCCACGCAATCGTTCAAGCGCACCAAATCGCCCTTTGCGTTCGCCACGGTCACCTCTCCCGCCATCACCAGTCGCTCCAAATCCCGCACGTGCTCCAGCGGTAGCCGCAGCTCGTTATTAAACCACTCGTCCACCATGTGCGCGTAAGTCAGCGCCAGCTTTGTCTCCTTTTGCCCGATTGCCCGCGCACGGCGATCGACATGCTTTTCGTGCGCGTCTGCTGCCTCGATGGATGGCATCTCTGCTGTTCCGCTAAGCTTCTTCAGCGATTGATCCAGCGACGCTTTCGCGTCCGCATAGATGCGCTCAAGCGTATCCCAAAACTTCTGATTGGTCATATCCCGCGCCGCTGGGTCATCGCCGAAATAGCGTTCGTTCAACGCGAAATTGAAGCAACGGTGTGAGAACTCGCACCGCTCGCACCAACGGTCGCAGTAGTTATTGATGCCGGGGATAAAATGCGGATCGTCCGGGTCGAGTTGCCGTTTTCGCGGAGCGCGCGGCTTTTTCGCGGGCAGCTTCTTCGACGATTTACGCGCGGGCTTCTCGGGCATCCCTGCTGCTAAAGCTGCACGCCTCCAGACGCAAGCGTCGCGTGAGAAAAAACCGCAATCTTACGTTGACGAAATCGCGCTTCGAGCGGAGTCTTTCGCCAGTTCTTTTACACATCAGAATTTCCGCCGATGCCAACCCGGTATCGGCGACGCCAATTTGTCCTGCGTTGTTCGAGTATCAGGTGAGAACTCCCGATCCGATGCTTAATGCAATCTAAGGGGGCCGGGGTGGGCGGTTGTAGGTCATGCCTTTATTGGAAGGCCGAAGCCCGTCCTAGGTCTCCACCGTAACCTACGAGGGAACGGGATATTCGCCGAGACGGCAAAGGCGGGACAATTCTTTCAGCGGCGCGCTTGTCATTTTCGACCAGCGCGCCGCTTTTCTTTTGCGATAGCGCATTTTTTTCTTCACGTCTCCGCGCTGGTGCGCATCTTCCGCCCGCACATGCGCGCAATCCTTGCTCTTGAAGATGGTCGGTTTTTCCTCGGTGAATCCTTTGGTGCCCTCGGCACGAAGGTCGGCGAGGCTTGTTTCAATACCTCGATGTCGGGTTATCAGGAGGTCCTCACCGACCCCTCGTATCGCGGACAAATCGTGGCGATGACGGCTCCGCAGATCGGCAACTACGGCGTGAACGAACTGGACGATGAAAGCAGCGCCGTTCACGTCCGAGGCTTCGTCATCGAAGAACTCTCGCCCGTCGCGAGTAATTGGCGAGCAACCGGCGACCTCGACAGTTACTTGAAAAAATGGGGCATTCCCGGCATTCAGGGCATCGACACTCGAGCCCTCACCAAGCACCTCCGCTCGCGCGGTGCGATGCAGGCGTGCATCACCACCGAGCTTACACCCGAGCAGGCCATCGAGCGCGCCAAGTCCGCGCCTCCGATGGCGGGCAGCGATTTTGTGAAAGAAGTCACGCCTGCTGCGCCGTTCGATTGGGACCCGGCGGATAAGGAATCTGCCGAGTGGACTATCGTCAAAGGCGACGGCTCCAATACGGAGATTTGCGACGGGAAAGAAGTCTTCCGCAAACTCCCGCCCGCGCGCTTCGACATCGTCGCGTATGATTTTGGGATGAAGAAAAACATCCTCCGGAGACTGCGGCAGGAAGGCTTCCGCGTCCGCGTCGTCCCAGCCGGATTCCCCGCCGAAGATGTGCTTGCGCTGAAGCCCGACGGCGTCTTCCTCAGCAACGGACCCGGCGACCCCGCTGCGCTCACCTACGTCCACGCCAACATTCGCAAGCTCATGGGCCGCACGCCCATTTTCGGCATCTGCCTCGGGCACCAAATGCTCGGCTACGCAGTCGGCGGCAAGACGTTCAAACTCAAGTTCGGCCATCGTGGCGGCAACCAGCCCGTGCAGGATTTGCGCACGGGGAAAGTCGCCATCACTTCGCAAAACCACGGCTTTGCAGTCGATGCCGAGTCGCTCCCGAGCGATGTCGAAGTCACCCACCTCAACCTCAACGACCAGACCGTCGAGGGCCTCGCGCACAAGTCTCTGCCCGTCTTCAGCGTCCAGTACCACCCCGAAGCCGCACCCGGCCCGAACGACGCCACGTATTTCTTCAAGCAATTCGCAGACATGATCGCGGCGACCAAGTAACCACGCTTTCACGAACTTCCGCCTTTCCTAAAATTACTCGCGCCATATAACCCACGCACCATGCCGAAACTCCAAATCTCACTCCCCGACGGTTCCATCCACGACCTAGAACTCACCGACGACCTCGTGAGCATCGGGCGCATCGTGGATAACATGATCCAAATCGAAGACGCCAGCGTCTCCAGCCACCACGCCCAATTGATCTCCGGCGAAAATGGCGATTACATCCTCGAAGACCTCGGCTCCACGAACGGCACGCGGCTCAACGGCAAACCGATCAAAGAAGGCGAGTCGCACAAACTGCAAAACGCCGACAAAATCCGCTTCGGTTCCATCGAGGCCTTTTACGGCAGCGAAAACGCCTCGGAAGCGCGCGAAGAAATGCCCGAGGCCGCTGAGGCCGTGCAGAAAGTCGCGTCCAAAAGCGTAAAGCCCTCCAACTTCCAAAACGCCTCCCCATTTGAAAAGAAGTCGAAGAAGAAAAACCCCGCCGCAATGGCCATTTGGGCCATCGCCATCCTCGCTTTCATCGCACTCATTGCTGCGATCGTCATCGGGACCGGCATTCAAGCGCGCTAGGCGCTAGTCCTTGAAGACGATCCGCTCGGCGTAGGCGCTCCACTCTTTTTCGGTGAGCTTGAGCTTGAGCGCGCGGAGCATGTAGCCGCCAGCGGCTTTGCCGTTGTCGTTGAACATCCAGTCGCAGATTTCCTCGGGGGGGAAAGCGACGTTGCCTTCGCGATTCGTGCCGCTCCCGGGGCGGGCGGTGTTGTCGTCGAGCTGGCCGTGGAGGAGCTTTCCGTCGTAGGTCACATGGTTGACGATGAGGATTTGCTGCTTGTCGGGCTGGTCGGTGGGGAAGGGGCGGCGGACCATAAATTGAGCCTGACCGCTGCCGGGGTTTTTGAGCACGGCGAGAAACTCGGGGAGTGTCTCGCGGGCTTTCGCGATCGCTGCGGCGATGGCGGCGTCGGGGGTGTTGCCGTGCATGAGAGCGATGAGTTCTTCGCGCCGGGCTACGCGTTCTTTATTTTTGCAGCCGGTGAGTGCGCAGACGAGGGCGATGAACGTCCGACGCTTCATCTACGCGAGCAGTCGGTCCGGGTTCAGCGCCTGGAGTGCTTTCGGCAGGAAGATGCCGTCTTTGCGGATGACTTTACCGTCGAAGCGAATCTCGCCGCCACCGTAGTCGGGGCGTTGGATGCAGACCATGTCCCAGTGGACTTGCGAGCGGTTGCCGTTGTCGGTTTCTTCGTAGCATTGGCCCGGCGTGAAGTGGAAGGAACCCGCGATTTTTTCGTCGAAAAGAATGTCGCGCATCGGGTGGAGCACGTGCGGATTAAAGCCGATGGCAAATTCCCCGATGTAGCTCGCTCCGGCGTCGCTGGTGAGGATGTCGTTGAGCTTTTTCTCGTCGCCCGAGCAGGTGGCTTTCGAGACTTTGCCGTCCTTAAATTCGAGGCGGATGTTGTCGAATGCGCTGCCTTGGTAAATGGTCGGCGCGTTGTATTGGACGTGGCCTTGCACGCTGTTTTTTACCGGGGCCGTGAAGCACTCGCCGTCGGGGATGTTGTGCTGGCCTCCGCACGGGATGGCGCGGATGCCTTTGATGCTGAAGTGCAGGTCCGTGCCGGGGCCGGTGATGTGGACTTTGTCGGTCTTCATCATCAGCTCGCTGAGCGCCGCCATGCCGGGGATGAGCTTCGCGTAGTCGAGCGTGCAGACGCGGAAGTAGAAGTCCTCAAACGCCTCCGTGCTCATGCCTGCGAGCTGCGCCATGCTCGGGCTCGGCCAGCGGAGCACGCACCATTTGGTTTTCTTCACGCGCCAGTCGAGCACGGCTTTCATCTTCTTGGAAATGAGGCGCATCTTGTCGGCGGGCACGTCGGCCATCTCGGTCACATTGGCTCCGCCGCGAAAGGCGATGTAGGCGTCCATCTTCTTCATCAGCGCGAGTTGGTTGGCGGCGATAAGTTCGAGCCCTTCGTCTTGCGCGCCCAGCGACATCTCGCGGCTCACGCGGCTGTGGTGGACGGCGGTGACGGGGATCGCGCCGACTGCGCGCACGGCGCGGATGAGGGCGACGGTCATCTCATCCGGCACGTCGAACATGTCGAGCAGGACGGTTTCCCCGGCCTTGAGTTTGGTCGAGAAAGTGATGAGGTTTTTTGCGAGAAGTGCGAAGCGTGGGTCGTTCATGCGCGCACCGTAGCGGCGGCGCTGTGCGTGCCAAGCGGATTGCGGAGGAACGTCGAAAAAAGCAAAACGCCGCTCTCGATGTGAGAGCGGCGTTCGCTGAATTTGTGCGTTAAAGCGCGAGCTTATTTCTTCTTCTTGTGCTCAGCCGTGGCTTCTTCTTTCGAGAGCTTGCCGTCGCTGTCTTTGTCCTTCTTCTTGAAGATCTCTTCGGCTTTTGCTGGGTCTTTCTTGCCGAGCGGGCCGGCTTTGAACTCGTCGAGCGAGATCGAGCCGTCATTGTTCGAGTCGAGCTTCTTGAACATTTCTTCTGGATTGCCGTGGGGTTTGCCTTCGCCTTTTTTGGCGGCTGCTTCGGCTGGTGCTGCGGGTTTGGCTTCATCTGCGGCGGTGGCCACGAAGGCACTGACGGAGATGGCGATGATGCTTGTAAGGATTTGTTTCATAGTTGTTTTTTGTATTTTGTTGTCGGCGTCATGCCGGGCGCGACTACGTGAGTAATCGGCTGCCACCGGTCAATAGCCGAGCAACGGAATATCGAGACGAGTTTTTCTAAAATTCATTCAAACCATCTTCCCATCTCCGCTGTAACCACGCACGTTTCGCACCCGTCCTTTCCGCGATCATGAAACTCTTCATCACTGCCAGCGCCGCACTTTCCCTATCGCTCTTCGCCGCCGAAGATTCGCCTGCCGCGCGCGTCTTCCGTTTTCTCGACCGCGACCACGATGGAAAGATCGTCTCTGCCGAAGTCGAGCGTTCGCCGTGGGTGGAAAAACTCGACGCCGACCACGATGGCAGCGTCTCCGTCGCTGAACTCGAGCACGGCTGGGACGAGCACCCACTCCTCCGCGGCGCACTCGCCAAGCGCTTCCCCCAGATCCTCGGCTTCACCGAGTCTAAGCCCGCCGAGCCTGCCAAGCCCGCCGAAGCCTCCCCCCGCCAAGGCGTCGCCACCCTCCGCGCCACCGAGCACGGCGTCGGCACCCGTATCGCCGACCTCACTTTCACCACCCTCGACGGCCGCGAACTCCGGCCCGCAGAAAAGACCACCGTCATCGCCTGCATCAGCACCACCTGCCCCATCGGCAAACGCTACCTCCCCACGCTCGCCGCTTTGGAAAAAGAATACGCAGCAAAGGGCGTCGCCTTCATCTTCCTCGCCACCACCAAGACCGACCCCGACGCCGACCTCCTCGCAGCCGGCCTCACCGGCCCCATCGTCCGCGACGCCAGCGGCACCGCCATGAAAGCACTCGGCGTCCTCTCCAAAACCGACGCCTTCCTCCTCGACGCCCGCCACACCCTCCAATACCGCGGCGCCGTGGACGACCAATACGGCCTCGGCTTCTCCCTCCCCGAACCCCGCACCCGCCTCCTCGCCGCCGCCCTCGACGCCACACTCGCCGGACGCGCCCCCGACATCGCCGCCACCGAAGCCCCCGGCTGCATCATCGACCTCGCCCAAGCCCCCGACCCCAAACCCGCCGACATCACCTACCACAACACCATCTCCCGCCTCCTCGCCGCCAACTGCACCGAGTGCCACCGCACCGGAGGCGTCGCCCCCTTTTCGCTGGAGACCCTCGACGAAATCGCCGAGCACACCGGCATGATCCGCAAAATGGTCACCCAACGCCTCATGCCCCCGTGGTTTGCCGCCCCGCCCGCCGCCGGGCAGCACACCCCTTGGGCCAACGACCGCTCCCTTTCCGAAAAAGACCGCACCGCCCTCCTCGGCTGGCTCGCCGCCGGACGACCAGCGGGCGACCCCAAAGACGCCCCACTTCCGCGCCCCCGCGAAACCACCGAATGGGCCATCGGCAAACCCGACGCCATCTTCCAAATCCCCGCACCCATCCTCGTCGCAGCCACCGGCACCATGCCCTACCAGACCGCCCGCATCCCCACCACCTACCCCGAGACAAAATGGGTCAGCGCCGTCGAAGTCATGCCCACCGCCCGCGACGTCGTCCACCACGTCCTCGTCTTCGCCGACGCTCCCGGCGGCATCATCAACAAACTCCGCAACCGCAACCAAGACGACGAAAGCGGCGGCTTCTTCGCCATCTACGTCCCCGGCAACAACACCCTCATCTACCCCCCCGGCTACGCCAAAGCCCTCCCCGCCGGCGCCACCCTCCGCTTCCAAATCCACTACACCCCCAACGGCCACGAAGTCCGCGAACAAGCCCGCATCGGCCTCCGCTTCGCACCCGGCGAACCCCAACACGCCATCCAAAACGCAGGCATCTCCACCCACCGCTTCGCCATCCCCCCCGGCGACAGCAACCACCGAGTGGACGCCACACTCCCCGTCCCCCGCGACGCCCGCATCCTCGCCTACCTCCCCCACATGCACGTCCGGGGAAAAGCCTACCGCTACACCCTCCGCACCCCCGATGGGAAAGAAGACATCCTCCTCGATGTCCCGCGCTACGACTTCAACTGGCAACTCCTCTACCGCTACGCCGAACCCCGCCTCCTCACAGCCGGCAGCGTCATCCAAGCCACCGGCTGGTTCGACAACAGCGCCGCCAACCCCGCCAACCCCGACCCCACAAAAACCGTCCGCTGGGGCCCCCAAACCACCGACGAAATGATGCTCGGCTACGTCGAATACTACCTCCCCAAATAGCACGGGTGTGATTGAAAGTGGAATTGTAATCCTCATCCCGTTGATTGCTGACTGATGAACTCCGATTGTTGATTGTTGAAGTTTTCCGCCTCTCGCGACTCGCGTCACCATCCGACACTTCAACAATCAACAATCGACATTCATCAATCGATATTTCCACGTTGAATCACACCCGCCGCAACAATACGCCGCAGATATTGATTGACTCCCCGCATTGATAGTCTTTCATACCGCCCGCGATGGGAACGACAGCCTACAAATTGTCCGAGACATCCGAGCCGGCAATCGCCCGCCCGTCGCAATCTTCGTCCCCAAACGACGCCCTTTTTTTCGCCCACCACGCATCCTGCGCGGAAAACCACGCGTCCGCGTCCAGACACCACGCGTCCGCTGTGGGGAACCACGCGTCCGCCGCCAAAAAGCAGCGCTCCTTTCTTGCGCACCACGCATGGTCCGCGAAAAACCACGCGTGGTCCGCGAAAAACCACGCGTGGTTTTTCATTCCCCACGCGTGGTTTTTCACCGCACACGCGGCTTTTTCGACCCGTTTTTCATCCAAACCAACAACACAACACTAACAGAAACATATACTTATGGCATCTTCCACAGGATTTTACCCAGACCGCGAAGCAGACGAATGCGAATGGCTCGCCAATCTCGGCAACAAATGCGCAGGCTACACCGCCCAACTCGGCAGCACCGCCGGAGAGATGACGCAGGTGAAAGGCGTCTGCCTCCTCCTTTGCTACGTCAAAGGCCCGTGGGTGGACGGCCTCCAAAAACAGGCCGAAGCCGCCGTCGCGTTTCGCAACGCCATCGAGACGGGCAAGCCGCCCATCGTGCCCACCGTGCCGCCCGTGGTAAATTTCACGCCGCCCGCCGGCAGCGCCAGCCCTACGACGGGCCTGCTCACCTGGCTCTTCACAGTCATCGCCCGCTGGAAAACAGCGCCCGGTTGCTCCGAGCCCATCATGATTGATCTGGGAATCAAAGGCACCTCCCCCGAAGCCAGCACCCAGCCGCCCGACATCAGCGCGAAAGTGGACGGCAGCATCGTGAAAGTGCGCGTGATTAAGAGCGGTAACAAAGGCTACCTCCTGCAAAGCCGCGTCCAAGGCGACACCGGCTTTACCGACCTCGCCGTCACCACCGCCGCCACGTTTGAAGACAAACGCCCCGTGAAAACCCCCGGCACCGCCGAATGGCGCGAATACCGCGCAAAATTCTGGGACGGCACGGAAGTCAGCGGGGCGTGGAGCGAGGTGGTAAGGGTGACGGTGGAGGGGTAGTGCTATGACGATTAATGACATCTATAAGCAATTGCCCGCACCTCCGAAAACATTGCCCATTCCGAATCTCGGGGGGCGAGGTGCAGGGCTCACACTTTCGCGTAAAGGTGCTTCTGGCGTGAATGTCGGTTTCGGAGGACAAGGGAACTCATTTGACCTTCAGGATTGGGAACTGGCACTGGTCGAAGCACGATATGACCATTTGCGCGCTTCAAGCCACCATTTGCAAACTGGTTTGTACGGCAATCCTGGGTGGGCGCCGTTCCCTCCTCGGGCCAGCTACTTTCGAACTCCCTTTATCGCGGCGATTGTTCACTATTTTCGGGGGATTTCAGCAGTTCCACTGGCCGGTCCAATGACAGTTATCGATGATAACGAGTCTCTCGAAGACTTGGATGACTTGATTGAGGCGCTTTCAATTGAAGACCTCAATGACGCGAAGTGCCGCATAGAAGCCGAGATTGAGCGAAGGCGAGCAATGTCACGGAAGGCTCAGTCGCTCCAAACTTCGGCATCGGATACCCCGCCACTTTGCGAAGCAACTTGTGCGACTCCGTGCAGCACAATCACCTGGCTTCCGTGTGCGAATTCGTTTTGGAGTCGGGTTTGGCGGAGTGGTCCACCATCCGGTGCGCTGACGCATATCTGGAGGCTTTGGATTGAACGGGCACTCAGAGCGACCAAAGGACGCAGTTCCCCGCCTATTGGCGGATGGAGCGTTGGTCTGGCAGAAGTCTCGGCAATGAGCAGTAGGTTGTATGATTTCTTCATTAGCCACTGGGGGACGGTCGCGGGAATGGCCCCGACTCAATTTCTAATCGAACCGTGGAAACTACTTTTGGATGGGTTGAACGCCGACGCATCTGCCGATCCAACTCTCTTCTGGGGTAGCAATAGTGGGCCGATTTATGGACGGTCACAAAAGCTCGCCAGCCTCATCGGGAAGTATCTGATGGTGGAAGAGCTCCGCTCAGGCAGAATTGCCGCATTTGAATCGTATGCAAAGCTTCTCCCCGTAGTGGTGGACAGAATGGGCACCCTACAACACCTGCACGATGAAGCTAAATTTCGTGGGTTTCACCGAGGATCCATCCTCCGCTCTTGGTTGTATGAGCTGCAGTGGGACGATTACCTCACGATACAAAAAGCCGCGAAGAGCCTCGCGGATTTGCGTTGCTGCAAGAGTCCCGCGATTTACGAACTCTGCCACATGTGGTGAAACGCACACTGCGGTGCCAGACAGATTGACGTTTCCGAGTGCTCGCTTGCGAATCTTACGCCGAAGGCGTTGCATCTATCAGCCCAACGGTTGATGCGAGGAACGAGCATCTACCTTGGGAACGATGCACCAGCATGATTTACCCCGCAGGGGTTCCATCGAGACGTGTGCATCGGATGAAACCCCTGCGGGGTAAATGCCATCTGGCGGCATGGCCCCAGGGTAGCTCGTGCCCGCGTAAAAGGGGGCCTTACAGCCCGCCTCACGCGGCTGCGCTCGCAACCCTGGGCTGAGTGATGCAACGCCTTCGGCGTAACCGAAACGCGCGGCGCTTGCGCAGGAGGGGCGGTATCCTCTCACCATTACCCACAAGTGGCAGGGGCGCGACCGCACCACGACATAGCGCCGTGACACCGAAGGCGGCGCAGAAAGCGTGCGACGACCTTGTAGTGCGGTGGCAAGCGAGGAACGAGCGCGACACCGCCTTGTAAGCGCCACGTTGTGCTTCGGGCGCGTGTGGTCTTCTCGGTGGTCGCGGGCGCTCGGTAGTTTGCACCATCCTTCGGCTGGCGAAGGCGGCGTGGCGCTCGTTCCTCGCTTCCCGCCGCACTACAAGATCGCGCCCCTGTGACTTGTGGGTAATGATTAGGGTATCCTACCGCCCTGCGGCCCGAGCCGGAGCGAAGCGGAGACAGCCAGCCGAAGGCTTCCCCGAAGGGGTGAGCGAAGCGAAAGCAACGGTCGCCCAAAGACGCACCTTTTCACGGGCCTCGTTCGTTTATGGGAACCACTTCGTGGTTCAGGGCGGTAGGATACCGCCCCTCCTATCGCGCTTGGTGCGCATCAGCGATATTTAGATGCGTGAGCCCTGCGGCGTTCGGATTAAAACTTGTTCGCCCGATACGCGCCCATCTTCGGCGCGTCGGGGTTCACTTCGGGGCCGAAGTAGCGGAGGATGACCATGGGTTCGGTGCTGCTCGTGTTCTCGAAGGTGACGCCGGCTTTCGCTCCGTCTTCGGTGACGAAGAACTCGTCTTCGGTCAGCTCGGTGAAGCGGATGAGTTTTGGGGAGACGAGGGGCTCTTTGTTGATGCGACCGCTGCCTTGCACGCAGATGAGGCCGTATGCGCCTTTGTCTTTGATGACGGCTTTGCAGCCGGGATTGACGGTGAGTTCTTTGGCGGTGAAGAGCTGTTCGCCGTCCACTTTTCCATAGACGATCCAGCGGTCCACGAAGCCTTCGCTGCGGGTGTCGGCGACGGGGACGGGCTCTAGGTAGTGGTTTTCTTTGAAGTTGGGGTCCACGTTTTTATCCCAGTCGAGCTGGTCCACGATGAAGTCGATGTCTTTGTGCTTGGACTTGGGCATGTCTTTTACCAAGAGCGCCCAAGGGACTTCGCGGCCCTCGACGAGGTTTTGATACATGCCGAAAACGTCGGAGCCCCACTGGGGCTCGTAGGTGCAGAGGGAGCCGGGGGCGTGGAGGATGCAGGGGTCGATGAGCCAGCCGCTGCCGACTTTGAGGCGATAGGCTTTGGAGAGGTCGAGGATGCCGTTGTCGCCTTTGTTCCAGTTTGCGATGCACTGGCGGACTTGTTCTTTGGTGGTGCCGGGCTCGAAGCCCATGAAGGTGTAGGGGAAGTTGTTGCCGACGTTGTTGTGCTGCGGCGGGAAGTAGTAGGACTCGGGCTTTCCTTCCTGGCCGACGAGTTTCGCCTGCTTGGCGGACTGGTGCATGTGGTGGGGGATGGGGCCCATGTTGTCGAAGAACTTCGAATAGACGGGCCACTTCGAGTATTTCTTCCAAATCTTCGCGCCGATGAGCGTGGCGCCGCAGTCCTCGACGGCCTTGGCGAGGGTGAACTTTTCTTTGCCGACGACGCAGTAGCTGAGACCTTCGTCGGGGGTGCGGTTGTCATTCGCTGCAGGTGTGGTGGAGGCGAACCAGCGTTCGTCGATGCCGCCGCGGTTGAGGCCAAAAGCGTAGAGGTCGTCCGGGTGGAGTTTGAGGCGCTTGCCGGGCTGGAGGAAGGAGCGCGGGACCCAGCAGGGCGCGAGGCGGAGGAGGCCGCCGGTGCGTGAGAGTTCGGCTTCGACTTTGGATTTTGTGCTGCCTTTGAGGGCTTTCAACTGAGTGGTAGTAGTCATTGGGCGTTCGTGCCTAGAGCGAGCGCAGAGGTCAAGCCCGGAGCATGGGGGTGTGATTAAAAGTGGAGTAGATCGAAGTCGCGATAGCGACAAGGAGCGGCGACATTCCTGTCGCTGTCCTGAAAGCGCGAAGCGCCCAATTTCGAGCACCGTGCAGTTTCCCAGAGCCGTGCGAAACGGATTGGGCGCTTCGCGCTATGGGGACAGCGACAGGAAT
>CANIWM010000075.1 GCA_947471505.1 Chthoniobacteraceae bacterium | reverse complement strand
CCGGTCTATCTCGACATGCAACCCCTCCGCGACCTCCTCAAACCTTCACTTCAACTAGCCGCCTAGTTCCCCCCCCAGAATCCACAACAATACATTTCCTTTCCTCATCTTTGACCCGCGCCTTTTGCTGAATCTTGACGGACACTACCGGCGTCCACAGGGTATCCACCGGCGCGCCGGGGATGACTTGTTGGGTGCTGCGCAGCAAGTTCACATCGAACAAAGTATCCACGCGGCTCGGCGTCGTGCCCCAGAGCGACATCCCTACACCGACCATCGAGTAAAGCACCGCCGCCGCTTGAAACCGGATAGGCTCCAGTGCCATCAGCGCCGTCTCGATGGCAGAATTTTGCCGTGGTCTGCGTCGTGCGAAGTGTGCGCGCCGCATTGTAAAACGCAGTCACCGTCACGCCGAGAGCGGTGGAGTCAGTATGGAAATGCGGCAACATCGCCACCATTTGCAGAGACATTTGCACGCACATTCGTGAACGCGATTTGCCATTTCGCATCGAACGCGCACTGAAAGTTGCCAAGTGGCTCTTCATAAAACAGGACATCACCGACTGGAACACTAGCGGTCGCGCGATGCTGATGGACGGAATACGCAAACATCTGGCTCCCGGAGGACTCTTGTGAAGAAGGACCCGGGCGCAGAGACGGCCAAGCATCCGTCAGTGAACAATTTCATGGCATCCTGAAATCCAGCGACGCTACTTCCACATCACGCTTGGAAACTTCTTCGCCAGGGCTTACCGGTGCTTTAGCAATTCGCCGGATTGGAAACCTGGCCAGTCTTTGGTGGTGGTGAGGCGTTTTCCGTCGGAGGTGCAGTCGGTGAGGAGGACCGAGATCCGGGCTTCGCAGTAAGAACCTTTAGCTTTTGACGAGGTCGGCGCGGTCGAGGCGGATGACTACGGCGCCGAGGTCGAGGGCGCGTTCGCCGGGGATGAGGTGGGCGGGGTTGATTTTGTAGAGGCCGTAGTCGCGCTTGAGGATGCCGCAGCGGTGGAGGACGACGCAGTGCTTGGAGATGTTCGTGGCGGGGACTTTGAGGCGCTTGCCAATCTCGATGGCGGGCAGGGCTTCGCCTTTGAAGAGTTCGTCGAGGATGCGCCAGCGGGTTTTGTCGGAGATGGCGGTGGACACACGTTAAGCCAGTCAAATCATGACGCGGAGAATGTCGTCACCACTGCCAGCGAGAAATCCGGACCACGAACCACACTTGCCGATTCCCGCCGAATCAGCCAGAAAGGTCGCGCTCGATGAAACCGACGCTTTGCATCATTGGCGGCTGTAATGGCGCTGGGAAGACGACTCTCGCGAAAGAGTTGCTTCTGCGAATGGGCATCCGGAGGTTTTTGAATGTGGATGAAATCGCACGCGGCCTTTCGCCGCTCGATCCGACTTTATCGGCGTTTCGGGCGGGGCGGCTGGTGATCGAAGAAGCGCGCGTGTTGTTGAAGGCTGCGAGCAGCTTTGCCATCGAATCAACGCTCAGCGGGAAGACTCATGTCGGGCTGATTCGGGATGCGAAAGAGCGCGGCTATCGGGTGGTGTTGCACTATGTCCTGCTGGATTCTGCGACTCAGGCGGTGGAGCGTGTGGCGCTGCGGTTTCGCACGGCGGGCATGATGTGCCTGAGGCGGATGTGCGGCGACGATTTCAGCGAAGCCGGATGCACTTTTCCGTGGACTACCTGCCGCTTGCCGACGAGTGGGTGCTGTGGGATAATTCCCGCCCGCCACACCAGCGTTTGGCGGACAGCACAACTCATCGCCCCGAAGAAATCTCAACCATGCTCGATTCATCCAACGTCAAAGAGGACGCGCCCGTGGAGCCACCGGAGTGTGTGCGGCTCGGGCTGGAGGCGAGCCAGGCTGCTACGATCAAATGGCTCGATTTCTACCGTCGCATGGGGATCGAGGTGACTCCAGAGATGACTCTGGTGAAGAAGGAGCCGGGCGTAGAGCCCCCCAAGCAACCCTAAACGCGCCATCCCGCCGGGCTGTTATTTCGTATCGAGCGTCGCCTGCTCGCAAACGAGTTCCTGCATCCAGGCAATCAGTTCTTCGCTGCCCACTCCACGAATGCGCTGGTGGAGGACCTCGGTCGCCCGTAGCGCTGCCGAGAAACGCGAGGTAGCAGCCTCATCACATCACCACCACTTCGGATACAGCTTCTCCAGCCTCAGCCGGTCCTCGATGGGCAGCGAAGCGAGATAGTCCTCCCGACTGTCCATGTAATCTTCGATGACTTCGCCAAACTGCTCGCGCTGGGCGTAGTCCAACTCATCCCACTTCGAATGAATGATGTGCACGACTTCGATAATCTGTTCCGTCAACGCCCCCTGGCTCTCAGCCACGTCGGCCGATGCTTGCAGAAGCTCCTCCTTTTTCTGCTCCACGTCCTTCTGCGATTTCCTCATCGTCGCTGCGGCCTCCAGCAACCGATTCAAATGCCCGTCCGAGGATAATCGCGCCTTCGCAAGCCGCTCGCGGTATTTCTGCACAAACGGCACCAACTCCTCGCTCAACCGGAGCATCTCCGCTCCATCCTCCCTTGCCGACTGAAGGCGGCGACCAAATTCCTCAAACTGCTCGCGCAATTCAGCATCGGACACTTCCGGCTCATCCTCCGGACAGGATTCTTCATCGGGTGCATTCATGGTGTGAATAATTCAGCACTCCTCGAATGCCCCGGCAAATCGTTTCCGCAGCCCTATCGCTACGCATTCCGAACGTAAACTGAACCCCTCGTGAAGCAGCACCACTGGTGCAATGATCCGACATAGGCGAAGCGGTGGATTCCCTTCTCGATGCAGTTTCTTGGATTGCCCCCAAATTGAGTCGCCCGTAGAAACCGCGGCATCCCAATGAATCAGAATCTCACGCCAACTGAATGGACGTTCACCGAAGTCGTCCGCAAATACGCCGCTGAACAGCAAATCTCCGAAGACGAAGCCCTCGACGCAGGCATGGCGGAAAAGAGCAAGGAGTTCGCCGAAAAAGGCAGCGAGCTTTACGCGAAGGCGTGCTTAACTTGTGGAAAGTGGCTCACTTTGGATTTCGGTTCTTTTTATGCCTCGTAAACCTCGATCCTCAACCGCGATAACCTTTGAGTCGCTAAGCTCAACGGACTTCGAGAACTTTTGCTACGACCTCCTTGTCGATCTCGACTTTCAGGAGGTTGATTGGCGCAAAGGAACAGCTCTGGATGCAAGCCCGTCGGATCGGGGACGCGATATAGTTTGCCATCTTGATGTGACCGAGCTTCGTGGTGCCCGCGTCAGGCAGAAATGGTTTGTCGAATGCAAGCATTGGTCAAAAGGGGTTCCGCCGGAAAAACTCCAGGGAGCGCTTACATGGGCACGCTTGGAGAAACCTGAAAAGCTTCTATTTATGGTGTCCGGCTTTCTTTCGAATCCTGCGAAGGACTATCTCGAAAAGGTTTCCAAAGAAGAAAAGCCACCATTCAAGATCGAGTGGTGGGAGCGGCCGAAGCTACAAGAACTTGCGACTGGTTCCGCGAGGCTATTGAGGAAATACGGCTTATCTGGAGATTACCCCTTTCTCGACTTACTGCACCCCGCGCATCTGGAATTCCTCCGCAATTCTCCGATGAATACCCTTGATTACTTCTTCGGCATTCTCGATCCGCTTGAGCATGAGAAAAGGAGAGAAGCTTTGGGTTTAACGTTCTTACAGTTTGTAAACCCGTCAGCCAAACAACCAACCAGCAGGCATCAAACATTGGGTGACTTACTCATCGGTCCGAGCGGATACGCCGAGTTTCGCGATAAGTGTTATGCCCTCCGCAAATTGCTTCCGGATTTTGTTCTCATTCGCTCCATTGTCGCTCTGACGCTCAACGACCTTTTCCAGATGGGCGACCTTACGCGGACGCAAGAATTGATAGAGCGCCACAAGGACTCAATTGGCTTTTTTCAAGAGAAACTTAAGGAACATTCATCCGAAGCACGCGACCTTCTGAGCTGCATTAAAATGTCTCAGAAAATGATCGAGACAATCCCGCAACGAACGAAGGGCGCATACGAACTTTACACGTGGTTTTGCGATGAGATCGTGGCGAAACTTTTTCGCGAAAGGCTTTCGATAGACCTCCCACCCTTACCATCGGACAAATGAGTTGATGTCGAGCGTGATTCAACCCTTCTAGGGTTGGCGGTTTGGACGAGGGATGGACCCCAACGTTGTTTCGTTGGAAACGAAACAACCTTGGGCTGGATGATGCAACGCCTTCGGCGTTCGCAACTGCGCGCATCTCCCACAAAAAAATGAGTGTCCTGCCCGATGCTTGCACAATTTTTCAGTTTGGTTTTGAACTCCTGCCTACTATGAACAAAGAACCCGATTTTGTGATGTGGGCGCTTTCACCCGAACGAACGATTGATGAGGCGTTTTGGGCGGAGATTTTGGTCGAGAAAGCGCTGCCGATTTGGAAGAGGAACAATAAGATCGAGACGCCGTATGAGCAACGGGATGAAATGCGGGAGCGGTATCGCAAGCGGCGGCTGAATCCTGCTCACCGGGCGGTGCTTTCGGAGGTGGATGTGATGCGGGTGGCGGATGTCCTCCCGAGCCTCACGGAGTTGGACCACATGGCTCGTGGGGAGGATCGGACTTTTCACGATTTGTCGGGGCTGCGGTTTTGCCCGGCTTTGAAAACGCTGAAATTGGGGACGGTGGAGTTATTGAGTCTGGACGATTTGCGCTTCCTCCCTGAGTTGGAGAGCGTGTGGTTGCAGGATGATATTCTGGAGGATTTCTCCGGGTTGGCGCACTGCAAGAAGATGAAGGATGTCCATTTGTGGATCGGGTTTCCGTGGCCAGATTTGCGATCACTGGCGGAGCTGACGGAGCTGGAGGAAATCACGATGCACGCAAATCTCCCGGCGCTGCGCGGGGTCGGGTGTCTGCGCAAGATGCGTCGGGTGAAGCTCTGGGGGCTCCATGATGGGCGTGCGCCCCTGCCGGATGCGACGTGGCTGCCGGATATGCCGTTGCTGAAGGAGGCGACGTTTGAGCGGATGTCGGGGCTGCGGGGGATCGGGAAGTTCGGGGAGCTTGTGGAACTGACGGTTTGCGGTCCGTTTAAGGATTTGTCGCCGCTGGCGGATTGTCCCGCGCAGAAGCTGACGGTGTATGGTGAGCGTTACCACGATGTGTCGCCGCTGGCGCGGATGCCGCGTCTGCGAGTGCTGGAGTTTAACCGGGAGTTTCCCCTCGATTACACGCCGCTGTTGGATGCCCCCCTTTTGCGGGACGTGGTTAATTTGGATGACCGGGCGGACAAGCTGGAACTGGCGGCGCTGAATGCGGCGCTTGGCAGTTGGGAGGACGAGTGTCTGCTTGCTGAGCCGCGCCCGATTCCCTCTCCCGTCTTTCGTGTGGTGGATACGAAGGCTCCGGCAGAGCTAGGGTTTGAGCCTAGGGAGGGACGGGGAGCTGAGACGCCTAAGCCGGTGCTTATCGCGCAGGCAAAATGGATCGCAGCCCAGATGGATGCAGCAGTGACGAAGTGGTTCGGAGAACGGAGTTGGGGAGAGACTCGTGCTTCGGATCACGATGCGACGCGATTCGAAATCGACCTGACAGTACACAGTGTGGAGGCGGCGGAGCGGCTGATGGAGCTGGTGGAGATTTGTCGGCAAACGCTTGCCACGTTGCGCGACCGGTGGGTTGTGGGATTGACGGTGGACCCTAAGTCGGAGTGGCAACGCGACCCAGAGGAGTGGAAGGACGACGTGCAGCGGGAACTGGAAGACACCATCTCGGAGGCGGAGAGCCGAGCGCAGCGTCGCCGCGATTATCTCGCGTATTTAGAGCGGCTGCACATTTTCAAGCTCCGTGCCGAGCAGGGGGAGACGCCACCGCCGGACCAGTTCGCAGTCCCCGAGCCGGAGGAGGAAGACGATGACTCAGATACTCTCGCTACCGGCGATAATTGGGAGCGGGACGACCATCCGCGTTGGCACGAATTGTATATGCGTGCAGACATCGTGGAGGAGGGATTGTGGGTTTATCCCGGCTTGCTGAAAGCTGCGCAACGGCTGCTGTGCGTGTCCTTTGAAAAGCCGAAGGCGTTTGACCCGAAGTATGAGGAAGACTGAGCGTTCCACGACCGGCTGGATGCCGCGTTGTTGAGCCGTTTAGAGTCGGCATCCAATTTGGAGCTTACGGAACGGTCCGGGCACCCGCTGGCGGCGAGGGATGAGTTGAAGGCGGGATAGAGCACTTCACCATCCGACTGTTTTATCGGATACCTTCACCTTCATGGGAGCCTCGTCTCTGTTGGAGCCGCTTTGGCTCTGGAAAAAGGTGAGATATTATAGGTATTTGGCGGGTATACCCACCTCAGAGCTGCGCTATTATACCCTTTTGGCGGGTGAGTACAGCCTGGAGGAGAACTCACCCGCCACATACCTATTATATTGACCATGGAGGGTGAGCTGACCCGCCAAATTGCTATAATAACTGACCTCTGAGGTGCGTTGACCCGCCCATTTGGTATTATATCTGTGGTCCGAACTGAACTCACCCGCTTCTTTTGTATAATAACGGAGGTGGTGAGTGAGTTGATTCAACGGGCGGATGAATCTGCCCGGCTTTTTTGTGACTCTATTCACCTGCGCACTCTATTTATGAACGATTCCAACGCTCCGATTCCGCCCGTTCCACTATCGCCGAATGCTCCTGCTCAAACGGCAACCGCCGTGGCTGCGGCGGCGAAGGTCAATCTGCCGGAGTTTTTCGCCGCGCTGGGAAATCCCATCCGCTGGGAAATGGTGCGGATGATGGCGGGTGGACGGATGATTTGCGCGCGCGATTGCGCTGCCGCACTGGGCCGGGAGTTTGATGGGGTGAGCAAGCACTTACGGCTGTTGCGCGGGGCAGGTGTGGTGTGGTCGAAACCAGCGCAGGACCGGCGGTTCGAGTTGTATTATATCCCCGAGACGATCCGCCGCGCAGACGGTGTGCTCGACTACGGGTTTTGTGTGGTGCGCGCTACGGCGTAGGGCTCGGGACGGAAAACTATCGCAGCGGACCGTAAAACGGGGCACGTCTCACACGAAAGGTCAGCGCCACATGACGCTCGGGAACTTCTTCGCCACGGCCTGACGATGCTTCGGCCATTCGCGGGCTTGGAAACTCGGCCAGTCTTTGGTGGTGGCGAGGCGTTTGCCGTCGGGGGTGCAGACGGTGAGGAGAACGGGGAGACGGCCTTCGCAGATGGTGGGATGTTCCTTCAGCGCGAAGCATTCCTGGAGTTTCACTTGGGCTTCGGGCGTGTCGTTGAGGTAGCTGATTTTGATCGTGCCGCCAGCCGGCCAGGGGATGGCCACGGGGGTGAGCTCGTCGAGCCAACTGACCTGGCCTTTTTCCAAATGCTGGTGGAATGCGGCGATGAGGGGCGCGCCTTGGGCTTCTTTGACGTGGGAGATGCCGGTGAAGGCTCGGGCGAGGCACGTGGTGATTGCGGGTTTGTCGAAGGGGACGAATTCGAGTTCGGGCAGGGTGGCGTGGATGAGGTCCACGCGGGAGATGAATTGTTTTACGCGATGATCCAAGAGCGGGAGGTCGAAGGCGCCGGCACTGTGGGCTTCGGCGAGGCAGCGTCCGCTGGCGACGGGATCGAGGTCGCGCTGCTGTGGCTTTTGCTCGATGACGAGGTCGCGGTAACGCACGAGTTTCGTGACGGCGACGCGTTTGTTTTGGGCATCGAAAAGGTGCGCGACGGTGGTGCTGAGATGTTGAGGGAACATCTCGGCGATCCACGCGGGCTGCACGGCTGTGGCGAGGCTGAGCAGGGTCTGGCCGGAGGGCGTTTCGCGGAGATTCGTGACGACGAAATACGGGGCGTCTTGCACGACGCTTTCGCGCACGAGCTGGCCTGCACGCTCGTCGGTGAGGTCGCAGGCGGGCTTGCCGGGTTCGCGACGTTTGGCGAGTTGATCGACGAAGCCGGCCATGAGGCATCGCAGCAGGGAATCGCTTGAGTCTGCGGAACGCTGAGTTGCACCGCAGAGCTCGGAAGACCGCAGAGAAGTCCTCTGCGGTCTTCCATTCTCTGCGGTGGTTGCTGAGTTTTGCGCGGCATCGCGGTCGTAAAGGCGCTGCTGGTGGGCGGCGTGGAGGATTTGCTGGCAGGTCTGCTCCACCTGGCGGGCGACTTGGGCGTTGATGCCGTAGGTGCGGCATCGCTCGAAGCTGAAGCCGTTCGATTTGGCAAAATCGTAGGCGCGCATCAGGGTGATGAAATCGGAGTCGGTGCTGTCCTCGAACATCTCGCGCGCGACTTTGGTTTGCGAATCATCGCGGTCCAGGCGCGCGAGTAAATCGCGACCGCTCACCAGCGCGGCGCACAAGGCGGCATCGGGCACGCAGCCGCGCTGGCTGGCCTCGATGAGCATCCGCGAGTAGCGCGGGTGCATGGGCAGACGGAGCATTTGACGACCTATGGGCGTGAGCGCGGCATCGAGCAACGCGCCGAGCATCGTGAGCAGTCGCTCGGCGCGCTCGACGGCTTGCGCATCGGGTTTATCCAGCCAGTCAAAGGTGGGGGCTTCGCGGATGCCGAGCGAGTGCAGGAGCAGCACGACTTCGGCGAGGTCGCTGCGCTGAATCTCGGGCGTGTTGCGTTCGTCGCGGTCTTTGTGGCTGCTCGCGGTCCAAAGGCGATGGCACGTTCCCGGCGCGGTGCGTCCGGCGCGGCCTTTGCGCTGGTCGGCGCTTGCCCGGCTGATGGGCTCCAGCAAAAGCGTGCCGATGCCGCGTTCCGCATCGTATCGAGCGACGCGGGCGACGCCGCTATCCACGACGTGACGGATGCCGTCGATGGTGATGCTCGTCTCGGCGACGTTCGTGGCGACGATCACTTTGCGCAGCGAGTTCGGGGAAAAAGCGCGGTCTTGCTCCTGCGGTTCGAGTTCGCCGTGCAACGGGATGCAGGCGACGCGCTCCCGTGTTTTCATGCTGCGCAATGCGTCCAGCGTGCCGTTGATTTCGCCGCGCCCCGGCATGAAGACGAGGATGTCTCCGGGCCCAGCGCCATTGATGATCCGCTCGACCGTCTCCGCCGCTTGCGCCGTGATGGGGCCATGGTCGGGCATGGAAAGATAGCCGACCTCGACGGGATAACTCTGCCCTTCCGAAATGAGGATCGGGCACTGGTCCAAATACGCGGCAACCGGCTCGGCATCGAGCGTGGCAGACATCACCACCATCGCCAAATCCGGCCGCTGCGTTTGCTGCAAATGCTTCACCAGCGCGAGCGCGACATCGCTGAGCAAGTTGCGCTCGTGAAACTCATCGAAGACCACCGCGCCGATGTTCGACAGCGTGCGATCATCTTGAAGCCACCGCAGCAAAATGCCCTCGGTGACAAAGCAAATGCGAGTGCCGACGCTCGTGTGATCATCAAAGCGAATCTGATACCCGACCTCCGCGCCCAGCTTCCCCCCGCGCTCCCAAGCCACTCGCGTCGCCACCGTGCGAGCCGCGACGCGCCGAGGTTGCAACACCACGATCATCTTGTCGCCCGCGATCCCGGCATCGAGCAGCATCTGCGGCACCTGCGTCGTCTTGCCGGAACCCGTGGGCGCGACGAGCACCAAGCGATTTCCCTCCCGCAGCGTGCGCAGGATGTCAGCGTGGATTTTCCAAATTGGTAGCGCGGTGGCAGCAGGCATGAAGTCGGCGCGTAGTAGGGCGCGGCGTTGGGAATGACAATGAGAAGCTCGGGAGCAAACGGGGACATTCACACCCGGTTTGCCCAGTGATGCGCCTGATTTGTATCTTCGCATCTATTGATCGTTTGTCGCTCCTGCGCTACGACGCTTCCCTATCATGAGCACGACATATACAGGTCCTGACGGAAAAACCCGCTGCCGCTGGTGCGGAGATGCGCCGGAGTTTCTCCACTATCACGATACGGAGTGGGGCTTTCCCGTCGGTGACGACCAGCGTCTGTTTGAAAAACTGTGCCTCGAAGGTTTTCAATCCGGCCTGAGCTGGCGGACCATCTTGGCTAAACGAGAAAACTTCCGCACTGCCTTTCACGGTTTCGATTTTCACAAAGTTGCAGCGTTCACCGAGCTCGACGTGACGCGGCTCCTGAATGACGCAGGGATTGTGCGCCATCGCGGGAAGATCGAGGCGGTCATCAATAATGCGAAGCGGGCCAAGGAATTGGTCGAGCGCGAGGGCTCGCTGGCGGCCTTCATCTGGCGCTACGAGCCCGACGTGAAGGAACTGGCCCAGCCGCAAACCACCTCGACATCCGGAGCATCTCTCGCGCTTTCCAAGGAACTCAAGAAACAAGGCTGGAAGTTTGTCGGACCGACCACGGTACACGCATTCATGCAGGCGATGGGTCTGATCAACGACCACGTCGAAGACTGTGTAATCCGGCCAAAATCCGAAGCTGCACGAAAGCGCTTCAAGCGACCGCTTCGCGGATAACAGAAAGGCCGGGGCTTCACATCGCGTTTTGCAAGCGTGGCGGGAGATTCAACTCCTGCGCGGATTTTTTGGTCGGACATGCCGACATTGTTGCTGTGAAGTCCCTCTGCGGGAGAAACTGAGGATGTCCGGCGAGCTGCGGGCTCGGCAAGATCGCTCGATCACTTTCGTCTTTTTTCCTGACACTCACTAACACCCCGCTAAAGTCCCGCCCCTCACCACGCAGCAAACACACAACGAAAGGACACACTACAATGGGACTCATGGACTTCATCAAAGGCGAACTCATCGAAATCATCGAATGGACCGATGACTCACGCGACACCCTTTCCTATCGTTGGCCCGATCAGGACAAAGAGATCAAAAACGGCGCGCAACTCATCGTCCGCGAATCCCAGTGCGCGCAGTTCGTTTACCTTGGTCAATTCGCCGACACTTTCGCCGCGGGCAAGCACACCCTCGCCACGCAGAATATCCCGGTCATGTCCACCATCGCAGGGTGGAAGTATGGCTTCAACTCGCCGTATAAAGCGGACGTTTATTACCTCAACACCCGCCTTTTCACCGGCAATAAATGGGGCACGAGCAACCCCGTCATGCTCCGCGACGCGGACTTCGGTATCGTCCGTGTCCGCGCCTTCGGCACCTTCGACTTCAAAATCGTGGACCCCAAAGTGTTCCTCAAAGAAGTCGCCGGCAGCGACAACCATTTCCGACTCGACGAGTTTGCCGACACGATGCGCTCCCGCATCGTCAGCCTGTTCAGCGAAGCCATCGGCAAGGCCAAAGTCCCCGTCCTCGATCTAGCCGCTCGCTACAGCGAAGTCGGCGAGGCCATCCTTCCGATCATCAACGCTGCCTGCGTCGCGAAATACGGCATCGAATTCGCCAGCTTCATTTTAGAAAACGTCAGCGTCCCGCCAGAAGTCGAAGCCGCCATCGATAAACGCAGCAGCATGGCCGCCGTCGGGAACCTCAACGACTACGTCAAATACCAAATGGCCGAAGGACTCGGCAACGGCACGGGCGGTGGCCCCGGCGGAGCGGCCGCAGAAATGGCGATGGGCTTCGGTATGGCCCAACAGATGATGAACCAACCCGGCGGAATCTTCGCCCAAGGCGCAGCCGCCCCCGCAGCCGCAGCGCCCGCCGCACCCGCTACTCCCCAAATGCTCAACCCTGCCCAGATCGCACAGCAACTCGGTGTAGCAGAAGCCGATATCCTCGCGACCCTCGAAAGCGGGGAGCTCAAAGGCAAAAAAATCGGCACGCAATGGCGCATCTCGCCGGACGCCCTCGCCGAATTCCTGAAACACTGACGCCGCTCTTCGATAGCGGCCTATGCCAGCGCGCCCAGCGCTGCGTCGAGAGAAGCGCAATCGGCGATGCTGACCACGGGGATTTCTTTGCGGGTGCGTTTGACGAGGCCCGCAATGATTCCGCCGGGGCCAAGCTCTAGGAAAAGCTCCACCTTTTCCACGTCGGCCAGATACTCGATCGTCTCCGTCCAGCGCACCGATCCGGTGACTTGGGCGGCCAGCGCGGCGCGGATTTCATCGGGCGTGGATACGGCCCGCGCGGTGAAATTTGCCAGCACAGGAAATCGCGGCGGCTGCATCGCCGTCGAGGCCAGCGTGGGGGCCAGCGCATCGGCTGCGCTCTGCATGAGGCGCGAGTGATACGCTCCGGCGACGTTTAGTTTCACCGCTTTACGGATGCCTTTGTCTTTCGCTCCGGCGACCGCTTTATCGATACCCTCCATCGATCCGCTGAGGACGATTTGACCCGGCGAGTTAAAGTTCGCGACATCGACACCGGAGTCCGCGGCGAGGGCCCGGACGTCGGCTTCTTCGCCGCCGATCATCGCGGCCATGCTGCCAGTCGTTTGCTCACAGGCGAGTTGCATGAGACGTCCGCGCTCGGCGACGAGGCGAAGGCCATCGGCGAACGTGAAAGTGCCCGCAGCAGCGTGGGCGGTGAATTCACCCAGCGAAAGACCGGCGGCAAACTGGAACGAAAGTGCGCCCAGTTTCGCGCGGAGCGCGGCGAGGCATGCGACGCCGTGGACGTAAAGCGCAGGCTGGCAGTTCGCAGTCTGTACGAGGTCGGCCTCGGGTCCGTCAAACGCCACGGCGCTGAGCGAGCGGCCCAACACGGCGTCGGCCTCGGCAAAGACTTGCGCGGCGGCGGGGTGTGCGGCGGCGAGATCCTTGCCCATTCCGACGGCTTGGGCTCCTTGACCTGCGAAAAGAATAGCGATGCGTTTTGACATACCGCCTCTATTTCAAATCCGCGTTGCCTTGTCCACGGAAGATCCCGGACGGCCTACTTAAACATCTTCCCCGCCTCATCCATGGCCGGCGCGAGGTCCTTCAGCCCCGCTTGCAGCACGGCCAACGCCTCGGGGCCAGCGGCAACCAACTTCCCCATGCTCGCCATCATCGTCTTTTGCAGCACTTCACCCTGCGCCTTCATCTTAGCCTCGATCTTCGCCTTCACCTCCGGCGTCGGATCGCCGAGTTTCTTCGCACGCTCCGCAAGTTTCTTAAAATCCGCCACCGCCGCCTTCATCTCCACCACGGCTCGCTCCGCAGACGCTTTATCCGAAATGGAAGACATCGCCGTCGCTATACGCTCCATCACATGTACCGCATCGTCCGCCACCTTCTTGTGACTGTCGCCCCCGGTGCATCCAACGAGCGCGAGCGCGAGTGCGACAGTGAGACTGGCGAGGAAATTTGAATAAGCATTCATAACGTGGCGGATATAGGTAAATCCGCTCGGCAGTGCAAGCGATGAATCCCTCAGCCACGCCCTCGGACGTGATGACAAGCGGAACGACGTTTCTTTCGTGCGGCTTCGCCGATGGCGTAACGCCGCGAAGTGACTCGCGGGCTACTTTATTAATCGCGTCGCGTCGGCGTTAAATCGGCGAGAGGGATATGGGGTGTCAGTCGATGGCGGTAATCATTCTGAGGATGACGTCGGCGTAGATGCGATGGCCGTAGTCGTTGGGGTGGTTGAGGCCGTTGCCGGAGAGATCCATGTGTTTTTTGCGGGCGGAGATATGTTCCCAGCGGGTGGTGACGTCAGCGAAGGCGATGCCGGGACCTACGAGCTTGGCCAGTTCTTGGGCGTAGAGCGGGTAGATTTCAGGGGCGGAGTGGTTCCATTCTGGGTTGGCCGTCATCGATGAAATGAGGATGATGGTGCAGTCGAGGAGAGCGGCGCGGACGGGCTCGAACATCTGGCGGGTAAAGGCGGCGAATTCGTCGGGTTTGCGGTGACCGGAGGCGTCGTTCATGCCGAAGGCGAGGAGGAGGAGGTCGGGTTTCTCGGCAATAACGTCGGGGACGCGGGTGGTTCCCCACTTGGAGTCCATACCGCCTTTGGACAGGTTGGTGAGTGTGATCTTTGCGCCGAATTTTTCTTCGAGGGCGCGGACGAGGAGTGTGGGGTAGCCGGGTTGATTGGGCGGGACGTGGGCGATGGCGGAGGCGTCGGCTTCGGTGCTGATGCTGTCGCCGAGCATGACGACTTTGACGGGCTGTTTTGCGTTAAGTTTTTGGCGGAGTGGGCCGAGTTGCATGTCGGGGGCGAGCTGGATGGGTGGGACTTTCCAGTCGTCGTCGCTTTGGTAGGTGGCGGCGCTTTGCAGGTCGTGCATCAGGTGACCGGGACCGTAGAGCATCCATGCGCCGGTGTCGCGTTGGGCGGCGTAGGCGTTAGGGGAATTGGGCTGTGGGTGGAGTGCGGCGGGCGTGGTGAAGGGGATGCGGGATTCGGGGGTGAGAGTGAGGTGGCGGCTGCCGGGTTGCCATGCGAAGTCGCGCCCTGGTTCGTATTTTGTTTCGCGGGAAGAACTGGTGATTTGCGGGGTGGCGCTGGGGATGCGGAGGAGGCGGGCGGTGGCGGTCTGGCGGGTTTCGCCGACGAAGAAGAGCGGCTCGTTTTCGGTGAGTGAGTCGGCGAATGCGCTGGCGGCGAGTGAGGCGATGAGTGCGATGGCTGCGGATTTCATGTGTTCGCTGGCGAGGGTGCGCGGGTTGTCGGCGGGTGGCAATTTGGAAGTGGCTTTGGGTGCGGAGCGGTGTTGACAGATGGTGTGTTCCCGGCAGTGTCCGCGCCCGATGAGAAATCTCACTACCATCCTCGCAGTCAGTATCGCCGCGCTCTTTACAAACCCGGCAAACGCGCAAAAGAAAACGCCGATCGTGCCGCCGGTGAAGCCGATCGTGCCGTCGGTAAGGCCCACGTCGGCGCCTACGGGGACGACGGATGCGGTGGGCAAGTTGGGCGAAGGGCGCTGGATGACCCCGACAAACCAAATCCTGACGCCAAGTGGAAAGCAGATCGACTTACCAGGGATGCGTCCGCAGGCGTTGGCGCTGTCGCCAGACGGAAAGCTGCTGGTGACGGCGGGGAAAACGGCGGAGCTCGTGGTGCTAGACCCGGTGACAGGGAAGGTGTTGCAGCGTGTGGCGCTGCCGCCGGATAAACCGGCAGACGTGAAGGGAATCGGGGCGGCGAGCGGCACTCAGCAGGCGGGTGTGGCGGGCGATAGCAAGGTGGTGCCGCCCGTGCCGCCAAAGCCGGCGGACCTCACGGACAAGACGGGGCAGTTGAGCTTCACGGGGTTGGTTTTTTCGCCAGATGGCGCGCACATTTTCCTGAGCAATGTGAATGGGACGGTGAAGGTGTTCGACATTGCAGCGGATGGGAAGGTGACGCCGAAGCGGAGCCTTTCTTTACCCGAGGCGCGGACGGCGAAACGCAAGAACGACATCCCTTCCGGGCTCGCGGTGTCGCCCGATGGGAAGCTGCTCTATGTATGCTTGAACCTCGGAAATAAGCTGACGGAGCTGGAGGTCGAGAGTGGGAAGATTTTGCGCACGATCGATGTCGGCGTCGCGCCTTACGATGTCGTGCTGCACAGCGGTAAGGCCTATGTGTCAAATTGGGGCGGACGTCGGCCCGGCCCGAAGGACTTGGTGGGCCCGGCGGGGCGCGGGACGTTCGTGCGGGTGGACCCGGAGCGCCACATCGCGAACGAGGGAAGCGTTTCCATTATCGACCTAGCGACTGGCAAGGTGACGAGCGAGGTGCTCACGGGATTGCACACGAGCGCGATGGCGTTGTCGCCGGACGGTAAGCACGTGGTGGTGTGCAATGCGGGCAGCGACACGCTGAATGTGATCTCCACGGAGAGCGGGCAAATCATCGAGAAGATTTGGACGCGCCCGACGCCAGCGGACTTGTTCGGCGCGCAGCCAAATGCCCTCGCGTTTGAGAAGAATGGGGACTGGCTATTCGTCGCGAACGGCACGCACAACGCGATTGCGGTGATCGAGTTCGAGCCCGGCGGATCGAAGTTCCAGGGTCTGATTCCGGCGGGCTGGTTTCCGGGCGCGGTCGTCTTTGACCAAGCACGCAAGCAGATTGCCGTGGCGAACATCAAAGGAATCGGCTCCACGCGCGTGGCGAAACCAACGGACAAGCCCGGTGAGAAACTGAAGCAGAACTCGAAGGATTATTTCGGCACCGTTTCCCTCATCCCCGTCCCGAAAAAGGAGGAGTTGGCCAAGCAAACCATCATCGCCGAGGTGAATATGCGCTACGGCACGATGCGAGAGGCCGCGCTTCCCGCTCGCCCCGGCATCGCGCCGCGCCCTGTGCCCGAGCGGGTCGGCGAACCGAGCGTGTTCAAGCACGTTCTTTACATCATCAAAGAAAACCGCACCTACGACCAAGTGCTCGGCGACATGACGCAGGGCAAAGGCGACCCGTCGCTGTGCATCTTCGGCGAGAAGTACACGCCCAATTTACACAAGATGGCGCGAGACTTCGCGCTGCTCGATAACACCTACTGCTCCGGCATCCAAAGCGCCGACGGGCACCAGTGGAGTAACTCGGCCTTCGCCACCGACTACGTGGAACGCAGTCACGCAAGCTGGCCGCGTAGTTACATGAACATGAAGACCGAGGATAGCTTCGACGCGCTGGCTTATTCGCCCGGCGGGTTCATCTGGGATAACGCGGTGAAGCACGGCGTCACCTTCCGCAACTACGGCGAGGCGTGTATCTCCGACTGCCGCTGGACCGACCCGAAGATGAAGGACAAGCCAACGTGGCTCGACTTTTACAACGACTGGAAAAACAAAACCTCGAAGACGAAAATCGCCTGCAAACCCGGCGTCGAGAGCCTGCGCAAGGTCGCCCATCTCGACACGGTCGGCTGGGATTTGAACGTCCCCGACGTCCTCCGCGCACAAGCATTCATCGACGACCTCCGGCAGTGGGAGGGCACCGGCACGCTCCCTCAACTCATGCTCATGGCACTCCCCAACGACCACACAGGCGGCACGCGCGGCAAGGCCCCGAGCCCCGGTTCGCAAGTGGCCGATAACGATTACGCGATGGGGATGATTGTCGAGGCGCTGAGCAAGAGTCGCTTCTGGGCGGAGACGTGCATCATCGCCATCGAGGACGATCCGCAGAACGGCTTCGACCACATCAGCGGCTACCGCACGACCTGCTACGTCGTCTCGCCCTACACGAAGCGGAAGACGACCGTGAGCACGCAGTACAACCAGACGAGCGTCCTCCGCACCATCGAGCTGATCCTCGGCCTCCCGCCGATGAACCTCCTTGATGCCACCGCCACGCCGATGCACGACGTTTTCACCGACAAGCCCGACCTCACGCCCTACGTCGCCCTCGCGCCGACCTACCCGCTCGACAACACGAACCCCGACCCGAAGACGATCAAGGACCCGATTATGAAAGACGACGAGTCGAAGAGCTCCATGCTCAATCTCGACGAACCCGATAAGGCCCCCGAAGACTTGCTCAACCGCATTCTCTGGCGCGCCATGCGCGGGACCAGCGAGGCGTATCCCGCGTGGGCCGTGCATCTCGCCGAGGACGACGACGACTAGCGTTGCTTGGCCACCGCGCCTTCGCTGGCGGAACGTGCCCACCGCTCGCGGGCAGTTTTCATCCAGCCGTCGAAGCGCCCCACTTGCTCGGGGCGCAGGACTTGTCGAAGGCGGAGTTCCGTGCGGTCTAGGACAGCGGCAATCTGCGGCTGCACGGACTTCGTCGCCGCATCCAGCTCACCGCCCGTCTCTGTGAGGATCTGCGCAAACAACTGGTGCTGGTCCTCGTCCAACTGGAGTCCATCTTTCGCGTGTTGGACGAGCAATTTGCGCACAGTCCCTGGGCCGCTGCCAAAGGCTTTCGTCGTCACATCCCGAAGGGTCGCGGAGCTAGACAGCGCACCGCCAACGATGACGCCGCTGAAGAAAATCAGACCGACGATGAAGATGCTTTTGAGCTTCCGCATCATGGTTCCCCCGTGAGGTAAAAGCTCACGACGGGCGTTCCTGCCAATCGCACGGCGTCGTAGAAGTTTTCCGTCTCCGGGAGCCCATCACGGTGCCCGTAGAACCACGCACCCGCCGCGACCGCCAGCGCGGTGAAGAACGGGCACAGCCTCCACGCCCAGCCCTGCCATGAACTGCGACGCTCAGCACGGATGCGGGCCAGCACGCGCGTCTCAAAGCCAAACTCCGCGCGCGAAGTGTCGGGCGCATCCTCGCGGACGGTGCGGAAAAGTGCGTCGAGCGGATCAGGCTTCATGGCTCTCCTCAATGATGAGTTTCAATTTCGCGCGAGCGCGGAAGGCGCGGACCTTTACCTTGCTTTCGCCCCAGCCCGTCACGTCTGCGATCTCTCGGATGGAGCGTTCCTCCAGCTCCAGAAGCGTGAGGACGAGTTGATCCTCTGGCTCTAGCTGCCGCATCGCCCAATCCAGCAACTCCTTCGCCCGCCGCGCGCTCAGCGATTCATCCGCACCAACATCGCGCCGTTCGCTGGTCTCCACATTGTACGCGAGGTTCTCCCGGTGCCGCCGCTCCTTGCGCAGGTAGTCGTAGCACACGCTCACCGTCAGCGTCGCCAGCCAGTGCTCAAAGGGTGCCTCGCCGCGAAAGCCCGAGAGCTTCCGATACGCCCGTAGGAACACCTCTTGGCAAATGTCGTCCAGCTCGTGCGAGTCCCTGGCAAACCGCGAGCACGTCCCAAAGACGCGCGATTTATGCCGCCGAATCAGCTCCGCGAACGAACGCTCATTCCCACCGAGGATGTGCAGCACGAGCGCCGCATCATCCGGCGACGACTCAGCACCAGCGTCGTGGCTGGTCGCGGCAGAGATAAACGGCATGGGCCAAGCAAGTGCGGTCATGGATTACAGGAAGAGACGCGCACGGCTGTCGGTCGGTTACAGCTTTAGTTTCGCCAGCGTGGCCTCCAGCGCTGCCTGCCACTTCGCGTAGCCGAGCGCGTTCGGGTGCAGCATGTCGGGGAACTCTTCCTTTTTGCACGAGCCTTTGCCGTCGTCGAAAATTCCGAACGCATCGCAAATGGTCAGACGCTTGTCCGCCTTCGCCAGATCGTCGAGCGCGGCGTTCAGCTTCGCGATACGGGCTGGAAAATCATTCTCCGGGCCGCGCGGCATGACGTGGTTGAGGATGATGGGCACGTTGGCGTTCTGCTTTTGTAGCTCGGCGATGACTGCTTTGATGTTTCCGATGATCTGCTCCTGTGTCCCGCCGAGCCCAAGGTCGTTCGTGCCGATGAGGATGCTTACGGCCTTCGGGTTTAGGTCCAGCACATCTTCCTTCAAGCGGTAGCGCACGCCACGCGTGGTGTCGCCGCTGATGCCACGATTCGCGATCTTCCGCGTGGGAAAGTCCTTCTGCGCGGTGCCCCAGCCCTGCGTGATGCTGTCGCCGAGGAAGACAATCGCCCCTTTCTCCGCATCTTTCTTTTTAGAAAACTCAACGCGCCGCTGCTGCCACAGTTTTTTGAACCAGTCCGCCATCGGCACCGGCCCAGCGCCTGGGAAAACGTCGAGATTCGGCAATGCCAGCACGGTGAGCGCGCTCGTCGCCAACTCCATCTGCGCCGGCGTCCCGCGTTTTTGCGCGAACATCCACGCGAGGAAGTTCGGCTCGGAAAAGGCACTGGTCCACGAGTCGTGCCCGATGCCGACGTACTCGGTATGAACGATGTGCCCGCCTGCTGCCGCGATAGCGTCCACCATCTCTTTGGTCCGCACAGGCTTGACTACATTGTCCGCCGATCCGTGAAACGCCCACACGGGGATGTCCTTTGCCGCCGCGCCTTTCGCCTTATCCCCTCCCCCACAAATCGGTGCCGCCGCCGCCCATTTCCCCGGATACCGGGTGATCAAATCCCACGTCCCAAACCCGCCCATACTCAGCCCGGTGAGGTAGAGCCGGTCGGCGTCGATAGGGAATTCCCCCTGCACCGCATCCACCACCGCCAGCAGCATCTTTTGCGTCGCCCCGGCGTCCGCAGGTGCCACCACATTCTCCGCGGACCAATCGATTTCCACCCACTTCTTATCTTTCGCGCACTGCGGCACGAGGACGAACGCGGGATATTTTTCCATCACCTTCGGGTCGGAAAAAAGCCCACCGCCCCACTTGAGTTGCGCCTTATTGTCGTCGCCGCGCTCCCCTGCCCCGTGCAGCAAAATGACGAGCGGATACTTCTTCGCGGCATCAAACCCAGCGGGCTTGAGGATGCGGTAAGGCAATCGCCCATCGGCAGACTCGAAGGTGCGAGTTTCATACAGATCATCCGCAGCGAATGCAGACGTGACGGCGAGCGCTAGAAGGAAAGACGAGTAGTTCATGGCCCTCCCTGCATACACCCGACCCAGCCAGTGACCAGACAGAAATCGTTCACGCCCCGGATAGTCCGTCTGACAATTTTCCTTTCTCTCCCCTGCTCCACTGCTGCATGGTGGATGGCCGCGGTCGGCGCGTGTTTTGCGGCGATAGGGGTTTATTTTCTATGCTGACTATCCGTGATTTGAAGGTTTCCGCTGGTGGCCGTATGCTCTTTGAGGGCGCGGACATGCAGATCAATTATTCCGAGCGTGTGGCTCTCGTCGGGCCGAATGGCGCTGGAAAGTCCACGCTGTTTGGGATCATCTTGCGTAAGGACGAACCGGACTCGGGGACAATGGAGCGCGATGTATGGACGACGGTGGGCTTCCTGCCGCAGGAAGCTGAAGCGATCGGGGATGAGACAGTGATGGACGTGGCGACGGGCCGAGTGTCTGAGCTTCCGGCGCTGGAGAAAAAATTGCACGAACTCGAAGCCAAGGGCGCGGTGGACTCTGCGGAATACATGGAGGCGCACGCAAAGCACGAGGCGCTGAGCAACCCGCAAATTGAGGCGAAGGCGAAGAAGATTTTGCACGGACTCGGGTATCGCGGTTTGGATTTCGACCGCCCGGCGAGGGAGCTGAGCGGAGGCTGGATTATGCGGGCGCATCTTGCGCGCTTGCTGGTGATGGAGCCGGATTTGTTGTTGCTGGATGAGCCGACGAATCACCTCGACCTGCTCTCGCTCCTGTGGCTCCAGCAATACCTCAAGACGTATGCGGGGGCGGTGCTGCTCATCTCGCACGACCGGCAGTTTATGGATGAGGTGGTGGAGAAGGTGTACGACATCGCGGAGAAGCGATTGCACGAGTACACGGGGAATTATACGGCGTATCTCCAGCAGCGGGAGGAGCGATTCGACCAGCAAAACGCGCAATTCAAAAACCAGCAAAAGGAGATTGCCGCGTTGCAAGAATTCGTGGACCGCTTCCGGCAGGTGGCGTCGAAGGCGTCGCAGGCGATGAGCAAATTGAAGCAGATCGAGCGAATGGAAAAGATCGAGAAGCCGCTGCCGCCGAGGAAGGCGTTTCGGTTTCAGATTCCGCAGCCGCCACGCATCGGGCAGCGAGCGATTTCGCTGGAGAAAATCTACATGGCTTACGGAGAGCATGTGGTTTACCGGAACCTCGAATTGACGGTGGAGCGTGGGGAGCGGACGGTGCTGGTAGGGCCGAACGGAGCTGGGAAATCAACGCTTCTGAAAATACTAGCGGGGGTGGTCGAGTTTCAAAAAGGGACGCGCTCGGAAGGACTGAACGCGAAGATCGGTTACTTCAGCCAGCACCGCGCAGCTACGCTGGACCCGAATAAATCGATCCTGCAAGAGGTGATGGATGTGGGCGGAGTGAGCCTGTCGGAGAATGAAGCGCGAGGCATCCTTGGGTCGTTCCTATTCAAAAAGGACGACATTTTTAAGAAAACATCCGTGCTCAGCGGCGGAGAGAAGACGCGGCTGAACCTCATCAAATTCCTCGTGGACCCGCCGAACCTGCTGCTGATGGATGAGCCAACGACGCATCTGGATATTTTGACCGTGGAGTCGTTGACACTAGCGCTGGCGGGCTATGAGGGGACGCTAGTGTTCATCTCACACGATGTGCATTTCATCCGCAAGCTGGCGACGAAAGTCCTGCATGTGAAGGGCGGCGGGATCGTAAATGCTTACCCCGGCGGCTACGATTATTTCTTGGAGAAGACCGCTGCTGGCGACGAGCGGGCGGCGCTGACTTCCGAGTAAAGGGCCTGCTGAAAAAGCCCTCGCATCCGCATCTGCCACGTTTAAGCGCCAGACCCTTACATCATGCTACCCGGCTGCCCGGTGCTCTCCAGCACCGCGCGCCATAGCTCGCCCGTCGGGTCCACCATGCGGCGACCATGCCTCGATACGAACGAAATAGGAAGGTGCACGTAACTCGTGTGCCAACGCCCGATGATCATCCCAGTCTTTCCAGCCATCGCAGCGTGAACGGCGTGTTGAGCGAGTTGCTGGCAGTAGAAATTATCCTGTGCATTTGCGGGCACACTTCGCACGATGTAGCTGGGATCGATATACTTCAGATTCAGCTCCATTTTACGCTCTTTGAAAAGCGCGTTGATCCTATCGCGCAGGTAAATCCCGATGTCCTTTGGACGCTGATTACCGCTTGGGTCTAGGTCTTCATAGCCCGCCATAAAGTCCTTCCCTGCTCCCTCGGCAACGACGACGACAGCGCTCCCGCGATTCGCCACATGATGCCGCAGCATTTCCAGGAAACCTCGCGGACCTTCGAGCCGGAAAGGAACCTCAGGAATCAGCACAAAATCCACGTTCCCATCTGCAAGCGCCGCATAGCTGGCGATGAAGCCCGAGTCGCGCCCCATCAACTTGATAAGCCCAATGCCATTCGGCGCGCCCTCCGACTCTGCGTGTCCCGCCCGCACAGCCTTCACTGCTTCGGCAAACGCAGTCTCAAAGCCAAACGACTTGTCGAGATACTGAATGTCGTTATCGATGGTCTTGGGAATACCCACGATGGAAATCTTGAGTTTCCGCTTTTCCACCTCCGAGGCGATAAGGTCCGCGCCGATCATTGAGCCGTCGCCGCCCACGACGAAGAGAATGTCGATCCCCATATCTTCGAGCGTGTCCACCATTTCTCCGATGGGCTGATTCCCCCGTGAGGTACCGAGAATGCTACCGCCGAGCAGGTGAATTTGCTTCACTTTCTCCGGCTTCAAAATCGTGTATTGATGCCCGAGGCGCTGCACCAGCCCTTGATACCCAAAGTGAAAGCCGTAAATCCGTGTGCAGCCGTAGCGATTCCACAATTGCGTCACCAAGCCCTTGATGATGTCGTTCAGCCCCGGACACAGCCCGCCGCAAGTCACGATGCCGACCGTCGTTCGGACTGGATCAAAAAAGATATGCTCACGCGGCCCCGCTTGCTCAAAGCTCAAGACATGCAAGTCGGCTGGGTCCACCGCTGGTTGCCCATCGGTGCATGTGTGATCATATAAAACACGCTCCGCATCGCTGCGGTACCGGACTTCGACGCCGCCGATTTGGTGCAACGGCGACTTGATGGTGCATTCCCCTAATTTCCTGATCTTTGTTGGCATGTTTGACGAAGCGCCATGACTGCCCAGACACCCATGCCCCTGCAAGTGAAAAGCCGTTAAATTGGATCTACCGCGCCCGATTGCGGCGTGAACTGCGGTGTGGAGTCGCTAAGGACGCGCTCGGAGCGAATCCACGCAACTCTCGAAAAACTCTACATTTCGACGCACCCAGTCCCGACGGTCAAACCCCGCCAACACGCGAGCGCGCGCTGCATCGCCAAGTCGTTGCGCAAGCACCGGATCGTCGAAGAGCGTCGTGATGCAGCGGGCGATATCCTTCGCATCGCGAGGCTCGCAAAGGAGTCCACTCACTCCATCCTCCATCACTTCGGGGCCAGGACCGAGCTTGGAGAAAATCGTGGGACGCCCCACCGACATCGCTTCCAGCGCGGCGATGCCGAACGTCTCCATATGGGACGGGTAGCAGCACACAGCAGCGCGACGGAGCCACGGGATTATGTCCTCGCGAGGTAAGCGTCCGAGGAATTCAAAGCGGCTACGAAGCTCCGGGTGCACACGCTCGCGCAACGCGGCGACGTAGGCACCGGTTTTCGACTGCGTGTCCTCGCCGATCGCCACGAATCTTGCCGAGGGACGCGACGGGAGGATTTTGTTGGCGGCATCGACAAGCTCTTCGATGCCCTTCTTCGGATTCAGCGAGTTTACGAAAACGACGAGTTCCTTTTCCATCGGCACGTCTAAGGAAGGAGAAAACCGCTCAGCGTCGATCCCATTCGGAAGGATACGGCACTCGCGTTCTGATAGCCCGCAGAGCGCGAGCGTGCGGTCTGCCGCATAGCGCGAAACCGATCCGAGGTGAGTCGCACGGGCGAGAGCAGCGCGTTCATGTCGATGCTCGAAGATGCTCGGTTTCCGGTCCAGTTCGGCATCGAAAAAAAGGTTAGAGCCACGGATGCGCACGATAGCCGGGATGCCCTTCACTCCGCCGTGCGAGAGCCAGCCGTTGTAGTCCGAGGCTTCAACCACATCGAACGGCGTCCGCCCATGTTCCGTCGCCAATACACCGCGCAGTGTCCAGCGCTCCCACCATCCGCCGAGGCGCGTGCCAAGTCGAGGATGGGCTCGCGGCAACCGGATGACGTGCACTCCGTTTTGCTCCACATCCACTCGCTCGGGCTGCGGCTGCGTCGTGCTCACGCCCACAACGGTCGCTTTGTGCCCTGCGAGAACGAGCCCCTCCGCAAGGTCGCGATACGACGCGCCAGAACCGCCATGGGGCGCGGGCGGATACTCTTCGCAGATGATGGCGATGTGCATGGTTACGGACGGAACCAACGCGGAGGTTTGCCCGTGATGAAAGTGCGATAAAGGATTCCGGGGACTATCTTCATGGGCTTCACCTTCGGCAAAAGAAACAAATGCTCCCAGATAAAACGCCGCGCCAAATCGGGGCGCCCTTCGGCGAGAAGGTTGTACACAGAATCGTGCAGCGCATCCGCCTCGTATTCGCGCAGCCATTGGCGTGCGATCTTGAGTTCCGCAGGGGAAAGATGCGAGGCGTAGCGGTCGAGCACGATCCAGTCTTGCGCAAGGAACCGCTGAACCGCGCTGCATGACTTGCTCGCGCTGTGGAGTCGGAATCCTGCAAATGGCTTCTGCACGTTGATGGGCTCGAACTGATTGATGATGCAGCGCGCCCAAAAGTCCGGGCAAAAGCTGTATTGGAGTTCAAGGTCAAAGTGTCCCACCTTCTCGATGAGCTCCCGCCTCCAAAACATTCCAGGCTGATGAAAGCCATAGTTCTTCCGCCCGAGAAGTTCTACGAGTTTCGTGGCGCGAGGTTCGTGGCGCTTGCTGATTTTTTCCGGCGACCAGCAGTTATTCACCTGCCCGCATACCCACATTGCCTTCGGGTCCTCGCTGAAGATTCGGGCGGCTTCGAAAAGAGTGCCAGGATAGTACCAGTCATCACTATTCAGGTAGGCGATGATTTCGCCAGTAGAGCGTGCGATCCCCCTATTGATGGCATCGGTCTGACCACCGTCTTTGGCACTCACCCAGCCCGATAGCCACGGTTCGTACTTCTTGAGAATGGACACTGTCTCGTCCTGACTTCCTCCATCATTAATGAAGTATTCGAGATTCGGGTATCCTTGGAGCAGGATAGAGCGGATCGTCTCTTCAATATATGACCCTTGGTTGAAGCTGGGCGTCGTAATGCTGATCTTCGGCCATTCGCCGCCCCGATGTGGAACGGGGCCTTCGAGCGTCCAAGGCCAACCGATCTTGCCCGGCGGAGGAGGTGGTAAATCGTCGAATTGCGGGCGCACGTTTTCTATTTGTCCGCAGGAAGAAGTAAGAAATCCTGAGTGTGAAGCATGGCCAATTTCAGTTGCCCCACACCTTGTATCGCCACCGCATCTGCGGCGGACAGCATCACGTAACCCTCTGCACGAGCCCATTCCAGTATGCTTTCGGGCGGGATGCCGTATGCGGTTAGATTGCTTAGCGTCCATTCCAAAAATATCGCAGGCCGTGCCGTGCGGATACACTGCGAGGCACCTTTCAATACATCGATCTCACTCCCCTCAACGTCGATTTTGATCAATGAAACCGCCGGGCAACCGAGCGTGTTCCATTCTGCGTCCAGTGTCGTCACCTCGACCGAGACGACTTTGCTGACCTCGGTGCGATTTGTCGCTTTGACCCCGTCAAACGCCGAATTTTCAGGACTGGAGCAGAAAAACTCCAGACGGCCGATTTCCTTACCCACAGCCTTGGGAATCAACTGCCAGCGGTTTTTGAAAGGCGAGCCTGCATGCGTCTTCACGAGGTAAGGCTGGGCGTTGGGCGATGGCTCAAAGGACACGACTTTCGAGTGCGGGCATTCCCGCAGCAGAGGGGTGGAAATCAGTCCGATATTCGTCCCTACATCGAAGCATGTCGTGTCGGGCTTGAGCAGGCTTTTTAAGATACGGACGTTCCCTTGTTCGTAAATATCCTCATCGCAGACTCGCAAGAAAAGGTGCGCCCTTGGAGGGAAATAGACACGAGTGCCAAAATAGGGAAATGACCCGGCCTGTCCCGGCCAATAGGTGTAATACCATCTCTTGAGGAGGGATCGGATGCGTTTCGAAATAGACATGGCTATTCTCGGCAAAATAGCCCGTCAATCTGGACGACTTCGTTGTCCGCATTTCGGTGGAAGTGCGGGATATGGCGCAGCGTGAGCCCGTTCGCCCTCAGTGTTTGATATACCGAGTCAAACGTCGCACTTCCCACATAGAGCGACTTCAGGTTCATCTCTACCATCACGATTTGCGCGTTCTTGAGAACCCGTTGTGCGCCAGCGAGGACGATGTCCTCGTAGCCTTGCACATCCACAATCAGAAAATCGATACGGTCGAGCTTCCATTCGCCCAGAAGTGTATCGAGTGGTCGCACACGGACGGTTTCTTTGCTTTGTTTGCCTAGGAAAGGATAGTCCTTGGCGATGAGTTGGTCATAGGGGAGGAGCGAACTGGCCGGAGAATATTCGTCCACGAACATCTCCAACTCCCCTTCCGAGGCACCCGCTGCGAGATTAAACGCGCGTAAATTAGGCAGTCCAGTGAGCCTTTTCTCCATCGCTTGAAATGTCTTACGGACGGGCTCCAGCAGGAAGAAATCCATTCCGGGAAACGCCTCGTTCATACATACCGCTCCTCGCCCATCATTCGCGCCGACCCAAACCACATTGCGCGGCTTTTTTGCGGACAACGCGCTGTGGAAGTGGTTCCACGCCACCCGTGCTTCGTGCGTGAGGTTTTTCCATCCATCATCCGGGTAGCGCCGGGCAATGAGCTGATTGGTATTTAGCTCGGTAATCGGTGCGTATTTGGTCTGGGAAAAGCGATTGCAAATACGAAACGGCAGACTTCCGTCGCGCACCGATTCGATGAGTTTTTGAATGATGTTCATGTTGGCGTTCGAACTACGGCTCGTTCTCAAATCTTGCTCATCAGAACGAGCGTTTGACTCTCGATCGGAGCGTAGGTCGCGATGAAAATGTTGCGGGTAAGTCGCCGCTCCTTCCACTGCCCCAAATCCTTCACCATCGTGTAGCGAAACTGTTCGTGATCTGGCACTTCCTTCGGAGCATAGACGTATTTGAAGCCCGCCGTGTGCAAACACGTTACGATGTAGGACGGGCTGGGGCGACTCCCTAGGCCATGCAGCGCTTGCGTGACATCATCCACGTCCTCCCGGACAATGTAGCAGACGTTCGACTCCACAGGAGAGACGCATGTTTCCACGATCATCATATCGCTGCAAACCGTGGCCGCCTTTTTAATCAAGCCAAGCACATCTACCAGATGGTAGAGCAAGCCGTAGCAAAACACGATGTCGTGCTTTCCGCAGTTCAAAATCTGGTCCGTCTCCAAGTCCATTACCTCGGCGGTCCGCCCCGGATACAGTTCCTTGAGTTTTTCGATATTCTCGGCCCGACCATCCACGCAGTGCAACTTGCAGTTCTGCGCCTCGAAATACTCGCTCATCCGTCCGATTCCGCAGCCGATTTCCAAGACGCTTTTATTCGCCACAGGCAATTGCATCCAGTTCAAATGCGCCGTGCGCGCTTTGTTCATCGCGTCATAATTCGGCACGTCGAACGCCTGTCCCGCTTGGCGGTTTGGCTTCAATTGTTGGTTCGGCTCCGGTTTCACGTGCTTGCTGCCAGTGAGTTTTCTAATTATTCGGGTAATCATCTTAGTGAGTGGGTTGAGGTGCTGGCATCAGTCCAAAGGTAGCCTTTTCGGTGATCAACCCGTGCCATTTCTCGGGTAGCGTAGTGTTCATAAGCGGTAGGATATTCAGCTTGGGTTCGAGATAGCATCGCTCCAATTGCCCTAATGCGCGGCTATTGATGCTGATTTCCAGTTGGTAGAGGTCGGCTTTGAGGGGAAGCCGGACGGTGACTTTCACCTGATGCAGCCCCGGCGCAAAAGACAGTAGCGGCCCATCGTCATCGCGACTACTCGCCGCGAACACAAGATCGCCGGCGGGATTCCAAATCGCGAACCCTATGACAGCGTCGTCGATGTCAAACTGCACACTAGTCGTGACAGAAAACTCGCACACTGAGCGCGTATGGCAGCAATGCTTCTCTTCTGGAGGATTCCCGACCAGCGCCCACGAAATGAACTGCGCTTTCCCTGTTGTCGAAACCACATTCGCCGCCTGCTCAAACGAACGCTGATACGCATCGAGCACCTTCGTAATCGTCCCGACATCCTTCAGGCGGCCATTCTCCAAATACACTCCATGCGTACATAATCGCTGCACCGCGGTGAGATTATGGCTCACGAACAGAACCGTTCGCCCTTCGGACTCGGCCAAGTTGTGTATCTTCCCTAGGCATTTCCTTTGAAACTCAGCGTCTCCGACCGCCAAGACCTCATCGACGATCAAAATCTCCGGCTCCAAATGCGCCGCAACCGCGAAGGCGAGCCGCACATACATCCCGCTGCTGTAGCGCTTCACCGGCGTATCGAGGAATTTCTCCACTTCCGCGAATGCGACAATCTCGTCGAACTTCCTCTTAATTTCCGCATGAGTCATCCCGAGGATCGCCCCGTTCAGGAAGATGTTCTCGCGCCCCGTCAGCTCCGGGTGAAATCCCGTACCCACCTCTAGCAAGCTCGAAACCCGGCCTCGCATCGTCACTTCACCCTCCGTCGGCTCGCTGATCTGGCTCAGCACTTTGAGCAGCGTGGATTTCCCCGCTCCGTTACGCCCGACGATCCCGACCACCTCACCCTCGCCAACATCAAACGTCACGTCGCGAAGTGCCCAGTAATCGGTCATCGCCTCCTTACGCGCTTCGCGTTTAAACAGACGGCGAAAGCCCTCGGCAAGCTGATCCCGAAGCGTGCTATGGTTTGCACCTTCTCCAATGGTAAATTTCTTACCAACTCCACGGATACTGATTCTCGGTGCGCTCATCTAGACAAGATCGGCAAACGTTTTCTCCACCTGCCGAAAATACACCAATCCGCCGAGTAGCACGACAAGCGTGAGCCCCATTCCCATCCAAAAACCCGGCCACCACGGAGCAAAACGATCTCCCAGCACACACCACCGGAACCCATCGATCACCCCGACCAGCGGATTCAAGTGATACAGCAGCCAATACTTCGCTGGCACAATCGCCTGCCACAAAAAAGCGACCGGTGCCACATACATGCCGATGCGTGTCAGAAACGGCACGACGTAGCGCACATCGCGGTATTTCACATTGAGCGCGCTAAACCACACACCCACTGCGAATGCAGGCAAAAATGCCGCGACAAAAAATAACGGAAGCAACAACAAGTGCGGACGGAAACCGACCCCGTAAAACGGCATCATGATCAGCAACAGCACGGTCGCGATAATCACATCGATCGTCCCACTCAACACCGCGCTAATCGGGATGATCAATCGCGGGAAATACACCTTGGAAATGATGCGCGCCGATGCCACGAGGGAATTGCTACTTTCCGACAGAGCATTCGAAAAAAACTGCCAAGGAAGCAACCCGGCCAGCACCAAAATCGTATAAGGAGCACCCCAATTTTCTAGGCTCAGAGTCCGCCCAAAAAGGCTGAATACCAACATCGTCAACAACGGCTGTAGGACCGCCCACGCAATACCGAGATACGTCTGTTTGTACCGTACAAGCACATCTCGCCACGCGAGTAATCCGAGCAATTCGCGAAACCGCCAAAGCTCTCCGAGATTGACGCTGACCAGGCCCCGGGTCGGGCGCAGGATGCGTTCACTGTTATTATTGGTCATTGAATAGGCCGAGGTGCAGCCCATCACCATGCTTGGCTGGTAAAGCCGATTTTGGCAAGTGTCGCCTTGTTCGCTGTCGGCGACGGTACAAAAGCGGAATTCTTGCCGGTACAAAAGCGGACCGTGTTTTACAGAGAAAAAGCGCCGAGAATAGGGGGCCAAATGTTGGTTGGAGGATGTTCAACGACCCAGAACCTGAGTTTTGGGTGGTGGATGAGGGT
>CANIWM010000074.1 GCA_947471505.1 Chthoniobacteraceae bacterium | reverse complement strand
GATTGCGGCGATTTATGTAGAAGACGCTGCCGGGCAAGGCCGCATCGTGGCGCAGCAAGGCGCGACGTTTAAGAGCTTCCTCGACCCGCTCCTCTCGCCATCGGGGAAAGTGGCGTTTGGCGCGAAGCTCACGGGCTCGCCGGGCAGCGCGGATGAAGGCGTGTGGACGGACCTTTTCGGCCCGCTCGCGCCCATCCTACGCGAAGGAACGCCCGTCCCCGGCTTGGCCTCGCTCAAGCTCAAGTCGGTGCTCAGCGTATCCATCACCGACGACGCACTGCTCGCCCTCATCAAGCTCGCCCCCGCACGCGACTTCGTCACCCCGGCCAGCGACACCGTGCTCATCCGAATCACCAGCGCGACCACCGGCAAACTTCTCGCGCGGACCGGTGCGGGGCTGCTCGGCTCTAGCGTGAGCAAGATCAGCGTCCTCCAGCCCGCCACCTCCTCCGCTGGGCAAGGGCGCTGGCACGGAGCGAGCGACACACTCGTGAAATTGACGCTCGCCGACAAACGCACCGTCCTCGTGAAAGTGAACAGCCTTGGCGTGCAGACGCCGCTTTTACAAACGAACGCCACGTATGCCGCACTCGGCATCCCAGCCTACGGCGGACCAAGCGTCGCCCTCCTCGCCCAGCGGATGAAGCAACCCACCATCACTGCCGCGAACGACACCGCTCTGCTCTTCGCCGCGAACGGCAGCACTTTCACCGCGATCCTCAGCGAGCAAGCGGGGTTCAGCAACTTCGCCAGCTTCGCAGACCCCGTGGCAAACGCCACAGGCAAAGTCCTTTTCTCCGGCACGCGCCGAGGGGCCGTGGCCCAAGCGCCCGACACCAAAGCCCTCTGGCGCAGCAACGGCGTGGATGCGCCCGAGCCAATCGCCACTCTCGGCAGCAGCGCGCTCGACGCCGATGGCGACGCCATCCCCGACGCCGTGTGGAGCAAGTTCACCACCTTCGCCCTGCCCGATCAAGCCGGTCCCATCTTCACCGCCGAGCTGAAAGGCAGAGGCGTCACGGGGAAAACGAAGCTCGGGCTTTGGGCGGCGGATTTCTTCGGCACCGTCCACCTCATCTTGCGCACCGGCGACGACATCACGCTCCCCACCGGCACCAAGCAGCTCAAAGCATTCACCCTCCTCAACGCACTCCCCGGCAGCTACGGAGCACGCCGCAGCTACAATACGACGGGCTCTTTCGCCGTGCAGGCCACGTTCACAGACCTGACGCAGGCGCTCATCCGGGTCGATGTGCCGTAGGAAACGACGCGTCTCTAAGCGCCAAGGCCGAAGAATCCCCGGATGCGGCCGAGCAGGTCTCCTTTGGTTTGCTGCATCCGCTGATGCTGCATCTCTAGGCTGATTTTACCCTGAATTACTTCGAGCTCAAGGCGACGGCGGGCGAGGGTTTGGGCGATGTCATCGGCGATCTCTGGACGGTTATGCACGATGTCGTGAAAATCCTCATTTCCAAGGCGGTAGCATTTTACATCCGTCTTGGCGTAAACCGAGGCACTACGCTGTTCGCCCGTCATCATACCCATCTCACCGAAGAAATCCCCAGGGCGCAATGTCGCGACGTGCTTGGTCTTCCCATCAACGGTGACGTGTACCTCCGCATCCCCGCTGGCGATGATATACAGCCAGTGCGCATCGGCACCTTGGCGGGTGATCGCTTCCCCCTCAATGAATGGCGCACCCTTGAGTCGGCTGGCTAGAGAGCTCCGCTCCTCACCGTTCAGCGAGTGAAAAAGCGGCACTTTTTCGAGCACCGCGATATGTCGCTGCAAGCGCTCACCCTTCTTTCGTTCCCGATTTTGTTCGTCATCCTCGGTGAGGAAAACCGCGTGCGCCGGAATGGACAGCGGAATGCCTGCTCGCTGCAAGGCGGAGAAAATACGGGTGCGCACGAGCGAATCAACGGGGTCTGGCCGGGCGAGGTCTGTGAGCCAATAGCGCGCGGCATACGTGACCCAACTCTCGGTAAACGACGTAGCGATGCAGTGCGGCTTCGGATTCGCCGCAACGCTGTCGAGTGATTCGGCGAGCAGAGCGGTTTCCACGATCCGAATAACCTCCGTGGGCGAGCGCCGAAAATCGACGTTGAAGTAAACCCAGCGTCGGCGCTGGATTGATTCGCCAGTGCGTCGCCCCAGCAACGTCACGGTGCCTTTCATGAGCAGGCTATTTGGAATCACGACCGTGTCCCATTCACGCGTCTCGATAGATGTCTGGCGCCATCGAATTTCCCGCACTCGGCCCTCCGTTTCACCGACCCGGATCCAGTCGCCGACGCGGATCGTGCGGTCCATTTGCACGGCCATGCCGCCCATGATGTTGCCGAGTGTGTCCTGGAGCGAGAATCCGATCACGGCAGTCATCACCGCCGAAGTCGCGACGATGCCTCGCAAGTCGATGCCAGAACTCGAGAGAACGACCAGTGCGACGATGATATAGGCGATACCCGAAAGCAGGTCCTGCAAGATGCGCGGGGCCTCGAATCGGAGCGCGGAAAGAACTACGGCGAAAAGGAAAACGCCCGCGAGATTGACGATCGCAACGGTTTCGAGAAACCGGGAAATCCCACGGATCGTGACGTATGCGACGTGGTCCGCCGAGATGACGTAGAGCAACGCACCTCCGAGCAACACCCCGACGCACCCGAGGGCGAACAGGAGTGCAGCAGCGCGCACCCTGGCGACCTCCCGAGGGCGGACACGCAGGAGCACAAGCGCGGCAATGATGAAGCTGAGGAGAACGAGGTGAAACGAACCAGCCATACCGGCGGTCTCGACTACGTTATGCCAGAAGTTCATGGTGATGGATGACAAATTCGATGCGACGGACTGAAGCGTCGTAAGGGCTAAGGGATGCGCCCACGCTTTGCAATGAGGGATCGCCCTGCTCGACCCCACGGTTCACGCCGAAGATCCCGCTTCCCAAAAAACAAACCAGCCCTGCCGCCGTTTGGCAGCAGGGCTGATCGTGAATAATTCTGCAACAGCAGCGCCTTACGCCTGCTTGCGACGACGGCGACCGGCGAGCATCGCAAGTCCACCGAGCAAGAGGGCTGCGGAGCCGGGCTCTGGGACGACGAGCGTTACGTCGTTACCGTCGTTACCTGCGTAGCTTACCGTGAAGTTGTAGCCACCTGCGCTGAAGATGCTGCCTTCCGCGATTCCTGCGAATGTGCCGTTGACTGCATCGGAGACTCCGTCGTTGCTAATGATCGTGAACGAGTCGCCGAACGTGAACGGTCCGGCACCCACGTTCAATACGAGGTTTCCGCCGAGTGTGACGGCGCCTGTTGTGTTGATGGAGTCGTAGGAGCTGACGCTTCCGATTTCGAGGCTGAGTGAACCGCCCGTGAGGCCGAAGTTCGCGGTGTCGAGCGAACCTATCGTGCTGTTTCCAGGAGCAACTGTTCCGGTTGTGACGGTGACTGCGCCGACTGTGCCGTCGCCGCTGAGCGTTCCGCCGTTGACCGTGACTGCGCTGCCGCTGAGGTTGCCGCTGACTTCGAGCGTTCCACCCGTGACACTCACAGCGCCCGAGAAGGTCGCCGCGTTGTTGCCGCTGAGGATTTGCTTGCCGAGGCCCGCTTTCACGAACGCTGCGCTGCCATTGAGCACACCCGCGAAATCCGCGTCCGCTGCGTTGTTGTCGGTGAGCGTTCCACCTGCGACGGTGTTGACGGTTCCGGCACCCGCGAGACCGCCGACGGTGAGGTCGTTGCTGCCGTAGCTGAGAAGGTCGTTCGACATGTTCAACTCAGCGCCGACCTGGAACGATTGGCCTTGGCCGGGAAGCGTGACGCCGACGGAGAAGCTGTTGCCGCCAACCCCGCCTTGCTGGTATGCAACTGCGATGTCGTGTTGACCAGCCGTAAGGTTAATCGTGCCCGTGCGAATGGTTGACCCCTGCGAACGGTTGTTATCGAGGACGGGTTGTCCATCCACCCAAAGGACCGTCGCGTCATCGGAACGGGTCTGGAATGTGTATTCCCCAGCGACCGCTGCGTTGAATCGGCCACGGAGATCCCCGACATAGTTGCCTTGGGAAGCGACCGCAATCACCGCAGGTGGGAGTGCTGTGGTGCCGTTCGCTCCATTGTCATCGAGGTAGTTCACGCTGACCTTGCCGCGAGCGGCGGTGGATTCGACGGCGAGTGTCGGCTTGCCCGCGATGAATGCATCGAGATTTGCGAGGCTCGCAAACTCCGTGAACATGGCAGTATTACCAGTGGTCACGCCGGGAGTGATCGAGGTCACTTGGGAGTGAACCCAGCGGCCGAGCAGTCCGGTCTGGATGCCTTGCACGTTCAGCGCACTTCCGACTCCAACATTTACGACGCCGGTGCCTAAGCCGGTGCCGGAGGCGACGACGCTGCCGGTGACGATATCGGTGCCACCTGCGTAATTGCTGCCTGTGCCGAGCACGTTGAGCACGCCTGCGCCGTCCTTCTTGAACCCGCCAGCGCCAGTGAGAGCGCCGGTGAATGAGAGGTCGTTGCCGTTCGTGTGGATGGTGCCGCGGTCAGTTCCCGTACCGGTGAGGTTGATTGGCAACGCGACGTTGAGCGTCGATGCGGTGGCCTTCAAAGTGCCGGAAACGCCGGGAGCGCTGCTGCCGAGGTTGAAGGTCGCTGTGCCGTGTCCACGGGCGAGGATCGGCGTGTTGAGCGTTCCACCGTTGAGGTTGTAGGTGCCTGCTCCGTCCACACCGATGATGACGCCACCAGCGATTTGGCTCTGATACGAAGAGACCGCCGCCACATTCACGGTGCCGCCCGTCTGGTTGATGGTTCCGACGCCGGTGGAGATACCTGCATTCGGGACCAAACCGGGGCCGAAGTTACCCGGATTGACCGTGCCCACAGCGAGTTGGATTTGCGCGCCGTTGTTCACGTTCACGACCGAGCTACCGCTGATATTCATCGTGCCGGTTCCGGCGCGACCCACGACCAGTTGTGGCTGGTTGGCGTTGTTGTTCTTCACGTTCAGCGTGCCGCCACTGATGTTGTAAGTGCCGGATGAACCAAGGTTTTCACCAAGGATGACAAACTGACCGGCAGTCACGGTTCCAGCCGACTGGTTGAACGTTCCGGCACCACCTTCACCGACGCGCAGTGCGTCGTTGGCATTGTTGCCGGTGACGATGCTGGCTGTCGCACTGTCGATCGTCACGGAAGCACTCGCTCCCGCAGCATTCGCGATGCGGAGATTGGCACCGCCAGTCGTAGTTCCAAGGACACCGTTGCCGGTGACGACTACGCTGCCGGAGTTGATGAGCGATTGACCGGTGAACGGGCTGGCTCCGGTGAGAATGAGTTGGCCGAGGCCGCTCTTGGTGAGCGTTCCGGCACCTGCAATCGGCATATCGATTTGGAGGTAGTCATCCGCCGTAACCGGGCGGAGAATCAGCTCCTGACCGTTGGTGTTTAACTGCGCCGGAGTTGTGGTCTGTGTAGTAATGTTCAACGCCATAGTGCCGCCACTGATGACGCTGACACCTGCGAGTCCGCCGCCGCCGGTCTTGAGGATGGCTCCGGGATTGCCGTTTAATGTGAATGGCGCCCCCGTATTGCCGCTGCTGGCAAAGTTTAGATTCACATTTGGCCCAGCGAGATTGATGCCCGCAGATTGCACGGGACCTTGATTCATCAGCGAGGTCGTCAGCTTGGAGTAACGCCCCGAGATTAGCGTATTGATCGGCGCGGTGTTCGCGTCGGCACCGTAGTTCGCGCCACGGACGAAATTACCCACGTCGTAAGCAGCGAAGTCGCCGCCATTGAAGTAGAAGGCCGCTCCGATGACGTTGTTGACCGCAGGGCCAGTCGAGAACCGGATGCTGTTGGTCCCGCCATTGGTGCCACCGCTGGTGACGAAGTTCATCGTCGAACCACCGTTTGCGGTGCGGGCGTTACCGCCGAAGATCAGGTTTTGGCTGCCCGATCCGCCGTAGGTGGACTGGACGACTGCATCTCCGATAGTGCCGCCGTTGTAGTTGTAAGGCATGCCGAAAAAGCCCGTCGTCAATGTGCCAAGGCGGAGAGTGTTGTCGCCCGTTCCTGCAACGTATTCAAACGTGCCCGCGCCCACTTGCAGTGCGGTGCCGGTGCCGAGCGGTGCCTTCGACGCATCGGTGAAGTCTGCGCGCAGAGCACCGCCGCCGACGAAGGTCGTCTGACCCGTAGCGTTGTTGCCGCTCAAGGTCGTCGTGCCCGCGCCGATCTGCAGGACGAGTCCGGGACCGTTGAGGTTGTTCGGTACGGACAGGGCCGTTGACTTGAAGAGATAGAGCCGTGCTGCACCCGCTCCGGAGTTGAAGAACACATCGCCAGCAGGCAGTGAGCCCGTCGCTCCACCCGCTCCAATGGCGAGGTAACCGCGTGCGCTGTTGTTGCTATTGATGACCGTGCCACCCGCGTAGGTGTTGCTATCGCTCGCGAGGTAAACCGTGCCGGGATCATCAGCAATCGTGAGCGTGCCAGCACCGCTAATCGGGCCGTTGATTACCATGGAATTGCTGCCGAAGTTCCAAATCGTTCCGCCGCCGCTACCGATGCTGATACCGCGGTTTGCGCCGAGCACGAGAGGATTGGCCGTATTATAGAGGATACCACCGTTGTTCAGTGTAATCTTGTCGGCTACCAACGCCTCGGATGTGGAGCCCAATGTGCCATCCGCACGGAAGCGAAGACCGCCGCCATCAGCGACGAACTTACCGGTGAAACCCGGGTTATTGTTATTCCAAAGCTCGATACCGCTGTTGTTGGCCGAGCCAGTGCCGAATTGCTGAGAGATGCTACCGACCCGCTTCAAGGTGAAGTTGCCGACGAGGTTGCCGCCCCATAACATGTTTTCGCTAGAGACGGTGCCGGTGGTGAGCGTCGGCGAGCCTGCGCCGGTGTTCACGATGCTGCCCATGCCGCGGATGTTGCGGACGGTATCACTGAAGCCGTTCAGGTCGAGCTTCGAGCCGTTGTAAAGGTCGATAACGCTCGCTGCGGCGAATTGCGCGACGGTATTCCCGAAGACGTTGTCCGCTCCGAGCTTGAGGGTGCCGACGCCGCCGCCGTTGCTGCCCACCTGGATGTTGCCGACGTAGTTGGTCGGGTTGGCCAAGATGGACAACGTGCCGCGCTCAATGGTAATGAGACCGGAATTGGTCGCTACGGTATTCGAGCCATTGGAAGTGCCGAGGTTGATACCATTGGCCAGAGTGAGCGTGCCGCCGCCGAATTTGGTGAAGGCGGCCTGTCCCTGGTTCGAGCCAAGGGTCACCGGGATGCCGAATGCTTTGCTGAAGTTCACACTGACACCTGCTGCCACGTCCAAGTTCGCTGTCGCCCCGGTTTGGGTGTCAAAGCCAACCCGAATCTCACGCGCGCTGCTGCCGTCAGAGGCGAGCGTAATGTCCGTCGTGTCCACTGCCCGATAGACGCCACCCTGGAACTTCAGCGGTCCACTGCCGAGCGCCGTTACACTCGTCGCGCTGACGATGGCACCGGTGCTGAGGATGGTGCCGCCCGTGTAATCGCTGGTGCCGCCGAGGACGACTGCGCCGTTGAGGTTCGGGTTGTTGACGAAGCCTGCGCCGGGCCCGCCGCCGCCGATGATGACCAGCCGTGGGCCAGTCAGTCCGCCACCGGCGATGGTCAGAGTGCCGCCACCGCCGCCGAGGCGGTAGGTATTGCCGAACGGCGTCAGTGTGCCGCTGTAACTCACGTTGCCGTAAGCGCCGAGGAAAGCGCTCGCGAGACCCGCGCCTGTGCTGCCGCCGTCGAAGTTGATGGCTTCCGCGCTATTCGCCGTCAATGCGACCGTGCCGGTCGAGAGTGGCGAGATACGATTGAGTGTGGCTTGGATGCCAGTCGTCAGCGAGCCGCCCAATGCAACCGCACCGCCTGCGTTGACAAGCACGCTGGCCGGGCCGTTGAGTGTGTTTGCCCCGATGGCTCCGGCGTTGTTGAAGCCGAGGACGCCGTTATTCACGGTTACGCCGCCGCTGAAAGTGTTCGCTCCGCTGAGGAACCAGGTGCCGTTGCCGTTCTTCTGGAGCGTCGTGATGCCATTGGCGAGCGTTCCATTCTGTCCGGCGATATTGACGCTGTCGCCAAAGGCCGCAGCAATCGTGTTGGCTCCAGTGTTATTACCCTGAATCGTGAATGTGCGGTTTCCGTTGTTCAAGAAGCCGACTGCGCCTGTGCCGGTGAAGTTGACCGGACCCGTGCCGGAGGAGTCCAGATTGGTCGGTGCTGCGCTGAGCGTGAACAGACGATTCGTGCTCGAACCACTGCCAATGTAGGAGAGCGTGCCGCCATTCAGCACAAGATTCGAGGCCGCCGCCCCGCCCGCGCCGAGCGAACTGCCGCTGCCGGCATTGGCAACGGTGGTGATGTAGGTCGTGCCCGCATTCACCGTGGTGCTGCCAGTGAAGCCATAAGCTCCCGTGAGGTAAACAAGGCCGCCAGTGCTGCCGCCACCATAGAGGAAGAGGCTGTTTGCTCCGGCCATCGTGGCGCTGTTCGGTAGAATGAGCCGACCGCTGCCGCCGCCGATGCGGAAGGTATTCGCGTTTGGCGTGATGACGCCGGTGTATTGCACTGGCGCATTGCCGAAACCGAGGTTTGCGTTCAGGATCGAGCCGAGTGAAAGATTAACGCCATCTGTGGCGAAGTTGAGGTTCTCACTCACAGGCGTCTGCAAGCCGCCATCCGTCTGGAGCGCGAGGACGCCCGTGGAGCCGGTATCAATGCGGGAGAGCAATGGCGTGATTGCTCCAAAGCCGGTGGAAGCCGGGTTCCCGGTCAATGCCTGCGCGGTCACAATACCGTTGCTCGCTACGACGATGGTCCGGCCGGAAGCGCCCAACACCGAGTTCGCCGCATTGAGTTGCACTAAGCCGCCGCTGTTCACGAAGACCGAGCCGCCCGCACCCGAGTTGTCACCCGAGAGCACAAGTGTGCCACCATTGACGACCAATCCGCCGGCATTCGTATTCGCACCTCCCAGAATTTGGGTGCCAGTGCCAATCTTGATGAGCGTGCCTGAACCGGTCAATGCGCCGGTGTAGGTATTGCCGTTATTGTTTGCACCGACAGTCAACTGCACTGCCGTATTCGGCAACGGGCTGGTCGCCGTCGTTTGCAGTGCGAAGTTCTGAGCACCCGCCAAAGCCGAGATCGTCGGGATGGTGGTATCGAACAGCAGGCCGTTGGCCACTCCGACGACGACAACGGTGTTATTCGCGAGAGCCTGCGGCGTGGCGATCTTGATCGCGCCCGCATTGATGTTGGTATTGCCGGTGTAGGTGTGGGCACCGAGGTTGTTCAGCGTCAGTGTTCCCGTGCCGATCTTTGTCAGGACGTTGGCTGTCGAAGTGCCGTTGAGGAAAACGCCGCTGAACGTGCTGCTGGCGTTGTTGTCGCCGACTGTCAGCGTCTTGTTCGAGTTGATGCCACTGGTGACCGTCCCGTAGCCAGACAAACCGTTGATCTGTTCGTCGAAGCCATTCAAGTCCAGAGTCGCGCCTGCACCGAGGATGACGTTACCTTTGCCCGCACCGTTCGGGATCGCAAGATTGTTGGCGACAGAAAGCCTCAGTGTTCCAGCTCCGATGACCGTGTTGCCGTTGTAGGTGTTGGCGGAAGCAGGGCCCAAAATCAGCACTCCGCCCCCGGCCTTGACCAAGCCGCCCGTGCCATTGGAGGCAATGACCGAGTTGATCGCCAGAGTGCCTGCCGCGTTGGTGTTGAACTGATTGACGACGAGATCCGTGTTCGTACCGGTGGTCAAGGTGCCACCGGTCAATACCGATGCGAAGGCCCCGACCGTTGGTGTCACTAGGATGCCACCGGTGGTGATCGTGTTCGTACCGGTGACGGTAACGGTATCCGCCGCTGCAGTGTTGTAGCGCAGGCTGTTGGTCGTCAGTGTCGTCGCGAGAGCATTCGCTGCCGTGGTCACGGTCGTATTATTGCCCGCCGCCCAAGCGTCGTTGGTGTAAGTCCCCAGTGCAGTGATCGGGTTCGTGCCCGCAACCGTGCTGGTTACGGCCCAGTTCGCACCGCCGCCGTGAGTCGCCCAGCCGCCCAGGATGGTCGTGCCGGAGTTGAGTGTGGTCGTGGTGATCGTGCCGCCGGTTGCTGGCGCAAAGTCCGCAGCGCCGCCCGCAGTGCGGGTGATGGCCCCGAGTGCAAGCGACTGGATGCCCGCCGCAGTAATGGTGCTGGTGACGGTGCCGACGCCATTCAGGTTCGTGCTTGCGAAGGTCGTCGTGGCATTGGTGGCGCTCTTGGCAATCAACGAGAGGTTGCCGCCGCTAAGGTTTAGGACCGAAGTCGCAGGGACAACGGTCGCGTTAGTTGCAAAGTCGAGCGCCAAAGTGCCGCCCGCGATGGTCGTAGCTCCACCATAGGTGCTCACACCGTTGAGAGTGAGCGTCCCGGTGTTCAGCTTGGTCAGACCGCCGGTGGTGACATTGGCCGCCGTGGTGGCCACCCCGGGGACGCCAGCCACGGTTGGAATGCCGCCAGAGAGCGCAATCGTCGGCGCACTAGTATAGCCCACTCCGGGGTTGGTAATCTGGTAGCCGGTGATGACGCCGCTCGAATTGAGAATGGCGCGGGCCGTTGCCCCCGTGCCGCCGCCGCCGGTGATGACGACCACCGGTTCCGCCTGATAGCCGGATCCCGCCGTGCCCAGCGCAATCGCCGAAAGCCCGCTTCCCGTGGGCGCGATCAGGCTTTGCGGAACGGTGATCGCGAATGTGTTGCTGTCGATGACCGCGCCTTCCTGATAGACATAGGCATTGGTCATGTTGCCATTAAACGTGGCCGCGGCCCCGCCACCGAAGAAGGTCGTGCTGGCCGCACGCGCCTGAATGGTGCCGCCGTGGAAGTTGAACGTGCTCGTTCCGTCCGCGGTGTTCGCATTATGATCGCCAATGGTCGTGGCGTTGATGAGGCCGCCATACCAAAGGTTGGTGTTGCCGTTGCCTCCGGCATTGCCGGAAGAAAGACCGCCCGTGAGGAACATCTGGCCGGCGCTGTATTGCGGGGCGGCATTGCTTAGAACGCCTACGTTGAGCACACCGGTGCCGTTTTCACCGACGATCACGCGCGTTCCGGCGTTAGTCGCGTTCAGCACGCCACCCTGCATATTGATCACTCCCGTGCCGCCCGTATACCGGCCCGGTGTCAACCACCCGCCGAAATTGGAGGTGCCGCCTTCGATGGTCACCACGGCTTTTCCGTAGGTTCCCGGCTGGAAGTTTCCGGTCCCGGCATTGAACGTTCCCGAAACAATTTTCATTGCTCCGTAGGCGGCCGTATCGGCAACAGCATTACCGCCAATTTTCCGATCCGTCCCCCCCGTAATCGTCAGGGTGCCCAGACCGGACAGATTGACCACGCCGGCGGCAGTGCCATTCTTGCCTAGGTAGAAATTGGCGACACTGGCGGTGCCCGCATCGGTGATATTCACCACCCCTTTGGACCCGCTCTGATCGCCGACATTGAAATCGCCATTCACGGTGTAGCGTCCTGCACCGTTGACGGTCAGAGTGCCAAAGTCCCCGGAGGCGAGGCCGATGCTGCTGAAGTTCGAGTTCTGCACGTTGCCGCCGGTCGTAATGACCGTCGTGCCCGCACGCGGGTGGAAGCTGTTGGTGGCAAGGGCATTGTTCAGCGTCAGCGTGCCCGCTCCGACCTTCTGGAAGGAACCGGTCTGGAAGGTGGTGCCGTTGTTCAAGGAGTTCGCCAGGAAGTCGAAGTTGGACGCCGCATTGAATACCGTGGAGACACTCTGCGCGGTGCCGTTGCCGATGATGACCGTGCCCGCATTCGTCCCGAAGGTCGGGAGGATGCCGTTAGTCGTACCGTCGCCGATTTGCAGGGTCGCTCCGGGTAGAGCCGTCGCGGTGCCACTGCCGGTCGTGCCGAGCGTGATGAGGGTGCCCTGATTGACCACGGTCGCGCCGCTGTAGGTGTTCGAGCCGTTGAGGATGGTGGTGCCGTTGCCGGACTTGGTGAGGCCGGTGGCTCCGCCGTTGTCCGTGATACCGGAAGCAATCGTGAGGTTGCCCGTGTTGCCTTGAATGATATTGAGCCCCGCCGCTGCCGTGCCGCTGAGGGTGCCGCCGGTGATGGTGCTCGCATTGCCCGCGACTGCACTCGTGACGAGGATACCGCCGCTGTCGATGACGTTCGCTCCGGTGAGCGTGACCGTCGTGGCAGCTCCGGTGTTAAAGCGAAGGCTGTTCGTGCTGGCACCCGCACCGCTGGTGGTGACGTCGGTATTGATGCCCGCGCCGTAACTATCTGTACCGTAAGCCCCCAGCGCTGTGAGGACGCCGCTGCCGTCTTGCGCGAGCCATGTCGTGCCTGCGCTGGTGGTGGTAAATCCATTAGCGATGCCGCCAACTGCCGTTCCGGTGGTCGTCACCGTGCCAAACGATGGCAACACAATATTTGCCGTGGCTCCGGTGACGTGACTGATCGCGCCAAGGGTGACATTCAAGCCGCCCACACCGGAAGTAAGGTTGATATTGGAAGCACCGAGGCCCGTTTGGCCGGGGTTCAGTCCGGGGAGCCCGCCGGGAAGTGCGATGCCGAGCACGACTGGTCCGAGCGTTTGGCTATTTGCGAACGCGGATCCTGTAATGGCGAAAGTGCCGCCGTTGAGATTCAACGGAGCCGTGGCCGCGACGATATTGTCAGAACTTGCGCCTGCGAGCGTAAAGTCGAGCGTCAGCGTGCTGCCGGAATTGACATTGAGTCCAGCCGCAGAAGCGCCATTGCCTGCAAGGGTCAACAAGGTGTTTTGCAGGAGCGTCGTCGCACCGCTATACGTATTGGCTCCGGAAAGGATCGTGGCCGTTCCGCCAGCGCGGCTTTCCACGTTGCCTGCGCCGGAGATGACGCCGGAGTAGTTGTAGGCATTGTTGCGGTTAAAGGCGACCGTGCCGCCAGCGTTGACGGTGATGGCGTTGTTGTTGGAGAGCACACCCGCGTTCGTGCCGTTACCGATGAGCAGGACGCCGCCGGAGTTCACGACGTAGCCGCCCGTGTGGCCCGCCGCCTGCGTATTGGTCAGGTTCAGGATGCCGTTATTGACCGTGGTCGTGCCGCTATAGCTGTTCGCCGCGTTGCTCAGGATCATCGTGCCGAGGCCGCCTTTGATCAGATTGCCCGCACCAGCAATGAGCTGTCCTTCAGTGAACGATTGGTTCAGGTTTGAGTCGAATTCGACGGCACCGCCGTTGACCGTGATCGCCGAGTTGTAAGTGCCGATGTTGTTGAAGATCAGCTTGCCAGCGTTAATCGTCGTCGTGCCCGAGTAGGTTTGGCTCCCAGAACCACTCTGTTGCCCCTGCGAAATGGTCTGCGTGCCGCTGCCAGACTTGACCAGCGAGAGTTTCACCGTCGCGTCCACGCCTGCGCCTTTATCACGGAAGAAGCCGTTGTAGAACGAGTCCGCGCTGCTGTTGATGGTCAGGACACTGCCGACCGTGCCATTGGCGGCCGGGGCTTCCGTCTCCTGCACCTGGATGACGCCGCTGCCGCTGCGGTCGATGATTCCCGCGAGAGTTTCGTCGAAGTCGAGAAGGCGGAGATCGCCGTTGTTACTGACCCGGCTGTGGAAGCTCATAAACGCGGTGTCCGCGATCTGCTCATTGCCATTGAGATAGACAATGCGGCGAGTGCCGGTAGCGGCGTCGCTGCCGACCTGAATATCGCCCACCACCGCAGTGGCACCGCCCGTTTTCGCCAAGGTGAGGATGCCGGTCGTGACGTTCGTCAGGCCTGCGTATGTATTGGAAACCGCGCCGCTGAGGAACATCTGTCCGCCGCCGTCTTTGATCAGCCCGCCTGTGCCGGAGAGCACGCCCGAGAAGCGGGAATTGCTTGTGTTCACCATGACGCGACGCTGGCCGCCGTTCAGGTTGAAGTCATTGGTGAAATTGACCTCGTTATTAGCATTCGTGCCCGTGTTGATCACCAGCGACGAGTTGCCATCCAGTCCAGTGGTGCCGACGCCGCTCCAGTCAATGGGGCCGACATTACCGAAACTCACCGTCTGCACGGACCCTATTGCAGAGAAACCGCCACCATCGCCGGTGAACTGCACCTGACCGTCGCCGGTGCCGACGTTGCGGGTAAAGCCTGTGAGGCCGCCGGTGCCGAGCACCAACTGGCCGGTGCCGAAATTGCCGGCGTTGCCGAACGTGCCGCCGAACTTAAGGTTGCCAGTCGAAGGGAGCGCCCCTGTCGCGAAGGCGACGGTGCCCGTATTGATCGTCGTGCCGCCCGCGTAGTCGTTGGTCGCATTGCTGATGTTAAAGATACCGGGATTCTGGGTGAAGAGCAGCTTGTCGATAACGAGGCCGCCAAAGCCGGTGATCTTGCCGGAGATGTTGAAGGTCTTGTCGTTCCAGCCCGTGCTGATGTTGGCCGTGCTGTCGAGAGTCAGCGTGCCGGTGAGCGTGTTCGTCGGACTGCCGCCAACGACTGAGCCCGAAAGCGCTCCACCGGGCGTCATGCCGTAAAGGGTCACATTGTTGTTGAAAGTCGTCGTTACCGCAGTCACGCCGAAGAACTGGAGCTGCGCACCGGGGAGCACATTGATTGGCGCGCCCGGCAGAGGGTTCACATTGCCCGCTGCGTCGGTCAGATTGAGCGTTCCTGCATTGACGTTGATCGTCCCAGTGACAGTGCCGGCAGCGCTAATCGTCAGGTTGCCCTTGCCAGTCTTTGTGAAGCCGAGGCCACCATCATTGAGGACACCATTATAAATGGTGGTTCGCCCAAAGCTTTCGTTAAAGTCAAGCGAGCCAGTACCGGAAAGGGTGATCGGTGACGTAATCGTGCTGGTGGAATCGCTGAAGATCAGCTTACCCGCAGTCACGAGGGTCGCGCCCGTGTAACCGATATTCGCCGTGCCAAACATCCCATTGCCCGACAGGGTGAGAGTGCCCGCGCCGGCCTTGGTCAGAGCCAGCGTGCCGGTCTGGTTGCGGATGAGACCGCTGAAGCTCGTATCGGACGCATTGTCAACCGTCAGCACGCTCGTGCCCGCGCCCGCCGTCTCGAAGTTTTGGATGATCGGCAGGGCGTTCCGGGTGTTCTGGAAGCCAGCCACGGTCTGGTTAAAGCCGTTCAACTGGAACTTGGTGTTTTGGTTGGCATTACCGAAGTTCAGGACCACGCCCGAAGGCATCTGATTGCTGGCCCCGAGCGTGAGGGTGGCACCGTTCGAGCCGTCACCGATGTTCACCTGCGTGCTCTGGATCGCGAGGCCTGTCGCGTTGGCGAGGCGGAGTTCACCGCCCTGAATCGTCGTCGGACCGGTGTAGGTATTCGCGCCGGTCAGAACGAGCGTACCGCCCGCACCGATGGTCGCCGGAGCGCCGCCGATCGTGTTGTCACCTTGTGTCTTTATTAAACCAAAGGCGTTACCGCCGTCGCTGATGATACCACCGATGGTGAGGGCGCTTCCCTTTACCACGCCGATGCTCGTATTCGACCCGAGTGTAACGTTGCCAGTAACCGCGCCAGCGATGCCGCCGCTGCCAACCAGTGCGCCGGTATAAAGCGTGCCGCCCACACCGGAGGTGAGTTGGTTGAGCGGCTGGCCGCGACCATTGAGCGTGAGTGTCTCGCCGGTGGAGACGTTCGCGATGTTGAGGAAGCCGCCAGTGTTCACCGTCGTCGTGCCTGCCGTCGTGCCCAAGCCCGTAGCATTGCTGACGATGAGCTGGCCGTTGTTGACTGTGACATTGCCGGTGAAGGTGTTCGGGCCACCGAGAGTTTGGTTGCCGAGGCCGGTCTTGATGAGGCTGATCTTGTTCGTCGTGCCATCCTGAATAATACCGCTGAAAGTGTTGCCGGTATTGCCCGCGCCAATGGTGAGAGTCGAGTCGGCGGTCCCGTTATTCGTGACAATCGGGTTGCCCACTGCCGATGCGCCGATGAGGGCGTTAATGGTCAGGTTTTTGCCGTTCAGGTCGAGCGTGCCGCCGCGCGCGGCAGTGACCGTGCCGACGAGCGACAGATCACCTTTGTTGAAGCCGAAAGGCAACGCGTTGTCCGCAGAAATCTGGAGTGTGTTGACGAAGGTCGAGCCTGCGTCGCCGATGATGGTGTTACCGTTGTAGGTGAGCGCGGAGAACTGGCCCGTGGGGATGGTAATGTTCCCGGTGGCGGAGCGCCCAATATAACCGATCGTAAGCTGCCCGGTGAGTGCGCCTGTAAACGTCGGGACACCGTTCGGCATATCGAGGAGCAGTCCGTTCGGATTGGGAATGATGGAGGTCACCGTTCCGCTTCCGGCAATGTTGCCGGCGGATTCTTGGAGGCCGTTCATATCGAGCGTACCGTCCGCTTGGATGATGGAGCTGTTGATGATGATGTTGCCTTGCGAGAGCTTGAACGTAGCCCCGGCATCGATCTGCACGTTGCCCTTGATTGCGCCATCTCCCGCGAAGTTCGAACCGCCGCCCACGAACAGCGTGCCGGCCATGACCCGCGTCAGTCCGGTGAAGCCCGACTGCTGAGCTGCCACGTTGGACTGGAGGGAGAGCGTGCCGTTCCCCGACTTGGTCAATCCGCCGCCGCCGGTCCCGTTGATGACAGCACTGATGACCATATCGAACGCTGCATTTGAGCTGTCGCCAACATTGATGATCCGCTGCCCAGCGGTGTTCAAGTCGAGGATGCCGGTCGCGGCACCATTGCCACGGATGGTCGCGAGACCGCCGTTGTTCGTGGCATCATAGACGACATCGTTCGTCAGCGTGAGCGCACCGGTGCCAATATTGATATTGGAAGTCGTGTAGGTCGGCCCGCCGCCTAGCGTCACCACATTGGTAGCGTTCGGGGTGTAGGCGATGTTGCTGGTCGCGAAATCGAGCGTGCCGGACTTGATGAAAAGGGCGGTGGTCGCCGTGTTTGGGAGTGCGCCGACGACGGTAGGACGCAGCGTTGGGCCGTTGACCGGAAGCACCGTGTTCGTGGTGACGGTCGTGCCGTTGATCGTGATATTACCGGAAAGCGTGTTCGCAGCATTGCCGAGCGTGATGATGCCCGGCGTAATGTTGTTACCGAACGAGGTCGAGATCGCGTTCAAATTACCCGCACCAGTGATCGCACCGGCGATGGTGATGGTCGCGCCCGCTAGGGTTGAACCCGTAGGATTGTTGGCAGCGTTGTTACCGCCGGTGATCGCATCGAGCGTGAGGGTCTTGCCTGCGGAGATGGAGATGCCGCGCGTGGCGCTGCCGAGTGTGGTGGTCTGGGTGCTTACTATCCCCTGAATCGTGGCGTTCTGATTGACGGTGATTGCATTATCAAACGTGCGGCCTCCGGAAACTGCATCCAGCACCAGATTACCGCCACTCAACTGAACCGGGACGGTCCCGATCGGGTTATTCGTTCCGCCAACAAGCACCACGGTGCCCGCCTGCGCATCAATCAGCGTGCCCGCATTGGCACCGACGAAGTTTGCAGCAGTCACTTGGTCGAAAGTCAAACGACCCGCGCCTTGCTTGGCAATGGTCACCGCGACGCCGCCGTCGCTGAGCACGCCATCGAACGCCACATTCGGCGCGTTATTGATGGTGACGGTGCCACCAACCCCGTTACCAAAGTTCGACGCACCTGCAAAACGCAATGTTTTCCCTGCGCCACCAGTCACCGAGAGGGTCGTGCCGCTGTTTTGAGTGAGGCCACCGAGTTGCGCCTGAGTGAAGGCCGTACCGTTGAGATTGATTGTGGAATCGGCGGTGATATTCGCCGCATCCCCAGTGCCGGAGCCGATGATCACGGCATTATTCGCACCCCTTGCAGCGACGGCCGCAGTGCTATTCACCTCGGCCGCAAAAAGCACCGAGGAAGGAATCGGGGTCTCGGTGGCACCAATATCCAAGCCGGTGCCGCCAGAATACGAAAGAATCGCCGAGGCACCGCCGCCGCCTTGGCCATATTCCAACACAATATCGTGGTGGCCCGCAGAAAGGGTAATAGGGGAACTGCCCAAATCCGTCGTGCCTTTACCGCCATCATTATTCAGCGCCAACACGCCATCAATAAAGATTCGAGTGCCGTCATCCGAGGCGGCATAAAAGCGATAAGCGCCCGGATTGGTGATGTTCAGCTTGCCGACCCATTGCACATTAACCCCCGTAGTTGGGTTAAGGACTGTATTGCCGCCACCAGTCGTTTCGAGCTGATAATCGTTAATATTCGCATCGTAGCGAACGGTATTTGCCGCGCCCGTGAAGTCCACTCCGGTAGTATCAGCAGTTAAGTTAAAGACACGGCCCGAGAGACCGACCTGGCTCACCGTACTCAGAGGGTTCAACTGGAGCGATCCGCCGGCAATGGTAACCGCACCTGCCCCAATCGGATTATTGGCCACGCGAGTCGTGACACCCGTCCCGGTAACTGTGGTGCTGGCACCCGTGACGTTGACGAGCACATTCCGGCCCGAATTGATCTGGATACCGCCAGTGGAAGTGCCGCCCGAACCACGGAGCGTGACCGGAGCGGAACCGTTCGCCACAAGCTTCAAATTGCCTTGCAACGACCCGCGATAATCCACAGCCACCGTGTTGTTCAAGGTCAGCGTGGAGAGAGTGCCCGAACTATTCGAGATGCGGTTGTTGGTCCCGGTCGAAGCAGGAAGAACAGCGATATCCGAAAGCGTCTGATCGAAGCCGTTGAGGTCGAAGTTGCCATTCGTCGCACTGACTTGCCCGAGCGTCAGAGCCTGACTCGTGGAGAACGTATTCGTCGCCCCGATCTTGATCGTGCCGTCGGAGACTTGCAGTGCACCGATTACCGGCGCCGAAGGCGAAGCGATCGTCCATGTGCCCGGGTCGGTCTTGTTCAGAATACCATTCGGGATATTGATGTTTCCAGCAATCGTGCCCGTTCCGCCACCACGGATAAACAGAGTCCCCGTAAAGCCACCACCACCGGCGCTCACATTGCCATTCACGGTAAGGGTGCCGGCGCTATTGAATTGATTCAGGCCATCGCCGTTCATCGTCACTCCGCCATTCCAGACACTCGTTCCCGAACTCGCCGTCAGCGCCGAACGGAAGCCTGCAACGTTGTTAGAATTCATCGAAAGCGTCACGCCACTGCCGATGGTAACCCCGACCAGATCCAGTGATGTCCCGGTGCCGCCGACGATCGTTCCCTGCGCGAGATTCACGGTGCCACCCGTGAGCGCATTGCTATTGGTGAGCCGGAGGATGGTGTTCGTCGTGCCTCCGACGGAATCGACGTTCACATTTCCGCTGAAGCCGGAATTGTTTCCACTCAAAATGAACGTGCCGCCGCCCGTGACGCCCAGCGCGTCCGTGCCGCTGAGAGCGCCGGACGCCGTCAGCGTCTTGCCGCTTGCGGCAGAAAGACTGCCACCGCCCGTGCCGATCGCGATCGCGCGATTTACACCGAGATCGACAGTCGTGCCAGTGAACAGCAAGGTCGAACCGCCGCTAATGGCGAGCGTGTTCGTGGCCGAGGCATCACCGAGATTGTTCGAAGCACCAAAGCTCAGCGTGCCGCCCGTGACCGAGGCAACGCCGGAGTTGCTATTCGCTCCACCAAGCACCAAAGTCCCAGTGCCGGACTTTGTGAAACCGGCAGTTCCCGCAATGATCGCATTGATCGTCGCCGTATTTGCGCCACTCACCGAAACCGTAGGCGTCGCACCCGCCAACGTAAGCACATCGGCCCCAACGTTGCCCGAAATCGTATAACCCGTCGTACCAAAAGTGAGCCCGCCCGCGCTGATGCCCGTGCCGGTATTGATCACCACCGCTCCACCTGCCAAGCCACCAAACACCGCGGTATCCGTCGTCCCCAGCCACGCCACGTTTGCCGCCCCATCCCACCAATTTGTGAGGGTCGTATCCCAAGTCCCCGCGCCGCCGAGGGTGACACCGGCGGAGACGCCGGGATCCCAGTCGAGATTTACTGCGCTGGCCTGTCCGAGGCCGAAAGCGGCTAGAGTTGAGAGCGCGAGTGAGCGTGAGAGTGAAACGATGAAGCTGCGGGTGATTCGGGTTGGTTTTGAGGTAGATGTTTTCATGTGATGAGCGTAACGGAGCGTGTTTTGAGGTGAACTGACAGGGTGAAAGGTAGAAATCGAGGTGTGACGAGTGTTCCCGATAATGCCGCTTCCACGGGCAGTCAAGAGAATTTACCCCCATTTTTTCTGAAATCTTTATGCGACGCTAATTCGGGCCTTTTTGAGTAAGAAATTGTCACGAAAAAGCACGCGGGACTCGCAGGCCGACATTTTTTTCGGGCTCGAGTAAGATTTGATATTGCCGAGGGCGAGCCTCTCGGTAGTATCAACTCCCGCAACACTGGCCGATGGTGTAAAGGCAGCACAGGTGACTTTGACTCACCTAGTCAAGGTTCGAATCCTTGTCGGCCAACTCTTTCACGACTCTCCATGCTCGATACTCCTTCTGGTAAAATCATCCTTTGGGGAACCCGTGGTTCCTCGCCCACACCGGGTGGTCGCTTCATCCGGCACGGTGGTCACACATCGTGTCTCTCGGTGATACACGATGGGATGCATCTCATTTTTGACGCAGGCTCGGGCATCCGGGAGCTGGGGCGTGAATTGATGGCCGAACCGGCTCAACAGTTGCATCTCTTTATCACGCATACGCACTGGGATCACATTCAGGGCTTCCCGTTCTTTCCGCCCGCCTACACGCCGGGCTGGGAGATTGAGATTTATGGGGAAAAGCACCTGAACAAGCCGCTCAAATCGGTCTTCAAAGGGCAACTCGACAGTGAGTATTTCCCCGTCCAGATGGAAGATATGCGCGCGCATCTGGGCTTCCATCATCTGCACGGGGAGTCGATAGAAATCGAGGACGTGAAGGTCTCGTGGATTCGCGTCGATCACCCCGGCATGACGCTGGGGTACAAGATCGAAATAGACGGGAAGAAGATCGTCTGGATTCCCGACAACGAGTTCCTCAAGGGCCACCTCGACCCGCTCGACGACATCACCCGCGAAAGCGACGTGATCGGTCCGTATCGACCGCTCATCGATTTCGTCACAGGGGCGGACACGCTCATTCATGAAGCGCAATATACCGATGAGGAATATCCGGCCAAAGTCGGATGGGGCCACACTTCTGTGGGCAACGCCTGCCTGCTGGCACACCTCGCCGGTGCGAAGCGCTGGCTCGTCACTCACCACGATCCCACGCACGACGACGCCTTTTTAGAAAAAAAGCTCAACCAAACGCGTCGAATGCTCCATCGCCTCGGTAGCGCAGTACACGTGGCGCACGCTTACGACGGTCTGACGGAGTATCTTTAGAGCCCCTTCAGATACGCGACGATATCCGCGATGCTTTCCGCAGTGAGTCCGAGTTGAGAAGGCTGGAACATGAGCGATTTCCCCAGCGGCTTCACGCTTTCGATCCGCGCCCGCGGCACCGTCTGGATTTGTGCGCCGGTGCTCTTGATCATGAGTGGATCGCCATCGGCGAGGATGATTCCATGAATGGTGATGCCGTCTTTCGTCTTCACCTCGCTGCCTTCGAAGCCGTGCGAGATGTCGGCGGAGGGATTTGCGATCGCGCCGACGATGACTTCCGTGGGCTGCTGCTTTCCAAATGTCGAAAGGTCCGGACCAAAATCGACGCCTGACTTGCCGACACGATGGCAAGCGTAGCACGCCGCGATTGCAGCTTCACCACGCTTGGCATCACCGGAGATTTTCACGATATCAGCGACCGGCGGAAGCTTGGGCGCGCCGGGAATCTCCGGCGGCAGTTCGATGGAGACGAGCTTCACTTTCTCCGGGTCGTAGAGACCGAGTGCCTTCATGGCTCCATCCACATCATACGCTTTCCACAGATTGCTTTTCCGATTCATCAGCCACCATTGGGCGAGGTCGCGCATCGGGAAATCCTTCGTGTTCGCCAGCGCAATCATCCCGCCGGCAGCCTCGCGGGAATCGGTGAACGCCAGCGCGGTGAGCATCAGCTTGCGCTGTCCGTCACTGAGCTTTTGAGAAAGGGCACGCGCCTTAAAGTCCGGCGCTGCCGCTGCCGGGTGCAACCGCCAGGCGAGCCAGGCAAATGCGTCGCTCCATTTCTCCGCAGCACCACCGAGCTCCTTTGCGATAGCGGCATACACTTCCGCTTCCTTGCCCTCGCTGCCGAGGCCGAAGGCTTCGAGGTACGCACGGTCTTTGCCGTCAAAATGCTTCGCAATTTCCACGAGTTGCGGAACCGCCTTTGCAGCGGGCTCATCGCGGAGGGAAACCGCGATTTCACGGCGAATGGCCGCGGACGCATTGCCCGAAACGACCGGCGCTTTACCCGTGGCGGCGCGAATGGCACGGAACGCGACGAGCTTCTCGGTTTCATTGCCGGAGGCGAGCAAACGCTCGACACTCGCCATATCGCCCATCTGAGCGAGCAGCCAAATGGCGCGGGCCGCGATGTACGGGTTTGGGTCTTTCAGCAGCGCGGACACAGCGGGCGCTGCGCTTTTTCCCTGCGCACGGAGCGCCATAAAGCCGCTGTAGCGCACGTTCGGTGCAGGACTGCGGAGCGCCGCGATCTGTCCTTCCGTCGTAGAAAGGTCGAGCTTCGGCACCACCGATTTGAAGCCTTTCGGCGCGATGCGGTAGATCGTTCCCGTCATCCCTTCATCCATCGTTCCATGTCCGCCGACGCGCGCATCGAACCAATCTGCGACGTAGATCGCGCCATCTGGCCCAACGCACACATCGCTCGGGCGAAACTTCGTTTTCAGTTCCCCGTTCGCCTTGCCGCCGAGGAAGTCCGATCCGGCAAATTCCTTCTCCTTGTTTGAAGTGATGAAGTCGAAGCGCTCCATCTTCCACCCGGCTCCGTCGGGCTTTGGCAGATAGCCGAAAACCACGTTCTTTCCTGCCTCGCACGCGAGCAGAAGTCCGGGCCATTTTTCGCCCATCGCGCCGTTTTCATAAAAGGCCACGCCGGTCGGCGAGCCGCCGCCATACACATCGCCTGCGGGCATCGTGCCCGGGTCTTCCTGCCGCCACTCCGCGGTCGGGGTGTCCTGGCCGGGACGCTTGTCCGCGCCCCACGAACGCTTGCCATCCGCGGAAGCAAATCCCGCATTACCGCCCTCGAGAACGGGTGAAACCCGGCATGCCGGCGGGTCATCGTTATCGCTCTGAAACAAGTCACCGAGCGAAGTCATCGTCTGCTCGTAGCTGTTCCGGTAGTTGTGCCCGATGACTCGCACATTCGTTCCGTCCGGATTCATCTTCGCGGAGAATCCGCCGATCCAAACATGCCCGTCGTCGCTCTTTTGGCCTGCGATTTCCGACATCATGTACGGACTGCCCATGTAGAAATTCTTACCGCTCTTGTCCGTGAACTTCGCGCCCGTGTTGCCTTGATTCCAATACCACAGTCCGTCCGGCCCCGCCGTGACGCTGTGCAAACTGTGGTCATGCTGGCGCCCGCCAAATCCCGTGAGCAAAACCTCCCGCTTGTCCACCGCCGGATCGAATTTCCCGTCGCGATTCACGTCCGTATAGACGATCATATCCGGCGGCTGAGACACCACGACCTTGTCTCCGAAAACGCCGACACCCAGGGGCGAAGCGAGCTCTTTCTCCTGCACGAAAACGGTCGCTGTGTCGGCTTTGCCTTCGCCTTTCGTGTCTTCCAAAATGACGATCCGATCGCCCTCTGGACGCCGCCCGCCTTTGCCGCGGTAGTTCACGCCCTCGGACACCCAAAGCCGGCCGCGCTCATCAAAATCCATGTTCACCGGATTCAGCAACATCGGCGAAGTCGCCCACACCGTGACCTCCAGACCTTCGGGCACCGTGAATAGATCCACTGGCACCAGCGGCGGCCCTTCAGCGACAGGCTGGGAAGCCTTTACGGCAACCTGCCGCTCTCCAAAGACCGAAAACCGCATCGCCGCGTCGCTCGGCTTTCCTGCCCGCTCGATGCCTCCGTCGTCGATTCCCACCCGCACGCTGAATCGCACCGCACCTTCCGGAAGGTCGAATTCGATCATCGACGGCGCATGGGTGCCGATTCCCTTTTCGTAAACTTTTCCGTCCACCGTCAGCGCCCCGCCCGATTGATTCTTGCCGACTTGCACAGCGCCGTGCCCGGATTTCGCCGCCTTCCATTTTAGCGTGGAAAGGTCGCGCGTCGTGCCGTCCGCCATTTCCAGCGTCGGCTCGATCCAGTTTGCCCAATCACACGACAGCGAGCCTTCGTCGGACACCACAAGAACGAGCTCCTTCGCCCCGCGAAGTTTAGCCTCCAGCGTCGTAAGACGCGGCTTCGAGGTGCTGGTGATGACCGTCGTCTCCGCCAGCGCATTGCGCTTCTTATCCGGCGCGGCGACCGGTTTTGCAGGCTCCACGGGCTTTGTGGCCACTTCCACTTTCATCGTCTTGCCAAACTTCGCCTCCCGCTCCGTCTGCACATCGGCCGCCGGGATTGCCGCAAACTCCCCGCGCTTCGGCACTGTCAGCCACGGCTTTTCCTTACCCTTGTCATCGAGGTTCTCGTTCAAATCATCCGCCGTCACGGCCTTCGACTTCACTCCGTCTTTCGGCACCTCCATCCCCGCGCTCCAAACGATCGCATTCAGCACCAGCGTGCGAAACCCATCGATCGACCAGTTGCGATGATAGTGCCCGCCGGAAAACCCGACACCGCGCCCGCCTTCGGGCCGCTCGATTCCCCACATCAGCGTCTGCTTTTTGTCCAGCCCCGCCACCCCGTGCTCATTCCATAAATTGATATATTTCTTCATCCGCTCGCGCGTCGGCGTGGCGGTGACGAGGTCGAGCACCTTCGAGCGATCCTGCGGGAATCGGATGTTATAGTAAAACTCATCCAGCGCCTCCACCGGGCCCACTCCACGCGACACCGGATGCTTCGGCAGCCCCTTCAAATCCGCCACCCAGTGGGGATTCACCGACCAATCCGACTCGAACGCTCCGCCGATCCACGGGCGGTAATATTTTTCGCCATCCGCAGCCGACGGATGCACGGCGTAGTGCAGGAAAACAATGCCCACACCCTTCTTCGCCAGCGCATCCATCTTCGCCCAACCCTTACCCACCACGCTTGCTCCATCGGCATAGATGACCACCGTCTTCGCCGTATCGAGGATCGTCTCATCCGCCGGCCAGCCCTTTACGACACTCGCGCGAATGTCCATCCCGCTCTGCTCCGCCAACGCCTTCGCGAGCAGCGAGCAACCGGCAAAAAACTCATGCTCCCCCGGTCCGTGGCTGCGTCCGCCCGCGAGGAAGACAATGTGGTTTTCCGCAAAAGCAGTGAGCGAAGCAGCGAGGAAGATGATGAAAAAACGCATGAGTGCGGAACGTCCCCTCTCCCGCCGATTTCTTAGGAGCTGTATGTAAAAGTCTGCACCCGAAACGATGAGCACCCGCACCACATCAAGGCCCTCCTGCTAGAGTTTGTGGGCATAGAAGAAAGCCGTTGTCCACTTTCTCGCTTGAAACAGAAATTTTCCCTGCCATACACCGCGCTCCTTTTCGCCAGTCGCGGCGGGTCTTCACTCGTGCGACGGCGTTTCTTTTCACTCAAATACCACACTAAAATACACAATGGCTAAAGCAGCAAAGCCCGCGAAGAGCGGCAAATCCACGAAATACGTTTACACTTGGGGCGCAGGAAAAGCAGACGGCGACGGCTCGATGAAGCCTCTCCTCGGCGGCAAGGGCGCGAACCTCGCAGAGATGACCCGCATTGGTCTCCCAGTGCCTCCCGGATTCACCGTGACCACGGATGTCTGCACCTATTTCTACGCCAATAAGCGCACGTATCCGGCTTCGCTCCAGGCGGAGATGGAGGCGGGCGTGAAGAACATGGAGAAGATCATGGGCTGCAAGTTCGGCGATGCGAAGGGCATGCCGCTTCTCGTGGCTGTGCGCTCGGGCGCTCGGGACTCGATGCCTGGCATGATGGACACCATCTTGAACCTCGGCCTCAATGATGAGACCGTCCTCGCACTCGTAGCAGCGACGAAAAACGAGCGTTTTGCTTGGGATTGCTACCGCCGCTTCGTCCAGATGTATGGCGACGTCGTCCTCGGCGTCCAGAAGCGCGAAGGCGAAGACCACGAGCCGTTTGAAGTGTGCATCGAAGAATACAAACACGCCGTTTACCATAAGGATATCGTGGACTCCGACCTCACGGCTGCCGACCAGCAGGAGCTCGTGAAGCGTTTCAAAAAACTCGTGAAGGACCGCACGGGCAAAGGATTCCCGAACGATGTCTGGGAGCAACTTCGCGGCGCAGCGGGCGCAGTGTTCGGCTCGTGGATGAACGATCGCGCGATCGTTTATCGCCGCAAATACAACATCCCGGCTGCTTGGGGCACCGCGGTCAACGTTCAGGCGATGGTCTATGGCAACACGGGCAACGACTCCGGCTCCGGCGTCGCGTTCACCCGCAACCCAGCCAACGGCGCTAACGAATTCTACGGTGAATTCCTCATCAACGCACAGGGCGAAGACGTCGTCGCCGGCGTCCGCACTCCAGAGCCGGTCCTCCAGCTCAAGAAAGAGATGCCGAAGTCGTATGCCGAACTCATGAAAGTTCGCGCAACGCTCGAGAAGCACTTCAAGGATGTGCAGGACGTGGAGTTCACGATCCAATCGGGTAAACTCTTCATGCTCCAGACCCGCAACGGAAAGCGCACGGCAGCCGCCGCGCTCAAGTTCTCGATGGACATGGTGAAAGAGAAACTCATCGACTGGGAAACCGCGATCCTTCGCAACCCCGCCGACCAGCTCGACCAGCTCCTCGCGCCCATCTTCGATCTGGCGGAAGTCAAAAAGGCCAAAGCCATCGCCACCGGTCTGCCAGCAGGCCCTGGCGCTGCCTCCGGCAAGATTTACCTCAACGCCGACCGCGCCGTGCTCGCCGAAGCGAAGGGTGAAAAAGTGCTCCTCGTCCGCAACGAAACATCGCCCGAAGACCTTCGCGGCATGATCGCCGCCGAAGGTATCCTCACCGCTCGCGGTGGTGTCTCGTCGCATGCAGCGCTCGTCGCTCGTCAGATGGGTAAAGTCTGCGTCTGCGGTGCAGCCGCGCTCGACATCAACTACGACAAAAAGACCGTCACGGCCAGCGGGCAGACGTTCAAAGAAGGCGACTTCATGTCCATTGATGGCACCACCGGCACCGTCTATGGCGGCCAGATCAAGACTGCGCCATCCGAGATCATCACCGGCCTCCTCAACGGCGATAAAGTCGCGCAGAAGACCGAGAAGTTCAAAGCCTTCAAGACGCTCATGGACTGGTGCTCAAAGGCCACCCGCATGGATGTCCGCACGAATGCCGACACGCCTGAGCAGACCGAAAACGCGATCGCTTTCGGCGCGACCGGAATCGGCCTCACCCGCACGGAACACATGTTCTTTGAAGGCGACCGTATCGACGCGATGCGCGAGATGATCCTCGCCACCACGCTCGAAGCCCGCAAGGCCGCGCTCGCGAAGCTCCTGCCTTACCAGCGCGAAGACTTCACCGGTATCTTCAAGGCCCTCAAAGGCTACCCGGCCACCATCCGCTTCCTCGACCCGCCGTTGCATGAATTCCTGCCGCACACCGACGAACAGCAAGCCGCGCTGAGCAAGAAAATCGGCGTCAGCGTCGCCGACATCAAGAAGCGCGTGGAGCAGCTCCACGAGTTCAACCCGATGCTCGGTCACCGCGGCTGCCGCCTCGGCATCGCGTATCCGGAAATCACCGAAATGCAGGCCCGCGCAGTCTTCGAAGCCGCCGCTGACGTGGCGAAGAAGAAGATCAAAGTGAAGCCCGAGGTCATGATCCCGCTCGTCGGGTTCAAGCGCGAACTCGACCTCCAGGTCGAGATCGTCCACCGCGTCGCAAAGCAAGTCATGGCGGAGAAGAAAGTGAAGTTCGACTACATGGTCGGCACCATGATCGAAGTGCCACGCGGCGCGCTCACCGCCAACGAAATCGCGGAAACCGCAGAGTTCTTCAGCTTCGGCACGAACGACCTCACGCAGACCGCACTCGGCATTTCGCGCGACGACATGGGCAACTTCCTCATGCCCTACATCGAGAACGAAGTGTTCTCGAAGAACCCGTTCGCCACGCTCGATCAGACCGGCGTCGGTCAGCTCATCGAAATCGCAGTCGCCCGCGGCCGCGCCACACGTCCCGGCATCAAGCTCGGCATCTGCGGCGAACACGGCGGCGATCCGGACAGCGTGAAGTTCTGCCATCGCGTGGGACTCAGCTACGTCTCGTGCTCGCCATACCGAGTGCCCGTCGCCCGCCTCGCAGCCGCGCAAGCCGCCATTGAGGAAAAGCGTGCAGCCGCGAAAGCCGCGCCTGCTAAGAAGAAGTAAGCACTTTCACCGCGAGGTGAGACAGATTGAGGGTGCGCGAAAGCGTCCGCCTCGTAAAAAACCGTCCCGGTCAGCAATGGCCGGGACGGTTCCTTTTTTGCCGCTTGAGGAAGCGGCTGCTTGCGGGCATCGTCCACACCATGAAGGTTACTACCGAAGGCCAGATCACCATTCCGCAAGACATCCGCGAGCGGTTTCATTTCTTTCCGGGGACGGATGTGGAGTTCCTCCCACAGGGTGACTCCGTCCTTCTTCGGCCCGTGAGTGAAAAGACGCGGTTTCAGCAATGGATAGAGCGCGCACAAGGCAGCGCAACGACACGGCTCACGACCGACGAAATGATGGCGGCGACGCGGGGAGAAGACTGAGGCATGGTGCTCGTAGATACCAACGTCCTGCTCGACATCTCGACCAAAGACCCCGTTTGGTTCGCATGGTCGAGCGCACAACTCGAGCCGATCATCAACGCTGGCGAAGCTGCCATCAACCCCATCATCTACGCTGAACTCGCTCCCGCGTATTCCAGCGCGGGAGAACTCGATGCGAGCCTCGTGCCGCCCGCAGACTTCCTCCGCTTGGCACTCCCATACGCAGCCGCGTTTCCCGCCGCCCGCGCCTTCGCAGCGTATCGAAAAACTGGCGGCACACGCACTTCACCGCTGCCAGATTTCTTCATCGGTGCTCATGCGGAGGTAGAAAACCTCGTCATCCTCACTCGCGATCCCGTCCGCTATCGGACGCACTTTCCGAAGGTGAAACTCATTTGCCCGTAACCACTTTGACCGCGAGGTGAATTCAATCAGGCGTCCCGGTCAGCAATGGCCGGGCGGCTCTTTTTTGTAGCTTGAGGAAGCAACGGCTTGCGGGCATCGTCCCCGCATGAGCACAGAAGCGATCGAACAAAAACTGACCGAGCTTTCAGAGCGCGTTGAGGCCCTTGAGGGTAAAAAAACCGAGAAGAAAAAGGGCGGCTGGCAGGCCATCGCAGGGCAAGCCAAGCACGATGAACATTTTCGTGAAGCCATGCAGCTCGGCGCTGAACTGAGGGCTAAAGCAAACGCTGAAGGTCACTGACAATGTTCGTCGTTTTGGACACGAACCATTTCACCGAGTTGGTAGATGGTTCCGCTCCCAGCAATCGCCTGAAAGCTAGACTCGATGCCGTCAATGCCGCCGCATTCACAACCATCGTCACCTATCAGGAAGTTTCCCAAGGTTGGTGCGCCCTCATCAACCGAAAGCCCGCCGGGCGCGACCAAGTTTTTCACTACGCCCAAAATCAGCACAGCATGGCGATGCTGAACGAACTCACCGTCCTCCCCTTCGACGACGAAGCCGCAACACACTTCCACCACCTGCAAGACCAGCGCATCCGAGTCGGCACGATGGACTTGAAAATCGCCTCAATCTGCATCGCCCAGTCCGCCACCTTGCTCACTCGCAACCTCATTGATTTCGATAAAATCCCGGGCCTCCGCGTGGAGAACTGGCTCGACTGAAAAGTGACGCATATGCGTCCCGCATGGGCCGGGGTGATTCGGACAACTCGCATCCAGATTCGGCCACGCCTTCCTGCCGATGGGAGGCGAACCACAGGTGGAGCGCACTGTGTCACCTTCCTCGCCACCCCGTCGCGAAAAAAGCAGAGAGCTGCCTTACTTCGGCTCAGACATCGTAGGGAGGTAGCGGTAGAAAACAGTCGCGATGAGCTGGAAGATCGCGGTTCGGTAGATGGTGCCGTCTTTACTTTCCTCGGATTGGAGTCCTCCGCCCTTGCCACACGGCGTGGCGTAGGAGCCGTTGGGGTGCATAGGTCGCCGAAATTCATCGTAGTTTTCGGTAGAGTGCGAAGAGTTCAGCAAAAAGAAAGCGGGTCATGGTAAGGAAGGGAGCGATCAAGCAACCCAAACCTAAAAAACAACCATGACCCATAAAAAGAATAAGAAGACCGTGAGTGAACTCAAAGCAATAATTGGCCAGGACG
>CANIWM010000073.1 GCA_947471505.1 Chthoniobacteraceae bacterium | reverse complement strand
CCGGTCTATCTCGACATGCAACCCCTCCGCGACCTCCTCAAACCTTCACTTCAACTAGCCGCCTAGTTCCCCCCCCAGAATCCACAACAATACATTTCCTTTCCTCATCTTTGACCCGCGCCTTTTGCTGAATCTTGACGGACACTACCCCGCTATTTTACAGGCGTAGCCGATTTCTTCAGCCTTTCCTTAAGGATGGAGGTGCCGAGGGCTGTGTGTTTTGCCGGTGTCCATTTGCGCTCCAAGAGGGCACTAGCTATGCCGCTATTGGATGCTTGGCGGTGGCAGTCCTTGGCCACTGTCACGGCTTCGCGATGCGTGGCGTCGATGATGTCGGGCTTTTTGCGCGGTGCGGTGGCTTTCTTGGGTTTTGTAGGGTCGCTTGGTGCTGTGTTTGGATCTGGTGTGATCATGATGTGTGTGTTTTGTGTTTTTGGTTTTTGTGTTCTGGAGGGGTGTTTTCTCTAGGAAAGTGCAGAAATTGGCGAAATACCTGCTCCCGTTCGCATTTTTCCGGCTTGATTTCGTTTAAACCTGCTCGGATTGGCGATTTGGGTGGTCGGGTTCGCGGTCTGGGTGGTCAGGTTCGTGGTTCGGGTGCTCGGGTTCGGAGTTCGGGTGGTCGCGTTCGCGGTTCGGGTCGAACGGTTCGCGGTTTTCGGGCTTCGATTCGTGGTTCGTAGGCTCGGCTTCCGGGGACTCCCGGAGGTGGCCACGCGGCGAAGGGCCGTGTAGTCGCGCTTGATGGATAGTGAGGTCCGCGCATTCATTTGAATTACGCGCATGGTTAGCGAGGGTCAGGTCGGATTCAAGCGGGATTTCGCAGACTCGCGAAAGTTGCGGGGACGTGTACATCGCAAGTAACAATCATTCTGTCTCTGCCGTTTCCACCGACGCTCCCTCCGCAACCTCCGTAACCGAAAGCCGCCGCGCGTCGCGCTAATGCCCGTTCGCCGTGAAAATTCACCCGCGCGACTGCAGGCCCCAGCGTCGAATGGTGCGCCTCGCTGGCGTCAGCGATTCAGCGCTTCTGATCTTTCATCATCGCGAGCGTCGCCTCGGCGAAACCCTTGCCCATCAGCGCGAACGTCTTTGCGCAGCCGAGGTAGTGGTAGCCCGCGTTTGACGCGCCGCGTGTCCATTTGGTGGCTTCCTCCGGCGAAATCACCTCGGCCTCATACTTCTTGAGATACTCCTTCTGCTCCGCGTCGGTCATGGTGCCGTCTTTGTTCGGGCCGTTCTTGCTTTTGTTTTTGAGCGTGGCGGCCATCCCTTTGATTTTGCCGCGCTTTTCGTCAATAGCCGCGAGTTCCTCGGCCCAGAATGGGGCGGTCTCCACGGCGGCGACGTTGCCTGCAAACTCCGGCAGCAGCGACGGCGCGGCCATGGCTTTGCGGAAGGCGACCGTGCCGCCTTCTGCCTTCGAACCGCCGACGCCGAGCACACCAATGACGAACGGCATCTTCGGCGCGCTCAAATCCTTCCGAACGTCGCGGATGAAATCGGCCATCCACACGCCGTATTTGGTGTAGTCCCTCGTCTTGCCATCCGCGCCCGTGGGGTAAGTGTTGCTGTCCACGAGATCGTTGAAACCTTGCAGCCACACAAACCCGGCAATCTCGTATCCCGCCGCAGGGTCGTAGGCCGGGCAGACGCGCTTCGGGTCGGCGAGCACGCTTTTCACATGCTCGACCATGTAGCGGTAGAAGCGTCCGGTCTCCTTCTCTTTCTCAGCCTTCACTGCGGCGATGTCCTTGCCCTGCTTCTTCATCTGCGCGAGCTGCGCCTCGCTGAACTCGTAAGGCCCCGCGCTCGGCGGGCGGAACTCGGTGTTCAGGCTCCTGCCGCCCCACGCGGTTTTGATGATGAGAACCGGCTCCTTCAGCGCGGCATCCATGGCGAGGCCGAATGTGAACTCCGGGCCGATCTTCCCGCCGTCCTCCGTCGGGTTGGAGCCTCTTGCACCGAAGCCCGCGGTGAGCTTGCCGGTCCCTTCGCCGTTCGCGCTGCCGTCATATCTGCCGGTGAGGTAGGAAATCCAGACATGGTCGGCGACCGCCGGCTTTCCGTCCGCGCCGCGCATTTGCTTGAGGAGCGGCGCGGTCGCCGGGTCGTCGCCGATGTAGTCAAAGGTCTCTACTTTCGCGTGCCCCTCCATGTTCGACTGCCCGGCGAGGATGAAGACTTTGAGCGGCTTTGCATGAAGCGGATCCGGAAGAAGGAAGGTGATGAGGGAGAGAATGGCGATGATCGTTGGATGGCGCATAAAGAAGTTGGGAGGCTCAATCATCGCGGCCCCGGCGGCAAGTGTTCAATGAGGTAGCGGGCAATGAGCATCCGCACGTGAACGGACGATCCCGCGCCTTCGTTGAAGCCGTGATCGCGATTCGGATAGACGAAGTAGTTGAAGCGTTTTCCCAAGGTGATGAGGCGGTCCACCAGGCCCTCGGTGCTCTTAATGCGCATGGTGGGTTTCGGCTACGCTACGCTGCAAGGGATTTCCAGGAACACGGCACGACAAAGCTCGCTTCGCCGCCGCGCTCCCGGCAATCTGAGTTCCATGAATCCCGTCCTGCTTCTCTTCATTGCACTCCTCGCTTTCGTCGCTCCGTGCAAAGCCGAGCCGCCGCCGCACATTCCCAAAGGCTTTACCCTTCAATGGCAGCCCGACTTCACCAACGATGCGGTCGTCAAAGAACTCGATACCACGGACGCGAAGGCCTGGCGCGTGAGCAACGCGAAGGGAAAGCCGGCCCTCGAACTCTCCGGCGCGAGCAACTACGAATACAAAGTGCAGTCCCCGCGCAGCATCGCGCTGCTCACGGACCGGAAGTTCGGCGACTTTGTTTTTGAAGCCGAGTTGCTCCAAACCAGCGGCGACTATGCGCATCGCGATCTGTGCCTCTTCTTCGGCTTCCAGGATCCCGGCCACTACTACTACGTCCATTTCGCGAGCAAGACGGACGACCGCGCGAACCAGATCTTCATCGTCAACGAAAAGCCCTTCACCAAAATCACGAGCAAAACCACCAGCGGCAGCGAGTGGGGCGCGGACAAATGGCACAAAGTCCGCGTGCAGCGAATCGGCGGCTCGATCACAGTCTGGTTCGACGCCATGGAAAAACCCGCCATGCTCGCCGAGGACAAGACATTCGGGAACGGAACCATTGGCTTCGGCTCCTACAACGATACGGGGATGTTCGCCAACGTGCAGCTTTGGGCGCCCGGCGTGGAGAAAGTCACGCGCAGCGGCAGTGTCTTCGCGCGAAAGTAGGATAGGTTTCCAACCTGTCGGCGCGGCCTCGGGGTTGATGTGCTGCTTTCTGCAAGCCAGACGGACAGGTTGGAAACCTGTCTTACTTTGCGAGACCATCTTTTGTCATGCTGCCGTCGCCGAGTCCTCTCTGGGAGAGGGGAAATACCGCTTTAGTGTAAATACAGATTTGTAAAAATACGATTTTGTATCTTTACTTCGCTAAAAATCGATTTACTCTGAGTTCATGAGAAATATCACTGGCTCGCCTGTTGAGCGCACCGACTTCTTTGACCGCCCGCGCGATCTCGCTCGGTTACAACGTGAACTGTCCAATGGAGCAAACCTTCTTCTTACCGCTCCGCGACGGGTAGGGAAAACTTCGCTCGTTCTGCGCCTTTGCGAACTGGAGCGTGCCGCCGGACGCTCCGCCGTTTTTATGAACGTAGAAGGTTGCCACGATGAACTGGCGTTCGCGGAGCGGCTCGTTGACGGGCTCACTCAAAGCAGTCTGCTCCCCGAAGCACTGGATCGCGTTTCGCTTATGTTCCGAAAGGCCCGCCAAGCGTTCAGCGGGATGAAAGTCGGCGCGGCAGGCGTGGATATGGAAATGGGCTCCGCCGAAGACCCGGATCACAGCACTTTGGGACGGGCGCTGGAGAGCATCTTTCGGAAGATCGAAAGCGGAGAAAAGCCCGTCCTGCTGGCCATTGACGAAATGCCTGAACTCCTTCTGGCACTGGGAAAACAAGAGCACGGCAGCGAACGTGTAAGCCGATTGCTTCATTGGCTACGGGCTTTAAGGCAGACTTATCGGCAAAACGTCCACTGGATTTTCCTCGGTTCCATCGGGCTCGACAGCTTCGTGGACGACCGAAATCTGCGAAAGACGATTAACGACCTCACAGGCTTGAATCTGGAGGCGCTCACTGCTGACGAAGCGGATCGTTTCCTCAAAGAATTGGGCGACAGCAATGGACTCCCTCTCGCGTCAAAGCAGCGTCGGCTAATCATCGAGCGAGTGGGCTGGCCGCTCCCTCATCACTTGCAGATCGTTTTTCATGCGCTGGTGGATTCCGGAAGCGCAAAAGCGGACGCCGAGGCCGTAGAGTCTGCGTTTCAGCAGCTACTATCGCCCAACAATCTGAGCCAGTTCGACACTTGGCGACAGCGACTTGATGAACAGTTTGGCCAAAGCGACGCTCTCGCCGCGAAGGATGCGCTGCGTCACCTTTGCCAGCATCCGAATGGCCGCACTCGTCCGCAACTTTTGAACGCTCTGATGAGCACCCGACAATCCGCGCACGCAGCCGCAATCGAGGATCAACTCGCAAGGCTCATGCTCATGCTCCAGCGCGACGGATACATTCTGGAAAGCAACGGCAGCTACACTTTTCGCTCCTTTTTGCTCCGTGAATACTGGCACCGCCGCGAAGTCCGATGAAACCACTCCCCATCCTCGCCCTCCACGAAATCTCGCTCTACAACACCGGACGTGTCGCGCCTGAAAAAATCATCGCCGCATTTGCTGCACGGATGCAGCAGTTCGAGCGCATCGTCGCCGACCTTGCTGCGGAAAAACCGAAGAGCCGTGCGCAACACCACCTCATCGTCGGCCAGCGCGGAATGGGGAAAACCATGCTCCTCGCCCGCATCGCCGCCGAGCTACGCACAAAGGCAGCGCTTTCCGAGCGATTCATACCGCTCGTTTTTGCCGAGGAGCAATACGCAGTGGATCGGCTCTCGAAGTTTTGGCTCAACTGCCTCGATTCTCTGGCTGATGCACGGGAGGCATTAAAGGACACCGCATCCGTCGTGGAGATCGATGCCACAGTCGGGAAGCTCCAATCCGCCGGACTCCGCGCCGTGAAAGACGACCAGCCGTTTGCCGACGAAGTGTACGCTGCATTCATCAAAGCTGCACACGCGACCGGCCAGCGCCCCGTCCTGCTCGTGGACAATTTGCAACTCGTCTTCGAGCGACTCGACAACGGCCAGCAACACAGCCTCCGCGAACTGCTCATGCGGCCCGGCAGCCCGATTCTCGTCGGTGCCAGTCCCACGCCGCCACCGCAAAGTCAGGACTACGGCGCAGCGTTTTACGACCAGTTCAAAGTCCACTACCTCCGCCCGCTCGAAGAAGCCGAAATGCGCGACTTGCTCCTGCATTTGGCCGAGGCAGCACAGCGCGACGATGTGCGGCAGCGGGTGCTCCAGCATCCTGCACGGCTCAAGGTTTTGCGCCAGCTCACCGGCGGCAACCCCCGCACGACGCTCACGCTTTTTTTCCTCTACGCAGAGGACTTCGCGCCCACCGTTTTCGGTGACCTCGAAGGGCTTCTGGATCGCGTTACGCCGCTCTACAAAGCACGCTTCGAGGAACTCACTCCGCAGCAACAAGTCGTCACGAGCGCCATCGCAAACCATTGGGACCCCGTCACCGCCGCAAAGCTCGCCATCAATACGGGACTCCCTGCCGGAACCATCGGCGCACAGCTCGACCGGCTCGAAAAAACCGGCGTCATCGAGCGCACCGAGCTATTTGGCGACACGCGAATCGGCTACATGTTGTCCGAGCGATTTTTCAATATCTGGTTCCTCATGCGCAGCGCATCCCGCCGCCAGCGCCGCGAAGTCGAATTCCTCACGCGCTTTCTGGAGAGCTTCTACGAGCCCACCGACCGCAGCCGGATCGCCCGCCACCTCATGTGCGAAGAGCACTTCAGCACCGACCGATACATGTGGAGCCAAGCCGTTGCCGCAAGCCTCACCGAACCCGAAACCGCCGAGGAACTAAAGCGCCACAACGAACTAACCGCCCTCCGAGAAGAAGCCCGTGAAGCCCGCGCTCGGCTACACGAACTCATAGATTTCGACAGCCTTCCAAAAGCGACGTTGGACTTCGATGAGCTGCGGAAAAAGCTCATTGCTCTCGTGCCAGAAAGTTCCGACATCGATCCAAGCGAATTCGCGAAAACGGTACTCGGCGACCGTGCGATGTTCATGAGCGGAGAGCGAGAGCAGCTCGCTGCGCGGGGGAAGTTGACGGTGGAGGAATTAAAGAGCGTGCTGCAGACGTGCAGGATTGCCCGTGAGTCTGATGAAAAGAGTTACTCCGTGGAGGCTGTCGCTTGGTTCTCAGAAGATCGTCTAGCGAGAGGGCAAATCCGTAGCGTCCGGGATGCCGAAGACTGGAACCGTGCATTCATTCAGGCCAACGGATTCGGATGTTTCAAACTGATGGCGGACACATTGCCAGACGGATTTGGCACCACGGTCAGCGATTCGAGCTTTGCTCGGATTCGCGCCGTCCTTCAACCACCATCACATGCACCATGGTACGAGTGGCATAACTGGGGCTGCTGCCTCCATATGAAATTGGCTCGCTATCTCGAATCCGAGAATGCGTACCGTGAGGCAATTGCACGCGAATCCGGGGCTGCAATGCCCTGGAGCAACTTGGGGCACCTCCTTCAGCACTATCTCCATCAATATCCCGAAGCGGAGAACGCCTGTCGAGAAGCAATTTCTCGAGATTCGATGTATGGGATGCCTTGGTTCAACTTGGCCAGTTTATTACACAACTATCTCCATCGCTACGACGAAGCCGAAATGGCCTATCGTGAGGCGCTCAATCTCGACTCAGAATCGGCCCCCGTCTGGGCAGCATTGGGCACCTTATACCAAAACACTCTCAATCGCTACGGTGAGGCAGAGAGGGCATATCGCGAAGCTATCGCGCGCGATCCTAAGTCGGCGCAGGCATGGAACGGATTGGGTAATCTTTATAGCGATTTCCTCACTCGACCGACGGACGCAGTAATTGCTTTCGACAACGCACTCCAAATTAAGCCGACCGATGGCTGTACTCATCAGAATCGCCTATTTCTTCACCGTGATTTCATGGGAGAAGGCCAATCCGCTAAGGCACTTATGCGCGAACTACAAGCATTTCAATTCGCCCAATTCCCTGACACGACGTTGTTGCACGAATCGCTCTTCGCTGCTTACGACTCAAATTGGGGGAACGCCACCGAAGCGCTCTCGAAAGCTATCGAAGTCCGATTAGGAGGTTTCTCCGCCGGCAACACCGACGACTGGCTCCGCGCCAGCGCCGTGCTTTTGCACCTCAACTACGGAGCCGAGTTGCTCACTTTTATCGACCAGCTTGGCGATACCACGGCCCGACTCCGCCCGTGGGTGGAAGCATTGCGGGCGCTGCAAATCGGAGACCGCCGCGCACTGCAAAACATCGCCCCCGAGATCCGCACCACCGCCGAGGTCTTCTACGACGGAATCGAGCGCCGCCTCAAACTGCTCCCCGAAAAAACCAGCTGCCGCCCGAAGCCGAAATCCAAGCGGAAAGGCGACTCCAAATAGTCATCATATAAGACAGTTTTCCAAACTGTCAGCAGCGTGACATTCGGACCTTACACATCTATTTTCAGACGGGACGTCGCGGGACAGGTTGGGAAACCTGTCTTACTTTCGCCGTACTCCAGCCGCAGCTTCAATCGAAAAAACTTCGCCGGTGCGGATGAGGGCGGGTTGGTGAATGTTTTGGGGCTGCCGTCGCCGAGGATGTTTGTGACTCCAGCGACGGGCTGCCAGTTCGCGGGGGTGAGTTCGGTGGTGCTTTCCAAATCATACCGCAAGTTCTCGCCGATGAAGCCGGCGGTCGTGGCGGTGATGGTCGGGAAGCTGACGACGATGTCTCCATTCGTCCGCGCGATGTTGAGCGTCGGGGCGATGAGTTCGTTTCCGGCGAACGGATTTGAGGAGATTGCTTTTATGTCCATGTTATCGCCGGGCTCGCCGTTGAAGGCGGGGTCGAATCGCAGTTGGGTGATGAGGCCGGAGTAGTTGCCGGTGGCGGCGAGGTCGAGTTCGTAGGTGTGATATTGGCCATCGGCGACAACGGGGAAGATGATGCTTTGCGCCTGCGACAATCCGCCGGTGTTGTTGGCTTCCCAAAACACCTGTCCGTTGGCGCGTCCGGCGGGATTGGCGATTTGAAATGCGGCGCGGATGTAGAGTTTCGGCACGTCGGCGGCGGCGAACGCGGTGTTGGGCGACCACATTTGCGGGTCGCCGCTGTTGAGGTTGACGCGGACGCGCTGGCTCACGAGCGGCCAGCCGGAATCGGTCGTTTGCTCGTAGCGCCAGTGCTTGCGGTCCTTTTCGAAAACGAAGTCGCACGCGGGCCGGTATGGCTGCGCGTAAACGTGGGCGCGGATCTCGGTGAGCGTGCCGAGGATGAGTTGATACGTGTAGGTGTGTTCGATGTTGCTATCGATCACCTCCTTACAGGAGGCAAAAATTGCGCTGGATCCCTAATCGCGCTCCTCGCGCTGGGTCATCCCACGCAACATGACCTTCACTTCTCACAACCATCGCCTGTTTTGGCCTGTCGCGTGTTTTTGCACGCTCCTCACCGGCTGGGTGATTGGGTATTTGATGAATGACGGTGCGCCCTCGCATTCCAGTGCGTCCGCGAGTGCCGCGGTCGAGGCGCGGTCGTCCGCAACTCGGGCACGGGATTTTTCGGAAAGCCATCCCGAGCTTTCTTCGGAAGTCCGCGACTCGATCGCTGGCGCGATGCGGGGCAATACCGAGATGCAGCGCAATCACGATTTCTACGAGGTCGTGAGAAAGATGACGCCTGCGGAGGTTTCCGCAGCAATTGCCCGTGCGTCGAGCATGTCGGTGCGGGACCGCGATGCGCTCCTGCCCATGCTCGTGGCGCGATGGGCAGAGACGGATCCCGCGGCGGCGGCGGCTTACGCGCTGGCTCTGCCGGAGACCGTCACTCGCGGGGCGGCAGCCCGTGCGGCGCTGAGCGCCTGGGCGGCGGCGGACCCGCACGCAGCGATGGATTGGGTGGCAAAACTACCCGGCGGTAAGATGCAGGAAAACGCCATCTACGGGCTTGCCGGGGCGATGGCGAAAAACGACGCGCCCGCCGCTTACCGTTACCTCTCGTCGCTCCCGCGCGACATCGTCAGCGACAATACTTACCTCGTCGTCTTCAACGAACTCGTGAGCGCGAACCCCGCCGCCGCCGCCGCGCAGGCCATGGCGCTGAGCCGCACGCCGGATCGCGATCGTGCGCTGCGACCAGTCGCGCAACGGTGGGCGCTCATCGATCCGCAGGGCGCGATCGCCTGGGCGCAGTCCATCACCGACCCCGCGGCGCGAAGCACTGCGCTGGGCTCGACGCTGACGACCTGGGCGACGAACGACGCGGCGGGCCTGTCCGCGTGGATCGGCACGCTCGCGTCCGGCGCGCAAAAAGATCACGCGATTTCCACCGTCATGGGCACGCTCGGACAAGGCGACCTCGCCGCGGCGGGCGCGCTCATCGAGCAAATGTCGGCGGGCGCGCTGCGCAATCAAACGATGCGCGATTTCGTCGGGCAATTGGCCGTCAGCGATCCCCAATCGGCGGCCGGCTACGCCTTTGAGATGCCGCCCGGCGAGGCGCGCAACCAGGCGATCACCAACGCCACTTCGCGCTGGGCGCGCAACGATCCGGCGGCCGCCCTCGCGTGGGCGCAGTCACTCCCGCCCGGCGATGCGCAGCGGAGTTCGGTCAACGAGGCCGCCTGGATGTGGGCGCAGAACGACCCGTCTGGAGCCGCGGCTTTTGCGCTGACTTTGGGGAAAAGCGGAGAGACCGGACTGCTTCCGCAAATCGCCCAGCATTGGGCTGGCACCGATCCCGCGGCCGCCATCGCGTGGGGTCACCGACTGCCTGCGGGCGCGGGCCGGGACAACTTTCTCGCGAGCGCCGTCACGCGCATGGCAGGCACCGATCCGCAAGCCGCCGCCGCACAACTGAAGCTTCTGCCACTCTCCCAGCAACCCACCGCCGCAGGCCAGATCGCACGCGCGTGGGCCAGGAGCGACCCGTCCGCCGCCGCGCAGTGGGCGGCGAAGTTACCCGAGGAAAGCAACGTGCGCGGACACGCCTACGCCCAAATGCTCGAAGACTGGGTCGAAGGCGATCCCGCCGCCGCCGGCACCTGGTTGCAGCGCCTCCCAGCCGGTCAATCGCGCGACGCCGCGGTGAGCACCTTCGCCCGCCGCGTGCGCGACACCGACCCGGTCAGCGCCGTCGAATGGGCAAACACGATTTCCAACGCCGGTGAACGCACCGCAAGCATGGACACCGTCGTCCACCACTGGCTCAGCACCAACCCGAACGCAGCACGAAACTGGATCGCCTCCTCCCGTTCCCTCACCGAAGAAGCGCGGGCGCGTTATTTGGAGAGGAAGTAAGCAGCGGCCCCGCTTGCCCTTTCATCCTGCGCCCTCACTCCAGCCGCAGCTTCAATCGAAAGAACTTCGCCAGTGCGGATGAGGGCGGGTTGGTGAATGTTTTCGGGATGCCGTCGCCGAGGACGTTTGTGATCCCGGCGACGGGCTGCCAGTTCGCGGGGGTGAGTTCGGTGGTGCTTTCCAAATCATACCGCAAGTTCTCGCCGATGAAGCCTGCGGTCGTGGCGGTGATGGTCGGGAAGCTGACGACGATGTCTCCATTCGTCCGCGCGATGTTGAGCGTCGGGGCGATGAGTTCGTTTCCGGCGAAGGGATTGGAGGAGATTGCTTTCACGTCCACGTAGTCGCCTGACTCGCCGTTGAAGGCGGGGTCGAAGCGCAGTTGCGTGATGAGGCCGGACCAGGTGCCGGTGGCGGCGAGGTCGAGTTCGTAGGTGTGGTATTGGCCATCGGCGGTGACGGGGAAGATGATGCTTTGCGCCTGCGACAATCCGCCGGTGTTGTTCGCTTCCCAGAACACCTGTCCGTTGGCGCGTCCGGCGGGATTGGCGATTTGAAATGCGGCGCGGATGTAGAGCTTGGGCGCCTCGGCGGCGCGGAATGCGGTGCGGGGCGACCACATTTGCGGGTCGCCGCTGTTGAGGTTGACGCGGAGGCGCTGGTTCACGAATGGCCAGCCGGAATCGGTGGTTTGCTCAAAGCGCCAATGCTCGCGGTCGGTGTCGAAGACGAAGTCGCAGGCGGGGCGGTAAGGCTGTGCGTAAACGTAGTCTCGAATCTCGGTGAGGGTGCCGAGGATGAGTTGGTAGGTGTAGGTGTATTCGAGAGTGCTATCGATGACTTCCTGATGGAGCGGCGAGATGTAGCCGGTGGGGGAATCATACGTGCCGCCACTGCCGGGCGTGCCGGCAAATCCGCCGATGAAAGATACCGCGCCGGGATGGTAAACGCCGAGCCCCCAGTTGCTCGAATTGAGCAGGGCGGCCCAGCTTTCCGTCGCGCGCCAGTAGAGCCACGGCGGCGGGGTGTTTGGGAATGTGGTGACTGCACCGCCGGTGAACGGTGCGGTGCCGTTGTAGCTGACGAGTCGGAACAAGTCGCCGTTGGTGTAAACGGCGGGAAGTTCCTGATCGCGTCCGGGGAATTGCTGCACGGTGTCGGTGCGGAAATTGACGAGCCGGTTTTTGACGGTGACGACTTTGCCGCTGAGCGTGATCCACGATTCAAAGGTGCATTGGCCCGCCACATTGTTGAGCGCCCACTGCTTGGGAGTGCATTTCACGTAGAGCGTTTGACCGTCGTTGGTGTGCGTGAGGACGAGCGACGGGTTGTAATAGACATCGCCGGTCTGGATGGGATTCCACGGCCAGTTCGGCCAACCTGGATGCATGTTGTTGGCGGGATCGTAGGGCTGCGGCCCGGAATAAAACGACTGCTGGATTTGCCGCCCGAGGTCGTAGTTGTTGATGATGTTATTGGTCGTGCCCGATTGCGACAGGTAGGTGATCGCGCCGCCTTTCCCGAGGTCGGCGCCGATCTTGACGATGCCGTTGTCGAGAAAGCTGTGGTTGATGGCGGGGAGCACGTTGGTGACGGTGAAATCATCCAGCGTGTAGCCGCCTTCCTTCGGGTCGGTGTCGCTGCCGGGGCCGTTGTCATCGGCCCAGAGCAAGTAGAGCTTCGTGCCCGGTGCCCAAGTGCCGACATTGAGAGTGGCGGTGAGCGTCTGGTTGGGGCTGTTGTTATCGAATACGGAAAATGCGGGGATAAGCTGCCACGAGCCGGGTGTTCCGGTGAGGCTGTAAAATGCGCGGTGGCCGGCGATGCTTTCGTTGACCGGGCGGTTGTGCCACTGGCCCCACGAGTAGCTGACGGTGAACGAAGTGATATTGGCCCCGGTTGCGTTGAGCAGCTTCGCCATGAGCACGAGGTAGTCATTAGCGGAGGGGCGGGTCTGGAGGCTGCGCAGGGCGCCGATTCCGGTGCCGTCATTCCAGCGAGCCGAGCCGCTGACCGTAGGTGGCCATGAAGTTGTGGTGGCCAGCGCGGCAGTGATGTTTGCGGCGTTGAGAGTGGAAACCGCGGCATCGAGCGCAGGCGCGGTAGTGTAAGTGGTCGCCGCAGTGCCCACGGAAAGCGTGGTCCAATCGCCGGAGCCCGGTGCCGTGTCAAAGCGCAGCGGAGCAACTCCAGCAGGAGTGACGCGAATGTCAGCGGATGCCGGCACGGTGAAAACCGCGAGCAGCAGGGCAGCGATGAGTGTGAGTGTGAGTTTCATGCTATTTGATGTGGATCAGTTCCGGTGATTGCTTCGAGACTCTGATTTCGCGAATCGTTTTGCGCGCCTGACCTCGTTCCCGTTGCCGAGGTTTATCGCCTTGGAAATAGACGCGAGCAGGCTGAAGTCCTCCGCGCCATCATTGTCCTGGCGGCTCGATCACCGTGGGCGAAACGGTGTTGTTCTTTTGAATTACGTTTTCGCTCTCGGCGACGCGGATGCCTTGGGATTCCCCCAGATTGTCCCAGTTTTTGCCCCAGCCCCAGCCAGAGATCGTGTTGCCCTCCACCGTGATGTCTCTGGTGCCGAGGAGGCGAATGCTGTCCTGCCCGTTGTGACTGATGCGGTTGCCGACGATTTTGATGTCGCGGGCATACTGGCCCGCAGGGTGATCCCAGAAGCCGACGAAGATTCCGTTGTTCTGGTTGGCGTAAGGCAGGGCACCAGTGTGGTGAATTGTGTTGCCGCTGATCTCGATGTGTCTCGGGAACGGGCCTTCCGTCTTATCCCACGCGAGCTGGATTCCGTTGTTCGCAGTGAACTCGATGCGGTTGTTGCGCACGACGCCGTTCCAACTCCTCAGAATCAAACCGTTGCCGCGAATAGGGCCGAAGTGGCAGCCCTCCACTCGGAACTCCCTGCCACAATGGTTGAGATTCACCACGAGGCATCCGGGTTTCAGTCCGGCGGGGTCGCTCACTTTGATCTGAGGCGCTTCGTCGGTGCCGTCGCTGTCGGTCACGGTGCGCTCGCCGATCACGCTGCCCGTCGTGCCGTCGAGAAAGAGGGCTGTGTCGCCAAGTCGATAGGATTTTTTCGCAGCAGAATCGAGGTCCACGCGTTTGCCATCCACTGCGAGGACTTTGGCCACCTTGCCGTGAACGTTGACTCCGTCGTCGTGCATAAACTGAAAGGTGCTGTTCATCACCGTGGGGCCTTTCCTCATGCTTCCGCTCCAGAATCCGTCTGCGTTGGTGGAGAGCAGGCGGTCGGTGCCCGGCTTCCGGGTCACCTTGCAGTTCACGATGCGGGTATTGCCTTCGCCATTGTCCTCGTGAAATGCCATCGCACCGGCCGCATAGACCGTGACTCCATCATACGTCAGGTTCTCGCTGTGGCGGGCCGTCACCGCCGGCAGACCGAAGAGAGGGATCGCCACCGGGTCGCCCGGCTGCACTGGACGTGCTTGGACGCGGCCTTTGAGGTGCAGCCGCCAAACGCGCGGCGCGACTTCCTCCAGTTCCTTGAAGTAGAAATCGGGCACGCCGACTTTCCACGTCCGCGCCTGGGGATCGAAGACACTGGCAGGGCGTCCCTTTTCCCGCACCAGCGCGAGGTCGAGCAGATAGGCCGGGTCCATCTCCAGCTCGTAGAAACTGTGGTCCTCGGCAATCTTCGTCACCTTGCCCTGGCTGAACACAGGCGTGGCGGCGTCGATGGTGATGCCTTTGAGCGTCACGTCTTTGCAGTTGTAAAGCGAGATACCCGGCAGATTAACAAAGTCGCCAATCAACAGCGTCACGCCAGTGCCATCGATTTCGAGCTTCTGGACATCCCTCAGCGCGAGATGGGCGTCTCCCGGATTTCGCGGATCCGCCTCCATGCGGTAAGTGCCCGGTGGGAGCTTGACCTTCGTCCGCTTGCGGTCGATGGCTTCGTAGAGAACCTTCCGCAGAGTCCTGCTATCCTGCACTTTTGCCGCAGGTGCCTCGGGGGAACCCTTGGCGACGACAACGGGTGGAAGCGTCTCAGCGGGAGGCGGAGGCGTGGCAGCAGGCGCCGGGGAGGATGTCAGTTCATCGGCAAGGCGCATGGGCCAGTCGGGGAAGCGAAAAAATCCCGGGTTGGTCTGCTTGCGGCGGGCGACCTCCGCGACAAATGCCTTGTTGAGTGCCGAGCCAGCCACTGAAATCTCCGGATACTTCTTGATGGCTTGCTGCTGCGAAGCCGCCGGAGTCTGCGCAGAGACATGGCAAACGGCCAGCGGCGCGAGCAGCAGGGCGATGAGTGTGAGTGTGGATTTCAATGGGATGATTATTTTGCAGCGGCCGCGTCTGGTCGGAGCACGCGGCGGATGGCGTCGAGCCGGGAGGTGTCCGGCTTGCCCTCGGGTGTCCACGTGGGCACGAGCCAGCCGCCTTCGTCGTGCTCGTTCCACGCATACATGATGATGGCGTTGGCCAGGCACGTCTTGGGGTTTTCTTTCACGAAAGTCAGCGCGTTTTGGAGGTGCTTGGCGATTTCCCCGGCAGTTGCCGGCGGGATAAAGACGGTTTGTTTCAAATAGCCGTGGCCCACTTCCCAAGAAACGGGATTGTCTTTGCGCGGCTCCTTGTTCCAGCCGGTGGTGACGAGGGGAATGTAGGGCACCTGGTCTTTGGCCGCGCCTCCCCACATCCATTCCTCCTGCTCGCGAACCAGCCCGGCGAAATCGGGCGGCAGGTCGCTGGCTCGGGCGTAGTGGGAGACGGCGTCAAATCCCTTCGGCGACTGCGCTGCCCAGTCGGGCGCGGGATTCCATCCCATGAAGACGCAATACGGGTTGAGCTTTGCCTTTTTGGCCGCCTCACGGAACTCGTCGAAACGCTTTTGCCCCGCCGCCTCGGTGCCGCGGGCCTCGAATTCATAGACCAGCGGGCGACCGTCGAGCACGGTGGTGTAGCCGGGTTCCTTCATGAGTTTGATCATGCGCTTCAATTCCTTCGGCCACTCGTTGTCGGGCACTTTGAGCGCGTTGTGCAGGACGATGCAAAAGCCGATGTCTTTGCGCTGGCGTGATTTCAAATACTGCTCCAGCGAGACGCTCATCACGTCGCTCTCCGGGTAGAGCAGGAAAGCCCAGTAATCGAGCCCGGCGGTGGCGGCCATGGCGATCTCGGCGTCCATGATTTTCTGATTCCCGGCATCGAGCTTCACTTTGCCGTCGCCCTTCACCTCGGCAAACCACGGCAGCCGGCCGTGATACTTGGCGGGGCCGAGAGTCTTCTGCATCGTCTCCGTCACCCAGCCACCGGTCCACGCATCCCAGCGGATGGCCCCGATCAAAGGCAGCGCGGGATCGCGGGGAATTCTCGCCGAACCGGCAGCGGGCGGCACCGCGGGCACGGGCGGCACCGCGGGCACGGGCGGCACCGCGGGCACGGGCGGAGTCGTGGGAACAGGTGGCGACTCGGGCGCGGGCGCTGGCTTGGCGGTCAACTCATCGGCGAGGCGCATGGGCCAGTCGGGTGCGCGGAAAAATGCCGGATCGGTCTGCTTGCGGCGGGCGACCTCCGCGACAAAAGCCTTGTTGAGCGCGGAGCCAGCCACGGCGAGTTCTGGATGCTTCTTGAGCGCCTGCTGCTGCGAAGCCGCGACGGTCTGGGCGGACGCCGTTGAAACGGCGAGTGGCGCGAGCAGCAATGCGGCGATGACTGTGAGTGTGGTTTTCATGAGATTGAAAGCCTCGGCGGCGGGTCGGTGCACGGGGCGGAGCCAGCTACCGCATTTTGTCGGAAAGTCGGCTCTCTTTCAGCGACCGAAATTGTGCCGCAAACGCCGCCGAGTCCTTTTTCGCGATCGCTTCCGCAGCGAGCACGAAATCCTCAAGCCAATATTTTTGCAATCCCTGCGTCGAGCGCGCAAGCAGCGCCTTCGCCCGGGCAAGCGGCTCCTGCCAGGTCGGCTGTATCGGAGGGGCTGGTGCCACGGGCACGGGTATCGCGAGCGCGTGCCCCGCAGGGTAAACGCTCGCCCAGTTTTCCGCGATGGCGTTGAACGCCGGCGTCACCACCAGCCCGCCGGGCCCACGCTTCTCCGGGCGGTCGCGAAACGATGGGACGGCAGTCACCTGCGCCCACGTTTTGAAATTCACTGACGTTGCGAGCGCCACGATCTCATCGTTTGTGACCGGCCCGGTCTTCATGACCGCTGCGGCTGCGGGACTTTTCCAATACCGCGCCTGTAGTTCCGCCGGGAGCTGGGCAAAAGGCACATTCTGCGCGTGCGCGCCGGCGGACGTGATGATCGAGACCGTCACAGGCGGGCCGAGTTCGCCTTCAAGCACGGTGCCGTCCGCAAGGGTGATCGTTGCTGCACTGGCGAGCGGTGCAGTCATTGCGAGCACGGTGGCCATCGAGGAAAACAAGCCGCTCCGGAGTGTGGTGGTGAAGTTCATGGTATCTGTGATTTGTTGTTGGCTTAGAAATTAGGGAGTTGGTGCTGGGCTTTTTGGAGCTGCCTGGCGACGCATGTGTGTTTTCATCTACTGATAGGACATTTGACTCCAGGCGGGCCGGGGTCAGAGGCTTGGGGGGTTAGGGGTTTCCGCGGCGCGCAAGGGGCGGACTTCGCCGGAGACGCTTCGGATGTGGATGGACTCGTAGGTGACGGAGGAACCTTCACCAACGCAGTGCGCGCCAAGGTGAAGGCGATGCGAATCCTTCGCTCGCCAGTCTCCGTTCGTGGACAGACTCGATAAGGCGCCCCGCCAACGGACCAAATGTTGGCCGTCGAATTTGATCGTAATCTCTGCAGTGTTGCCGTCAACGCGGACGCTAATCCCAACCGTGTGCGAGAGACCCGGACGGATGGGAGAGGGTTTGGTACTGGTGGGATTCGTGTCGTCAATCATCGTCTTGCCGTCGATCAATTCCAAGCCAGCCCTGTTGGCGGCAAAATTCAACGTACATTGGCGATCTGCGACGGGAATCGTTACTGCTGGCTGAACGGCACCACGACTGGTGCGGAAGCGGTATTCCAAGTCATAGTCGCCTTCGACGTGGATAGGCGGCAGCAAGCCGTTGCTGGGTCGGTTGCCCGTGGCGATGGCGATGCCCGTACCAACACGCCGCCAGTCACCCACCACCGCGTCCTTCGCGGGATCGATGATACTGGTCACATCGATCCACTTACGCTCGTCCTGCACCAGCGTGATCGCCCCGGCGGGATCAATTTTCACGTCCTTGATCGTCGCGCCCTCCGCGCCGGGGGCCACTGTGTCTTTCACCCGCACGGCCGACGTCCATTGCTTCGCCCCCGTGATCGTCAATCCCTCCACGACCACCCCCGCCGCGTTATCCAGCAGGATCACCGCGGTGTTTTTGCCGCTGCGTGCGCCGGTGCTGCTCGCGGTGTTATTGCGAATGATCACGCCCTCGGCCGCTCCGATCGTGATCGCGCCGCCGGGCGGGTCCACGAACGTGTTGTTCTCGATCGTAATCCTCCGCGACATCCGTCCCTGAGCTTCTTCGCCGAGTCCTTTGGCGTGAACGCGCACCGCTGCGCCCCTCGACGAATCGCTGTAGCCCATCGAATACCCGCCGCCGGTGAAGCTATTGCCCCGGACGATGATGTCCGACGCGACGGGGCCCTCCGGCCACTCCGGTTCGTTGGCAATCGTCACGCCGAACCCGCCGACCTCCTCGAACTTGTTTCCCTCGATGAGCCCGTTTCCCGCGCGTGCCAGCACTCCGTGGCGTCGGTTGTGGTGAAACCAGTTGTTGCGAATCACGAAGCCCGCGCCGCTGGCCGAGAGATTGTAAATCGTATCGCCCGTCCGATGATCCGCGCCCGCCTGAATCCCGGCCACCGGCTTCTCGAGCGTGATCAAATAAGAGCCGCCGCTCGTCGTCACCTCGGCGGCCTTCACCTCGCCCACGATCCGTCCTTCGCGCGGATTCAGAATTTGCAGCTCGTCGCCCGCGCGCACTGCCGTCCCGGTCGAGCACAGCAATTTCCCGTCGGGCCGCACCTCCTGAATCACGAGCGGATAGCAGTAGAGATTGATCGCGTCGTCGGCCATGGCCGAAAACTCGCAGTCCTCCACGAGCGGACCGATCCGGTTTTGCTGGCAATGAATGCCGTCGGCATTGCTCGAGATGAGACGCGTCGTCCCCGGCCGGCGCACGATCTTCAATCCCTTGAACCGCATCTTTTCGCACCCTGCCACAACCGTGACCGGCGACGCCGAGGCATGCACCGTCACATTCTCAAACCCCGACTCGCGGCAGTCCCCGAATCGCGAAAACCCGGCGGCCCCGCGCGCCGTCAGCACGAACCGGTCGCCCGCCGCCAGCGTCTTCGCCTTGTCCCGCTCTTTCTCGGACAGGATCATCCGCCATTCCCCCGCGGTCTCCGACGGCTTCCAATCCTCCAGCTTGTAATAATCGGGCGCGTCCGATTTCAGCCGGTCCCCCGCGGGCCGAAAGGCGACGCCCATTTGAATGTAAGGCTCCGGCACCCTGAACCATTTTTCCGCCAGCGACGGGTAGCCTTCGTCAACCGTCATCGTGAAAGTCCCCGCCGCCTCGTCCACCGACTTGATCGTCCCTTGCGTGAACGGCAGCGGGTCGGAATCAATAATCAGGTCTTTCAGAAAAACGCCGTCGCCGCCGTTGATGATGATCCCGCCCTTATCGGGAAGACCGAAAATAAGCTCCGTCTCGCCCGGCACTCCGCGCACCGTCAGCCCCTTCGCGCCGCCGATGCCGAGTTGCCAGCTCGCGTCGCCCGCAGTCGCGATCCGAAATCTCCCCGCCGGCAGCCGCACCTCCGCGCCCGGTCCGGCGGCAATCGCTTTTCCGATCGCCTCGCGCAAAGCCGGCCCCGCGTCCGCTTTTCCGTTGCGCAACGCAGGATCGCTCACTTCGAAAACGCCCGAAGCTGCCGCAACCGCCGGGACTTCCTTCTTCACCACGGGCACCGGCTCGACCATCGGAGCGGGCGCGGCGCTCAACTCGTCGGCAAGCCGCATCGGCCAGTCCGCTGCGCGGAAAAATGCCGGGTTGGTTTTCTTGCGGCGGTTGACCTCCGCGACAAAAGCCTTGTTGAGCGCGGAGCCAGCCACCGCGAGTTCGGGATGCTTCTTAATCGCCTGCTGCTGCGAAGCCGCCGGAGTCTGCGCGGAGACATGGGAAGCGGCCAGCGGCGCGAACAGCAGGGCGGCGATGAGTGTGAGTGTGGTTTTCATGGAGTCGGCTCAACGCTCTCAGGTGAAGTCGCTGAACTAGCGAAAGGTGCCGTGGCTGACTCATGTGAACGAGCGGGGAAGTAATGTCTTTTGTTTAGACATTCCCACTGGCGCGGGCCAGCCTTTGCGCCTGTGTCTGACATTCCACAACGCTACTCGCTGGCAGCGGAGACCGTGCGCGTCCTCCACGACGGCCTGCTTTCCGGTCGCTGGACGGGCCATCTGCCCGGCGAGCACGAGCTTTGCGCCGAGCTGCGCGTGAGCCGTATGACGCTCCGGGCCGCCATCGAACAATTGGCGCAGGACCGGCACCTCGAGAAGGGCGGACACGGGCGGCGGCACCGCATCATGACGCCACCGGCTGAAGGTTCCCCACACAATGTCCCCGGCGGCAAAGTCCGCGTGCTCAGCCAAACGCCGCCCGAAAACGTCGTCGGCGTAATGGAACGCGCTTTGGCCGAACTGCAGCGCGGGCTCGCCGGAGCCGGGACAGGATACCACTACCTCTACCGCGCAGACCTGAATCGCCGCGACGCTGGCCGAGCCCTCGCGGCGCTGGTGGACGCGAGCCCGCGGGACGGCTGGGTCCTTTGCGGCATGCCAGCCGCCGTGCAGCACTGGTTTGCTTCCCGCGGTGTGCCAGCCATGGTGCTGGGTGCACGGGCACCCAGCGTGGCGCTGCCGCATGTCGAGTTTGCAAGCCGCGCTCTGGCCCGGCACGCGGGCGGCCAATTCCTGCAATACGGACATCGCAGACTGGCGCTCCTCCGCTTCTCGCTGGAAATGGTCGGCGAAACTGAGTGCGAAGAAGGCTTGAGCGACGCCGCAGTCGCCCATTCCGAAGCCGCTGAAATCGTGATCGGACAATGCACCAGCAGCCGCCCGACCATCCGGCGCGCGATGGAGCTACTCCTCGCAAGCAAGCCGCTGCCCACGGCATTCCTCGTCACACAACCGCAGTGGGTCTGGTGCGTGCTGGCCTGTCTTCAGCGCGCAGGAATCCGTGTGCCTGAAGATGCCGCAGTCATCTCGCGCGGGGACGACCTTTTTCTGCAAACATCGGACCCCGAAGTCACGCGCTACGCCCATGACGGCCCACGTCTGGGCCGCGCCGCCACGCGACTGATGCTCCAAGTCCTCGCGCAACCCGGAGGCAAATTCCGCTCCACCGTCCTCATGCCGGAGTTCGTCCGGGGCGAGACGCTGGTCCGGAGGGCCACGAGTTTGTAAATATGCAGTCCGGCGGCACTGCAACGGATGCCTACTTCCGCCCGAGATAGCTCTCACCGAGCACTTCCCCCAAACGCACAATTCCCTCCGTCGTGATGACGATCTTCTCAGGCTGCGGCGGAAGGTCGAATGACTTGATGTGAATGAACGCAGGGTCTGCGGCGGCGAGGGCGGCGAGGTTTGCGGTGATGTCGATGCGGTTGAGCCCTTTTTCGTCGATAGGCGGTTGCTGGCTCACAAACCATTTCAGCGCGGGCAGAGCCAGATCCTCGCGGCTCTTTGCCACGGTCGATTGCAGCCACTTCGCAGCGTCCTTCCGGTATGGATAAAACGCCGTATCATTTTCGCCGACGTGATAAAAAATGCCGGCCAGTTCCACCTGATGCCCTTTGCCCTCAAGCTCCTTGATGGAATCGCGGATGAAGCCGATGAACTTTGGGTAGAGGTTCCGGTCTTTCGCGTTGGTTCCCTGCGGAGTCCAGTCGTTCATTTGCGAACCGCTATCGGTGAACTTCGCGATCGCGATGTTGCCGGGAACCTTGCCTTGCAGCGTCTTTGCGAAGCTCAGCTCGGGGCCGAATGTGTCGTAGAATCCAGCGGGGCCGAGCGGCTCCCAGCCGTCCGAGATTTTGTATCCGCCGCCGAGGCTGTATTTGAAAGCGATGCGGTCGTTGTCCACTGCCAGTTCTTTCGCCTCTTGGATGAAAGCCCGCTCGCCTTCCATATTGCGGTGTCCGGCGAGGATGAAGAGCTTCACGGCGCTTCCCTTTGCGTAAGGCCAGGCCTTGAGCGGGCGCTCGGCGGGCTTCCTGCCGATGGTCCGTAGATAGGCGTCCGCGTAGTTCACACCGTGCTCGAGTTGCCCCAGCGTTCCGTAGTGATAGTGCAATCCCTCGCCGCCGCCGATTTCCACCGCGTCGTGCGAAGTCGGGATGTATTCCGCCAGCGGATCGGTCTCGGTGACAGCCTTCTGCCCCGTCCGAATCGCATACATATTGTCGCGATTGTCCATGCCCCAGATCGTCTTCGTGCAAAGCTCGCCGATGTAAAACTTCAGCCCCGGCGTTTTGAGATCGCGCCGCCAGCTCGCCAGAAAGTTTTTGAGGTTCGCGCCGTAGTTCGGCTTAAACTTCTTGTCGAACATATCGTTCTCGCCCTGATGCCACATGAAGCCCTCGATGCGGTAGGGCATTTTCTTCGCATCCAGTTCGGCGAGGGATGCCCGCACCAAATCCAACGCCAGCGGGTACAGTTTGAATCCGCTCGGTTCATCGGGATTCCAATCGCCGCCGAGCGTCGTGCCGCCCGCCGCGCATTTGATGATCGCAATCGGCGCACCCGTTTCCTGCGCGACGCGACGGGCGAAGCTCAGCTCCGGCCCGACCATTTTGCCGACAGGCTGCAGCGCGACCCAGCCTTTCGACGTTTGCTTTTCCTCGCGCCCGATGTTGTAGGAAAACAAAACCTTGTCTTGAGGCGCGTCCAATCCGGCAAAAGGCGGAAAGCGTTTGGTGTCCTTCACCTTCGAATCCGCGCCCTCCATATTGGACTGCCCCGCAAAGATAAAGACGCGCACGGTCTTCGTGTCGTCGGCACAGCGGGCCGACTGTGAGATGAGCAGGAGGGCTGCGATGAGTGTGATGATGTGTTTCATGAAATTTGAGAACCGCCTATTTGCCCTTCCGCTCCGCCTGTTCCTCCAGCAGCCGCTGCTCGCGAATCAACTCCAGCCGTAACTGCTCCTCCGTCGGCAGCACCAGCTTGTAGCGCGTGGCGGAGAGCTTCTCGTTTCCGTGCAGCACCGAGTAGCAGACGATGGACGCATCCTTCGCCGCGCACAGGATGATGCCCACCGTCGGGCCGTCGCCCGCGCCGCGCTGCTGCTCATCGAACATCCGCACATACATATCCATCTGCCCGATGTCGCCGTGCGTGAGTTCGCGCGGCTTGAGGTCGAAGATGACGAAGCACTTCAGCACGTAGTTGTAAAAGACGAGGTCGAGGTAAAAATCCTTCGTCTCCGTGCTCATCCGCATCTGCCGCGCGACGAACGCGAAACCTTTGCCCAGTTCCAGCAGGAACGATTGCAGATGGTCAATGAGCCGCTGCTCCATGTCCGACTCCAGCAGCCGCCCCGTCTCCGGCAGGCCCAGAAACTCCAGCAGCACCGGGTCGCGCATAAAATCACGCGGCGACGGCGGCAACTCCGCGATTTTCTCCTCCGCCTCCGCCCTCACCGCCCTTTTCGCCTTTGGGTCCTTGCTGGAAAGCAGCCGCTCGTAGTAAAGCCGCCCCACCTGCCGCTCCAGCGCCCGCGAACTCCAGTTTTGCAACTCCGCTTCCTTCGCATACCACTCGCGAGCGTGCTCATCCTCAATGCGGAGCAAGGTGCGGTAATGCGTCCAGTTCAATTTGGTACGCACTGCGTCCCAAATTGGGTACATGGAGTAAAATGCCCGCATGTGGCGCAGGTTGCGCGCATCGAACCCGCGCCCGAATTCCTCCGTCAGCTTCACAGCCAACCGCGGCAGCAACTTCGCCCCATACTCCGCCCGCGCCGCGCCGCCCTGCTCAAATTCGACAATGTGCCGCCCCACGCCCCAGCAAGTCCGCACCTGCGCCACATTCACCGCCCGCAAGACCTGCCGACGGCTCTCGGTGATGAACTCGCGCAGTTCCCGCAACAGCCCGTCGAAGCCGGGCTTCGCGGGCTGGAGGGCTTTGGATTTGGTCGGGCGCTTGGGTTTTATCATTCCTGCTCTTTGGTGAATTTCGCGCACGTCAGCATGCTCACGCCTTTCCGCCGCCTCCCAGCAGCCGCGCCGCGCTCGCTGTGAGCGTCCGCATTTGGCGAATGGCTATCGCGTTCAACTTCGTGAGCCGTTCGCCCGACGGCAGGCCCATATGAATCAGTTCCGCGTTCATGCTTTCGAGATTCGCCAGCACGAGAAGCTGCTCGATGGTCGCGTGGTCGCGCATGTTGCCGTCGAGCTTCGGATTCGGGTCGCGCCACTGCCGCGCCGTCCGGCCAAAGAGCGCGACATTCAGCAAATCCGCCTCGCTCGCGTAAGTCATCGCCGCCTGCGCGGGCGTCACCTCGGGCGGGATGAGGTGCGCTTTGATGGCGTCGGTGTGGATGCGGTAATTGAGTTTTGTCAGCGTGCGATTGAGATTCCAAGCCAGCGAAAGCCGCCGGCTCTCGTCCTCCTTGAGGCGCTGAAATTCTTTGATGAGGTAGAGCTTGAACTCGACGGAAATCCACGACGCGAACTCGAACGCGATGTCCTTATGCGCGTACGTGCCACCATAGCGCCCAGCCTTCGAGATGATGCCGACCGCGCCCGTCCGCTCAATCCACTGCCGGGCCGTGAGGATGAAGCTGTTCAGCCCGGCCTGAATTCTAATCCCATCGAATTCGATGGGATTAAAACCGGGGTTGTTCAGCCGCTCCCAGATGCCGAGGAACTCAATGGTGTTGCGGTTGCGGAGCCAGTTCGAGATGAGGTAATCGGTTCGCTCTGCGTCTTTGAAACGCGCGATGTCAGTGAGGCAGATGTAGTCATCCTGTCGCTCGGAGACGATGCTGACGGCGACTCCTTGAACTTCGATGGTGGATTTGGCGGACGGCTTTTTCATGTGCGTCACTTGGTTTCCACGCTCCACTCGTTCGGCGCGTAGCCCGCGGCGGCGATGATTTGCTGGCAGTAGCGGGCGATGGCTTCGGCGCTGAGGTTTGTTTCAAAATGCCACGTCCCATCAAGTGAGCGCGGTGCGCGGAACTTTCCGGCATCCATCGAAAGCAGCCGGGGGAACTCTGCGACAATCGCATCAAAAGCATCCGGCGCTGCGTCGCGCACTGCCTCAAGTGTGCCTTGCAGCACTTCACGCCATGTTCCGGCGTCACGCCGCTCCCCGAATACGAGAACCGCTACGGGAGTGCGCCCCGTGAACGTGGCCGACGTTGTGCCGTCGAACAGCGAATCCGCAGGCCCAAAGTTGGGCCATGTCTTCAACGCAAGTTCCGCCAATTCCTCGCCCCGCTGCTGCATCGCCTCACCGTCCCACTTTTCAAAGCGCGCGATGCTGCGGCTGAGATGAACCGGGCTTTGCAGAAACACCGCACGCTTTGCACTGAAATCGCCGTTGGACAGTTCCGCATTGTAGCCGGTGAGAGTGAGATTGCCGAGCGTGTGCAGCCGCAGTTCGTGTGTTTCGCGCCATGATTCGCCGAGATTTCCCTCCCACCACGGCGTCGGTGTTTGCGGCATGATGTGCTCAATGGTCAGCGAGCCAGTGGTGACTTGCTCCTTTCCGGCGAGCGAACGTTCCAATGATTCAAGAACGAGCTTCGCCTTGGGCAGCCTTTCGCCAGTGCCGTAAAGCCGCCCGTCAATGAGCGCCTTGCGAAACTCCGTGTCCGATGGGTAGGCCCGTTGCGCGAGTATCGATCGCACACCGTCCAGCAGCGACGGGTGGCTTTTTGCCTGATGATAGAGAGGCGCCAGACTCTTGTTCAGCCCGTGCGTAGGCACGCCGCAGACGAAACGGCGGATGAAGTAGTTCTCCAGCGTGTCGAGGATGGCGGTGAATTCGCCGATGGAGAGCGTTCCGGCATCGTGCTCCGCGTAGAGACTGAGCAGCAACGGCCACGCTACGCTGACCTCCAGACGCTCGAAGCGGCGCAGACGCGGATGCAGGTCGGGATTCAATTCCTGCGCGGGGTCGAGGAGCCGATGGTAATGCACAGCCGAGCGATGCAACTCGTCCAGAAACGCGGCGATGCCGTCGGGCGTTTGCTCATCGGTGCGCTCCTTCAACGTGCGGTAGATTTCGCCCTTCTTCACGATGGCACCTTGCCGCATGAGGAAATGGCGGACGAACTCGCTGAGTTCATCTTTCAACCGCAACTGCATCGGTTCCCAGCATCGCTGAAACAGCTTCTCCTGCTCGGCGGCAGTCACGCGCATCAGGAAGTAGTTCCGAATCAAATCGCCCTGTGTCAGTGGCTCGCCCTTGTAGTTCAGGCTCTCGAAAATCAGGTGCGGATTGTCGTCGTGGTCGAGCGTGATGCTCACCAGCGAAAGTCGGCGGAGAATTACGGTGGCAAGCCGCTCGGCGTCGGGTGAACCACGGCTCTTGAGCTTCTTCTGAAACCAAACATAGGCCTTCGCCACGCGGCTGTCTGAATCGGCGACTGGCTCGCCTTTGATGAGCGCGATAAACGCCTTTCGGTCGCCGTTGGTTTGCGTGGGCAGAAGTTTGAAATGGTCGAGTCCGTCCTCGAATTGATTCACGAGATGCGACTTCTCCAGCTTTTCCGCGAGCGCGCCCGGCAATCCCCGCGCGCAGTCACGCAGCGCGGCGAGCAGCACTTGGAGCGTGGTAAGCCGCTGCTGGCCGTCAATGAGCAGAAACTTGCTCACGCCCTCCGGGACCGACCGCGTCGGCACGGTGACGAGCGAACCCATGAAGTGCGGCTTCGCGTGGCTGGAGTCGGTTTCTTCTTCGCAGAGTTCCACCACGTCCGCCCACAAGACCTTCCACCGTGACTCGTCCCATGTGTAAGGCCGCTGAAACAGCGGCACGACGAACTGGTTGTTGCCTTCGAGGATTTTGCCGAGGTGAGTTTCGGATGCTTTCATATTCGAGATTGATTCGTCACGTTATTGCGCGGTCAGCGGATTCCACACCTTCCGAAAACCCAGCCCCTCGAAGTCCTTCACGTTCACCATCGCGAACTCGGTCACGCCTTGCGCGATCATGGTGAGGGCGATGCGGGTGTCGTAGATTTTGCGGAACGCGAAGTCTTTGGTGCGGGCCTTTTGCCGGAGGGCGTCGTGGAGCGGGCGGCTTTCGGTGGGGAAGCCGATGCGCCGCCAGCGCGGGTGCGCGCGGTAAGTCTGGATGACTCCGTCGGCTTCGTCGGGCATGTTCTGGCTCGTGACTTCATTCGACATAGAGGTTTGTAGTCACGGCACTGTATCCGGCGCAAGAGCACTCGTGCTCGGGGGAACTCAAGCAGGCGTTCACATTGGGCACAGCGAATGAACGCACGTTTGGCAATCTCCTGCTGGCTGGATTTCCAATGAAGCTCTCATCCAAAGAAACACCCGTTCGGGTCTTCATGGATCGCCCTGAGGGCTGCGGCAAGCGATTCTGCATCCGGGCGCGGCGGGTAGCGGTGCCATTTGCCATCGGCCCGTTTCCAGAAAATGCACCAGACATTCGTAGTGCGGACAAATCGCACCTTCGCGATGGACTCCTCGACATGCTCACCGGGGCGACTGAACACTGGTCGCACGAAGAAAAGCTCGATGGCTTGCCCGTCGAAGCGCTGACCCTCGCGGACCTTGTCGCGCAAATGCAGGGGCGGGCGACGGCGCGACCAGAAGTGTTCCTCAAGGGTGATCGTATGCTCGGCGATTTCAGCTTCGGTGAAGGTCATAATTATTAACGTCGCACACGAGGCTGGAGCACTTTCCCCAACGCGTTGATGCGTGTCTCGTCGGGTTTGCCATCCGTTCCGAGGGTCGGCAGGAGCCAGCCGCCTTCGTCGTTCTCGTTCCAGCCGTAAATGATGACGGCGTTGCTCGGATTGATGTCGCGGTTTGCTTTCGTCCAGTCGAGCGCCTCGCGGATGTGCGCGGCGAGTTCGTCGGGCGTGGCGGTGACGGAATCGACGAGCGGCTTTTGCTCTGCGGGCGGTGTTTTATCCGGCGTCGCGGTGACCCACGTACACCACGGCGGCGGGCGTTCGTTGCGCGGGCGGGTGTCCCATCCGGCGCTGGCGAAGGTTACGCTGGGGATGCGGAGGGCCGTGCATTTTTCCCAACGGTCGCGACGGATGAGCGCGCATTGCTCGGCGTAACTCGGCTGCGTCATGCTGTAGCTGCCGCCGCGCGCGTAGGCGGAGATGGCGTCGAAACCGAGCGCCGCCATGTCGCGTGCATCCTCGGCGGGGTTCCATCCCATGAGCACGAGATACGGCGCCTTCAGGCCGGCCGCGATGGTCTGGCGCTTGAGTTCGTCCCACTCCGGCTTCGCGAGTTTCGTCGTCTTCACGAACATGAAAAGCAGCGGGCGACCATCGAGCACGGTTTGGTAATCGGGATGCTGGAAATGCTCCACGAGCCGCTTCCAAGCTGCGGTGCCGAGTCCGTCCAAGCGCGGGCCTTCCTCGACGAAGCAATAGCGGATGCCCTTTTTGTCCTTCGCCGCGCGGTAGCGATTCAAGGCGATGTGCATGTCGGACGCTTCGTCGTTGTAATCGAGGAACGCCCAATAGTTCAGCCCCGCCTTCGCCGCATAGTCGATCTCCTGCTCCACGATGGCCTGCGAATCACCGTTGATGCTCACGCGATCCTCACCGACGACACGAGCGAACCACGGCAGACGAAAATGATACTTCGGCTGCCCGAGCGACACCTCCACAGCCTTCGTCGCGTCGCCGCTGCCATACCACGCATCCCAGCGTATGGCTCCCACGATGGGAGCAGACTCGGCGGCCCTCAGAGTCTCCCTCTGTGCGATCAGCAGTGAGGCGAGGAGGACGAGGATGTGTTTCATGACGGGTGTTCTCAAAGCTCAATGCTAAGGGTGCCGGTTCCGTCAATAAAACCGGCAGCGCTTGCTTTGGAATACACTCCCGGCGGCAGGAGTTTCCCGTCAAGCGCTAGCCTGTGGATTTTCATTCGGCCCCCGAAGTTCAGTTCAACGCGCGCACCGCCGCTGATGCTCACGTCGCATTTGGGTGCGAGGCTCCGTTCGCTCGCGATGGCGAGAGTGCCGCCGTTGATCGTGACCGGGCCGGTGAAGGTGTTTGCGCCGGAGAGTGTCCACTTTCCTGTGCCATTTTTGGTGATGGCGGTGGTGGCCCTGCCTTTGCGGTCGTAAGGGTCCTCGACATTGCAGGCGATCTCGCCTGCGCCCGCAGTGAAGCCGGTCAGGATGATTGTTTTGTTTTCGCCGTAGCCGGATATCACAAAAGGACTGATCAGCTTGAGCAGGCCGGTGCCTGATTGGCTCAGGGAGACTGCGTCATTTCCTCCGGGAAAATTTAGCGTGCGGTCGGTGGTTTCGCCTTTTCCTGTGTAGTTCAAGACGCTGCCGCGACTCAGGAAAATCTCACCGTCGCTTTCCGTTTTTGGTGCACCGAGGCTGCTCGCAGGCATTCCGTTAACAACACTGTTGAGCGAATCAGCGCTCAGTGCTCCGCCTTCAATGATGGTCTGACCGCTGTAGGTGTTTACGCCTGTGAGCTTCAGAGTTCCCGCTCCACATTTCTTGAGCAGAATTCTCCCGCCGCCCGGCCCTTTGGAATCGGTGATACTGATGGAAATTTCCTGCGGCTCCGTGGCTCCGGTCGTGTCCAATCCGAAAGTGCTGCCAGCCATCAGGCCGTTCTGATTGATGTCAGTGCTGAGGTTTTTCAGCATGGTTCCAGCCTGCGCGGCGGTGAAACTATCCGGACCGCCAACATGAAGCCGCAGTTCGCCCGCCGCTCCGTTTATGGTGATGTTCGCGGGAGTCCAGCGAGCGGGCTCGTTGTTGTAGAACGATGACTTGATTTCGAGGAGCCCCATTTCAACCATTGTGGGACCCGAATATGTATTCCGGCCAAAGAGCTTGATCGTCCCGCTCTTCAACGTGTGACCGACCGGCTGCCCTACTTGGGTGATGCCACCGGTGCCGCTGATACCCTCCTGCTTGTTGCTAAACTCAAGGATATTTTCCGCACGCAGCTTGGTATTTCCGTTCAATTTCACCAGCCCGCCCCAGTGACCGCTGCCACCGGTAAAGACGCTCCCGCCATTCGTAATCAGGGAATTTCTTGCCGGTTCACCACCAATTCCAATCGCGCCATCTTCGTTGATCGTTACGGGTCCCGCGCCGAGACCTTCTGGCCGCGCTGAAAGAGAACCACCATTGATGATGGTGCCGCCTGCGTAGGTATTGATGGGATTGCCAAGGTGAAGTTCGTGCGGGCCGTTCTTGATGAGCGCACCTTTGCCGGAAATCGCTCCATTGAGAAACACGCGCGTATCGTCAGCCTCAAGTCCATCCACGGTGAGGTCCGCATCCAGTCGCACCGGCACCTTGATTGTCACATTCGCGCGGCTCTGGCTGTTGATATATGGCGACGCGCCAAATGAGCTGCCCTTGGTGAAAACAAAACTACCCTTGCTCTCCAACGTCAGGGTGGCGCGTCCGAGGTTGAGTTGATTGAGGACGAAATCCCCGTCGCCCGTCCGGCTTACGGTGTATTTGCCGGGCTCGTTGAAACTCAAAATGCTGTCGGAGTTTCCTTCAATGCTCGGCCCGGCGGCGGCACCAAGATTGTTTTTCCATCTAGCGCCATCGTCAAAGCTGCCATCCTTTTTCGCCATCCACGAAAAGTGCATGGGCTCCTTGGTGGAAATCACCTTCACAGTATAGTCCCGGGTGGAGCCATCCTGGGCTGTAATCTTGTAGATCTGCGGCGTGGTGAAATCTCTCGCAGTCCCGGAGGCAGGCTCTGACTTTGCGAAACGCGCGAGTTCAAAGACGGGAGCAAGCGCCTTCACATCGGTGGACGCGGGGACGTGGACTGCGATGGTGTTCCCGTTGATCGATGTGGAGACGGCATCGGGCAGTTTCAGTCGGTAAATTTCCTTCACCGTCCAAGGCCCTTGGTGGTCGCCCGATTGCGGCTCCGTGAGGGCGCGTTTTTTCGCGGTGTAAGGCTTGTCGCCTTTGACCAATGCCGGAGCATCAGGCGCATCATGCTTCGTCCGCAGTGTCATCTTGGTCGGCGGGAGCTGCGCTGCTTTTGCTGGATCGATATACTCCACCAGATCGCGCATGGCTACGACCTTGTAGTTGTTTGCTTTCAGATACTCCACGAACTCCTCGAACAAGTCGGGATCAATCCCCACGCCCGGATGCTCCATATCCGGCGTGCCGTGAAACGTCATCACCACCACTTTGCCCGCAGTGGCTTGCTGCACCGCGCTGATCATCCCTTCCACGGTCTGTCCCACGCCGCCGGCTGCAAACGAGGGAACATCAAAAGGATTATCCACCGTAGGGTCGTAGGTGCGACCGTGACCGCCTCTCGCAAACGTATATCCCCAACTCGCCAGAAGCGGGTAAAATTTCGGATTCACGTCGTAGAAAGGCCAGCAAAAGGTCGTGGAACGCGGAATCCGGTTCGCGATCATTTCATCCTCCAAAGTCCACACATAAGCCTGACATCCCCCGACATCCGTCATGGATAATTGCCCATGCCCCCGCGTGTGATTGCCAATCTCGAACCCCTGCTCCGACATCGTCCGAATCTGCCGCCACGTCATATACCAATCCTTGCGCTCGCGGAACAGATAGGCATCGGAAACATAGAACGTCCCGTTGAAGCCATGTTTCTTGAGAATCGGAGCGGCAACCGTCGCATGACTGGCGCACCCGTCATCGAACGTTAATACGACGAGTCGCTCCGGGATGGGTTTCTTGAGAATTCCGAGAGGATCCTTTG
>CANIWM010000072.1 GCA_947471505.1 Chthoniobacteraceae bacterium | reverse complement strand
GCTGTAAGGCGCGATGGCGTTGGCCACGTAGCCGGTGACGGGGTCCACGGTGAGCGGGAGGGTTGCGCCGTTCACTTTAACGGTGAGCGATGCGAGGCCGCCTGCATCCTTGACGGTGCCGGTGATGTCGAACGTCGCGCCCGCAACCGGGGTGTTGAGCACGAGTGTCGGCGCGATGATGTCGCGGGCGTTGATGGTGAGCGTCGCCGCTGCCGGGCTGCCGATGGCTGCACCGCCGGTGGTCGAGGCGAGCGTCAATTTGAGCTGCCCCTTTTTCGTGAGCACAGGCGTCTTGAGCAGCACGTCCACAGTCGCGCTGGCTTGGCCTGCGGCGAATGAAACAGTAGAGCCTGCGACAGTGCCGCTGACGAATTGGTAGTCGGTCCCATACACATATTTCGCGAAGCCGGTGGGCGTCGTGGCTGGCTGGCTCGGCACGACTTGGACGGTGATTGCACCGCTGGTCCCGCCGCTGCGGGTGATGAGCACGGGCACGGTGTTGAGCGCGCCGGAGCCGTTCACGGGATTGGCGGAAGGCGTGGCATTTGCAAAGGCCAGCGTGCCGGGCATCAGGGCCTGCACCGTCACCGTGAAGCTCCCGGTGCCCGTGTTCCCCGCCGCGTCGGTCGCGGTGATCGTCACAGTCGTCTCGCCGACCGGGAAGACCTCCCCGCTCTCCTTCGAGTAGGTGATCGTCGGGCTCCCCGTCACCGCATCCGTCGCGCTGCCGGCGGCGTAAGTCACCACCGCTCCAGCCTCACTTGTCGCCTCCACTGTCACGTTGCCGTGTGCAGCCACTACGGGCGCTGTCGTATCCACCACATTCACCGTCCGCGATGTGCTGGCTGTCAGTCCCACGCCATCCGTCACTGTGTAGAACACTGGATATGACCCCGGCACATTGACGTTCACCGCGCTGCTATTGATGGCCGGCGTCAGCATCCCACTCACGATGTCGCTCCCCGTCGCTCCCAACTCCGTATAGCTACCGCTTGCTTCCACCGTCACCGTCGCCGGGCCATTAAGCATCACCACGGGTGCCAGCGTATCCGACACCGTCACCGTGAAAGAACCCGTCGCCACATTCCCCGCGTTATCCGTCGCGCTGGCGTTCACCATGGTGATGCCGAGCGGGAAGACGCTTCCGCTTTCCGGCGTGAAGCTCGATGTCGCTACGCCGCTCGCTGCGTCGGCTGCGCTCGCCACGTAGGTGACGATTGCGCCTGCTGCGCTCGTGGCTTCGGCGACGATGTTTGCTGGCAGTGTGAGCACTGGTCCGGCTGGGGCGTTGATCTCGAATACGGTGAGCGTGTTCGAGACTTCGCTCGCGGTGATGAGCAGCGGTTTGCCGTTCGGGCTGTCGGCTGCGGAGACTACGATGAGCCCCTCGGGATTGAGGTCGCCAGTGCGCTTGAACGCTGTCGTGTAGGTCGGTGCGAGCGGGTTCGTGATGTCGAACATCAGGACCATGTGCGCTCGTTCGAGGCCGATAAATGCGTAGGTCTGCGAACCGAATGTCGCAATGGTGACGCCCTCGGGCTCGGAGCCTTTATTGTCGCTGCGGGTATCGTCGAAGTTCGAGAAGTTCTGCGACATCACGATGAGGTCAATCATGTCGCCGCTGTCGAACACGCGGTTGCCCGCTGCGTCGACGATGGAGAATGAACGTCCACCGTAAGCGAGGATTTCATCCACGTCGCCGTCGTTGTCGATATCACCGCGGAGGCCGGGCGAATTCGAAACGGTGAGGCGTCCGAGCGAAGCGAGATTCTTTAGCGCGGCGGCGTTCGGGAACACGGTCGGGTCGAGCACGTAGTTCGCTGCGCCGACGGTGGTGGTTTCATCGGGGTTCAGGAAGTCATTGCGATCGTCACCTTCGTTTGCCATGACGTAGTAAGTCTGTCCGGCAACCGAGTAGGACGCAATGGCGTCGGGCATGTAGAGACCGAAGACCGGATTGCCGACCGTTGGGTTAATGAGCGCAACTCCGCCAGGACCGTCGCGGTCGCTGAAGTCGAGACGCAGCGGTGAGAAGTCCTTTTTGCCAAGCGGCTTGATGGACGTAAAGGTCGCGGTGGCGATGTCGAGAATCGCAACGGCGTTTGCTTCCTGAAGCGTGACCATTGCGGTGAGGCCGTCCGGCGCAACCGCGATGTATTCCGGCTCGAAGTCGCGTGATGGAATCGCGTCGATGGTGCCGTTGTTAAAGATGCGGACTCCCGCGGCTTTCAACGCTGCGACTTGTGTGTCGTAGGCGGTGAAGTCTGCGGTCATGACGACCGGTGTCGTAAATCCGCCGGAAACATCGATGATGCTGACGGTGCCGAGCGTCGTGTCCGCCGCGACATCGGCATTGCCGAGCACGCCGCCGTCGAGTTCCGCTTCATTCGCGACGAGCACTTTTGTGCCGTCCGGTGTGAAGGTGAGGTTGTCAGGATTGGAGCCTACCTGGACCGCACCGAGCAATGTTCCGTCCGCCGCGTTGAGGAAGACAACGTAGCCGGGATCTGTTTTCGGCGATGCGATAATCGCCGCAGCCAGAACGCTTGGGTTCGCACCCGAGCCTTTGCGCACGGTGACGGAGGTCACGTCGTTGCTCGTGAGGCCCGGCACGCCAAGCGTCGCCGGCGTGATGGTCGTGATAAGCGTCGGAGCCGCAGGGTTCGTGAGGTCCACGACCTGAATACCAACATTCGAAGAAGCAAACGCGCGCTTCGACAGCGGGTCGAAGGCTGGGATTTCCGCACCAGCCAGATTGATGCTGCTCTTCACCGTGGAGGTGAATGTGTTCGCTGCTGGATAGACGACCGGGATCGTGTCGTCGTTCGTGATGGTGCCCGATGCGCTTGCCGTGGCGATGGTTGTCGTGCCGGTGACATTCACCAAGCCCGAGAGCGTGACGATGACTGTCTCAGCGCTCTCAACCGCCGTGTCACCGATGACCGTGATGGCGATTTGCTGCGTGCCGTCGCCGACGTTGAAAGTCAGCGTGCCAGCTGCGAGCGTGAAGTCCGTGCCAGCCGTGGCGGTGCCCCCGGTAGCTGCGTAGTTCACTGTGAACGCCGTGCTCGTGTCGGTGCGGGAGACCGGCAGATTCAGGATTTTCGTTCCGCTGTTTCCTTCAGAAGTCGAAGCCGCTGCGATGGAGACGCCGGGGTTCACCGTGACGGTGAACGAGCCCGTCGTTGCGTTGCCTGCGGCGTCTGACGCGGTGGCGTTCACCGTGGTGACACCAATCGGGAAGATGCTACCGCTCACTGGCGTGAAGCTCGATGTCGTCGCACCCGATGCGCTCGCTGTGTAGGTGACGATTGCACCAGCCACGCTCGTTGCGCCGCGTGTGATATTTGCGGGCAATGTGAGCGTCGGCGCTGTGCGATCCACGTTGACTGAGCTCGCGTTGCTCGTCGCGGTGACGAGTGCGGCGGCGTTGCCCGTAAGGTCGCTCACGGCAATCGAGAATGTCGCGAGACCTTCTGGTGTTGCGGCTCCGACAACCATGGTGGCTGTCCAATCATTCCCGGCACTCGTAGCGGTGACGGTTTCGCCGAGTAGCGTGACGACCGGGACGACTGTCTCGCTCGCAGTGAACGTCAGCGTCACGGTGTCGCCCACTTTCGCCCATATCGGATTGATGTTGGTGCTAGTCAGCGCGACTGGCGCAATCACCGGCGTCGTCTTATCAACAATCACGGTGCTCGCGTCGGTTGTCGCCGACACTGCAAGCGCAGGGTTTCCTGCAAGGTCGTTCGCGCTGATGGTGAACGTTGCAGCGCCTTCCTGCGTGCCAGCACCGACTACCACGGTCGCAGCCCAGTCGTTTCCACTGACGTTTGTTGCGGTGACGGAACTACCGAACAGCGTGACCGTCGGCGTCGCGATTGGCTCGTTCGCGCTGAACGAGAGCGTCACGGCGTCACCCATCTTCGCACGAGCTGGATTGACGTTGTTGCTTGCAATCGAGACCGGCGAAATCGTCGGGGCGGTGTTGTCGTTGATTTCGAAAACGGTGAGCGTATTCGAGACTTCGCTCGCAGTGATGAGCAACGGTTTGCCGTTCGGGCTGTCGGCGGCTTGCACGACTACGAGGCCTTCAGGATTCAAGTCACCGGCGCGCTTGAATGCGGTGGTGTAGGTCGGTGCCGTCGGGTTCGTGATGTCGAACATGAGGACCATGTGCGAGCGTTCGAGGCCGATGAATGCGTAGGTCCGAGCGCCGAGTGTGGCGATGGTGACGCCTTCGGGCTCGGAGCCTTTGTTGTCGCTGCGGGTGTCGTCGAAGTTCGAGAAGTTCTGCGACATCACGATGAGGTCGATCATGTCGCCGCTGTCGAAGACGCGTACTCCAGCGGAGTTGTAGATGGAGAACGAGCGTCCGCCATAAGCGAGGATTTCGTCGATATCGCCGTCGCCGTCCGTGTCACCACGCAGGCCGACCGAATTGGAAACCGTAAGGCGTCCGAGCGAAGCCAGATTTTTCAGCGCCGCGGCGTTCGGGAACACGGTCGGATCAAGGACGTAGTTCACTGCACCGACAGTCGTCGTTTCATCGGGGTCGAGGAAGTCATTGCGGTCGTCGCCCTCGTTTGCGGTGACGTAATAGGTTTGTCCGCCCACCGAGTAGGACGCAATGGCGTCGGGCATGTAGAGACCGAAGACTGGATTACCAACGGTCGGATTGATGAGCGCTGCACCACCGGGGCCGTCGCGGTCGCTGAAGTCGAGGCGCATCGGCGAGAAGTCCTTTTTGCCAAGCGGCACGATGGACGTAAAGGTCGCTGTGGCGATGTCGAGCACGCCGAGCGCGTTCGCTTCTTGAAGCGTGACCATTGCAGTCGTGCCATCTGGCGAGACTGCGATGTATTCCGGCTCGAAGTCGCGGGACGGGATGGCGTCTGTGCCGCCTGCGTTTTTGAAAATACGCACGCCTGCTGCGCGGAGCGCGGCAACTTGCGAGTCGTATGCGGTGAAGTCCGCAGTCGCGACTGGCAGCGTGGTAAATCCGCCGGAGACATCAATGATGCTCACGCTTCCGAGCGCGGTGTCGAGCGCGACGTCCGCGTTGCCGAGCAATCCGCCGTCGAGTTCCGCTTCGTTTGCGACGAGCACTTTCGTGCCATCGGGCGTGAACGTGAGGTTGTCGGGATTTGCGCCGACAACGGTCGAGCCGAGCAATGTGCCGTCTGCTGCGTTGAGGAAGATGACGTAGCCGGGTGCTGTCTTCGGCACCGAGATGATTGCCGCAGCGAGCACGCTTGGATTTGCGCCAGCGCCTTTGCGCACGGTGACCGAAGTCACGTCATTGCTGGTTAGACCGGGCACTCCGAGTGTCGCCGGAGTGATGGTCGTGATGAGTGTCGGTGTTGCTGGATTCGTGAGATCCACGACTTGGATACCGACATTCGATGAAGCGAATGCGCGCTTGGACAACGGGTCGAAGGCGGGGATTTCCGCCCCTGCGAGGGCGATGCTGCCCTTCACGGTCGATGTGTATTCGTTGCCGGCAGGATAGACGACCGGGATGGTGTCGTCGTTCGTGATGGTCGCGGTGCCAGTTCCGGTGCCAATGATGGTTGTCGTGCCGACGGTGTTCACAACGTTCGAGAGCGTGACGATGATTGTCTCGCTGCTCTCAAGGACGGTGTCGCCGTTGATGGTGAGCGTGACGTTCTGTGAGCTGCCGCCTGCCGGGAAAGTCAGCGTTCCAGCCGCGAGTGTCGCGAAGTCCGTGCCCGCGGTCGCGGTGCCGCCAGTAACTGCATAGCTCACGCCGAATGCGGCGGTGTTTCCGTTTGCGTTGACCGTGTGTGTGACGGGCAGATTGACCGTTACGGTTCCGCTGTTTCCTTCAACCACAGATGCCGAACCGATGAATACGTTCGATGTATAAAGAGCACCCGTATTCACCGTATCTAGGTTACCGTTTTGCGCGAATTGCTGAATACGCGTGTCAAACGCGACCGCTGTATCAGCGATGTTGTAAGCGGTTCCCGGCGTCGAGTGGCGCGCGGAGAGGTAGTCCTGGAAAGCCTTCTGCTCACCGAGGATGTCCGCAGCCGTGAGGCCGAGGCTCGTGAACGTCGTGGCTGCTGTGAAATCCAAGTTGCGTGCGACTGGCGCAGAGAGCGTTCCGTTTGTGAGGAGAAAGCGGAAGTTCGAGCAGCCACTGTTCACCGTCGTGTTGGTCGGCGGGTTCGTGTATTTAATCGGGTAGTTGTCGCCGCCGTTCATCGTGAAGTTGAGCGCAACGGATTGGATGAGTGCCGGAGCGGTTGGGAGCACCGCGCCATTCTGCACGACGAGTGAGACGATTTGATTCGCGTCGTTGATGAGCGCCACGGTGCGGACTTTTTGTCCCGCTGGGCGTGCGCTATCATACGAGTAGCGGATGTTGCCGACTTGCGAATATCCACCGCTTTGCACCGTCGGCCCACTGCTGAGCCCCGCTGCGAAGTTTAGGACGCTGAGCAAGCCAGCCGGGGTCATGTCGCAGACCATCAGCTTGTTGTCGAACCGCAGCGCGTTCTCCACGTCGAGTTGTGAAATGCCGCCAGCGGGTTTGCCGGTAATTGCGTTTGCGAGCGGCGCGACCTTCGAGCCATCCGCGAGAACGGAACCGAGCGAAGCGCGGAGACCGCCGCCGTTTTTCAGCGAGAAGACTGCCGAGGTATCGCCGAGGCCGAGCGCAGCTTTCGCTTTCTGCAAGTTCGCGTCTGCGGTGATGTCGCCGAGGTTCACTTCCTGAGTGCGACCGAAGACGCGGTCGCCTTCGAGATACACGTTCGTGTAGCCAAACACGTTGCTGTCTTTCGCGATGATGACGCTGTTGATGGCGTCGGTGATTGCCTTCACCTGCGTGCCGATAGTGCTCGAAGCCACGATTTGGGCCGCCGAATCCGTCGTGCCGTAAACCGCTTGCAGCTTGGCTTCCGTAGCCACGTATGCGCCGTTCGTTACCGGGTTGAGGCTTGGAAGAATCAGTTCACCGTTCGCATCGAAGTCTGCGACGAGACGACCGAGGTAAGTGTATTCGGTATCCGTCGTGACGATGAGCATCGGCTTTCCATCGGCACCTGCCGTGACGATTGGATAAGCGTCGGCGATGAAGTCTGCGTCGTGACCATTAAATCCAGTCGCGGTGTCCGTCGCGTCGCCCATGCGCTCGTGACCGCCACCGGCGACCATGATGTCGATGCCTGAAACCAAAGGCGCGATGTCCTTGTCGCGCTGCAATGTATCCAGCTGATCTACGAGAATGATTTTGTTCACGCCGAGTGCGCGTAGCGAATCCACTGCCGCCTGGAGATACGCTGCAACTTCCTGCAGATCGCTCGTGGCCGCATTGGCGTCGTCTTTCGGCACGGTTCCGTTTGGCGACGACTTCGTTAGGAGGTCCCACGTTGTCGCGCCCACGATGCCAATTTTCTGGCCGCCGAGCGTCTTGATTGCGTAAGGAGCGATCTTTGCCTTCATCGCCGTCACTTCCAGACCGGCAATAGCGCCGCCAGTTCCGCCGAGGGTCGCATCAGCACGACTCTTGAGCGAACTATCGTTCGTGAAATCGAGGTTCACCGTGAGGAGCGGGAACTGGGCGCCGACCCAAGGAGCCGCCGGGAAGACAGCGCCCGAGAAGACCGGAGAGCCGAGATCGAACTCGTGATTTCCGATCGCCGAGGCCGTCGTGCCAAACGCGTTCATGATGGCGATGTCCGGACGACCTAGCGCCGTGGAGCCGATGACGGGAATCGCATTCAATGATGGGTCAGCGCCTCCAATCAGCCATGGGCCGGGAATGAAGCTGTCGCCTTCAGCGAGAACGACCGTATTTGAATAATCATTGTCGAGTCGGTCGATCATCGCGCCCATGATTGGAGCGGTCTGGATACCGAGAAGGCCGCTCTCACCGTAGTAGTGCAGCACTTGAAGCGTGTAGTTCACAGTGATGTTGAACGTCGCAGTCTGCGGTGCTCCGAGCGCGTCCGTGTAGCTATAAGTAATCGTGTGTGCGCCGGGGCCAGCGACAGCCGGGTTGAAGACACCCGCCGTGACACCAGTGCCAGAGAACGTGCCGCCCGATGGCAGGTAGTTCACAAGAGATGCCAAACTCACCGGACCGTTTCCGCTGCCGAAAGCGAACGTCGCCGTCGTATTCAGCGTTAGCGCGAATTCCGTGCTCACAGAGAGGCTAGGGCTTCCGCTGTCGGTGGCCGTTACCTTCAGATTCATCGTCCCGATTGCCGGCCCGTTTACGCCAAAAGTGCGCGTATTGCTGTCGAAGCTCAGCCACGTTGGGAGCGGGCTTCCATCAGCCTGCGTCGCTGTGTAGGCGAGCACACCCGCCTCCGGGTCTGTGAAGGTATCCACCGCAAAAGCAAACGTCGTCACCGAAGAGGAAGTCACGAGATTCTGAGCAGGAATTGCGTTAGAAACGAACGGAGCTTGATTGAACGCACCGGTCATCCGGACGCGGTAGGCGAGAACGATGGTGTCATTTTCCAGACCCACGTCGTAGGTCTGAATCGCTCCGGCTGCGTCGAGGTACTTCCCGGTGGCTGTCAGGAAATCGTTGTCGTTTCCGATGAACAGGAAGTAGTCGTTCGGGTTTGCCGCATCATTCGCAGAGACCATTCCGAGCGATTCCCATTTTTCGCACATCGTGTTGATGTCGCCGTTTCCACCGAGCAGATTCATGCCGAACTTCTCCACTTCGGAAATACCCAAGCCGAGCTTTCCAATCATGTTGAGGGCCTGGCTCCATTCAATCGGAGTGACCGTTGGAGCGAGGACTCCCAGCGGAGCGACCGCATCTCCCGCGGCGTCGTAGGTTCCGTCGATATTCGTGGCGTTCGAGAGGTCCGCGAGCAGAACCGATTTGAAAACCGGCGATGCAGAACCGGACACACCGCGCCCGTTTCCGTCCCGTGAAAGGATAAGCAATTGGTGGTCGTTCAGCGCGATGATTGCGCTCTGCGCGCCGGTGCGGTTGACGCTCGTTCCGTTGGTCGTCAGGCCGGTTTCATCGATACGCGGGAGCTGGATCACATACTGCGCAACGGGGTCGGTCGGCGTGTCGCTCGAAGAAATATCATAGACCATGAGCCGCGTGTTGAAGCGGCCCTGATTGCCGGTGCCGGTGTCCTGAATCGTGGCGCTCTGCAGGAGACCGAATAGCAGTGTTCCATCCGGACTCTGGGCGATTCCTTCCATTCCCTGATTGATTCGACGTCCGTCCACGTTGGCCGGCACGTCGATGAACGAAACCGGTCCGCCGGTTACTGCATGAGGAACGAGAGCCGCGGGCATTCTAAGAAGACCGTCGATTTGTTTCGCGGCGTTGAAGTGATAGATATTCGCGCCGTATTCGTCGCCAATCCACCCGGCGCCCGCCTTCGCAGCGCGGGAGTCGAGAATGAGGCCTTCGCTATCAAGCGTGAGGCGCTCCGCTACGGTTCCGTCGCTCTGTGTCGAGTCTCCCGTGCGCACCGGAACCGTCGTGCCGAAGAGCGACGTGCCGCCGTTTGCGAGAAGTCCCGTAGTGAACACCGGAGCAGTTCCGGGCAACCCGTCGTGGTCGTAAGTGAAACGCGTGGAGCCCGTGAAGCTCAGCGCGATTTGGTTCTGCGCTGTCGTCGGAGTCGCAGCCGTGTAGGGCGCGAAGGTCATCGCAAACGAATTGATGCGCGCTGCGTAGTTCGAGAAGATCGTCGTCGGCGAAGTCGCGTTGTATCCGCGATCCGGCAGCGTGTTCAAAGTGCCGCTGTATGAACCATCGAGGTTCTTTTTCCAGCCGGTGATTTGCATGTCGGAAATCGAGCCGAGCGATTCACCCGTTACGGGATCAATCGCGCTGGCGGGCACGCGGCCCATTCCTTGCAGACCGAGGTTCACGAACTGAGTGCCGCCGACATTTACGCCTGCTGGATTCCACGTTCCGTTATTGCGGATGAGGACGTTTACATTTGCGCTGCCGAGCGGTGCTCCGAGAGCCACGGTGATTGTCGCAGCATTGCTGTCCACAAAGCCCTCGGTGTTCGTCACGCGAACCCAGAAGTCTGTATTTACGAGCAACGCCGGAGTCGTGAAGCCCGCGAGCGTCGCGCCGGAAATCGGGTTCGTCACATCGCCCGTCAGACCGGAATACCATTGGAAAGTCGGCGCTGGGAAACCTTCGACGACGACTGAAAGAAATGCCTGAGTTCCCGTCGCGATGGTCGGACTCACTGGGTGCGTCGTGATGCTCGGCGCGACCGGATCGTCCGTGAGAATCGTGCCGATTCCCTGAGCATCGGAAATCACCGCGTTGCCGACGGTGTTGACGACGTTGGAGAGGTTGACGAACACGCGCTCGTTCAACTCCACCAATGCGTCGCCATTCACGGAGACTGTGAATTGCTGCGTGAGCGGGCCGCCGACTGTGAACGATACAGTGCCGGTGGCTGCAACGTAATCATTGTCGGCTACGGTCGCGGTGCTGTTCGCCGTTGCGTAGTCCACGGTGAATGCGCCGGTCGCATTTCCGCGTGTCACGGTGAACGTCAAGTTCGTCGTGCCCGAGTTGCCTTCATTGACGGTCACATCGTTGATGGTGATGATGACCGTCGGACCTGCTGTGAATGGTGCCGGGCTGAACGGAACATACGTGGTACCGTCTCCGCCGAGGACTGATTCCCAATTGTTCACGCGGTCCGCGATGTCCGTGAGGTAATCGGAGAAATTCAGCTTCCCGTTGCGGGGGCCTTTGTAGCGCATTCCGTCGTCGTCTTCGGTAAAGATGATCGCGGTTCCGGCAGCCTCGGAAAGACCAGTGTTGTCGAGCGAGTAGCCTGCGCCGATCGGCGGAGTTTCACCGGTTTCATTGGCGATTGCTGCGAGGAAGGCCGTTGGGATTTCGTTACCGTTTGCGTTCAGCGCGCCGGTGCCTTGGAAGGCGAAGATGATTTCATCGCTCGCACTGACACCGGGATTGTTCGTCGCATCGGGAATCGCGACGATTGTTCCGAAGTTCGATGTCGCCGGCAGGACGGTCGAGTGGGTGTTGTTCAGCAAGTCCATCGCCACGATGGTTCCCGCGGGAATATTGCTCGAAGCGACCCATGCAAATGCAGACTCATTCGCGTCCGCCCAGTCGGTCCCATTCCACTCATCGTCGGTGAAAAAGATGACCGTATTGACCGGAATATCCACCAGCGCAGCGAAAGCGAGATTGTCGTCGCCGTCCGCATTAAAGCCTGTGAACGCAATCGAACCGGGAGCGAGCGTCGCATTCGACTGACGGATAACCTTCGCTGTGTATGTCTTTGTAGTCGTGGTATCTTGAGCCGTCACGATGGTGGTGATTGTGTTGATTCCCTCAACAAGGTTGACCACGCCGCTCGCGCTTCCCGAGACCACCGCTCCGCCGTTGACTGTGATTGTCGCGTTTGGCTCTGCCACTGTCGGAGTGACCGTGAGGCTGGCCGTCGCATTTGGAACGACTTGCACGTAGCTCGTTGTCGCAGGACCGAAGACCGGTGAAATCGCACCGCTGCTAAGAGCAAGCGCGGAGAGGTTCGCGTCGGAACTTGCGGCGCGAGTGACGACGACTGTGTAAGTCTTCATCGTCATGTCTTCGGCAGTTACGACGACCGCTACATTGTTGGGTCCGACGTTCAGATTAACCGTGCCTGCGTTGCCGGAAACGACGGCGTTTCCATTGATAGTCACCGTCGCTGCCGGACTGGAGACCGTCGGTGTAATCATGACGCTCGTCGTCGCATTCGAAACGCTCGCCGTGTAGGCGATGGTTCCGGAGTCAAATACAGGTGCGAGAGTCCCCGCGCTGAGCGCGAGATTGCTCAGGTCGGCATTGTTGCTAAGCCGCGTCACCGTCACCGTGTAGGTCTTTGTCGAGAGCATGTCCTGCGCGGTTACCACAGCGGTGATGACATTCGGCCCAGGATTCAGCGCGATGTTCCCGCTAGCCGTCCCGGAGACCACAGCCGTGCCGTTCACCGTCACCGTTGCCATCGTGTCGGACGTCGTGGGAGTCAAAGTCACCATCGTGGTCGCATTCGGCACGCTCGCGGAGTAACTCGTCGTCGCACCTGCAAATGGCGGTGCGAGCGTTCCAGCGCTCAGTGTTAAAGCCGAGAGATTTGCATCCGCAGAAGACACGTTGACCAACGCGGTATTGCTGTCGGCCGTTCCAGAGGCATTGGTTGCGCGAGCCCAGTAACTCTTCGTCGCCATAAGCGCCGGGGTCGTGAAAGAAGCTGAAGTAGCGCCGCCAATCGGATTTGTCGTCACGCCACTGAGGCCCTCATACCATTGGAAGGTCGGTACAAGGAATCCACTTGCCGCAACGGTCAAAGTCACGCTCCCGCCGCTCGCAATCGTTTGACTCGCCGTCGGCTGAGTCGTGATTGCGGGGGCTTGAAGCGCCGCTGTCGTCGCGGCGGTAGTTGAAGCATTGTTTGCTTCGTTGCTCTCAGCAATCGCGCCAGCCGGGTCAATCACCGCGGCACCCGCTGGGGCCGTGTAGCTTCCGCTCGCGGTCGCTGTCACCGTCACCGTCAGCGTGGCCGAGCCCGCCGCATTGATTGCACCGCCCGTGAAATTCACAACCCCCGAGTTATTTGTCCCGGAGAATCCGCCGGTTCCGGAAGCGGACACAAAGCTCAGCCCCTCGGGAATCGTGAAGTTGACAGCGACGCCATTCGCATTCGCAAGGCCGCTGTTCGTCGCGGAGATCGTGTAGTCGAAATTCGCTCCCGCCATCACCGTGGCCGGAGCTGAGACGCTCACCGCAAGCTCCGGCAATGCAACCGGGGCAAATGCCACACCCTTCACCACCGTGCCAGCCGGCGCAGTGTAAAGAGTGACGTTGCTCGCCGTCGTGATCGCGATTGCTGCATTGAAGCCTGCCGTGTCGGCGATTTTTAATACGTTGTTTGCCGGAGTCGCACCAGTGCCGGTGCTTACGTAAAGGAGCGCGCCGTTTCCATTGTCCGCCGCAGTGAGACCGAATCCGCCAAACGCTGTCGTGTAAGACCCGTTGGCCACCCACGAGCCACTCACGAGCGAATACTTCGCAATCGATCCAGCCGTGGCGCCCGTGGAGGACACTACGTACAAGACATCGAAAGCACTTCCGTTGTCACCGGAAGAAATGAGGTGAAAATCCGCGAGACTCGCATTATTCGCCAATCCTGGAAGACCCGTGATGGTCCCGCCCGTCGCTGCCGAGACTGTCGAAACCTGAATGTTTGTAACCGTTGCGGATGCCTGCCCGACATACACCGCACCGCCAAACGCCTTCGTGTTGCGTAGATTTCCACTCGGGCTCGCAGCCGTCGCGCCGTTCGTGTAGATGCCGCCTTGTTCCGCTACGAACCAAGTGGTGTTGTTCAAACTCGTCGCGCCGCGAACCTGATTGCCGCTGGTTCCCGTGTAAGTCGCCCCCAATGCGAAAACGCCGTTTGCATTAAACGTCCCGACCGCGCGTGGCGTTATCGTGTTCGCATTCGTGGGAGTCGTCGCAGTTCCATTGTGACCACCGAACGAAAGCAGTGTCCCATCCTGACTGCGCGAGAGGTAACCTGTGCTGGATGCCGAACCGCTGATCCGAATTGCGTTTGGCAGACTCGCGCCATCGATTGATATCGCCTGCACACCGGCTGCGGTCTGCCCGGCTGTCGTCGCATTGATTTCGACAAGCGTCGCGGTTGTATTGTTCAAGGTAGCCGAGTCCGCTCGAAGCAGCGTTAGATTTCCCTGTGTGAACGGCGCGCCCAATGCGAAGCCGGAGGTGAATGCGAGCACGGCGGTCGCCGTCGCCCGCATCCAGCGGAGCAAGGCAGAGCCAGCGTTTGCGAGCGATGCGGCTCTTTGTGTAGTGTGTGTATGTGGTTGAGTCATGGACGTGGTTGGTTGTGCGCGTCCTTGTTACTGAATCGCCCCATCGGGGAGGAAGGTGGAGATTGCAATAGTCACGCGCCAACCACGTCAGAGCCACGTATCAACCACGTTAGCGGCATGTGGCGAAAGTGTAAGTTTCGCAACAACCGTGCGAGTTTCGCGACAAGAGTCATGGACACAAGGCAACGTCGAGCAATCGAGAAACAATTGCGCGATCCTTTTCGTCTCGCGGTAGGAAATGGACTCCCGCATCGCCAGAACACACACACTTCGAATCGCACACTTCAGCTCCAGCTTGCGTCGCGGCGAACTCTCGGGTGTTGTGTGGGGCTTAATGAATCCAACTCTTTTCGATCTTACGGGTGAAGTCGCAGTCGTCATCGGTGCTACGGGCGTGCTGGGCGGGGCTCTGGCAGAAGGGCTCGCGGCTGCGGGTGCCAGCGTCGCGGTGATGGGGCGCAATCAAGAGCGCGGCGAGGAACGCGCGCGGGCCATCATCGCCAAGGGCGGAAAGGCGCATTTCTTTTCCGTGGATGCCATGTCTCGCGAGAGCCTCCACTCGGCGCATGAAGCCGTAGTCGCCGCGCTTGGCGCGCCCACCATTCTCGTCAATGCCGCAGGCGGCAATGACCCGAAAGTTACCGTCACCCCCGAGCGCCCCATCGAGAGCATCGCCATCGAAGACTGGCGCGCAAATTTCGACCTGAACCTCGTCGGCGGCGTCCTTCTTCCCTGCCAAGAATTCGGCCCCGGCATGTGCCAGCGCGGGCGCGGCAGTATCATCAATATCGCCAGCGCCAGCGCCCGCATCCCGCTCTCCCGAGTCGTCGCGTACAGCGCCAGCAAGGCCGCCGTCCTCAGCCTCACCATGTTCCTCGCCCGCGAATGGGCGCTCAAGGGCGTCCGCGTCAACTCCATCACCCCCGGCTTTTTCCCGGCGGAACAAAATCGGAAACTGCTCTTCAACGACGACGGCTCCCCTACTCCACGCACCCAGGCGATCTGGGGCCACACGCCGATGAAACGCTTTGGCGAAAGCCACGAACTCGTCGGCGCGTGCGTCTTCCTAGCCGCGCACGGGGCGAGCAGCTTCGTGACGGGGACAGACCTCGTCGTGGACGGCGGGTATCTCTCGCAGACGATTTAACATCATGAAAAACTTCCAACCACTGGCCCTCATCATCCTACTCGCCATCGGCGGCTGCCAATCGCTCGACGGCGGCGGCGGGCGCGGGGGCAACGCTGCGGCTCGACGACTCATCTCCGCAGGCATCGCCGCAGAGCCCAAAGGCGCTTACTACGTCGGGCGGCGGTACTACAAAGTGGACTACAAATTCTGGGGCTGGGTGCGGAAATCCGGCGAGCCCTGGTCCAGCGCAAAACTCGTGATGATGAACGAGCAGACTCGCGTCATCCCGGACCGGCAAGTCGGCAAGATGGGCTCCGACAACGACTACGAATACAAACTCCTAGGGAACTACTCCGGAGAAACCGTGTACGAGCCTGCCAGCAACGGCTTCTACCCGGAATTCGTCCTCAAAGGCTATGAACTCATCTCCGAAAAACCCGCCTACATCTACCAGCAAAGCGGAGTGACTGACCCCTCCCGCCGAGTGATCGCAAAGCCGTACTAAGCCCCTTCGACGGCCTCGTAGAATGACTGCGGGTCGGCAAACTGGAGAAGCTTGGGGCTTTTAGCCGGTTTCGCTCCCTGAAGCTCTTTCATAGTTTCGCAGCGCCGGTGATTTCCGCGAGTAGCTTGAAAAAGCCGCGTTTGCGCTCGGAACTGAGGCCCCAGTTTACGGGCGGAGATTGGTAGCCTTCGTTCATGCCTTCGCCTTTGCGACGGTAGTCGAACCAGCCCCACGAGACGTGTTCGGCGAGGGAGGTGGTGAAGTTGTTCACGGGTTGATCGAAGTTTTCGTGGTCGTCCTCGTTGATCAAAACCGGCATCGGCCTGTAGGTCGGGACGGCGCGCGTCTTGTGAATCAGCTCGGTGATGTGCGCCGGTTCTTTCGCGCCGTTGCCGTGAATGAGTGCGAAATCGGAGACTGCGATTGCGTTTGCCGATGGCACGACGCGCCCGCCGAATGAAGTGCCGACGAGTAGCTTGTGTCCGTCGGCGGCTTTCGCGGAACGCACGCGCTCGATCAGCTCGGAGACGCGGTCCGGGCGCAGGATTGGCGGCTTGTATCCAGGGTTCGACTCGTTGTTGATTTCGACGAGCACATTCCGCCATCCGCCGTCGAGCAGCCAGCGCGTGGCGGCATCAGTCGCGCGGATTGCGGCGTCGTCGCCCGCGAGCCGCGGCGATTGACCGAAGTAAAAATAGCCGAGGATGACGACCATTCCCTGCGCATCCGCCGCATCGAGAACACGCCGCATCCGCGCGGCAAACTCCGGGCGCAAGTCGCCCTCGGCGGTGAACGCGCCGCTCTCCCACGTCTGCTTGCCCGAATAGCCTTCCGGCGAGCCGCCTTGAAAATTGACCGTCACCGCGAGCAAGCCGTGCGCTTTCCACTCCGGCATCGCAGCAATGAACTCGCGCACGTTGCGCTCTGCGTCCCACTTGCCCGTGTCCGCGTAGGCCCAACGCTTTGCGGTCTCGGGATTCAGGTCGTCGAATGTGGCCTGCACCATTCGCGAGTTCAGCAGCAGGCCTTCGATGCGATGCCCGTTCCACGTCCGGCCAGCGTAGGTGGGCTTTCCGTTGATGTGAAAATCCTCGCCGACAATGCTCACGGTCGTCTTCGGTGTCGCGGGCTCAGCGGCGCTGGAAGAAAGTGTGGACGTTGAAAAGGCCAGGCACGTGAGGTGAAAAAGGGCGGTGAGTTTCATGGATGATTATTTCTTGTCTGTTGTGATGGTGACTTCGCGGACTTGCGTCGTTCCGCCGGGCAGATGGAGCCGGACGTGAATGATTGTGCCGGTTGCCGGGAGCGCGATGTCGTGCGTCTGCCAGTCGTCCGACGCTGTGACGGAAAACGCCGCCCGGTTCTCGGGGATGAAGTCTTTTTGTTCAGCGGTGCGCCAGGCAAACGCCGCTTCACCGCTCGTGGCGGCTTTCAGCGTCACCTTCGCGGTTGCGGGGCCTTTCACGTCGAGGCCATTCCGAACGAGAAACGCCGCGCCTTTTTCCGCCGCGAGTGTGAGGACGCCGTCTTTCTCTGTGAGCGTGCCGTTGCGCGCCAGCCAGCCATGTGCGTCGCCGGGCGCTTGGGGCTCGGTGCGCTTTTTTCCCGGAGGCGTGGTGATGGTTTTGCCTTCGAGGTAATGGTCGTAGTAGTCATTCCACGTCGCTGCCATAGGGCCCAGGGCGAGTCCGGGTGGATTGAGTTCGGCGCACCACGCGGTGAGTTTGGCGCGGAGGCGGGCGGCGATTTCCGGATGCTTCGCTGCGAGGTTTTGCTTTTCCCCGAGGTCGCTGCCGAGGTCGTAGAGATACTCACGCTCGCCGCCGCGCAGGAGTTTCCAATTGCCCTCGCGAATCGCGGATTGTGCGACCCACCGCCAATAGAGTGCGTCGTGCGGCGGAGTTTTGATTTCGCCTTTGAGATGCGGGACGAGGTTCACGCCATCGAGGTCGCCGGGCTGCGTGGTGATGCCCGCGATTCCCGCGGCCGTCGCGGCGACGTCGAGCGCGCTCACCGGATGCTCGTAAGTCTGTCCGCCGGGAATCGTGCCGGGCCACGCGACGACGAATGGCGTGTGCATTCCGCCGTCCGCGAGCATTCCTTTTTCGCCGTTGAGCGGCTCGTTGAGGCTGCCGTCCCAGCCGCCCGCGTCGCCGTTGAGCGGCGAATCGGCCTTGTGGATTTTGAGCGGCGCGCCGTTGTCGCCGATGAGGAAAATCAACGTCCGTTCGGTAAGCCCGTTCTTTTTCAAAGCATCGGTGACAAGCCCCACGCCATCGTCCACGGCTGAAATCATCCCGAGTGCCTGACGCCGTCGCTCCGGCATCTCGCCGGGGAAACGGTCGGTGTAAATCTTCGGCGCATCGAGCGGCGTGTGCGGTGCGCGATACGCGATGTAGAGGAAAAACGGCTGCGCCTTGTAACGCTCGATGACCGAGACCGCAGCGCGGCTGCACGCATCCACGTGATAATGCGTCGGCGGAAGACTGCTCATCGCTCGGTCTTTTCCGTCGAGCGTTATGTTCGACGAGAACGGGTGCTGCCCATTTTGCGAAAAGGAATGAGTGAAGCCGTGCGACGGAATAGCCGCCGTCGCGCCGAGGTGCCATTTGCCAAAATGCGCGGTGAGGTATCCAGCCTTTTGCAGGCGCGTGGCGATGGTCGTTTCTTTGTCGAAACCATCGAGCTCCTGCCCGTTGTGGTCCACGTTGAACCGCCCTTGAAACTTCCCAACCATCAGCCCGGCGCGCGACGGCGTGCATTGCGGCGCGGTGCTGTAGCCGTGCTTCGCGAGCACACCACTGCGGGCGAGCGCGTCGATATTCGGCGTCTTGATATCCGTGACCGAGCCCTGGATGCCGAGGTCGGCAAACCCGTGGTCGTCGGTGTAAAATACGATGATGTTTGGCTTCACGGGATCCGCAGCGAAAGACACTCCGCAACAGAACGTGAGCAGCGTGCAAAACGCGGCGGTGAATTTCATGGTCGTGATCATTTTGATGGTGGCGTGGGTTTGGAAATGCCGACATCGCCCGCCGGTCGCGCGTTCGTGGCACGGACGCCGGTCAACGAATCGCCGAGGTCGGCGCGGGCTTTTGCGACCTCCGCTTGCAGGCGTGCGACGACTTCGGGATTTGCATCGGCTACGTCGCGAGTCTCGCCGGGGTCGTGCTTGAGGTCGTAGAGCGCGAGTCCGATTTTCTCGACACGGTATCCGTGTCGGCTGGCGATGCCGCGGATACCGGAAACCTCGATCGAGAGCGGCTTCATATTCTCCCAATTCGACGGCTTGCCGCCTTTGCCCGGAGCCGCGGCGACAGTGAGATATTCGTGCGGCAAGTGCAGCTTCCAATCGCCGACCCGCACGGCCTGCAATTCCTCGCCGGAGTAAAACCAAAACACTTCGCGCCCTTTCGCGCCGTTCTCACCGAGCAGGAACGGAGTGAGATCCGTGCCATCGATTTGCGTTGGCGGCAGCGCAGCGCCGGCCATTCGCGCGAACGACGTGAACAAATCCATCGTGGTGACAAGCTCATCAGTCACGCGACCGGCTGGCACGCGACCCGGCCAGCGCATGAGGCACGGCACATCCACGCCGCCGCCGAATGCGGTGAGCTTCCCTTCGCGCAGCGGTCCTGCGGAACCAGCGTGTTCGCCATACGAAAGAAATGGCCCGTTGTCCGACGTGAACACGACGAGTGTGCGCTCATCGATTTCATTCCGGCGCAACGCGGCCATGATTTCGCCGACCGACCAGTCAAGTTCCTGCACAACATCGCCGTAAAGGCCGCGTCCGCTCGTGCCCTTGAATTTATCTGACGCGAATATCGGCACATGCGGCATGATGTGCGGGACGTAGAGAAAGAACGGCTTGTCCTTGTTGCGCTCGATGAAACTCACCGCACGCTCGGTGATCCGCCGCGTGAATTGCGACTGGTCGGGGTCCAGTTCCGTGACCTTCTCGTTTTCGTAGATCGGTAATGAAGGAATGCCGCGCGTGGTGGGATGCAGCGGCCCGTTGTCGTTCGAGTAGGGGATTCCGAACCATTCATCGAAGCCGCGCCGCGTGGGCAGGAACGGCTCGCGATGCCCAAGGTGCCATTTGCCGTAAATCGCCGTCGCGTAGCTCTGCGCCTTGAGCAATTCGCTGAGCAGCTTTTCGTTTTGGTGGAGTCCGGTGTTGCTTGTGTGATTCAGCGCGCCCGCCATTCCGACGCGATTCGGGTAACAGCCCGTGAGCAGCGCAGCGCGCGACGCCGTGCACACCGCCTGCGCGACATAGAAGCTCGTGAACCGCGTCCCTTCGCCCGCAAGCCGATCAATGTGCGGCGTCTTGATATCCTTCGCGCCGTAGCACCCGAGGTCACCGTAGCCGAGATCATCCGCCATGATGAAAACGATGTTGGGTCTGGCGGGTGACTCAGCATCGACGCCCAATGTGAACGCGAACGCGCAGAGGATGAGTACGAAAGTGCGCAACAGAATCATTTCTTCTTGGCGGCGCCTGGCGTGATGAGGGTCACGGGTTCATTCAGCATGAGCGGAGTTCCGAAGACGGTTTGCGTGTCGCCCTGTTGCTTCATCCATGTGTCGAGTTCGCCGCGCATTTCGGCCAGGCGAGCAGCCTGACTCGGATCAGCCGCGACGTTGTGTAACTCGAACGGATCTGCGGCGAGATCGTAGAGTTCTTCCGCGGGATGTTGGATGTAGCGCTGGACCGTTGCGGCAGCAGCGGGATCGCTCTCCGCGGCGGAAAGCCACGTTTTCCAATACACAAGGCCGCTCGGCCCGGAGGATCGGGAGATGTGGGTGTGGTGCTGGAATTCGGGGTGCAGATTACGGATGTATTTCCAGTCCCGGGTGCGGACGCTGCGGATGGGATAGACGTTAAAGTCGCCGTCGCCGCCGTGTGTGCTGAAAACGCGATCGCGATGTACGGAGGTGGTTCCGCGCAGAATTCCAGCGAACGATTTGCCATCGAAACCAGCGGGAACTTCGCCGCCGGCTAGATCGATGAATGTCGGAAGCAGGTCAGGCCAGCAGACCATGGCGTCGCTGGTCGTGGAGGGCTTGAGATGGCCGGGCCACGCAATGATGAGCGGGATGCGAATGCCGGAGTCATAGAGCGTCCACTTTGAGAACGGCCACGCGCCGCCATGATCGGCGGTGTAGATGAAAAGCGTATCGCCCGCGATTTTCTCGCGAACGAGAGCGCGCACTTCACCGAGCAGCGTATCGGACTTTGTGACATCGGTGAGGTAGCTCGCGCGTTCTTCGCGAGTGACCGCGGTGTCTATGTGCGTGGGCGGAATCTTCACGTCGGCGGGATCGTAAGTGCGTTCGGCGCTCCAGACGGTGTGCGGATGACGCGTGCCGACAAAAAGGCACAGAGGTTTTGCGGCGTCGCGCGCGGCGAGAAACTTGGCGACGGCGGCGGTGTCTTCGAAACCGGGGTGTGGTCCTTCGATATAGTCGAAGCCGTGTTCCTTCGCGAACCCATTGTGCGCCACTTTTCCAATGGCGGCCACCTCGTAGCCAAGCGCGCGGAGGACGGGTGGAAGCGACGCGATACCCGGATTCTTGGGCTTGTGATTTGGCTCGGCGCCATTGCGCGCAGGCCAGAGTCCGGTGAGCAACGCTGTGCGGCTCGGACCGCAGGATGGCGAAGCGACGAAGGCGTGCGTGAACTTCATTCCCTCGGCGGCCAGCTTTGCCATGTTCGGCGTGCGGACTTCGGTGGAGCCGTAAGCCTGCGAGTCGAGCTGGCTGTGATCGTCGGAGATGAAGACGACGATGTTTGGCCGCGAAGATTGCTGGTCGGTGGCATGAACTCCCGCGATCGAGATTACGAGAAACGTTGCGAGTGCGATGAGCGATTTCATGGTTTCCAGGCAGCATCTTGGATCGTCTGCAAGCGCGTCACCTCATCCGCGCGACTCGCGGCGACGCTGTTCTTCTCCAGCGGGTCGGCTTTGAGATCGAAGAGCTCGATTTCCGTTGGCGCGGACGGGAATGCCTTGTCGGGCCTGACGGATGTGGGCAGGAGCAGCTTCGACCATCCATCGATGACGATCCGCGTTACAAGGCTCTTCGCAGGCTGCGCGAGGTCGAAGATGTCGTGCGTGTATGCTTCAATGAAGAGCGACTTTCGCGCGGTCATCGCTTCGCGGTCGAGCAGGTCGAGGCCGGGTAAATCAGCAGGTGCTTTTGCGTTGGCGATCTTCAATAGCGTGGTGGGGAAATCGATAATAGATGCGAGCGTCTCGTCGTCGCGCTGCGGCTTCACTTTTCCGGGCCAGAGCACAAACATCGGCGTGCGGATTCCAAGCTCGTAGGGCGAGAGCTTCGAACGTTTTCCCGGAGCGTCGGCTGCGCCCCATCCGTTGTCGGCGAGGTAGAGGATGACGGTGTTCTCGGTGAGTTTGTTCTTCGCGAGATGCGCGTCGAGTTCGCCGCACGTTTGGTCGAACCACTCGACCATCGCGTAGTATTTCTCGGCTGCGGGGGTGAAGCCTTTGCCTTTATATTTTGCGAGCAGTTCCGCCGGTGGATTGTGCGGTTGATGCGGCATCATCGGCGCGTACCAGACGAAGAACGGCTTTTTCTCAGCCTGCGCCTGGTCGATGAAATCAAAAACCGGCTTCATTCCCTTGCGCCCTATTTCGAGTCCTGCGTCGCCGTGGCGTCCGGCGGTGTCGGTCATCCCGTGTGTGAAGCCGACTTCGCTGTAAGTCACGTTCCAGAGCTTGCCGCTTTGAAACGTGAGATAGCCCGCTTCGGTGAGCGCTTTCGGGAGCGTGAGCGAATTGCTCAAAAGCTGATGCGCGAGCGGGTCGCGCTTTTTATCGGCGGGAGCTTTCCCTTTTACCAAATCGTTTCCGGTGATGCCGTGCTGATGCGGGAGCTTGCCGGTAAGCAGGCACGCGAGCGACGGCGAGCACACCGGCATGACGTAGCCGCGCGTGTAGAGCAGACTCTGCGACGCCATGCGGTCGATGTTCGGCGTCGCGACTTCCTTGCTCCCCATGAATCCGTAATCGGGGAACCCGTGGTCGTCGGAAATGATGAGGATGATGTTTGGCTTTGCGGCGTCGGCAGCGTGGGCCGTGGCGCAGGCGAGGACCAACAATGATAGAAACAGTCGGATGGTGTTCATGGTGATTTGGAAATTGGATACCTGTTTGATAGCGCGGAGGGCATTGAACTTGGAACATAAATGGCCCCCGAGCCGCGATCTCCTTGGGGTTTGTAGTGCGGGCTGCCCTTGGTGGATTCCGGCGTGTAGTCGCGCTTGCCGCTCTCGCTGCGCCACCAAGCGAGCCATTGCGCACCGAGTGTCGCGACGACATCGGGATTCTTAGCGGCGACGTTTGTAGTTTCGAACGGGGCAGCGTCCGCGCGGAAAAGCTCCCAGCCTGAGCCATCGACTTCGGCCAGCGTCCACTCGTCCGTGCGGATTGCGCGGTTGTCCATGTATTGAAAAAAGAGCGGTGATTTACGCTTCCATGCGTCGCCTTTTACGAGCGGAAGAAACGACTCGCCCGCTTGTGCACCGCGCGGCGCGATGCCCGCGGCTTCGAGAAACGTCGGCAGCACATCGACCATGTGAACGCGGCTGTTCTCGATGCGCCCTACATTTCCAGTCGCGCCCGGCCACCACGCGATTCCGCCACTCGTGATTCCGCCCGCGTGCTGGCTGATTTTGTAAAGCCGCCACGGCGTCGCGTGTGCGTAGGCTGCGCCGGTGCCGGATTGCCAGTTCGAGCCGCGGTCGCCGGGCAGGATTCCTTTTTTGAGCATCGCGGCGTCGACGACGGAAAACGAATCCGGCCCGTTGTCGCTCATGAAAAGGATGAGCGTGTTGTCCGCCTTGCCACTTTGCTTCAGAGCCTCGACGAGTCTGCCAATGCCCGTGTCCATTCGCTCCACCATCGCTGCATACACGGCCATGCGCAGGTCTTCGAGGTCGCGCTGCGCATCGGAGAGCGAGTCCCAGTCTGGGAGATTTTGCGGATACTCTGGAAGAGTCGCGCTGGCGGCCACGATGCCCATTTCCTTTTGCCGCCGGAACCGTGCCTCGCGTACGGCCTGCCAGCCGGCCGAGTATTTACCGCGATACTTCGCGATGTCGGCAGCGGGCGCTTGCAGCGGATTGTGCGGAGCCTGGTAGCTGAGATAGAGGAAAAACGGCTTCGTCGCGTCGCCCTTCACAAATGAAAGCGCACGGTCCGTAAAGGCATCGGTGCTGTAGTAGTCCGCGCCGAATTTCGTGAAAGGCTCCCGTCCCTCGCGATAGCTCGGCGCGCCGGTAAAGTGGTCGGCGAATCCGGCGAGAAATCCGAAGAACGAATCAAACCCGCGATCCATCGGATCCCCGGCGAGGTGCCACTTTCCGACGAGCCCCGTGCGATAGCCCGCACCGTGAAGTTGCTCCGAAAGCAGCCGCGTCTTCGCAAACTCCGGCAGCGCACGCGGCCACCATTTCCCCGTGAGCATTGAAGCCCGGGACACCACACACATCCCGCCATTTTGAAACCGCGCAAGCCGCACGCCTTCCTTCGCGAGCCGGTCGAGCGACGGCGTGGCAATCTCACCGCCGAAGCAGCCAGGATCGCTGTAGCCCATGTCATCAGCGAGAATGATGATGAGATTTGGCTGCGCAGCGGACGCCCCTGTCAAAAACAGGAAACAAACTGCGACAGAAGCGAAGCAACGCACGAGGTGAAGGTGAAGAGCAGTCATGAACGAAACCATTCTGTGAACCCAGTGAGTCCGCAGAATGACGACATTCCTATTGCCGCGCGTCGCGAAAGTCTAACGGAAGAACGCTACGATTTCACCGAGCACTCCTCGCTGCAAAACAACAGCATCCGCGGCAGATGGAACGGCCCCTTGAACATATTGCCTTTAGCTCGCTGGGAGACAGTGCCGTCGCGGTGGAGGTAGCCGTACCATTCGCCGTGTTCGCGGTCGGGGAAGTGTGCGAAGCTCCAGTCATGCACTTGCGCGTGCATCGCGGCGTAGCGCGGCTCGCCGGTCAGCTTCCATGCAAGCAGCGTCGCGATAATCGCTTCGCAGTGCGGCCACCAGAACTTCATGTCGTGCCAGTATTCCTGCACGGGCTTGCCGAACACATCCGTGAAATAGAGCAGACCGCCGTGCTCATTGTCCCAGCCGCGCGCCCACATCCAGTCGAGGATCTTTGCTCCGAGCGCGATGAGCCGCTGGTCTTTGCGGCGGCGTCCTTCGTGCATGATAAACCACGCGCATTCGATGGCGTGGCCGGGGTTCAGCGTGCGTCCGTCGATGTGGTCGATCACAGAGCCGTTCGGCGCAACGACCTCCATCAGCGCTTGGTATTCGGGCTTTAGGAAATCGCGCTCAATCTCCGCGATGCTCGATGAAATCCAGTCGCTGCACGTCTTCCCCGACACCGTGATGTCGCCGAGATTCGCGCGAATCTCCTGAGCGGTGACCATCCCGATCATGTGTGAGCCGATGCCCATCGTCGGACGCGTCGGCTCAAACTTCGGCAGCATCGCGCCGGGCTCAAAGCTGTAGCGCAAATACGTCGCGAACGTCCGCACTGCCTCATCCGCAGCGCGCGATTCACCCGTCGCCTTCGCATACGCCGCAAATGCGATGGTCGCAAACGCCTCGCTGAAAACGTAACGCCGCATCCGCAACGGACGTCCGTCGCGTGTGACGGTGAACCACATTTTCCCCTCCGGCGAAAAACAGTGCGTTCGCAAAAACTCCACGCAACTCCGCGATGCCTCCAGCCACTCGGGACGTTGCTCGACCGTGTTGAACAGCGAGCCGAACATCCAACCCGCGCGGCCCTGGAACCACACGCTTTTGTCCGAATCGAGCAACGAGCCATCGCGGTCGAGCGCCGTGAGCATTCCGCCGTGCTCGCGATCGAGTCCGTGACGCAGCCAGAACGGAATCACGTCATCCAGAAGCGTCGAGCGATAGAGTGTAGCGAGGTCTGCGCGGCTCGCGGGGTTTGTCAGGTCCGTTTTCATTTTTCCATCACCCACTCTAGCGGGAAGCGCGCAAAGACGAGTCCGGCGGTGTCGCCGCTTTCGTAGAGGATACCAATTCGTCCGTCGCGCAGGACGGTCATGCACGAATACATTGAGAAGCCGGGATCGAGCAGTTTCCCATCGCTCCACGTTTTGCCGTCATCGGAGCTGGTGCGGATGGTGAGAGTATCGCGGCGTTTGGGGTTGTTGGGATTGGAGAGCAGGAGCTGTCCGTGCGGATGACGGATGAGGCTTGCCTGACAAGTCGGGTCGGTAACAGCCAGCCAGGGTTCGCTCCATTTTCCATCCTTCCATCGAGCCCATGCGCGCTGGCCCGTATGGGCTTCATTGCGCATGGAGAGTAGCAGCGAGCCGTCGCTACATTCGGCGATTTGCGCTTCGCTCGTCGGCGGCTTGTCCGAGATTGCGGCAGGCGAGATTTTCCACGTTGCGCCCTGATCGCGGCTCTCGATGAAGCACGAGTGCGGCACTTTGTCCGCGCCCTTGTATTGCGCGGCAAAGACGAGCGTGCCGTCGCGGAGCTGGATGCCGCTGCCTGGGCCATTGAAGCACAGCAGCCACTCCGGCTGTTTCACCTGCGGCGTGATGCTCACGGGCTTGCTCCATGTCACGCCATCATCGGTGCTTTTCACGATGACAAACTGCCCCGTCTCCTCGGGCGTCACGCCGGGACCGCTGCCAAACCACGCGCGTGCGCCTTTGCTCCACAGCGCGGCGACGAAAATCGCGCCGGTCTTCGCGTCCACGAGCACGGCGGGATCGCCGACCCCATTGCCGCGCGAGCCGGGCTCGGCGGCGTCGAAGTCCATGATGCGTTGCATCGCGCTCCAAGTTGCGCCGTCGTCCGTCGAGCGCATCATTCCCACATCAATGTCACCGGGCAGATCGCCGCCGCCCTTGTTTCGCGCATCGAACACCGCGATGAGCGTCCCCTTCGGCGTCGTTGCGAGGCCGGGGATGCGATACGTGTGAACGCCGTCGTCGCCTTGCTTACGGATGACTGTTCGGAAAATGCGCGGGTCGTTCGGCAGTGAAGCCGCCTTTGGCTGACGGTCAGCGGGCAAGTCGGTGGGCGCGCCCCATTTTTCGGCGAGGTAGCGGGTTGCGTCTGTGAGTTCAGCGACGTCAGGAATGCGGTCGTACACGAGCACTTCGGCGACATCGCACGCAAGGCCGTGCTTCGTCGCTGCATTGGAACCGAGGATGAATCCAGAGAGCGGCGAGGTGACACTTGTGCTAACGGTTTTTACTGCGCCGGAACCGATGCGGTGGGTAATGTCCGTTCCACCTGCGACCTTCTTAAATGTGAATGTATGTATCTGCCACTCGCCCGCAATTGCAGCATGAGTGGCGGTGTCAGCGGCATCGGCGTTGGCGATGGGCGGCGGCTGCACGCCTGCCTGCCAGTTCCCATCGCGAACTTGCGCGCGGGTCATGCCTGAATTGGTGGTTCCATCGAAGAGCACGCCTGCCGCTTCTGGCGAAAGTCTGACCATGGCGACAATGGTGCGCTCATTGGGGAGAGAGCCCCAGGCTGTGGCCGCATCCCACAGCGCAGATTTGCCGTCAAGTCGCATAACGGTCCGCTCGGTGCCCGGCGTCTGCACGAGCAGCAATTGTGGTGCGCCAACCACCTGCGTAAGCGACAGAGCGGAGCCCTTGCCGCTGACGTTTATCCACGCACTGACACGCGGTCCGGTTGATTTCAGCCCGTCGTCGCGATACCACGCATGGAGTTTCGCCGCGTCTGGAGCGCCTCCATGGACGATGGTTGCGGACGCGATGAATACGGAAAGAAGGCGAAGGATGTTTCTCATTTTACCCAATCGAAAAAGCCCATCGCCACCAGTTCGCCGCGCAACTTTGCCGTCTGCTCGCGCGTGAGCGAATTGTTTGGCAGACGCGCTGGGCCGACATCCACGCCGAGCATCTTCATCGTCGCCTTCGCCGCACCCATGTAGCCGTAGCTCACGAAAAGCTGGATGAGCCGCACGCCGCGAAACTGCTCCTCGCGAGCGGCATCGAGATCGCCGCGCTCAAACGCCGCGATGAGCCGGTTGTAAATCGGCGCGGCGAAATTGAACCCGCTGCCCACCGCGCCCTTCGCTCCGAGCGCCAGCGCGCCGAGCATGTGTTCGTCGATGCCCCACGGAACATCCCACCGCCCGCCATCGGCCCGCAGACAAAGTTGATACGACATCATGTCGGGGTTCGTGAATTTTAGCCCCGCCAGTGTCGGGATCTGATCCTTCGCGGACGCCAGAAAATCGGGCATCGAAAGCGATACGCCCGTCAGCGCCGGGATGTCGTAAAAATAGAACGGAATTTCCCGCGCATCGCGCACGATTTCCTCGCAACACTCGACGAGCATCGCCACCGAGCGCGGCTTGAAATACGAAGGACACAGTGCCGAAATCGCCGAAGCCCCGAGTTTCTGCGCCTGCGTCGCCAGCGTGCGTGCATCGCTCAGACAGTTTGCGCCGACATGCACAACGAGCCGCAACGGCGTGCCTCTGATGACTTCCGCCCACCGACCGCAAAGCGCAAGTCGTTCATCGAGTGAAAGCGACGAACTCTCGCCAGTGCTGCCGCCGATGAAGACAGTCTTCACGCCGTTCTTCGAGAGGTGAAGCGCCTGATGTTCCACGGCATCAAGATTCAAAGAGCCGTCCACATGGAACGGCGTGTGAGTTGCGGTGACAAGGCCTGTTAGTTTTTGGTGAATCATAAAGGTTTTGGTTTGATGAGCAGCACGAGCACGATCGACAAAATCGCCGCGCTTGCGAAGACGCTAAAAATTCCCGCGAGCGGCACACTCCGGTCGCGCAGGATGCCGAAACCCCAATCAGCAAGACCGCCGCAACTGATGCTAACGAGGTTCATGATTCCGTAGCCGGTTGCGCGGAGCTCGGGGCGCGTGACCTGGCAGAGGATTGGCATGTTGTTCGTATCGAAAAATCCCCAGCCCAGCCCAAACAGAATCAGGAAAGCAATCGCCACCCACAGCATCCCGGTCTGCGGCGCGAAACCGACGCCGAACATCGCGGGAACGATCATCGCCATTCCGAGCGCGCTCACATAAATGCGGCCGCGCTCCGTGCGTTTCATCCAGCGGTCGGCGAGCCAACCTCCAATGACTGCACCGACGATTGCCGCAGCCTGCCAATAGAGCGTCGCCGACACACCGGCCTTGCCTTGCCCAATGTTGAATTCCGATTTCAAAATCGCGGGCATCCAGTCGCGCACGACCCAACCGGCCAGCGCCGGGAGCGTGAAATAGAGCACGAGCAAAATGAACGAGAGATTCGTCAGCAGAGCCTTTGCTGCGCCTGCGGGAGACGTCGTGTTTGGCACTGCATCCACGCTCTTTGGCGCGTCGCGCAGAATGAGCACCAGCGGGAATGCATAGAGGATTCCGACGATCCCGCATGCATCAAATGCCCAACGCCATCCGAGCGAAGGCGAATCCGCCACATAGCCGCTGAATCCGCCAACAATCACGCCGCAATAGATTCCCATTTGATGAATCCCGACTGCCCGTGATCGCGTCGCGCCGGTGTGATAATCCGCAATCAACGCCAGTGCTCCGGGGATGTAAAACGCCTCGCTCACGCCCATGAGGGTCCGCGCCGTGAGCAGTTCCGAGTAAGACGACACATGCCCCGTCCACCAAGTCACCGCCGACCACGCGAACAAACTCCCGCCGATAATATACCGCCGCCCAAACCGATCTGCGAGATAGCCGCCGATGGGGCTGAGAAACGCATACACCCATTTGAACTGCCCGAGCATCCGCCCCCAATTCGCCTCCGAGCCGATGTCGGCGATGTCGTGCATCACCGACGACTTCATCGCAGCGAGCATCTGCCGGTCGAGATAGTTCAGCAACGCCACCGGCGCGAGCAGCGCCACGACGAGCCACGCGGTGCGGGTTGGTGTGGAAGAACTTGTGCTCACGGTTTGTTTGAAATTACGCGGATCCGTTGGCTTCTCGTTGGACGAAAAACCGCGTTCACTTCCACGCTCCAGACTTCCGGCGACCGCACACCGGGCCGCACCTCGCCGCTCGGAATCACCACGAGCCCATTCCATTGAACTACCGGCACCGTCGCGCGCGGTGCCTTGACCGCATCAGTGGATTCCCAAGGATAAACTCGGATCCGCGTATCCACAGGGAACGAAAGTGCCTCGCCGACAAAACCGGGGTGTTTTTCAATCGGCTGAAATCCCGCACGTGAACCATCATCGCCGCCAAGAATCCATACCCGCTCGCCGACTATCGGCGCGGGCGACGGAGCCGCCGCTACGGCTTTCGGCATGGTGGCCAATGCAATCCACCCCTTTCCCGCCTCATATCTCCACGCATCGCGGAGATACTCGCGCACCACCTTTCGATCCGCTCCCGGACTGAGCGCGACTCCGCCAAATACGAAGAATTTTCCATCATTCGTAGCGCCAGTCGCGAGGATGCGCGCCTTGCCGGGGAGCGGCTCTATTTCACGCCACGCGTTGTCTTTCAAACTGAGCACGAACGCGCGATTCGTCGCAGCCTGTTCGCCGGGAGCCTCCGCACCGCCGACAATATAAACATCATCTCCCATCAAAGCGCCGGTCATATTTGCCAGCGGGATCGGCAGCGGTGCGAGAGGCTTCACGTGAAATCCGTCCGGCTCTGTGCTCAGTAAAAATGTGTCCGCATAGTGCCTCTGCGCATCGCTTCCACCGACGCACACCACACCGCCGCGCGCAGTCACACTCACACCGTATCCAAGCGGGCGTGGCAGTTTACCGGCTTCGCGCCATGTGCCGTCGGGTTTATCGAGCACCCACACGCGGTCGTGCCACACTTTCTTGCCGCCTTCCCATGGCATCTTGTCGGGGAAATTCGCCCCGCCTGCGACCACGAGCGAAGTCCCGCTCACGCCCGCAAACGGCCCTGCGACGCCGAGCGGGTCGGGCAGCGATGGGAGTTGTTTCCATACGAGTGGGTCGGCGGCGCTGGCGATTACGGTCATGCAGAGAAGTGTAATGAGGCGGATCATGGCGCGACGTTGAGCAGGAATGTGCTCGCTGGCAATCCGGCGGAATTCACGAGCCCGCTGCGAGTATTCGGGCGGACGTGCGCGCAACATCGCGAACCATCGGGCGCTTGCAAAAAAAAAGACCTTCGCGGTTTCTCGCGAAGGTCTTTTTTGGCTCCCTGCTACGCTGGCGTCGGCGCAGGCGTTGGTGTCGGCGTTGGCGTCGGGTCCGGCGTTTCGCCGGGGTCAAACTCAAACGCGACGCCGTAGCTGCGCATGATGTCGCGTGCCGCGCCGGGCTCCAGCTTGCGCGTGTTGTAGCGGAGCGCCGCGATTACGTCTTCCACCAGTTCGATAGCGCGCGGGCGTTTCTCCTGCACATCGCGTTGCGCACGTTCGAGCGCACGCGCAAATTGTGTCACTTCCCCAGCCTCGCGTTTTGCATCAGTGAGCTTTTCTTGCAGATCCTGCGCGCTCGGGTTTGCCATAGGTGGGAAGCCCGCTTTCACCGCCTCCTTTTCGCCATCCAGCGCGTTGTTGCACGCGGTCTCGACATCCTCGCGGCTGTTGAGTGGGGCGAGCGCGCCGTCCTCCGGCAGCTTGTAAAAGGCCAGCACCGAAGGGTCGTGTTTCTTCCGCCCGGTGCGGCGTTTGAGCGCTTCCCAGAAATCCCGAAGATGCACCTCCACCTCCTCGTAGGCCGTCTGCGCCTCCCCCGTTTCCTTCAGCCATTTGGCCCGCGCGAAAATTGCCGAGCGCACCCGCGTGGCATAGCCCGGTATGACAGGCTCCGGCGAAGTCTGGTCGTTCAGCAAAGTGAGGATGCTGGCGAAAATTGATTCATCGAGATAGTCCCGACCGGCAGCGCGATCCGCCGGGCCGATGGTGATAGCTTTGTTGAGGATAAAGAGCCGACCTCCCACGAGGAAATGTAAAAGCACCAGTTCTGGATCGACTTCTTCCAGTGCTTTGACGTCCCCCTCAAAGCCGTCGCCGTCTTCGAGAAGGCCGTCGAAAACCTCCGGGGCAACTACGGCTTCCTCGACCTCTTCTGGCCCGGCGTCCTCCTCGTCGAGCACAAGAGCCGCGGTGCCTCGCTCGACAAAGCCAGCTCCCAAGCCTTCGCCTACCTCTCCGACCTCGCCCGCGAGGG
>CANIWM010000071.1 GCA_947471505.1 Chthoniobacteraceae bacterium | reverse complement strand
TAAAAACGGCAGTTGAACGGATTTTCAGAGAAAAATGAGCCTTGGACGGGTGAGTGATTTTCAACTGCTCCGCAGTTGGCAATTTCCAGAGTAAAATACCCTATTTTTCGGCCTCAAAAACGGGGTCAACTGCCGTTTTTAGGATCAATCCAGCAGCGCCGTTCAACGGAGCGATATTCTCCTTGAGCGGCTTCCATTTTGACCCGCGATTTTTCTTAAATCGCAGTCGCGAATTCTAGCGTGAAACCCTTCATTTCACAGAGTTGAAATGGTGCGCGATACAGGTTTCGAACCTGTGACCCCTACCGTGTCAAGGTAATGCTCTACCACTGAGCTAACCGCGCTTTTGGGATTGGAGGGCGCGTTCTACACGGTGTGCGGTGTGGTGCGCCAGAACTTTTTTCATGGAAGCGATGGGGGAGGGGGAAATGGTGTTTTTGTGTGCGCGCGATGAGGCTGCGGGAAATGGCTAATTGCTCGCCGATTGCCGGATATATCACGGACCATGAAACAACCCATCGCCATTCTCGCCATCACTATCGCCGCCACGCTGCCTGCTTTTTCCGCCGATGCCCGTTACGGGCTGGAGAAGGCAAAGGCGAATATGAGCACGTTCAAAACTGCCGATGGGTTGCAGTCGTCGCTGTTTGCGGCGGAGCCGATGGTGCAGAATCCGACGAACATCGAGGTGGACCACCGGGGTCGTGTCTGGGCGGCGGAGTGTACGAATTATCGCGGGCACATGAGCAGCCGCGCGGAGGGGGACCGGGTGGTTATTTTGGAGGATACGGATGGCGATGGGCTGGCGGATGTGGAGAAGACTTTTTACCAAAGCAAGGACCTGACGAATCCGCTGGGCATCTGCGTGCTGCCTTCGCCGACGGGGAAGGGGACGCAGGTGATCGTGAGCGCTGCGCCGAATGTGTGGCTGCTGACGGACAAGGATGGCGACGATAAAGCGGAGGAGGCGGTGGTGCTTTTCAAGGTCGGCGGTGTGTGGAATTACGACCACCAGATTCACTCGTTCATGCGCGGGCCGGAGGGGAAGTTTTACTTTAACTCGGGGAACTCGATCACCGACTTGAAGTGGCCCGATGATTCGCGGGTGAAGGATTTGGCGGGCAATGACATCACGAACAAAGGCGAGCCTTACCGGCAGGGGATGGTCTTCCGCTGCGATATCGATCTCGTGGCGGGGAAGGCCAGTAATGTGGAGACGCTGGGGCACAATTTCCGCAACAACTACGAGGTGGCGGTGGATTCGTTCGGGGCGATGTGGCAGAGCGATAACGACGACGATGGGAATAAGGGCGTGCGGATCAATTACGTGATGGAGTTTGGGAATTACGGATACGGCGACGAGCTGACCGGTGCAGCGTGGCAGTCCAAGCGCGTGAATATCGAGACGGAAATCCCGCTCCGCCACTGGCACCTGAACGATCCGGGCGTGGTGCCGAATCTTTTGCAGACGGGCGCGGGCTCGCCGACGGGCATCCTCGTGAATGAGAGCAAGACGCTCGGCGCGCAGTTTGAAAACCAGCTCATCCACTGCGATGCAGGGCCGCGCACGGTGCGCGCTTATCCCGTGACGCAGGATGGCGCGGGCTTCAAGGCGACAATGGTGGACATTCTGACGAGCACAGATTCGTGGTATCGCGTGAGCGACGTGGCCATCGCGCCGGACGGCTCGCTCGTCGTGGCGGATTGGTATGATCCGGGCGTCGGTGGGCACGCGATGGGCGACCACGAGCCGGGGGCAATGATGGGCCGCCTCTACCGCGTCGCGCCGGCTGGTCTGGCGAAAGCGCCGGCTGCCGATTTTTCCACGGCGGAGGGCGCGGCGAAGGCGCTGACTTCTCCCAATAAAGTAACGCAAGCGACCGCATGGGCCGCGCTGAACGCGATGGGCGCGAAGGCCGAGCCTGCGCTGCTCGGGCTGTGGAAGAGCAGCGATGCGCGCATCCGTGCGCGTGCGCTGGGCGTCCTCTCGCAGCTCAAGGGCAGCGAGATCAAATACCTCGCGCTCGGCCTCAACGATACCGACGAAAACGTCCGCGTCTGGGCCATCCGACTTTGCTCCACGCTGCACCGCTGCAAGCGCCTCGATACCACACCGCTCGACAGCGATATGGCGCTCGTCGGGCGATTGCTGAAAGATACTCCAGCCGTCCGCCGCCAGATCGCCCTCTCGCTTCACCGCGAGCACGACATCGCCAAACTCTGGGCCGCCCTCGCCGTGCAGCACGACGGCAAAGACCGCTGGTATCTCGAAGCTCTCGGCATCGGCGCTGTGAAAAGCGAAGACGCCTGCTTCGACGCTTGGCTCGCGATGGTCGGCGACAAATGGAACACGCCCGGCGGACGCGACATCGTCTGGCGGATGCGCTCCTCAAAAGCCGCTGGCTACCTCGCCACCCTGCTCCAAACCAGCACTTCCGCAGAGCCTCGCTACATGCGTTCATTCGACTTCCTACCCGCCAGCGACGCCCGCACTACGGCGCTCGTCGAACTCGCGACCTCCGGCAAAGCCAGCGAAGAAATCGCCCGCGAAGCCCTTGCTCGACTCAAAGGCTCCAATAATCCCGCCGTCGCCAGTGCCATCGCCGGAGCAATGGACAAAGCCAAAGGCACCGCTGCATTTATCGAACTTGCCCGCGACTTCGGAGTGAAAGGGAAGGGAGCCGCACTGCTCGCCACCGCCGTCAAACTCGGCAACGACCCCGCCGCTGGCGAGGCGATCAAATTGATCCTCACGGGCGACGACTGGGAGAAAGTCTTCAACGACGGACTTGCTGGACCAGACGCTCCTGCCGTCGCCAACGCACTTGCCGCCAGCGGCAGTGGACGCGCAACCGCCCGTCTCTCATCGCTTCTCGCCGACGCCACGCAAAAACCCGAGCTGCGCAAGGCCGCCGTCGCGGCGCTCTCCCGCACGCAAGCTGGGGCGGAGTCGCTGGTGAAGCTCGCGAAGGACGGCAAGTTCCCCGAAGAGCTGAAACTTACCGCCAGCAGCGCATTCGCCGCCGTGCAATACGCCGCGCTGAGCAAAGACATCGCAGCCCTTTTCCCCATGCCCAATGCGCAAGGTGGCAAGCCACTCCCGGCCATCGCAGAGCTTGCTAAAATGAACGGCGATGCCGCGAAAGGACGCGCTATCTTCGAGCGCGTGGAGAGCACCTGCATCACCTGCCACAGCGCAGGCGGCAAAGGCGCAGACGTCGGCCCCGGCCTCTCCGAGATCGGAACGAAGCTCGCGAAAGAAGCTATTTTCGAGTCCATCCTCAACCCTAACTCCGGCCTCTCGATGGGCTTCGAGACGCAGCTCTTCACGCTCAAGGATAACGCCGTCGCCAGCGGCATTGTCCGCAGCGAAACGAAGGAAGAAATCACTCTCGTCCTTCCCGGCGGCGCGACGCAGACGGTGGCGAAAGGCAACATCGCCAAGCGCGAGAAGCTCACCACCTCGCTCATGCCGGTGGGCCTCAGCAACATCCTCTCGCAAGACGACCTCGTGAACTTGGTCGAGTATCTCGCTTCGCTGAAAAAGAAGTAGTCTCCTTCCTCCACAACGAAACGGCGAAGTCGCAAGTCAACTTGCGCTTCGCCGTTTTCGTTTCTGCGGGGGATCTGCTTCTACTCCGCTGGCTCGGCGAGCAGCTTCTCGATCTTCTCTTTCAGATCGCCTCGCACGTTCATGTCCACGACGATGCCTTTCTTGTTCACCAGCCACATCGCGGGGATGGCGGTGATGCCGAAGCGCTTGGCGATTTTGTTATCCCAGCCGGTGCCATCGAAGTACTGGGGCCACGCGATTTTGCGGCGCTTGATGGTCTTTTCTAGCTCGGCTTTTTCTTCGTCGAGGGAGATGCCGATGATCTCGAATCCTTTCTCCTTCAAGTCTTCGTAGGCTTTCAGGACGTTGGGCAGTTCGGCCATGCAGGGGCCGCACCATGTCGCCCAGAAGTCCACGAGCACGACTTTGCCGCGCAGCTTGGTGAGGTCCACTTCGCGAGCATCGAGGGCGGTGAATTTCAGGTCGAGCGGCTTCGATTTCATCTCCGCCTTGGCTTTTGCCTCGGTCTGTTTGTCCCGGGCGAGCTCGGCGATTCTGGGGTTTTTGTTCGCGGCGTAGGTGGTCAGAAGAGCGTCGAGTCGCTCGGGAGCGCGCTCCTCGACGAGCTCGACATTCATCTCGGCGATGACGACGGCGTCGGGGAAGTCGGGGTTCGCTTTGAGAAAGGCGGCGGCGTCTTTTTCCCACGCTTCGAGCGGCGTGCGACCCTCGAAGACCTCGGCGGAGAGGAACTCTAGGCGCGTCATCCCCGTGCTCGTCTTCACGTCTGCTGGTGCGTCGGGAGCGGCGAGGATTTCGTCGAAGATGGGGAGCGGAGTTGTCACTTCTGGGACGTTCAATCCGGCCTCTTTGCGCATGCTGAGCATCATCGCTTCGTGGAAGCGAATCTGCCAGCGGAGCGGGTGCTCGGGGAATTGCTTGCGGAATTGCTTCGCGAGCGCGTCCACGCCGGTGATCGTCTTTTTCAGGATCACTCGCATTTGCGCTTCGTCCACGACCTCCGTCGGGCCTTCGTCGGCGAGCAGCGCGTCGATTCGTGCGAGGAGCGCCTCGGGCGTCTCCTCGACAGCCGCTGGCGGTTTCTCTTGTGCTTGGGAGGGAAGGGCGGGAGCGAGCGCAAGGGCCGCAGCGGCGATGAGGATACGCATAGACTATTCTGCGAGTGCTTTCTCCACTTTCACCGCGAGGCCGTCGCGGGCGTTGGTGGAGACGACCATTCCTTTTTTATCAATGAGCCACATGGCAGGGATGCTGTTGATGCCAAATTTCTGCGCGATTTCGTTCTGCCAGCCTTTGCCGTCGAAGAATTGCCGCCAAGGCATCGCTTTGTCTTTCACGAATGCGTCGAGTTTCGACTTATCTTGGTCGAGGGAGATACCGATGATCTCGAAGCCCTTTTCGTGGAGCTTTTTGTAAGTCGCGACGACGTTGGGAACCTCTGCCACACAGGGGCCGCACCACGTCGCCCAGAAGTCCACGAGCACGACTTTGCCGCGCAGCTTGGCAAAATCTACCTCGGTGCCGTCGGTGGCGGTGAACTTCAAATCGAAGGGCTTTGATTTCAGGTCAGCCTTCGTCTTCTGAGTCTTCACCGAAGCCTCGACTTGGGCGTTCATTTTGAACTCGGGATACGTTTTGAGATGGTCTGCCGCCGCTTTTTCAAACTCGGCCAACGTGCCCTTGCCGTTCTCCAGCGCGTCCGCCATTTCGCCTACGCTCATGAAGCTTGCGAAGCCCTTCGTCTCCTTGTCCGCATCGGGCGCGGCGAGGATGTCGGCGACGAGCTTCGCGACGGCGGCCTCGTCCCGCTCAGGCTGGCCGACAAATTTGCGCATTCCGTTCATTTTGATCTCTTCCAGCGAGAGCTTCCAGCGGCGTGCGTCGGTCGGGAAGTCTTTACGGAAAGAGGCGGCCTTCGCGTCGAAGTCCTTCAAGTGCGCGGTGTAAATCTCCACGGCTTCCTCCTTACTGGTCGGGCGTTTCTTGGGTCCGACAAGGATCCCTTCGATGGCTGCCCAAGCCTGATCGGCGGGCTTTGCTTCAGCCTTCAGCGCAATGCCGGGTGCGGTCGCGCCGGGTGCGGCGAAAGATGTGGCGGTGAGTGTGGCGAGGATCGTTGAGTACAGAATAGTCTTCATAAACGGGTGAGGACAGTGGCGATTCGCGAAAGGAATGCAACCAGCGAGATCGCCCTATCGCAGTCCTGCGGCGGCGAGAGCGAGAGCGCCGATAGGCACAGAGTCTTCGCCGAGCTGTGCGAGCACCACGGGCGGTGCGCCAAAGGCCGACATCACCCAGCGTGGCAGCGCGTCCGCGATGCGTTGCCGCAGCGGCTCGCCGATGAGGTGCAGCCCGCCGCCGACGACGATTACGGCGGGGTGTACGAGGTGGACGACGTGGCTGAGGGCGAAGGCTAAATCGCTCATCGAAGCCGTGAGCACGCGGTCCGCGATTGGGCACCCTTCGGCCAGCGCGGGCAAGAGTAGTCGCGCCTCGCCGCCTGTTTCCGCCGAACCCACGAGTTGCGCCAGCACCGAGCCCGGCTCTTCTTTTACCGCCTCACGAACCGCACGGTCCACCGCCCAGCCGGAACAGCGATCCTCCACAATCGTCCCGTCTTGGCTGAGCCGGATGTGCCCTATCTCCAGCTCGCCGGGGATCGCCCCGTGGTAGAGCCGCCCATCTACCACCAGCCCGCCGCCGACGCCGCTCCCGCAATTCACCCAAGCCACCGGGCTTATGCCCTTCCCCGCGCCATGCAGCGCCTCGCCGAGCGCCGCCACGTTCGCATCATTCTCCACGAAAACGGGTAGCCGCGTCCGCTCCGTCAGCCATTCGCCGAGGGGGAAATCGTCCCAGCCTTTGACGTGGTGCGAGCACTTGATGCGCCCCGTTTTCCAATCCACCGGCCCGCCATAGCCCACGCCGATGGCCCGCGGCTGCCAGCGCGCGATTAACCCCGGCAACGCCTCCGCAATCTGCGCCCGGATGCCCTCGCCGCCCGCCTCCCGGTCCACAAAGAACCGGCACCGCTCCAAGATTTCCCCGGCTGCATTGCCCGCAAAGACCTGGAGCTTCGAGCCGCCGATTTCGATGGAGATGAGATTCATATTCGCGGGATGCCGGAGAAACCCCGGAATGGCAATTCACTTCGCCACAAACTCCACGGGCTCGCTCCAGTGGCTCCAGCGGCCTGTCACGTCCTTGTGGCGGACGCGGGCGCGGTAGGTGTGGGCGGGGGCGCAGATAGTTGGCGGGATGTGGATTTGCGGGACGAATGTGGGCGCTTCGGGGCTTTGCCAGACGGGCTCTAGTTCGTAGCACCACGGCTTGTAGGCGGGCGTGCCGATTTCGCCGATGCGCCACTGCATCGCGGCGAACGTTCCTTTTCCCAAAAAGGCGCTGCTTTCAAAGCCGAGTGCGCCTGCGGGGAAGCTGGCGGGGCCGGTGTATTTGATCGTGGGGCGCTCGGGGATGTCTTTGTCGGCGGCTTCGATGGCGAGGTAGCCCCAGCCGTAGCCAAGGGGTTTCTGATCGTTGATGGCGTAGTCCTTCTTCGGGCGCGTGTCGGTGCAGAAATCGAGGACGTATTTTGCGAAGCTCGGGAAGTCGGGTCGGGTGCGGTAAAACGCGCCTTTGCTGCGGGTGGGCGGCGCGTGGTTCCAGCGGGCTTGGTCGAGCTGCGCCCAGCTCCCGGCGGCGGGCTCGATGAGGCGCGTGTATTCGGCGACGAGCTGGCCGATTTGCCCACCGGTGGGTCGCGGGTCGCTGGCGAAGAGGTCGAGTATTTCGCGGGCGCGGTTGCGGAAGTCGCGCTTCAGGGCGGGGACTTCGAGGCAGCGGATTTGGTCAATGAAACCGGGCTGGTGCGTGCGCGGGAGGAACTGCATATCGAGGTCCCACGGCACGGGCGACCAGCCGCGCTCGGGGTGGCGGTAGAAGTAGTGATTCGCGCCGGGGCGCAGGTCGATGTTGGCGACGAGACGGTTCATGGCGTGGAAGCTGTAGTAGCCTTGCACGTCCATATTCTTGCGCCACCACGCCTCAGCGTCGCCGCGCGGACCGCCGCAAAAATCGCCCCACTCGCGCGCGGCGTCGCCCGCGTAGCCGCCGGGGATGTGCTGGATGCCGTGCTCGTGGGTGACGGTGATGCCGTCGGGCCAGCGGTGGTTTTTCAGCCACGCGCCGTCGGGGTCTTCGATGGCTTGGTAGAGCCCCCACAGGTCGCCGTCGTACTGCGTTTTGCCCTGCTCCTCCGCCGTGGATACGACGCGAAAATGCACCGGCTGGCAATCCGCCGCCGCCAGCCCGGCGAGCTGGTAGGCGCGGAAGGAGATGGCCTCGTCGAGCCCCGCCATGCCGCGATTTTCCTGCACCCACGGGGAAGCGCAGCCGTTCATGGCGAAGCTGTTCCAGCGTTCTTTGCGGAGGCGGCCCCACTGGTCGCGCATGGGCAGTTCGTGGGCGGGGAGAAAGTTGAAGCCCCACTTGTTTTTCCCGCATTCATACGTGCTGGCGCTGCCGCGATTGTGAAAGGCGACGTGGTCGTACACGCGGCCTTCGTGGACGAATGTGCCGGTGAGTCGGCGGTGGTTGTAGCCGCCGTCGTACTGGCTGCGCTGCACGTCTTGCGCGTTCGCGACGAGGGTGAAAATGGGGAGCGTCTTTTGCAGTTCGGCGCTGAACGTGACGGGCGGCGTCTTGCCCGGCTGCGAAGCGCCCGTCCACGCCAGCGGGCCATTCCACACGTAGTAGGCGAAGTTCGGGCACGGGTCATCGGCGTAGGGCAAGCGCACCGTCGCGCCGTCGCCGCCCGTCGCGGTGAAGCGGTAGCGCACGAGGCGGCGATTCGTCTGCGCGTCGGCGGGGATCGTCGTGGACCAGATGCCGCTGCGCCCCGCGTCGATCATCGGGAAATCCTGCCAGCGCGTCTCGTAGTCCGCATCGCCGCGCCGCACATACGCGCCGGGCTCCACGAACTGCACATGCGCCACGACGGACGCCACGCCTTCGCGGTCGGTGATCGCCGCCGAGAGCACCACGGGCTCGCCCGCTTTCGGCGCGACTGGCTGGTGCTGCACCCACGCGCACGCAGGCGGCGCGCTGGCCGCAGCCACGGAGTTTGCCGCGCCCGGCGTGGGCCGCGTCCCGCCTTTGATTTGGCCGGGTAAAGCGAGCGACACATCGAGCGAGAGGTCGCTGCTATCGAGCGCGGAATTGACCGCTTGCACCGCCAGCACGTTCTCCCCAGCGACTAAAAAGCGCGCGGGATTGTCCAGCCGCACTTCCTCCCATTCGCCCGCCTCGTGCTCCTCCGCGAACTTCACCGCACCCGGCGCGACGTGCAGCCGTGCGACCTCCTGCCCGTTCAGCCACACGACGCAGCCATCATCCACCCGCACCCGCAGAACCAGCGCGGGCGGGACTTGCTCAACGGTGAAGCGGTGGCGGAAATACGCGCTGGCATACCGCCCGGCCATGTCCCCGAGCACCGTCGCATCGTCATCGTCACCGTAGCCAAAACCCGCCTTCCCCGCCGCCCACGCGCCGTCCTCTTTATACTCGCGAGTCGTCCACGCGCCGGGATCGCCGATGCCCTTGCGCCACTTCCATCCGCTGCTTCCTGGCGGGATAAAGATGCCCGCTTTCGTCGTCGGCACATCCGCAAACCCCGACGCCCGCCAGTGCCCCGGCCTCGACGCATCGGCGAGCGGATGGATGCGCTCTAGCGACGAACCCATCCCCGCACTCGCCGTCGGCCACGGGAAACCCGCGCTGTATTTCACCGACTCCACCACCCGCCCCGCAGCGTCCGCCAGCGTCAGCTTTTCGCCCTCATTACTCAGCTTCCCCGCGAACGGCCCGAGCGCCTTCACGCCGAACTCTTTCTCCAGCGCCGCCGCATCCTGAGCCACCACGAGGAACGCCCCCGCCGCCAGCGTAGTCCCCGCTGGGAAACTGTATTTATCGAGCTTCCAGCCATCGAGCTTCGCCGGAGCATCGCCCGCATTCAGCAGCTCGATGAACTCCAGCGGGCGCTTATCCTTCGGGTCGAAGTGGACCTCATTGATCACCACCCGTTCCGCCGCCAGCGCACACATCCCCGCGAGAAAAAAGACCAGTCCTTTCATTAAAATCACGCACTCAATATCCATATCCGCGCTGCTTCGTAGAGGGAAGAGTTAGAAGGGAGCAGGATTAGTTGCCGGTTGTGTTTGCCAAGTTGCGAGCACGGGCTTAGCCGTGAGCGATAAGCTGAATTTCCAAAATGAGCCACTCCATCATCGCTTCCGTTCTTTTTGTGCAATCACTCTTCGTGGTCCTGTTTTCCAGTGCGCCTGGACGGGCGCAGAATGTGGCCCCCGTCATCATCACGCCCAATGGAGGTGCTACCGTCGCGCCGCAAGCAATCCGTCTCTCCTGCCGTGCGCCCGGAGCGTTAATTCATGTGACGACCGATGGCTCGGAGCCGAACGAGCGCGATGTGGAAATCGGTGGAGATGGAACCATCCTGCTCGATACTCCGGCGGTCGTAAAAGCCCGCGCATTTCTGGCTGATGGTCGCAGCAGTGCTGTCGCGTCGGCGAAGTTCGATCTGCAAGCTGTGAAGGGTAATGGCGCTGCGTATCTCGACCAAGATGTGCCGGCCATCATGGCCGCAGGTGGAAGCTACCGCGTGGCGGTGAGCTTTCGGAACATCGGGACCACACAATGGGCCAAGGACGGCTATCAACTCGCGCCGGCAAGAGCGGGCAAGTGGACATGGATTTCGGGGCGCGCTGCCATCGAGGCGGTGACTGAAACGTGGGGCGAAGCGGAGTTCAGTTTTGTAGTCACGGCACCGTCCGAGCCCGGCTCTTACAATACTGCATGGCGGGTCGAACCGGCTGCGGGTGCGCCTTTTGGCGAAGCCTCGCCCACCAAACGAATCCAAGTCGTGGACCCCAATGCCGACCCGGACGGCGATGGCGTCCCCAATTGGGTGGAACTTGCGCTCGGCTTGAAGATTGATTCCGCCGACTCTGATCGCGACGGCACGGCGGACGGCGCGGAGGATTTCGATCACGACGGCAAGCCTGACGCCACCGAAATGCTCTCAGTCGGTGCGAATCCACCGCATTCAAAAATCCCGACACTTTCCCCGAAAATCGAAGAAGCGAACTTTGAGAAACGACTGGTCGAAGCGCTCAAGTCGGGCGACCGAACCTACCAGCAACTTCGAGGGATGGGCTTTCAGTATTCGGATGCCCAGTTCGACGCATTTCTCAAAGCTCATCCCACTACTTTTGTCGCCATTCGCTCTGCCCGGGAGGAGAAAGGCGCGCAGCGGGCGCTTCCCGGAGCGCAATCGATCCGCGTGAACTTGAACCCATCTGTCGCCAAGATAACGGATCTCGAAGCCGTTGAGCGCATCCGCTACGCCTTGAGGGGAAGTGGTCACAGCTTCCGGCATTTGCGGGCAATCGGCCTTGAGTATTCGGACGAAGATTTTGCCGTGCTGATTGCCGCAAATCCCAAAATTTTCCGCTCGGCCCGTATCATCAGGCGCGATGAAACAGGCACCCGAATCATCCCTGGCTGGCCCGCAATCGCTTTGATTGCGCAGAAACCCGAGGCGGTGAAAAACAAGGATTGAGGGGCGGATTCAGGATCCCTGCTGTTTGGCGTGGGAATGCGTCCTCCGTGTTGTTTCTTGGGAAGTTAGAGCGACTTGGAGCGCTGCGGCGACTTGCTTAAAGCCAAGGCTCCCACGCCTTCATCGTCTTGCGCAGCTCCTCCAGCTCCTCGGGCTTGATGTCGTTGAGCGGGGGGCGGACTCTGCCGCCGACTTGGCCGGTGAGGTCCATCTGTGTCTTCATCACGGAAACCTCGTAGCCTTTGCGCCGCGCGCGGAAGGCGTAGAGCGGGACGACAAGCGTGCGCATTATCGCGGAAAGCTCGGCGTCGGCGGCGGGTGTGCGGGCGCTGGCCAGCTCGTGCAGGCGCAGCGAGAGGCGCGGGGCGACGTTGGCGATGCTGCTCGTGTAGGTGCGGACTCCGGCGCTGTAGTAGGCAGGCACGCAGTCGTCGCCTGCGCCGCCGATCCAGTGCAGGCGGTCGCCGACGCGAGCCATGATTTGCTGGAAGCGCCGGATGTCGCCCTGCCCGTCTTTGAATGCGACGAGGTTCGGAATCGTGGCGAGCCGCTCGACGGCGGCGGGCGAGAAGTTCGCGTGGTCGCGGCTATAGATGATGACGCCGCGCTTGGTCGCTGCGGAGGTGTCGCGGTAGTAGGCGAACATGCCGTCGTCGTTCGCATCGCCGGGATAGTAGGGCGGGAAAATGAGGATGCCGTCCACGCCAGCAGCCGTGCAGTTTTTCGCCATGTCTTGCGCGGTCTGCGGGCTGAAGCCGACACCTGCGAGCACGGGGCGACGGCCTGCGACTTCTTTCAGCGTGGCCTTTACTACGGCGAGATGTTCCTCGGTGGAAAGTGAGTGCAGCTCGCCAGTGCCCGCGCCGACGACGATGGCGCAGACGTCGTGTTTGACGAGCTTGCGGAGGTTTTTGCGAAGGCCGGGCAGGTTGAGCCGGAGCTTCGCGTCGAACGGTGTGACGGGGAACGCGATGACGCCGCCAAGGCTGGCGCGGAGTTGTGCAGGTGTGAATGGCATCGGCAGAATGTCGAATGTCGCGCGGAGAATGTCGAATGTCTTTCCAGCCGCCACTGCGACCTGCTTTGGTGGGAGGATGAGCCGATCCAAAGAACTATTTGCCGAAGCCCGCCGCTACATTCCCGGCGGGGTGAACTCACCCGTGCGCGCCTTTCGTGGCGTGGGTGGAGAGCCGTTTTTCGTAGAGCGCGCGAAGGGCTGCAAAGTGTGGGACGTGGATGGCCGCGAGCTGATTGACTACGTGGGGACTTGGGGCCCGGCGATCCTCGGCCACGCGCCGCAAGTGGTGCTCGATGCTATCGCGGGAGCGGCGAAAAACGGCGTGAGTTTTGGCATCCCGAATCCCTCCGAAGTGGAGATGGCGCGGACGATTTGCGAGTGGGTGCCGAGCATCGAGAAAGTCCGCATGGTGAACAGCGGCACGGAGGCCACGATGTCGTGCATCCGGCTCGCACGCGGCTTCACCGGGCGCGGGAAAATCGTGAAGTTTAACGGCTGCTACCACGGCCATGTGGACTCGTTGCTCGTGAAGGCGGGCAGCGGCGCGCTCACCCACGGGCACCCCGACAGTGCGGGCGTGCCCGCCGAGTTTGCCGCGCTCACGCTCACGGTAGAATACAACGACGCCGATGCACTGCGGGCGGTTTTTGCGGAGCAGGGGAGGGACATCGCCGCCGTCATCGTGGAGGCTGTGCCTGCAAATGCGGGGCTCTTTTTCCCGAAGCCGGGCTTTTACGAACTGCTGTGGAAGCTGTGCGCCGAGTACGGGGCGCTCGTCATTTTCGACGAAGTGATGACCGGCTTCCGCCTCGCGCGCGGCGGCTACCAGAGCATCATCGGGCTAAAGCCTGACCTCACCGCGCTCGGCAAAGTCATCGGCGGCGGCTTGCCCGTCGGCGCATTCGGCGGGCGGCGCGAAGTCATGGACCAGCTCTCGCCCGACGGCCCCGTCTATCAAGCAGGCACGCTGAGCGGCAACCCGCTGGCGCTAGCTGCTGGCCTCGCGCAGCTCCGGGAACTGGACCGGCTGAACGGCTGGGCGCGCTTGGAGGAACTCGGCGCAGCATTTGAAGCGACCGTGCGCGCCGGGCTGAAACGCGCCGGGCGCGACTACAACTTCCGCCGCATCGGCTCAATGTTCTGCACGTACTTTATGAGCGGCGAAATCTGGAACCTCACCGACGCGATGCACTCCGACAAAGCGGCATTCGGGCGCTTCTTCCACGCATGTCTGGAGCGCGGCGTGTACTTCGCGCCATCGCAGTTCGAGGCGGGCTTCATCTCGCTGGCGCACAGCATTGAGGACATCGAGAAGACGGGCGAAATCGCCGTCGCTGCGTTGGCCGCGCATTGACGCGGGGCGTGTTCGAGATTGTCCAATGCGCGCACGCTCGGCTATGGCACAGGGACTATGCGCTTTGCACTTCTCGTCTGCTTCTTTGCTCTCCACTCGTTCGCTGCTGATTGGCCGACGTTTCTCGGGCCGAACCGCGACGGCACCTCGCCGGAGACGGGGCTCTTAGATCGCTGGCCGGAAGCGGGGCCGAAGGTCGTGTGGTCGCGCGATGCGGGGACGGGGTATAGCGCGCCAAGCGTGCTCGACGGGATGGTGGTGCTTTTTCACCGCGTGGGTGAAAATGAGGTCGCGGAGGCGATGGATGCGCTGACGGGGAAGGTGAAGTGGACGCATTCCTCGCCGACGAAATTTGAAGACCCTTACGGCTTCAATAATGGGCCGCGCTGCCAGCCGTTGCTCACGAAAGACCGCTGCTTCCTCTTCGGCGCGGAAGGCACGCTGCTGTGCCTCGACCGCGTGAGCGGCAAGGAACTGTGGCAGCGAAATACAGGCGCGGATTTCAACGTGCCGCCCGCCTTTTTCGGCGTCGGCAGTGCGCCTGTGCTGGATGGCGAGCGGCTCATCGTCCACGTCGGCGGCCAGCCGGATGCGGGCGTCGTCGCCTTTGACGCGGCGACGGGCAAAACGCTCTGGGCAAATGGCGGCGCGAAGACGTGGGATGGCGCGCTGATGCAGGGCTGGCCCGGCGAGCCGTTCGTGAAGTGGGACACGGCGCACCCGGCTTTCCAAAAGGCGACGAGCTACTGCACGCCCGTGCTGGTGACGATCCACGGTCAGCGGCACGTCCTCACGGTCACGCGCCAAGGGCTCATCTCGCTGGACCCGGCGACGGGCGAGCACCGGTTTTCGTTCTGGTTCCGCTCGCCGCGCGAGGAGACGGTGAATGGGATGACGCCGGTGGTGCGCGGCGACCTCATCCTCCTTTCGTCGGCGTATTACAAGAGCGGGTCCGTGCTCCTCCGCGTGAAGCCGGACGGCAAAGGCGTGGAGGAAGTGTGGCGCTCGCTTGCGCTAGAGATGCACTGGTCGCAGCCGAATCTCATAGGCGACCACCTCTACGCGTTCAGCGGGCGCAATGAGCCCGACGGCGTCTTCCGCTGCGTGGAATTCCTCACCGGCAAAGTGATGTGGGAGCGCGATGAACGCTGGCGCAAAGCAGGCCACAACAAGCTCCGAGGCGAGCCGATGCCGGATGTCTTTGCGCGCGGCTGGGCGATCCATGCCGATGGTAAACTCATCGCACTTGGCGAGGCCGGGCTGCTCGGGCTCTTCAAACCGAACGCCGAAAAGTGCGAGGAACTCGCCCGCTGGCAAGTGCCGGGGCTCGTCTATCCCACATGGGCCGGGCCTGTTCTTTCCAATGGACGACTCTATCTCCGCAGCGAGGAAAAGCTCGTGTGCGTGGACATCGCGAAACGGGAAAAGCCATGACCTTCCTTACCACGCTCATCTTCATCGGTGCCATCTCCGCCGCCGAAGTCACCACCGCTAAGACCGATGTGACGGTGGATAAAATCATGGCGCAACTCGCCACCAGCGAAGCGCAACTCAAAGCGAACCCCTCGTCTGCAAATGCCGCCACTGCTGTCGCGACGGACCTCTCGGCTCTCGGCAGTTACTTGGCCACGCGAGGGCAGTCGGGCGATGCGGAGCAGGCACTGACGCACTTCACCGCCAGCCTTCAGCTCCGGGAAACCGTTCTGAAAAATAGGCCCGACGAGCCGGCGGCGGCGAGCGCGGTATCGGCCAGCCTGAATGAGATCGGCTCTTTCCTCGTGCGACGGAGGCAGCCGGGCGATGCCGACAAAGCGTTTGCTCATTTCACTCGCAGCCTAGAGCTGGCAGAGGGCATCGCTAAAAAAGCGCCCACTCATGCCGGAGCCGCGCGCGATGTGTGCGCGAGCCTCGACCGCCTCGCCACATTTCTCTCCGGGCGCGGGCAGGAAGGCGACTTGGACAAAGCGGCGGACTATTTCACACGAGCACTCGAAAACACCGAGCGCGCCTATAAAGAGAAGCCCGAGTCCGCCGCCGCTGCCCGTGACTTGGCGCTGTGCCTTGAGCACTTCGGGAGCTTCATCGCTGCGAATGGCGACGATGCCGACGCCATTACCGCACGCGGCCATTTTACCCGCAGCTTGGAGCTTCGCGAAGCGCTGCTGAAAAAGGAGCCCGACTCCGCAGTGGCATCGCGCGAAGTCTCCATCGCGCTGGAAAAGCTCGCCGATTTTCTCGTCGTGCAGAGCAAGCCGGAGGAAACAGAGGCGACGCTGGGCTACTTCACGCGGAGCGTCGAACTTCGCGAAGCCCTGCTCAAAGCGGCTCCCACCAATGCCCAAGCCGCGCGCGACCTCTCGGTGGGGCTGAACAAACTAGGCGACTATCTCGCCACGCTCGGTAAGCCCGAGGACATCAAAAAGGCGCTGGCGCACTTCACTCGCGACCTCGAAATCAGCGAACGCCTCCTCAAAGCAGACCCGGCTTCTGCGCAAGCCGTTCACGATGTCGTAGTGTCGCACTACAAGCTCGCTCACTTCGCGCGCAGCACCGGACAAACGAAGGAGGAAGAGCTGCATTTTCGCGCGTGCTTCGACCTGTTGAAGCGTTCTCTTGGGCAAAAGATGACTTTCGATCCGTCCACGATGAGGCTCTTCGAGGGATTGACGGAACATTTTAAAGACAAGTAGCCGAGAATTTCATGCAACTTCTGGCGCACGCTATGGTTTATTGAAGGTATGAAAGACGACGAACATGACGACTTGTGGGATTTCTTGGGCAAGGCTCGGGAGCCCAAGGTGTCGGCGTTTTTTGCCGCAAATGTCATGCGCAAGGTCCGCGAGGAGATGGAGCGACCGAAAGGCTTTGCGGCCCTCGCACAATGGTTGCGGACGAAGTGGTTTATCCCGGTGACTGCGACAGCGTGTGCGATTGCTGCGTTGGCTTTATTGCCGGAAAAGGCGGTGATTCCCTCGGTGGGGCCATCGCTGGATGATATGGCGCTCGCTGTCGCGGAGGCGTCGGAATTGAACTTGATCGCCGATCTCGACACGCTCGTGGCGGCGGAGGATAACGCGCTATGGCTCGAAGCAGACCCGTCCTCATTGTTTTAATCGCATCCGCTTGCTGCGTCTCCGCTCAGGAGTCGCCCCAAGCACCTGGATCTGCGCCTAAATTTGACCTCCCTCCTGGTGGTCCACCACCACCACCTAAACCCGGTGACGAAGGGCGTCGCTGGGAGCATCGGGGCCCCGGGAAACCAGGTGAGGAAGGTCCGGGGCGTCCGTCTTTTCAGCTCCCCCCCGAGGCGCAGGCGATGCGCGATCAGGCGAAGAAAGAGTTCGAGAAAATGTCCCCTGAACAGCGGCAGAAATTCTGGGGAAACTTCAAGGCGTGGCTTGATATGCCAGCAGATCAACGCGAGCGATTTACGAAGATGCACTCGGATCGGATGCAGCGGGCCGGAGAAGAGATTCAGGAGGTCATCAAGCGCTCTGGGCTTGAGCTGAATGAGGCGCAGAAAAAGGATTTTACTCTACGTTATTTTGAAGAGCGTAAGCTCATCGAGGAGCGGCTGCGCAAAGAGATGGAGGATCGCCGCTGGCCGCTTTTGGCTGCGATGGAGGAGCATCTAAAGGCGGAGTTTGCCAAGCCGTCATCAGCTGTAAAACCCGAGAAGCCAGCCGACGCGAAGTAGAGCGACTTTTCGCGAGCTTCCTGGATGGCCGAGCGTTTTTACAAGATTGGTGGGTTCAAGGTTGCGTACACGGTTGCTCAATTGTGCCCGCGTCGTGCGGTCCATTGGTTCGCGGAGCGTGTGGCACTGGCGGGCGCGGCTCGGCGTCCGGCAGCACGAGCCGCGATGTTGGAGAATCTTCGTTTCGCTCTAGGATCTCCGCCGGAGGAGTTGGAGCGGATGTATCTACAAGGGATACGCAATTTTGGCCGGATGCTCGGCGACTACTTTATCACCGCGGGCGGTCGGCGTGACCGACTAGAGCCCATGTTCGATACCTCGTCGGGCTGGGAGCACGTCGAGGCTGCGCGAGCAAAGGGGAGGGGAGTCATCCTTGTCACAGGGCACCTCGGGCATTGGGAGCTTGGGGCACAATGGCTCGCACGATGTGGCGTCTTGCCGACGGTCGTGACGCTGCCGGAGCCATCCCCGGAACTTTCGCGCTGGCGTTGCTCCGCGAGGAGGCAACTGGGCATCGGCACACTGGAAGTCGGGCCCGGCCGGGAGTTTTCGTTTGTGGAGATGTTGGCGGTGCTGCGGCGCAACGAGGTGCTCGCAGTTTTGGTGGACCGACCTTACGAGGGGACGGGGCTGACGGTGCAGCAGTTCGGAAGGGAGACCCAATTTAGCATGGCGGCAGCGATGCTCGCGCATCACTCAGGCGCAGCGGTGATTCCGGCATTCGTCGTTGCGCAGCCGAGCTGGCGCTATGAATCGATGGCACTGGCTGAGGTCCCGATGGAATTCGGCGCGCTCCGCAAAACGATGCTGCCAAACACACAGCGCATCGCTGAAACTTTCGAGTCGCTCATTCGGCGATATCCGGAACAATGGTTTAATTATGTCCCGCTCTATACTCGTCCTTAGTCTCGCCTTCGTCGCCACCGTTCATGCTCAAGAATTGAGTGCCGATGAGCAGAAGACGCTCGTCGCCAAGCTTCAGTCGCAGCGTGCGCAACTGCCGTCGCTCAGCGCGGACTTTAGCGAGGAGCGCACGACGCGGCTGGTGAACAAGCCCATCGTGAGCAGTGGGACCATCGCGTTCCAGGCACCGAACAAATTTCGCCGCGAGGTGAAGGGAAATTCGCCTTCCCTCGCAGTGTGTAATGGCGCGGAGTTGTGGATTTACTACCCGGCATTTAAGGAGGCTGAGCACTACACGCTCGGGCAGCGGCAGGTCTTCGACGACAGTCTTGCTGCGCTCACGGCGGGGCTGAACTTCGATGGCGTGGAGAAGTTTTTCAGCGTCACCGCGAGCAAGGGGGAGGGCGGCTACGTCGTGGCACTAACGCCGAAATCGAGCGGGCTGAAAAAATACGTCACTTCGCTAGAGGTTTCGATGGATGCCGATGGGAATGTCAAAAAGACCGATGCCACGTTGCCAAAAGGTGACCGCGTCGTGACGACCTACCGTAACGTCCACTCCACGAAACAGAGTGACGTAAAGTTCGACTTCACCCCGCCCTCGGGAGTGAGCGTCACCACGCCGCTCGGCAAATGAGCGCGCGGCTATCGCTCCTTTTCACCGCCTTAATTGGTGTCGCGATGGCCGATGAAACCGCCGCCTTTCACCTCGAGAAGCTGCGTGAGATGGACGCAGCGGTGAACCTCGCGATCGCTGATGGGCACTTGCCTGGTGGTGTCCTGTGGCTGGAGCGCAATGGCTCCATCTACCAAGTTGCGTATGGAAACCGCACTGTTCAGCCGGATGTCGAGCCAAACGCGATCGACACCATCTACGACATGGCGTCGCTGACCAAAGTGCTCGCGACCACGCCCGCTGTGATGAAGCTTGTGGAGCAAGGAAAGGTGGAGCTCGACGCACCCGTGAATCGCTATTTGCCGGAGTTCGTCGGCGACGGTCGTGTGACCGTTCGTGCGTTGCTTACGCACACCTCGGGCGAAAAGCCGGGTATCCCCAGTGCGGGCTGGGCTGGCTACTCGGAAGGGATCGAGAAGGCCCTGGCGCAACCGCTCGGCGATGAGCCTGGCGTGCGCATTCGGTACAGCGACGTGAACTTCATCCTGCTCGGCGAACTCGTTCGCAAAGTCAGCGGCGACCGGCTTGATGTCTTTTGCGCGAGGGAAATCTACGGCCCGCTCAAGATGGCCGACACTACCTTCCGCCCCACGGCGAATCCGCGCATCGCTCCGACGACTATTCGCGGCGAAGTCCACGATCCGACGGCGCGGCTATTGGGCGGCGTCGCCGGACACGCCGGGCTCTTCAGCACTGCCAGCGACGTGGCGAAATTCGCCCGGATGCTGCTCAACGGCGGCCCCGTGCTGAAGCCCGCTACCATCGCACTTATGACGAGCGTCGCTACGCCACCAAGCGTGGAAGGCCGACGCGGCCTTGGCTGGGATATCGACACTCCTTACAGCGGGCCGCGCGGGCGTTGGTTCCCGCTCGGGAGCTACGGCCATACAGGCTGGACGGGCGGCTCGCTGTGGATCGATCCATTCTCGAAGACGTTCATTATTTTCCTGAGTAACCGCAACCACCCTACAGAGTCCGGCAACGTCCTCCCGCTGCGCATGACTCTCGGCACGCTGGCCGCAGAGTCTGTAAAATACTTCAATTTCCTCTACGTCCCCGGCTCATTATCGCCGAGCAGCGCGCCTAGCCCGCTCCCGAAAAACTAATAGCGACGGCATGAGGGTTCGATGAGCGCGAAGCACGTCGTCACCCTTTGTCGTTCATCATCCCCCGTACTCGCACGGCGTCGCGCAGCATCCGCCAGGAGTCGCGGAGGATGTGGACCTTGCTGCCCTCCGCGTTGCGCCACTCCACGGGCAAGTCGGCGATGCGGTAGCCGAGCTGCTCGGCGAGGATGAGCAGCTCTACGTCGAACGCGAACCCTTCGATCTTCTGTCGGGCGAAGATGGCTTCGCGCGCGGCGCGGCGGAATGCCTTGAAGCCGCATTGCGTGTCCCTCACCTCGATACGCGTGATGGTGCGGAGGATGGTGTTAAACGTCTGGCCCAGCTTGCGCCGGATGAAGCTCTGCTTTTTCACGATGCTGCTCTGCGCGTGCTGGCGGTTGCCGATGAGGATGGCGACCTCGGGGTGCGCGGCGAAGTGAGCGAGGAAGTGGTCAATTTCTGCCAACGGCGTGGAGAGGTCGGCATCCATAAAAAACGCCAGCTCTCCGCGTGCGGCCAGCATCCCGGTGCGGACGGCGTGGCCTTTCCCGCGCTGCTCGTCGTGGCCGATGATGCGGAAAGCGGCATCGCCCTCGGTGAGCTGCCGCGCGAGGTCCAGCGTGCCGTCGGTGCTGCGCTCTACGACGATGATGACTTCGTAGGCGTGGGGGCACGGCGCGAGGAACTCCCGCAACGCTCGGACGCTGGCGACGAGGCGGTGTGCTTCGTTGAAAGCGGGAATGATGAGCGAAAGGAAAGGCTCGCCGCTGGCTGGTAGATTGGGCTTCAGATGTCTTATCCATAGCAGCCAAGTGGCTGGTCCGTCAAAAACCATGAATGTCCGACAAACACGCATCTCGTTCTACGCCGCAGCAGCGGTGCTGATCGTCGTGCTCGCGTTCGTCGTGCGGATTTGGGCGTTGGATGTGAAGCCGCCGCACTTCGATGAAGGAGTGAATGGAACGTTCGTGGATGCGATGCGGAGCGCGCCGGGCTATCACTACGATGCGCGGAACTTCCACGGGCCGCTGCACTTTTACGCGCTGGCTGCGTCGAGCCAGATCTTCGGGCGCGGCATCTGGGCAATGCGACTGCCGACGGTGCTCGTGGGCGCGGCGTCGGTGGCTCTGCTGCTGGCGTTTCGGCGGTTCTTTTCTCCACGGATGGTGCTGGCGGCGGCGGTGGCGTTTGCGATTTCGCCGGGGATGATTTTCTACGCGCGCTATGCGATTCATGAAGTGTGGCTGCCGTTCTTCGCGATGCTGGCGTGCTACGGCGCGTTCGGAATCTCGAAGGGCGAACGTCGCATGAGCGACCTGTGGTGCGTGGGCGCGGGGCTCGCGGGGATGGTGCTGACGAAGGAAACTTACGTGATGCACTTCGTCGCTGCGGTGCTGGCGTGGGTCTTCGTCGGGCGAAGTTGGGCGAGGCATTTCACTCGGCGTGAGGTGGTGCTCGTGGGTGGCGTGTGCGGGGCAGTGGTCGTCGCGCTGTACTCGGGGCTCTTCTATTACTGGCGGGGTGTCGCGGGGATATTCGAGACGTTCTACTGGATGGCGCACAAGGGCTGGAGTTCGTCCGAGGAGGGGCACCACAAGTCGCTGTTCTACTACGTGAAACTGATGTCCATCTACGAATGGCCCGCGCTCATCGGGCTCGCGCTCGCGCCGCTGTGTGCGCTGCGCTCGCGCTGCCCGCGTGTGCGCTTCCTCGCGCTGTATGGGCTGGGAAGTTTGGCGGCGTATTCGCTCGTGTCTTACAAGACTCCGTGGTGCGTCATCAATCTGCTGTGGCCGTTCTATTTCCTCGTCGGCTACGGGCTCGACCGCCTCGCCACTCGCAGCGACGGACGCCTCGTGGCGCTGCTTGGTGCAGTCGTCGCCATCGCGCCGGTCCTCGACGCGCACCGCATCAATTTCCTCGACCCGACAGACCCGCGCGAGCCTTACATCTACGTGCAGCAGTTGCCCGACCTCGCGGAACTCACGCAGCCCGTCGAACGTCTGCTGGCGCTGGACCCGTCGCAGCGCAGTATGACGGGCATCGTCATCTACAACTCGCCGCAGCCGCTCCCGTGGGCGCTGCCGGAGCTGCCAAACGTCGGCATTCAGGATCACGAAAAGCCCATCACCGTCACCGATGCGGACTTTCTCATCGTCCACGAATCGCGAGTGGCGGAAGTGGAGGAGCAACTCCTCGATGTGTATTACCGCTGCCGCTTTCGCTTTTACGCGGCGGATGAAAATCACCAGCTCTACCTGCGAGCGACGACGTTCCTCGACGTGATGCCGTCAGACCGCGTGCCGGAGTTTCACCGCCGCATCCCGCTGGAAGAAAAGGAGGGCCGATGAACTTCGCAGCGGCGATCCTTTACGCGATGAGCAGTTCCGTGCTGCTGGCCATCGTGCTCGGCTTTGCGCGCGGCGGGCTCACTCCCGTAAGTGCCGCGTGCGCGCTGCTCGGTGGGCTCGCGGTTGCGCTGGGCTCGCTGTGGGGCGCTCGCCGCTCGGCACCCGCACAGCGTCCGCGTACCTGGGAGTGGGTTGCGGTCGGCCTCTTCGCGTGGTTCACGCTTCGGGCTTTCGTCTGGCTGGTGACGATTGAGGGCGATGAGATTAAGACGGTCGTCTGGAATAATTGCGGCGACCTTTCGCTGCACGTCGGCTTCATCCGCTACATCGCGAACGGCGCTCCGTTCTGGCCGGAGAGCCCGATCCTCGCTGGCGGGAAGCTCACCTATTCCATCGGCGCGGACTTCTTTAATAGCCTGCTCGTGCTCGTCGGCATGGACGTGTATCGCAGCCTCATCGTCGTCGGTGTGGTGTGCAGCACCATCACCGGCATGGCGCTCTGGCGCTGGGGCAGGGGATTCACGCTCATGGGATTCCTGTGCAACGGCGGTCTGGCAGCAGCGGTGATTTTCCTGCCGCACCACCTCGCGGTGGCCATCACGGGAAACCCCGTCGGCTTTCCTGAAAAGGGCGTCTGGTCTGAGCTGGTGGACTTCCAGAATGCGCTGGCGTGGAAGAGCATCCCGCTGGCGATGTTCATTACCCAGCGCGGCTTCCTCTTCGCGCTGCCCGCCGGGCTGCTGCTGCTGTGCTCGTGGAGGGCGCGGTTCTTTCGCGGCGAGCCGGAAGATGCGTGGCGGCTGCCCGTGTGGGGCGAAGTGCTGCTCTACGCTTCGCTGCCCATTTTCCACATCCACACATTCGCCGCGCTGTCGTTCATGCTCGCGGCATTTTGGCTGGCGCGGGTGGAGATTCGCAGGCCGCTCGCCAAGCTCGTGGCAGTCGCCTTTATCCCCGCGACGCTCCTCGTGTGGCTCACGCTCGGCACGCTAAAATCCGCGCCATTACCCGAGTGGCACAACATGTCGCAAATAGAGAACCCGCCCGCCCGCCCGATGCCGCACGTCCTCGGCTGGAAGCCCGGCTGGATGGTGGACGACGACGCTACGACCCAAGGCTACACTGCGCTGGGCGGGAAAGCGGAGGGCTCACGGCTCGGGCGGTTCGTGTACTTTTGGGCGCTCAACTTCGGCATCGCGCCGCTGCTCGCGCTGTCACTGCTCGTGGTGATTTTGAGCATGATGTTTCGGCGGACGATTCGCTACCGCACCGCGCTTGCGTGCGTCGTGGGCGCAGTGCTCATCGGCTCTGGCGCGTTCGCTTTACTCATCGCGACGGTCGCGCTCTTCGTGCTACTCCACCGACTTTCCCGCGATGAACAGCAGCCGCTTTGGCCCGCCGCGTTTGTGCTACCTGCGATGTATCTCTTCCTCCTCGGCTGCACGGTGAAGTTCGCGCCGTGGGAGTGGGATAATACGAAAGTGCTCATCTGGGCTTACCTCATCGTGCTGCCGTTCCTGTGGGATTTGGTCATCGTGCGCTTCGGCTTTTGGACGCGCGCCATCGTGTGCGAACTGCTCTTTTTCTCCGGCCTGCTCACGCTGCTCGGCGGACTGCGCCCGGATATGCCGTACCGCACATTTGCCTCGCGCACCGAGCTGGAAATCGTGGCCCGCGCCGTGCAAGAAATCCCCATCACCGAGCCCATCTTGGCGCACCCGACCTACAACCACCCGCTGATGCTCGTCGGTCGCCGCGTCACGCTCGGCTACCCCGCCCACATCGCCAGCCACGGCCTAGACCCCCGCCCGCACGCGAGGAAAGTGGACGCAATCATGCGCGGCGACCCCGACTGGCGAATCTTCGCCGCACAACTCGGCGCGCGCTACCTCTTCTGGGGGCCGATGGAACTCAGCGCATACGGCGGCGAAGACCAAGCATGGCGCTTCACCCACCGTATCCGCGAGTCCTACGACTTCGAGCTATACGACCTCGATACGCCCGCCCTACCGGTGGATGATGCCGCCTACTGAACCAGCGGCAGCAGCTTGCCGAGCAGGTCGCTAATCTTCACGCGTTCCTGCTCGCCGCTGTCGCGGTGGCGCAGCGTCACCGTATCCAGCAGCTCGGGTTTTTCCCCGAGCGTGTCGAAGTCAATGGTGACGCAGAACGGCGTGCCTGCTTCGTCTTGGCGGGCGTAGCGGCGGCCAATCGCGCCGGTTTCGTCGTAGAAGCAATTCATGTGGCGGCGCAGCGAGCCATAGACTTCGCGGGCTTTCGCGACGAGTTCCGGCTTGTTTTTCAGCAGCGGGAAAATGCCGAGCTTGATCGGCGCGACGCGGGGGTGAAAGCGCATGACGGTGAACTGCTCCACCTTGCCTTTCGCATCCGGTTTCTCCACTTCCGTGTAAGCCAGCGCGAGGACGGCAAGCGCCAGCCGGTCGAGGCCCGCAGAAGGTTCGATGACGTGCGGGACGTAGTTGCCCTTGAAGAGTTTGGCGCACCACTCCTCCACTTTCACGTCCGATAGGCCACCGGTTTTCTTCGCACGCTGCTCGGCTTTTTTGCGCTCCACGAGCGCAGCGCGTTGCTCGTCGGTCCACTTGGCGAAAGCCTGGCGCACTTCGTCGTCGAAGACCTCCAGCGACTTGCCGCTGGCGTTTTGATGCGCCGAAAGGTCGAAGTCACCGCGAGCCGCGATGCCCTCAAGTTCCTCCGTGCCGAATGGGAATTTGCACAGGATGTCCACGCAAGCGCGGGCGTAATGCGCCAGCTCCTCCGGCTTCTGCCAGTAGTAATCCAGCACATCCGCGCCAAGGCCGATGCCCGCGTAATATGCCGTCCGCTGCGCCACCCAGTAGCGATGCCACATTTCCCAGCCCCATTCCGCGCGCGGCTCCGAGAGGTCCGCGCCTTCGCTCCACGTTGCCACCGTACCGCTCACCGCCTCGATGGCCTCGTCGGGCTTGATGAAAAATTCCAGCTCCATCTGCTCAAACTCCCGCGAGCGGAATGTGAAGTTGCGCGGCGTCACTTCATTGCGAAACGCCTTGCCGATCTGCCCGATGCCAAACGGCACTGACTGCCGCGACGAATCCACGACGTTTTTGAACTGCGCGAAGATCGCCTGCGCCGTCTCGGGTCGCAGATACGCCTTATCCTCCGCCTTCGCAGTCGCGCCGACGAACGTATGAAACATCAGATTAAAAGGCACCGGCTCCGTGAGCTGTGCGCCGTTCTCGGGGTTGAAAGCGCGGGAGTTTTCCACCTTCGCCGTCGTCTCGCCGAGTAGCACCGGATTCACGAGGTCGCGGTTCGCATAAAACTGAGCGCCCACCTTCCGCGCACTCTCCGGCGGCTTGCCCGCAGGCAGCAGGACGCTGAACGCAGCGGCACTCGACGCGCCGCCGTCACCCGTCGCCCCGGTCCACGTATAGACAGTGCCCGACTGCGCATCCACATGGTCCGAGCGGAAGCGCTTCTGTGTCACCAAGCAGTCGCTCATCGGATCGCTAAACGTATCCACATGCCCCGACGCCTTCCAAATCGACGGGTGCATAATGATCGTCGCATCCAGCGGCACCACGTCCTCGCGTTCACGCATCATCGCCCGCCACCACGTATCGCGCAGATTGCGTTTCAGCTCCGCGCCGAGCGGGCCGTAATCCCAAAAGCCATTGATGCCTCCGTAAATTTCGGACGACTGGAAGATGAAGCCCTTGCGTTTGCAGAGGCTCACGATTTTTTCCATCAGCGGTGTTTCTTTGGTCTGGCTCATATTGGTTGTAAAAAGGGGGCGGAAGATGCGGAGCCTGGGCCTCCTCGGCAAGCAGGAACCCCGATTTCCGCAGGACAAATCTGCCGACCTGTGCAAACGTCCGCGTCATGTCGGAACGACCGCATATTGAAGAGGACTCGCTGCTCACCCGTCGCAGCCTGCTCTCGCGTCTGAAAAACTGGGATGACCATCTCGGCTGGAACGAGTTTTACGACACCTACGCGCCGTTCGTGTTTAACTTCGTCCGCAAATCCGGCATGGCCGAAACGGACGCGCGCGATGTCGTGCAAGACGTGTTCGCCAATCTCGCGAAGAAGATGCCCGGCTTCCGCTACGACCCGGCGAAGGGGCGCTTCAAGGCGTTCCTCATGTGTCTCGTCCGCGCCAAAATCGCCGACCATTGGCGGCGGCTCGGGCGAGCGCCGCAAGCCGTGCCGCTGGATGATGCGAGCGAGATTTCCAGCGACGCGCCCGATGGGCTCGGCGATGACGAGTGGCACCTCGCCATGCTCGACACCGCCCTCGCCCGCGTCCGGCAAAAGGTGAGCGCGCGGCAATACTTGCTCTTTGATCTCACCGTCATCCGCTGCGTCCCGACGCATGAAATCACCGAGAACCACGGCGTGAACCGTGCGCAAATCTACATGGCGAAGCTCCGCGTCGGGAGCATGGTGGAAAAAGAAATCCGCCGGATGGAAAGCGACGCCGCAAAGTTTTTGAAAAAAGTCGGTTAGATCGCGAAAGGGCGAGCGGATAGAGCGGTGATGACTTTCCGTTTCACAGCTCTCGCATTCGTCCTTGCCGCCGCGCCCGGCGTCATCGCGGATTCGACCATCAGCCCTGCGAACCCCTATTCGTTTAGCGCAAATGTCGGCTGGCTGAACAACAAGCACGACCAGCCGAGCGCGCCAGCGGGCCTCGTCGTCTCCGAATACACGGTGCAAGGCTACGCTTACGGAGCGAATATCGGCTGGATTCGCTTCGGCGTCAGCTCGCCTGCGAACGGTGTGCGATACAGCAATGCTGCGGGAGATACGGGCGTGAATCACAACGGCACCGGCGACCTCTCGGGCTATGCCTACGGCGCGAACGTCGGCTGGATTTCATTCAACGCCTCGCCTTCATCGCCGGACCGCCCACGGGTGAATCTCGCGAACGGCACTTTCGCGGGCTACGCCTACGGCGCGAACATCGGCTGGGTGAACTTGGCGATGCTGGCGACCTCGACCATCTCGGCGCCAGACACGGACGCCGACGGCATCGCGGACGCATGGGAAATCGAGCACTTCAGCAATCTCACGACGGCCAACGCGACGAGCGATAGCGACGGCGACGGCGCGACGGATTTGACGGAATACACGGCGATGAGCGACCCGTCGGATGCGACGAAGTTTTTTAAAATCACCTCGCAAACACTCGACGCGGGGATGGCGAAAATGACGCTCGTTTTCACCACGAACGGTGCGCGGCTCTATCGGCTGCAATGGTCGCCAGACCTCGCTGTGTGGGTGAACGACGCTTCGGGAATCCAGGAGCCGGACGCCGGTCCCACGACGACAAAGTTCATCACTTTCCCAGCAGGCAGCCAGCGGTTCTTCCGCGTCATCGCCATCAAGCCTCTCCAAAACTAAACAATCTATGAGACACATCATCCTCACCACCACCGCAGCCAGCCTGCTTTTCCACGTCACCGCCTTTGCCCAAGGCTCGCTCTCGCCGACCGGCGCACCCGCGCCGACGATGAAATCGCTCCAGCAAATCTGGGATAAAATCGGCGAACTCCAAACGACGGTGAACACCCAGCAAACGCAAATCAGCGCCCTGCAAACCAGCCTCACCGAGCAAGCCGTGCTGCTACAACTCATCGGCACGAGCGACGGGCGCGGCCTCCCGTGGATCGCTACGACGGTGGACAGTTCGGGCGATGTCGGGGAATACACTTCGCTCGCATACTCAGCGTCCGGCTACCCAGCCATCAGCCACTATGCGCCCGGCAGCAACTCCCTGAAATACACCGCGTTTAACGGCACCACTTGGACGACGACGACGGTGGACTCCAGCAACGATGTCGGGCGCTACAGCTCGCTCGCGTTCAAAGCGGACGGCAACCCCGTCATCGCCTACTACAACACAACGAACACCGCGCTGAAATACGCCTACTACGATGGCGCCGCGTGGAATCTGGAAACCGTGGATGGCACCGGCAGCGTGGGCACATACTGCTCCCTCGCCATCTCGCCAAACGACACGTCCTACATCTCGTATTACGACGCCAGTAACCAGCAGCTCAAAATCGCAAATCGCGTCGGAGGCCTCGGCTGGACCAAGACCGTCGTGGACAATAATCCGACCGATGTCGGCAAGTATTCCTCGCTGAAATTCACCCCCGCCGGACAGCCCGCCATCGCATACCTCGACGATACGGCGAACTACCTCCGCTACGCCGAATACGACGGCAGCACTTGGACAAAAACGAGTGTCGCTACGACCGTCGTCGGTCACATCTCGCTCGCTTTTAATCCCGCTGGACAACCCGCCATCGCTTACGGCGACACCAGCTTCGCGCTCAAGCTCGCCACGTATAGCGGCACCGGTTGGAGCACATCCACTGTGGAGACCAGCCCCGTCGCGCAAAACGTCTCGCTCTACTACTCGCAAGCCGGTCAGCCCACGATTAGCTGCTACTACGGAGGACCGTCGGACCTTTATCTTTACAGCTACGATGGCTCGGCATGGTACGAAGAAGTCGTGGATTCTGTCGGCATCGTTGGCCAATTTTCCTCGCTCAAATATACGCCGCAAGGACTGCCCTCCATCTCCTACTACGACTCCACGAATGGCGACCTGAAGTTCACCGTCAAAGGGCGCTTCATCACGAAGTAAAAAACTACCGCTCCTCCGGCTGCGCCGCGATCCGCGCGTTCAGCGGACGGAGCGGCGCAGCACTCGAAGGCACAGGCTCTCCGGGCCAATGCGCGAGCACCCCAGCCATGGCGCGGCGGAGCGCGTGCAAGTCCCAAAGATACAGCAGCCCCGGCTCTCCCGTCGCCGCCAGCCAGCGGCCATCGCGCGATACCGCCATGCCTTGAATCTTCACCGGTATAGCCGCGTTGAGCCGTGCCACCGTGCGGCCATTTTCCGCATTCAAAATCGCGATGCTCGACGATGAATAGGCGACGGCAACCCAACGGCCATCTCCCGGCAAGACCGGCGGCACCATGTCGAAAGTCTCCCCCGCTTTATCCACTGCCCAAGCCTGCGCGCCGCTCCCCGCATCCCACCGCGCCACCGTCCGCAACCCATCGCCGATGAGCCCCGCAGAGTCCGGCGTGAACGCCATTCCGCGCGAAGCATCGCCGCTCCACACGGCTCGCTGCCGCATCGTCGCGAGGTCCCACACGGCGACGTGCCCTTCGCCCGCCGCCGCCAGCAAAGCTCCCGTTGGCGAGCCCAGCGGCGTGGAGAATCCCGTGCTTTTATCCAGCGGCTGAAACCCCTCATCCAAGCTTAGCAAAATCAGCCGTTTGTCCTGGAGTTGCCCGACCATCGCTGCCGGATTATCTGGAGCCGCGATCCGCTCCAAGCCGGGGACACCGTTCTTCGGCCCCGGCTTCGGCGCGAAGATGATCTCATCACCGCGCTCCTGCACCATCGTCACCAGCATACTACCCTCGCCCTCTCTCGCCCGCCATCGCAGTGCGAAAAGTTCGCCTCCATCTCGGTTGAAAAAAAGCTGCCGACAACCCGATGGCGGCAGTATTCGCAGCACCGCGCCCGTCGCCACATCCACACACGCCACCCCCGGCGGCGCATTCACCATCAGCCCGCGACTACTCGCACTAAAAGCCAGCGAATGCGGCACCCAGCTCGGCGCGGAGAACGAGTTTTCCCGCAAATTCACCACGCGCAGCACATCGCCGCCCGACAGGGAGAGCGCAGTGATGAATGTATCGCGCACCGCCTCACTCCCCGGCCTCGCCGCCGCCGCCTCCCGACACGCAGCCAGCGCGGTCTCTCGGTCTCCCGCAGCGATAGCCCGGCGAGCGCGCTCCAGCGATTTCCCTTCGCCGCCGCCCCACTGCTTCCATGCAAAAACGACCGCCCCCAGCCCCGCCGCACCGAGCAGCCACCGGCGGGAAAACGCACCCGCATTTCTCCGTGGCAACGGCTCTCCGCCTTGGAGCCGTTCGAGGTCCGCCAGCATCGCCCCCGCGCTCTCGTAGCGCGCCGCCGGGTCGCGCTCGCTCGCCCGCAGCAGCACCTCCATCAGCCGCAACTCCTGCGGGCTCGGGCGGCGCGTCCACTCCTCCGGCATCGCGGGGAAATCCGTCGGCGAAAGCCCCGTCGCCGCCTCATAGAGCACCAGCCCAGCCGTAAAAATATCCGCCTTCGCAGAGCCCGAGCCCTCCTGCGGATTATAAGCCGCCGTCCCCTGCGCCCGCGACCCGCGCTGCTGCGCACTCACCAGCCCGATGTCCGCCAGCTTCGGCAGCCCGCCGACGAAGATGATGTTCGACGGCTTCACATCCCCATGCGCCAGCCCCGCCGCGTGCAGCTTTTGCAAAGCCCGCGCCAACACCGCCCCCAGTGCCAACACCTCACCCAGCGGAAGCCGCAGTCGCTTACGCAAATCTTGCCGCAACGTCCGCGACACATACTCGCCCGGCGTCCCCGCGCTATCCGCCAGCTCCATCACATAATAAAGACACCCCTTCCCGCGCCCCACATGCAGCACATGCACCAGCCCCTCGCTCGCCCGGCTCACCGGCTCGTAGCACCGCAGCGCGTCGAACTCGCGCTCAAACGGCGCATCATCCTCAAACCGCGCCCGCAACACCACCTTCACCGCCCGCTCCGCCCCCGTCACCGTCCGCGCCAGCCACACCACACCATAGCTCCCACGCCCAATCGGGTGCAGCAGCGTATGGTCGGGGATATACGGTATTTCCGGCTCCAGCGGGCGGTCGGTCTCCATGCGAGCGAGATCATTGCCTCATGCGCGAACGGTGGACAAGCCCCGACGCAACATTGCCGGTTGACGCCGCGCCGCGAGTCCCCTATCTACCGCCCTCCTTTCACGGCGGGATAGCCAAGTGGTAAGGCCGGGGTCTGCAAAACCCCTATCCGCGGGTTCGATTCCCGCTCCCGCCTCTCTTCCCTGTATTCATCAGGGTTTCCGGTCGATTTAGGGTGCTGCTAACAGGCCCAGTGCTAACGGTCTGTGCTAACATGACCCAGGAAATTCGCTGATATTTTCAGATGTTTCCGGACGTCATCCGAACACAAAATGAGCTGTGGGCTGTTGAGTTTTTGCGCTCGGGTCGTCGCTTTTCTTCCCGCCGAGCCCGATCACGGCACCCAAAAAAGTGAGTTTTTTGCTGACCGTGCGTTCGTGGGTGTTCGTCGATGTGCGCTGACGTTTGAGCCTCGGAAAAAACAGGTCATTTTCGCCATGTCCAGACCGCGCTCACCTCATCAAAGCGTGACAGCGGGCGTTTTCGGCGATCACGCAAAACCACCTGGTCGCAGCCACCTCCACTACGGCCTTGCACCCGCACTACTTCCCCCCGAAAACATCCCAAAGCGTCATCTTCAATTTCTTCAAGACGCCATGGAGCCTGCCCAATGTGATACTCTGCTCCCCATTCTCCAATCGGAACAAAGACGACGGCGGTAATCCTGTTTTCTTCCCGAACTCAGCGAAC
>CANIWM010000070.1 GCA_947471505.1 Chthoniobacteraceae bacterium | reverse complement strand
CCTCTGCTGCCAAAGGCTTGACCCTGTACGGAACTCACCAAAAACGACGGCTTTAACCCGATTTCGCCCAAAAAACACCACCCGGAACGCTCAACGAGGCGTCTCATCGCAATCGCGCCAGAATCACGCCGCTTTATTCAGGCATTCCTTGGAGTAGAATTTCACGATGCCATCCGTATCACTGTACATTCCGCTGTCGTTGTCACCGCCGCTGCCGCTGAATGCGTATCCGTTGTTATTCACCCCCTGCGCTCCGGGCGGGCCTCCGCGCGCTAAAACGCCGGATGTAGTGACGCCGCCCGGAAGGTTGAAGCTGTTGTTCACGGTAGTCGTCGCATCGGTTACGGAGATGCGCTCGATTCCGCTGGTGTAGATGCTGACTCGTCCGTCCGCAGTGCTGAACAGACCACTGTCATTGTCCCCGCTGTTGCCGGTGAATGCGTAGCCGGTGTTATTCACGTTATTGACGCCGGGTGCGCCACCGCGTGTCAGGATGCCGCCGCCCGTGTTGACGGTGCCACCGAGCGGGTTCAAATAAAGCGGTGTCGCGGTGGCGTTGAATGCCTGGATGGAACCCCAGTTGCCCATCGTGTTATAGCCGAGACGCAGTGTGCGAGTCGGGTCGGTGTTTCCGCGAACGACGATCTGCTGGGGCGAAGTCGTGGCATCGTCGCCCTGGACGACCAACTTCGTAGTGGCCGGGAGGACGCCAAGCGATGGCGTGCCGACGCCGACTGCGCCTGCCGCGTTCCAGCGCAGCGCCGCGACCTGCGTGGCTCCATTCACCGAGCCGAGCACACCGCCGCCGCGCCCGTAGAGCACCGGACCATCCACCCCGGCACCGCTGAACAAACGCGATGAGTCATAAAATCCGAGCCCGTAGTCGGAGTTGCCGTTGAACTGAAGGTCGCTGCCATTCGAGATGCCATCCACGGAGGCTGCGCGGAACGCATAGGCCGATGCGGTGAAGCGTTGGCGCGGAGTGATGGCGGTATCGCCCGCGTCGAGGTTGTTATCTCCGCCATCCACGACGATCTCGATGTAGCGTGCACCGGAACCTCCGAAGACGGTATCGAGCGCAGGCCGCGGCGACTCTGTGAGCGTGCTGTACACCGCGTCAATGCCCTGGCCGAGCAGCACGCTGAACTCGCCGTCCGACAGCGTCACCGTCTGCTGCTCCGACCAAAGCCGGTTGCCGCCCGTGGGGGCGTCGAAAATGCGGAAGATGATCTGCCGGTTCACTGCGGTTCCCGTGCCGATGCCGACGCCGGCGTTATCGGTCACTTTTCCCTGATAGTTAATGAGGGACGGAACGCCCTGCGCGTTGAGATGGTTCAGCGCGAGGCCGATTGCGGTGGCGAGGATGAGTTTGGTTTTCATGCGTTTGGCTGTGTGAGTTGGTTTGAGAATGGATTTCATGGTTGGAAGAGTTTGGTTGGTTAAAGGCTATTGGCTGAGCGTCCCGATCTCCGACGCGCGTCGGAGTTCGAAGGTGCCGGAGACGGTGATGGGGTTTTTGTGGATGCCGGTGATCGTCTCGGCGTAAGTGCCGCCGATGACGCTGCTGCCCCATCCACTCGTCGTGCCGCCCGGGGGCGGCGTGGCAGTGAAAGTGAACGTGCAGGTGCGTGTGATATTGTAGCTCTCGACTCCGGCGCCCAGAGGCTGGAAGCGGGCGTTTTTGTTGTCGTGATCCGGGTGATACTGGTGGACGAATGGGTTCGTCGGATCGTTATACGGGACCGAAATCGTGCAAGTCACCGTGCTCGGTAGCGCGGCGAGTGCGCCGGAGCCAGTGATGACTTGGTTCAGCGGCATGTGCGCCGCGACGAGGCGTTGGGCACTGGCTTTTGCATCCTGCTTCAGCAGTGCTTCCGTGGTGCAGACCCCGGAGTCATTTCCCGCAGCGGCGAGCTGCCCGAGGAAAACCTGCGAGAGCAGGCGCGGCGTGCCCGTATCCGAGACGTGGAGCAGCGTGCGAAGCGGGAACTCGCGCGGGGTAGTCGTGCCCGTGGCCCCGGCGACCTGACTGCCGACTCCCTTGAGGCTGATGTCGCCAATCCACAGCCCGGCGAGCGTGCCTTTCTGCGCGGAGACGGGAAGATACACGTCCATCAAATTACCGCTGTCCGTAACGCGGAGCAGCGAGGCGTAGAGCGCGTTTGAAGGTCCGGTCATCCCTGCCCGGTTGATGCCGAAAGTCACCGTGGTATTCGTCTTTGGCGCGAGCACCTCCGTCACGGCTCCGGTGATCGGCACATCGTCGAACACGAGCGTCGAGGTATTAAACACCTTCCTCGTGATCGGTGCCGGGCCGCTGAGCGCGGGCTGGGAGATTGGCGCGGGTTCGCTGTTCACCGGGGTGAACGTGAGCGTGATTGGCGCATCGCTCCGATTGTAAAACTGCGCGGAAACCGTCGTGCCCGTGCGTCCAAAATCCAGCGCGTTGCTGCTGGAGAAACTCATCTTCACCGGCCCCGAGAAATCGCCCACCACTTCTGCCGAGAACCAGTAAGCCTGATTGCGGTCCACACGCTCCAGCGTCGTGGAGAAGATTTGCAGCGGATTGTTCGGCCCAAGGTCGCCGCCGACGTATTTGTAGATCTTCGTGCTCGCCGCGACCGCCGTCGGGAAGGTGGTGAAGTAGTTCGCAAAAGTCGGGAAGTTCGAACCATTCTTGAACGTCGCAAAGCCGTTTAAATTTGCCCCGTTTCTCACCCATGAAGTCCGCGGCGGCTTCGGCGATTGCTGGATGGCGACGGAATACGTATTGGTCGTGGTTCCCGAGCATTTGACGAGATAAGTCGCAGGGCCCGTGAGCAGCGACAGCGTGCTCCCGCCGCCCGTGCGCTTCCACACATTCCACTCCGGCGTGCCTTCCGTGGGAATGAGCGGCGATGACATGAACTGCACCTGATTCGGATTCGGGTTCCAGCGCCACACTTCGATCACCGAAGTCGGCAGGATCGTGTCGATGGTAGCGTAGCTCGCATCGCCCGTGAGGTTGATGGCGTTCCACCCGCCCTTGAGCGAGTAAGTCGTCGTCTGCCACTGCGCTTGTGCGGTGGTGCCGACTGCGAGGAACAGAGCGGCGGCTGCGAGAAGGTTTTTGATTGGAATCATGAAAGTTGCAGGTTCGAGGTTGAGGTGGTCCGGCCTATCGCACGGTCAGGCGGTAGAATTCTTTCCCGGCGCCGGCGACCGGCTTTGCGTAGGCCGAGCGAATGCCGACATCGGGCGCAGTGTGCGTCTCCGATCCGGCCCCCGGCGCGCCGACGGAAAAGGGAACCCGCGTCCACGTCACAAAATCCGTCGAGCGTTCAATGGTGTAGGTCTTCCCCGTGATGCCGAAGAACTCGAGGCGCACGTCGGTCGCCAGTTTCTCTTTGATTTTGAGGTCGAACTTCTCCGTCGCGTCACCGGCAAATGTCCCGGCAAGATACTCGGCCCAGTTGCTCTGCCCGTCCCCGTCGAAGTCCCCGTTTTTGTCGATGAGGTTGATTTCCCAATTGCCGTCATCGCCCGGAAAGCGGCCCGCCTGATAGAGCTGCCATTGCTCCCAAATGTCCGGCAGCCCGTCATGGTCCAGGTCTTCGCCGAGATTCAAGTCCAGCTTCACGCGCTCGCCGCCCTTGCCCGCCGTGAGATTGCCCTGCACTTCGATGGGGTAAAAAAGCGCGCCATCCATCTGCACTACGATACTGAACGCCCCCTGCGCCAAAACCGCCTTGGTCGTGTAGAGCGTGGTGCCTGTGCGGTTTTGGTCGAGGCGGATGTTGAGTTCGTAGTTTTGGTCGAGCTGGACGCCGTGAGTGATCGGCGTGCGCCCGACTTCCTCTCCGCCCTTGAGCAAAATGATCACAGCATCCTGTGCCGTGACGACCTGGCCGACTTGATCGCGGACCATCCCGTAGAGCGTGTAGTAAGGAGCCGGGGGAAACGCATACGCGGAGACGCCGAGTAAAAGAAGCAAGGCAAGGCTGCGCAAAAAGGCGGCTCTGGTCGTTCGGAAGTTGGAAAAATGAGTGCTCACTTCCATCCATCCGAATTTTTTTTGGAAAGGTAACGCCGGGGATGAATCTTTTTGGAAAATAGTTGCGATTCACAGGATCGGACGCGCCCGCCGAGGTGCCCCGCAGGACGCCTTTGCCCGAGAGCCGGAGAATGAACCTACCTCCCTTTTCCTTTTGGCTCCTTGCCACCGCGCCCCGGAAGCCGTATTTGAAAGGCGCGATGACTTACGAACAGATGCCGGAAGAATGGCAGGAGTGGATAGACCTCACTCCGATGGAGCGCTTTCGGCGCAGTGAGGAAATTTTCGCACAATACTTAGCCTTAGGAGGTAGCCTTGATCCCGACCCCGATCCGACAAGTCCTTTTGACGTTCCAGAAACATGGAGTCCAAGCACTGCTCATGGGCGGGCAGGCCTCCGTGTTTTACGGCGCGGCGCAAGTTAGTAAGGACATCGATTTCATCCTGCTTGCCGACGACGCGAATAGCGCACGGCTCCACGCTGCGCTGGCGGAATTGCAGGCGGAGCGCATCGCCATCCCGCGATTTGCCCTTGCCGTGCTGGAGCGCGGGCACGCCGTTCATTTTCGCTGCCAAGCGCCAGGCGTGGAGGGGATGAGGGTGGATGTGATGGCAAAGATGCGAGGCGTGTCGGAGTTCCCGATCTTGTGGGAACGGCGGACGGTTTTTGGCGATGACGCGGGGGCGGAATATAATCTCCTGAGCATCCCCGATCTCGTGCAGGCGAAAAAGACACAGCGCAGCAAAGACTGGCCGGTGATCGAGCTTCTCGCGACGATCCATCACCGCGAGAACGCAGCCAATCCGAGCGCCGAGTGGATTGAGTTTTGGCTCCGCGAGGTGCGGACGCCGGAGCTCCTCAGCGACATCGCTCGCACCTTCGCCGCGCAAGCCCAAACCCTGCGCGACAAGCGCCCGCTGCTCGCGCTGGCACTCGGTGGCGACATAGACGCGCTGCGCCTCGCTTTAGACACAGAGCGGCAAGCGGAGCAGGCGCTCGACCGTGCGTATTGGGAGCCGCTGCGCCGGGAACTGGAGGAGTTTCGCAGGGCGGAAAGTAGTCAGCATCACTCCGCGTGATGACTACTTTCTCCGCAGCACGACGATGGCGCGGTTGCCGCTGTCGGTGATGATCATGCGTTTTCCATCGGTGCTGAAAGCGATGCCGGCATCGCTCAGTTTGTTGAAGCGGTCGGCGAAGACTTCGACGCGGTAGCGGTCTGGGCCGGTAGGGATGAGGCGGACGATGCGCTGGTGGTTGGATTCCAAGCTGCTGGAAGCGGGACCTTCGGCCACGTAGAGGTCGCTGCTGAGTGGGTCGGCAGCGAGGCCTCCGGCGTTGGGGATGGATTTATCGAGGATGCAGTCGTGCCAGCCGGATTTATCCCAGCGCAGGATGCGGCGGTGGAATTGGAGTGGGTCGTCGGCGGCGATTTCGTGGTTGTTGATGGCGTTGAGCACGAAGACGCCTTGGCGGGAGATGGTGACATCGTAGAGGCGGGCATCTTTGGGGTCCAAAATGGCGAGGCGCCGCACGGGGGCGTCGTCGTCAAGCCGGAAGCGCCAGATGCCGGGGCGGCTCTCCAGCACGCCTGCGACCAGTGTGCGGTGGCCTTCGTCGGCGACGAGGACGTCGCCATCTTTGAGGCCGGTGTTGGCGGGGATATTGGCGGTGGTGGCAAAGGCGAAGCCCCAAGGGATGCCGTCGGCCACTTTCTCGCCTTTTTCGACCATGCGCTTGCGCACGGTTTCGTAGATGAGGCGTGGAATTTCGCCGCCAAAATCGTAGCGCAACTTGGGCAGGTTCGTGCCATCGGGCAGGGCGCGGCCAATGTGGAGGCCCGTGTTTTCTTCCGGCATAGCCCAGACGTAGTGGCCACTGGGCGCGATACCGAGGTGGCAGACATTTCGGCTGTTCGCTTCGGGCACCGCGTCGATGGCGGTCCCGAAGGTTGCGATTTGGATGACGCCGGGGAGTTTCAGGTCGCTGCGGATGTTGTCGATGTAGGCGATGCGGCCATCGGGGGTGAGGCGGCCACATTTTTTGAATGCGAAGTCGATGGCTTCCGCATCCCACTCCCAAGCGTCGGAGAAGAGGCGGGGCAGCGCGTCGGGCTGGAGGTGGCGTTTAATGGCGTAGTCCGGAGAGAAGACGGGCCTTGCCGCGGGCTCCTGAGGGAGCGAGGGCGCGGGCTTTTTGCCAGAGGCGGATATGACGGTGGCCGCCACGGCGACGGCAGCGGCGGCGACCCAGAGCGGGCGGTGGTTCTTTTTGGGAAAGACGAAGGGCTTTTCCGGCAGCGGGCCGTCCGTGAAAAGGCGGGAGAGCTCGGCCCCGGCGCACCACGGGGCGAGCAGTTCGGCGACTTCGGCGGCGGACGGCGGGCGCTGATGGCGGTTGAGCGCAACGAGTTGGTCGCACAGCGCGGCAAGCGCAGGCGGCAAATCGGGCCGGAGCCCAGCGATAGGAGGAACAGCCGTGCAGACGATGGCTTTCATCCGGAGCAAAAGCGTCTGCTCGCTGGCGCCCTCGCGGGCGGGCTTGCCGGTAAGGAACCGCCGCAACGTGGCACCGAGCGAGTAGATGTCGGCGCGGGCGTCCACTTTGCCCGGAGACTCGATTTGCTCCGGCGCAACGTACTCGAGCGTGCCGAGGAAGCGGTCGCCCGTGGAGTCGTCTTCCACCGCTGAGGGGTTGTCGAGCAGCGGTGCCACGGCGATCCCGGCGAGACCGAAGTCGAGGACCTTCACCGTTAGTTGAGAGTTGATGGCGGAGGGTTGAGAGAGAGCGCTCGCGAGCATGATGTTGCCCGGTTTCACATCGCGGTGTACGAGCCCTTTCCCATGCGCATGGTGCAGCGCCAGCGCGGCCTGCCGGATGATCTCGCAGCTCTCCGCGATGGGCAGCGTCCCGTGCTTTCGCACCAGCGCGCCGCAGTCGGAGCCGTCCACAAACTCCATGATGATATACCAATGCCCATCGCGCTCGCCCGCGTCGTGCGCCCTCACAATCCCGGGATGATCCATACCTCCGACCGTGATCATCTCTTTCTCAAAAAGCCCCACCGCCTCCGCAGAATGCGCCAGCACTGTATCCAGAAACTTCAGTGCGACCGGACGCTTCATCCGCCGATGCTGCGCACGAAACACCGTCCCGAACCCACCCCGCGCGATTTGCTCCTCAATAATCAGCTCCGGAAAAAGGGCCGCCACCCAAAGCGCATCGTCTTCTTCCGATTCCGCGAGCGCAAACGAACAGCGCGGGCACTGCTCGCCGAGCGGCCCGCTAAACAGCGCCGCCCCGCAGGTCGCGCAGAGACGCGAAGACTCGTTCAATGTTTGTGACATCTCCAGTTCCTACGAGAATGTGGAAAGAAGGTAACGTAACTCATCCTGAATATCGCCCCGCGAACCCACCGTCTCCGCAATCTCCGCCCTCAGCGCATCCGCGTAGCTCCGCCGCAGCCGCATCAGCGCCATCTTTACCGCACCCTCGGTCATCCCCATCCGTGCGCCGATTTCCGCCAGACCGTCCTCCCCGCTACCCGTCAAGCGAGGTGCCAACTCGGCGAAAAGCGCCGCCTTCTCCCCTGCATGTTCCGCCCGCAAGCGCAGCCCGGCGCGCTCCAAAATCGCCGCTGCCCACGCCCGGTCAAACGCCACCTCCGGCGCACTCTCCCGCGAAGAATCCACCAGCCAACGCTCTTCCGCCAACACGGAGTCCAGCGCCACCACCTTCGCCAATCCGCCTCGCTTCTGCGTCCGCTCGGCCTTCCGCGCATCCGAATCCAGATTCTTAACCGCCGCCAGCAACAGCGTGCGGAACTTCCCCCGCCCTTGGTCTGCCCTCTCCAACAACGACCCATCCAAAAGGCGCGCAAAGAAATCCTGCACCAAATCCTCCGCATCCTCCACACCTCGCCCCGACCTCCGTAGAAACGCGTAAAGCGGATACCAATACGCCGAGCACAGCGCCTCCAAGGCAACACGTCGCTGCGCCTCATCTCCACCGCGCGCCCGCAGCACAAGGCTCCAGCGTGTTGGCTCGAATTGGGGAACCGCGTGTGGTTTCTCCGGCAAATCGGACATTCGCGACGATTGTTGCCAAAATTATCGAAAGCGCCACCGGAAACTCTCTCTGCCGAAAGCGGTTACGCAACGTTAGGATTGCGTCGGGGCGCGCGATGCCGCATCACGCCGCCCATGCGTCTGCCATCGGGAATGCGTCTCATCAATCTGCTCTGCGGATGGTGGACCGTCGTGGTCTTTGCGTTCCTCTACATCCCGATCGTTCTGCTCGTGGTGTATTCGTTCAATACGTCGAAGCTGAACATCAACTTCGAGGGCTTCACGCTCGACTGGTATCGCGAGATGTGGGGCAACGACCAAATCCGCCGCGCACTCGCCAACAGCGTGAAAGTCGCGGCGTGGACGACAGTCTTCGCGGTGGCGCTGGGCACGACGGGGGCGTGGCTGCTTTACCGCTACCAGTATCGCTTTAAGCGGCTGTGGGAGACGCTGCTTTTCATCCCGATGGCGATCCCGGAGATCATCATGGGCGTGTCGCTGCTCATCTTGTTCAGCGCCGTCGGACCGTCGCTCAACGCCGCGCTCGACGCGATGCTCGGCGTGCCGGATGCGCCGCGCTTTGGCCTCGGGTTTCTCACCGTCATCATCTCGCACGTCACGTTCTGTTTCCCCTTCGTGCTCGTCGCTGTGCAGGCGCGACTGGCCGATGTGGACCCGTCGCTGGAGGAGGCAGCGATGGACCTCGGAGCGACGCCGTTGCAGGCGTTTTTCAAAGTGATGGTGCCCTACATGATGCCCGCGATCATCTCCGGCGCGCTGATGTCGTTCACTCTCTCGATGGATGAAGTGCTGGTGACGTATTTTGTGAACGGCCCGGAGTCCAAGACGCTGCCGCTGGAAATCTACGACCATGTGAAGAAGGGCGTGAACCCGATGCTCAACGCCGTCTCCACGGTCTTCATCGTGGTGACGGCGGTGGTCGTCGTCGTAGCCGAACGGCTGCGGCGCTGGAACCGCTAGACGCTCCGTTTTCTCCGCGAGAGCTTGCGGTTCACGGCTTCGAGAACGTCGCGCATTTCGCGAAGCTTGAGCGCATTTGCTACGGCGACGAATGCCGCCATCGCGAGGACGATGGTGAGGCCCAGGCTCAGAGCCTTGAGGAAAAAGCTCATCGTCAGCCATTGCGAAAGGAACAGCCAATCGCACCCAAAGCAGACGAGCGCGAGAGCGTCGGTAGCGAGGAAGATTTTCGCCAGAGTGGCGAGCAACCGCTTGGTCCCCATCGTGTCGATTTCTTTCCGCATGAGCCAGTAGAGCAGCGCGAAGTTGGTCAGCGCCACGACGCCCGTGCTCATCGCTAGGCCCTCGTGGCCCCAGCCGAGCCGGACGAAGAGCGAGTTCAGCCCGTAGTTCAGCGCGATGGAGAAGAAGCTGACGTACATCGGCATGTTGCGCCGATCGAGCGCGTAGAAAGCAGGCGCGAGCACCTTCATCCCCGCGTAAGCAGCGAGTCCGAGCGCATACCAGCGCAGCGCGTGGGCGCTCTCGACGATGTCGAGCCGCGTCACCTTTGAACCGTGCTCGTAGATGATGCTCATGATGGGCTCGCCCAGCAGCCAAAGCCCGACACTCGCGGGGATGGTGAGGAAAAAAACGAGCCGGATTCCGCGAGCAAGATTGTCGCGAAACTCTCCGCGATTCCCGAGTGCGACGTTCTTGCTGAGCAGCGGGAGCGTCACCGTCGCAATCGCCACGCCAAACATGCCAAGCGGGAGCTGCATGAGGCGGAAGGCGTTGTTCAGCCAAGTGACTGCGCCGCCGTGCCCGGTGAGATGGGTGAGTTCCGTGGCGAAGCTCGTATTCACCATCACGTTCACCTGTACGGCGCTGGCAGCGATCACGGCAGGGGCCATGATTCGCAGCACTTCGATGACGCCGGGGTCGTTAAAATTGAAATCCAACCGTGGCCGATAGCCCGCCCGCCGTAGCGAGGGAAACTGCACGGCGAGCTGCAAGAACCCACCGATGAGAGTGCCATACGCAAGGCCGAACAGCGCACGCCGCCCGAACCCGCCATCGAGGCACCACGCAATCGTCAGCCCGCCCGCGATGCTCCCGATATTAAAAAACGACGACGCCATCGCCGGCCATCCGAAGATGTGCTTCGCGTTGAGCATCCCCATCACTTGCGCGGCGAGCGACACCATGAGGATAAACGGGAACATCGTCATCGTGAGCTGCGCTGTGAGCACCGCGTCCTCACCTTTAAAGCCACCCGCAATTACCCCCACGATGTTCGGGGAAAAATACATCCCAAGCAACGTGATGGCGCTCATCGTCACAAGCGTGAGCGTCCCCACCCGATGCGCCAGCTTCCACGCAGACTCATCTCCCTCCGAGGCAATCTTGCGGGAGAAGACAGTGATGAACGCCGTCGAAAGAGCACCCTCTGCGAACAAATCGCGGAGCAAATTTGGGATGCGAAATGCGGTGATGAAATAGCTCAACGTCGCCGTCCCAAACAACGTCGTAAACGCCACCTCCCGCACCAAGCCGAGCAACCTGGAGCACATCACGGCGATGCCGACTATCGCGGTCGCTTTCCCCGTCTGCTGCGCCTCAGCCATTCGCCGATGCCTTCCTGAGCCGATCCATGATGGCGATGCCGATGCCGATTTCCGGGACAGATTCCGCTACGATTCTGTCGAGGCCGTAGCTATCGAGCCGACGCAGCTTTTGAAACAAAGTCGCGGCTGCTTCTTGCAAGCTGCCCGCAGGACTGAGGACTTCCACGTTTCGGAAAGCGCCGATATCATCCGCTCCGCACCATGCGAGCAAGCCAGCCTTCGCCTCGCCATCCCAAAACGGCTGCGCGTCCGGCGGCAGAAGTTGCAAAGGTGTCCTCGGCGCGTAATGGCTCTTCATCTGGCCGGGGGCCATCGACTTAATCTCGGCGTTCACCCGCCCAACCTCGCCGATTTTTCCGAGCGCCTCCGCAGTGACGGGCCCACTACGCAGAATAAACATTTTCCCCTTCTTGATGAGCACGATGGTGCTCTCGATTCCGAGATCGGTCCGCCCGCCATCCACGATGAGGTGGATACGCCCGCCGAGTTCCTCTTTCACATCCGCCGCACACGTCGGGCTGATACGCCCAAAGCGATTGGCGCTCGGCGCTGCGAGCGGTCTGCCAAACGCCTTCACGATATGTGAGAACACCGGATGCGCGCTCATCCGCACAGCGACGGTCTCCATCCCCGAAGTCACCACATCCGGCACATCGGAGTGGCGCGGCAGCACCATCGTCAAAGGACCGGGCCAAAACTTGCCGATCAATTTTTCTACCAACGGCCAATCTTCATCCGGGATAATCGTCATCCTTCCCAGCCAGTCGATGCTTGGGATGTGGACGATGAGCGGGTCGAAAAGCGGGCGCTCTTTGCACTGAAAAACGCGCAGGACTGCGTTCACGTTCAGCGCATCTGCGGCGAGCCCATACACGGTTTCGGTGGGCAATGCGATCGGGTATCCGGCCCCCAACAACTCCAGCGCAGGAGCGGTGGCCAGCGTGAGAGCGGCGGGCGTGTTTGCAGGTGCGATGGCGGTTTCCATGTTTATCGACGGCTATGTAACCAGCCCAGCGCGCGCCTCCTTGGCTTTTCGGGCGGCACTCTCCACATCGTCACCCGTCGCGGTGATGTGCCCCATTTTTCGCCCGCGCTTCGGCTCCGCCTTGCCGTAGAGATGAAGGTGGACGCCTGGAATCGCCAGCGCGGCGGCCCAGTTTGGCGTGCCCGTGCGACTATCGAGCCAAACATCCCCGAGCAAGTTCGACATCGCTGCCGGACGCATCGACTCCGTGCTCCCGAGCGGCAGCCCGCAGATCGTCCGCACTTGCTGCGCAAACTGAGACGTCACGCTCGCATCGAAGCTAAAATGCCCGCTGTTGTGCGGGCGCGGCGCGAGTTCGTTGATGACGAGCGCGCCGTCGGCTAAAAGGAACATCTCCACAGCCAGCACGCCCACCAGATCGAGCGCCAGAGCCACTCGCTCCGCCAGCACACGCGCATTTGCCGCCACAGATTCCGGGATGCGCGCCGGGCAATACGTAATGTCGAGAATGTGATTCGCGTGCTCATTTTCGCACACAGGCCAAGTCGCCATAGCCCCATCCACCCCACGGCAGACCAGCACAGAAATCTCTCGCTCAAAATGCACGAACCCTTCCAGCACGGCGGGCGCACCTTCGAACGGCACCCAAGCCACCGCGAGGTCATCGCCCGGCGATAGCTTGCGCTGCCCTTTCCCATCGTAGCCAAAAGCCGCCGTCTTCAGCACTCCCGGCAGCCCGATTTCCGACGCCTCAGCGACCAGCTCCGCAGCCGTATTCACCTTGCGAAACGGTGCAACCGGCAACCCCGCCCCCGCGAGGAATTCCTTTTCCCGCAGCCGATGCTGGCAGACGTGCAGCACACGCCCCGCAGGCCGCACGATGCAATGCTCTGCCGCCCACTCGATCGTCCGCGAAGGCACGTTTTCAAACTCGAAAGTCAGCACCGCAATCCCCTTCGCAAAGTCGCGCACCGCCGCCTCATCGTCGTAGCTCGCCACCACTTCCCGATCCGCGATTTGGCCTGTCGGCGAATCCTTGTCCGGCGACAACGTATGGACCCGATAGCCCAGCTTGCGCGCCTCGATAGCGAACATCCGCCCGAGTTGCCCGCTCCCCATCACGCCGAGCACAGCGCCTGGTAAAATCGCATCCGTTTCCCTCATCAGTGCGCGACCTCCGATACGGTCGCTTTTTCCAAAATGTTCCATTGCCTGCTCATGCTCGCAGTTACACCGGCAGCGCGTGCGGTGTCGAGCGTGAGAGAGCGAAGGTGGACGGTTCCCTTCACGTCCGACTGCGCTCAGACGTCATCAAAAGTCATTCCTCGCCCTCTTCTCGCTTCCGTTTGCGAGCGAGCAGGCGGCCTGTGGTGCTTTGCTGCGCGTCGGGAGATTCGGGAGCGGGCGGCTGCGGCGTTGGGGGCGGTGCGATGGGTTTCGGCGCAGGCGCGGTGGGGAGGTGGATGGGCTTGGGGCGCTCTTGCGGAACCACGGCGGTTTGCGTCTGCTTCTTCCGCTCTAGGAGTGCGCCCATCGTCGCGGTAGATTCGCGCTTTCTGCCAATGCCAAACCAACTTTTCACCACGCCCAAATCGAGCTGCACGCGGCGCACGGCGACATCAATCGGGATGAGGCAGGCCAGCGCGATCAGGAACCAATCGAAGACCGGCTTGCTGCTCTCGCGCATGGTGCGAGCGCGCTGGAAAACGTCCACATCGCTGCGCGAAAGGACGCGCCCGCCGGTACGCTCGGCGATTTGTGTGAGGAGGAGTGGGTTGCTTTTGAAGCGAAGATACTCCGCGCCGTAGGGCACGGAGAAGCCGCTCACGGCTTGCTCGTTGCGCGCCGCGCCGCCAGCAGCAGCGAGGCTCACGCCGGAGGCTGCGACTTGGTAGCGGCCTTTGCCCCAGATCGGATACTCGGCCTGGTACCGGCGCGGGGCGACTTGCTTGAGCGGGAGATCGAGCGTCTTGCCATCCGGCCCGGCGACGCGCGCGATCATTTCCAAAAAGCTGTCAGCCTTCGCAAAATCCTCCACCGTCACCACGCCGCGCGAGCCCGCTGCGAAGGCGGAAAGCGTGAGGTCGCTGCGTGTCTCCACGCGGGAGGTTTCTTTCACGAGCTGCTTCACGAATGCGTTGTATTTGTCCCAGCCCACCCACTCGCGGCCCCAGTTTGCGGCGAGGTCGCTCGTCCACGCGGCGGTGGTGCCGAGGCCGTAGCGCCAAATCGCGAGGACGGGGTCGGGCGCGTCGCCTTTCGCCACTTCTTCGGCCATCGGCGGGGCGTTGAGGATCATGCTGGCGCGCGGTTTCGGCGTGGTGAGGACGTAGCCGTACAGCGGCGGCAGGGCGTCTATGCCTTTGAGCACGGGCGACGGGAACTCCATCGTGGGGACGAACGTTTTGTTTTGCAGCATCGAGCGCTTCAGCGTCTTGGCTTCCTTGATGAAAATGGCGGGCAGTTCGTTCGGGTCTTGCGGGTAGTAAAATCGCCCGCCGGTCGCGCTGGCGATGCCTTCCATGGTCGCCACCGTCTGCCCGCCGTGGGGGTTGATAGCCACGGTGGAGACAGTGACTTTGTCGGCGACGATCTTATTCAAAAGTGCAGGCGTCGGCGGCTGCGGATCGCCATCGCTGATGAGGACGATGTGCCGCGTGGCGGCATCCACTTCCATGATGCCCTTGTGCGCCATCGCGAGGATGTTGTCGAAAGCGGGCATGTCCTCCGGCGTCGCGGCGTTGATGAGCTGGACGAGCTTCGTGTCGTATTCCTTCGCGGGCGTCATGGGGAAAATCCACTCGTCGCCCTTTTGGTATTTGAAGTGGAGCATCCCCACCTCGTCCTCACCGCCGAGAACTTTCACCGCAGCCTTCGCGATGTCCTTTGCCCACTTGTTGCCCTCCGGGATTTCGCAAGTGTGGAGGATGAGCGCCAGCGCGCCCTTCGGCATCACTTTCTTCTGCGTCACGTCCATGCTCACCGGCAGCGCGTCCTCGAGTTTGCTGCGGTTGTAGCCGCCCGGCCCGAACGTCTCGCGGCTGCCGAGCATGATGAATCCAGCTCCTTGGTTATAAATCGCGTCGTGGATGGCGCTGAGTTGCAGCGCGTCGAAGCTATCCGCCGGGGCGTTCGGGATGATGATCAAATCATACGGCAGCAGCGAAAGCGGATCGCGTGGAGTCTCGTAGCTCATCCGCACCTGCACGACGCGCTCCGCCTTTTTCAGCGCAGCCACGAGCGGCTCCCACTCCCGCACATCGCCGCGCGCATCCGTGATGACGAGCACCTTCCCCTCGCCCTTCAAATACAAGTCGCCCATCGCCAGATTATTCTCCGCCCAGCCGTCCTCGCCCTTCGCCACCTCGATAGTCGCCGCGTATTCGTAATAGCCCGGCCCGCGCTGCGGCAGCGGGAGCGTAAAGCGATTCTTCCCCGCCGTGTAATCCACCTCCTTTTCAAAAACCGCCTGCCCATTCTCCGCCACGCGCAGAGTCCCCTTCCCCGGCGACAGCGCATTCAGCAGCACCGTGGCATCGAACGCCTCCCCGAGCTTCACCGCGCGCGGCAAGTCCAGCCGCTCCAGCCACACCTCCTTCGCGAACTCAAAATCCACCGGCACCACATCCACCGCGATGCCCCTCGACTTCAGCTCGTCGAGCATCGGAGCCACATTTCCCTCCGTCTCATTCCCATCCGAGATGAGCACCATGCGCCCCTCATTCCCCTCCGGCAGCATCGCCGCACCGAGGCTCAGACCCTTTGCCAAATCCGAGCCATCCCGAGCCACGCGCGAGTTGATCGTCTCAAAAGGAAACGACACTCTCGGCGGCAGCTCCACTGCCGCCTCGCGCCCGAAGACCACCAGCCCCGCCTCATCCTTCTGCGGCTTCTTCCCCACTGACTCCAGAATCCAACCCAGCGATTTATCCGACACTTTTTCCCCCATCGAGTCCGACACATCCACCACATACACGAGCGAAAGATGGTCCGACTTCCGCACCGCACGAGGCTCCGCCAAAACGCCCGCGAACAGCGCCAGCACGATCAACCGCACCACCAGCGCCACCAGCGCCCGCCCGCCAGAAAGCCCGCTCCAGCCCGCAAAATGCAGCCACCAAACCCAAGGAGCCGCCAACAGCAGCCAAAACGCAGGCTTCCAAGTAAAGCGCATCACCCCCCGCAGTTCGCAGCCAATCACCGTCGCCGCGACCAGCAGCAAAAACAGCAGCAGCGGCAGCAACGCGAGAAACGTCACACGCCGCCGGGCAGGCGGGAAAAGGCTGGTGAATAGATTCGGTAGCGTCGGCACGTTGGACAGGCGCATTCAAGACACGGAACGCGCCGCGTCGCTACTGAATAGTGGGCGGAACAGGACTCCCAGTAGAAGGCTCAACCACAATAAGCGACGGTAGGATGCTGCGGAAATCGGCGGCGTTACGCGTGATAATTCCCTGAAATCGTTCCGCGAATGCAGCGATCAAGACATCTGCGACCGGACGTTTCACGATCTGAATTGCCCGCCTCCGCTTTTGAAACTGATGCCACAGCCGATGAGCGAACCTTGTATCCAAATGACTCCAGAACTCAGTGGTGCCGATGTTGGCCGCTTTGAGGAAATCCTCCGCAGCCAAATCATCCCCCGCAAAGGAAGGCCCAAGCTCCACAAATGTCACCGGGCTAATGACCAATCCATCGGCGAGATGCGCTTGGAGACACGCTGTGGAGGCAGCTTCAAACACCGGATCGCCAATCACCAAGTCCAACACCACCGAAGTATCCACAACCCAAGCCATCTCAACCCTCCTCGCCCTCTCGCAAAGCTCGCATCGCCTCCTCCGTCGCCCTCCACGGGCCGCGCGGAGAATTCTCACGAGCCTGCGCGATTATGCGTCGATATTCTTCCAAGCCGGGTACCGGGTCGGGCATAGGGACTTCGCAAATGTCTAATTTCACCCGCGCACCTTTGGGAAATTGACGCAGCATTTCCGCCACGATTTTAGAAGCGTCGTCCTCGATTTGAAGTGTGGCAGAGATTGCACTCATGCTGACGAAAATACTGCCACCCACAGCGCGTTGCAAGCACTCGAACTGGCGATCAAAGCTGGAGCGCCACGATACGCCGGTTCTTCGTATCGGCGACATACACGCGCATCCGCGAATCCACGCAGAGGCCCCACGGAGTCGCGAAGTTGCCCTCGCCGGTGCCGGTGGTGCCGTAACGGGCTTGCATGGTGCCACTCGGGGAGATCTTCGAGAGGCGTCCTGCGCCGTATTCGATGACGTAAAATGCACCGTCGGGAGCGAGCGTGATGTCGTAGGGGAGGTTGAAATCGAGCGGGCTTTTCGCGTCGCCGAGGACGCCCACATACTTGCCGTCGTCCTTGTAGATATGGATGCAGTTGTTCTGCGAATCGGCGATGAACACGCGGCCCTCGCGCCACGCGAGCCCGCTCGGGCGCTGGAACTGCCCCGGCCCCGTGCCCACGCTGCCAAACTCCCGCAGCCACGCGCCATCCTTTGAGAAGACCTGGATGCGGTCGTGCCCGCCGTATTCGCAGACGTAGAGATTCTCGGCGGCGTCTTTCGCGATGCCGACGGGGAAAATGAACTCGCCATTGCCCTCGCCACGCTTGCCCACGGTGCGGATGAGCGCGCCCTTTTGATCGAACCACACGAGCCGGTGATAATGCGTGTCGCAAACGACGAGGCTGTCGTCCTTCAGCCACACGATGCCCTCGGGTTTACCAAACTGCACGTCGAGCATCTTCCACTGCCGGAGCAGCGCGCCCGCCGCGTCGTAGATAAGCACGCGCCCGCTGGTGTCGAGGACGGCGAGTTCGTCGTGCGGGCCGGTCGTCATCGAGCGCGGCGTGGGCTGCACGGAGCCGAGCGGCGGGAGCATGAAGGTTGTCCATTGCTTCACCGCCAGCGTCGGCGCTTCGCTCGGTTTTCCACACGCCGCGATGAGCACTGCGATGAGCACGCTCAGCACGCGCACGGCGACGCGCATCCCCACTGCCAGAGGGCGAGCGGGCCGATGGTAGAAAGTGCGCGGCTTTCCGGCGAGCGAGAGTTCCGTCTCCGCGATCGCTCCGGCAAAGCGTGAAGCGAGCACGACTGCGCCATCATCCGCGGGCTCGATGCTCAGACGCTCTGGCCGCACGGCGCGGCCATCCATCCAATTCCCCGGCCCGAGAAAAGCCATCAGCTCCGGCGTCGGCGGGCGTTCGTAAAGTTCCATCACCGCGCCATGCCACACGACTTCCCCGGCGGCGAGACAGATCACACGCGAAGCCTCTACCAGCACTTGCTCCGGCTGATGCGTGGAAAAGACCATCGCCCGCCCCTCCGCGTGCTCTCGGAGCAAGCGCCAGTATTTCCCCACCCGCGCCGGATCGACGTGCGTGAGCGGCTCATCCAGCATTAGCGCAGGAGCATCCGCCGCAATCGCCCGAGCCACTGAAAGCCGCGCCGCCTCGCCCTCGCTCAGCCCGCCAGTCCGCTGATCGGCAAGCGGCGCGAGGTCAAAAGCCGCGAGCAATTCCTCCGCCCGCCCCGCCGTCGCCCCGACCAGCGTGAGATGCTCGCGCACCGTGGACTGCGGCCAAAGCCCATGCGACTGCGGCACCCACGCCATACGCGGCGGCAGCGTCGCTTTTCCCGCCGTCGGCTTCTCATAACCCGCCAGCACGTTCAGCAGCGAAGTCTTCCCCGCCCCCGACCAACCGATGACGGCAGTCACGCCCGGACCAAGCTCCAGCCCCGCAACCCGCAACCGCACGCCGAGCGAAACGTCAGTGAGTTTCCAAATCGAATCAGCGTTCACGGCGAGTAAAATTGCGGGCGATGCATGTGGCAGCGACAAGGGCGAGCAGCGGGGCGGCGAGGGTGACTAAAAGCATGGAGGAGAGGACTGATGTCTGGCCGTAGTGCATGAGATTGAAGATGCGGGAGAATGCGGAGGTGAGCGCGGGCGGGGCGAGAAGGGAGTTGGCGGTGAAGTCGCCGTAGGCTTGGAGGAAGAGCAGTGCGCCGCCCCAGAGCGCCGGGCGTTTCAGCACGAGCCAGCGCGCTTGTGCCCCTCCGTTGAGCGTGGCGGCGTGGGCGGATTCGCTGCGCTGCCCGCACGCGAGGAGATGGCGGACGAAGAGCGCGGCGGGCATGAGCATGAGCACCAATGCGACGAGCAATGGAAGCGGCGACGAGCGGAGCAGGTGCAGCGGCGGGACTTGGAAAAGCGCGAGCAGGACGAGCGAGACGAGCAAGCCGCCGAGCAAGCCGGGCAGCGCGAGAGCTGCAATCCGCACCCGCTTTTCCAAAGCCCAGCCTGCCAAGAGCCACGCGGCGATGGAGGCGACGAGGGCGAGCACGAAGGAGTTTTGTACCTCGCGAGTGAGCGCAAAATTCCCCAGCAACGCGGGGAGCCCCGCCAAGCCTTTGCCGAATACGACGACCGGGCCGGCAAACAAAAAGAACAGTTCGGCGATGACCAAGAGCAGGACAAACGGCGCAACTCCACGCACGTCGGATGGCAGCTCGCGGCCAATTCTTTGTCCTCGTTTGCTTGCGCGAAAAACGAGCGTGCCGAGCACGGCGCACTCAACAGCAAGGGGCCAGAGCATGAGGCGCAGCGATTCGCCGAGGGCGAGGCCACCGGCTTGCGCGTCGAAGAGCGCGACCGTCCAGGAGCGAGCATTCATGCAAGCGGCGAGGTCGAACTCTTGGAATGCGAAGAGGAACACGACGCAGAAAACCGTCGCCATTTCTCCCCACCATCCGCGCAACTGCCAGAGCCAACGCCGGTGCGTCTTCGTGCGGCCCATGAGGGCAAAGCTGTGGCGACTTTGCGCCGTGGCAGTCGGGGGAGAAAACCACACCAAGACAAACGCCAGCGGGACGATACGCATGAGCACGAGGGCGCTGTATAGCAGCTCCGCCGTCCAGCCCCCCGCAAGTGCGCGCGAGGTGGCGAAGCGATAGCCGAGCACCATGGATGGGGCTAGAAGCGTCGAGAGCATCAGCCAAAGGCCCGCCCCAGAAACCGACGAGCGCAAACCGCGAAAAGCGCGCACGCCCCGCACGGCGGCATAGACTGCGAGCCACGCGATGAATGCCGCTCGCAGCGCGGTGATGAGCGTGGCGGCGGCGATGCTCATTTCAGGTACTCCACCTTGAGCCACTCCAGACACTCGTTCCGCGCTCTGAGCATTCCTTTTTGCGCGACGCCTTTGTGCGCAGCGGGGATGAGGTCGCGGACTTCTTCCGGTAAGCTGGCGGTCTGCTGGGGAGTCAGCGGGCCGAGGGGAATCTGGCGGGCCTTCGACTTCGCAAGCGCCAGCTCGGTGCGAGCGGAGAGGAGGTAATCGGCGAGCATCCGGGCGAGGTCGCCGCGCTTGGCGTCTTTCATGATGGCGACAGTGTTTGGGATGCAAATCGTCGCGCCGCCTTCGAGCACTAAGGGCGTCGCTGCGACGGGAAATCCCGCGTCTTTCGCGTCGAAAAAATCGTCCGTATCCGTCCAGCCCGCGCCCGCTGCGCCGTTGGCTACGAGGGCGCGGACGGCGGCGTTGCCATTGGCGATTTGGACTCCGGCGGCGCGGATATCGGTGTGCCAGCGCTTCGTTTTCTCCGGCCCCCACATCGTCCACAGCGCGGTGAACTGCGAGAGCGTGGTCCCGTAGAGGGGCTTGGCGATGGCGAAATGCGCGGCGCGTTCCGCAGTCGGCTCGGCGTGGTCGGTGCGCGAGGTGTTCACGATTTTCATCCGCATCCGACCGCCGAAGCCAGCCCACATCCCCTCCTCATCGCGCCACTGCGCGGGGGTGCGCTCCCAGCCCTTGCCCTTGTGCTCTTTCAGCAGGCCGCGCTGGGCGAGGTCGAGCGTGCCGAGTAGTTCGTTGTTCCAAAATACGTCGCACTGCGGGTGGTCTTTTTCGCGGATGATGCGCTCGACGAGGCCGAGGGATTTCGTTGCCTCCGTGTCATACTTGATCTCGATGGGCACGCCTTCGCGCCTTTCAAATTCGCGCAGTATCTCCTCCGCAAACACGGAGTCGTGCGCGCAGTAGATCGTGAGCTTCGAGTTCCCCTGCGTCTGCCAAAAGAGCACCAGCAACGCCGCTCCAAGGATGAGAAAGAGGAACGATTTAGTCTGCCGGAGATCGTGCATCGGTCAGCGGCAACGAGCACTGGCAAGCGGTGTAGAGATAGTGAAAAGCATCAGCGCGGAGGTGCCAGCTTTGCCGCGTGGATGCAACGCTGGGGATAACATCCATCTTTCTCCTTTCTCGCCAATCTTCCCGCCGGCGCCGATGATTGCCGCGATGCCCGATCCGTCTGCCGATCTTTTTTCCATGTCCACTGGCTCCACGCCGGAGGTGAAGCCGCGCATTTTTTCCGTAGGGGATGTGACGCGGGCGATTCGCTCCGTCGTCGAGGGCGCGTTCGTGGAAGTGTGGGTCGAGGGCGAAGTTTCCAACTACCGGCAGCAGGCCAGCGGGCATCAGTATTTCACGCTCAAGGATGCCGACTCGCAGCTCGCGTGTGTGATGTTTGCGCGTCCGGGCTTGTGGAAAAAGAGCGCGGTGCAGATTCGCGACGGGATGCTCGTGCAGGCGCGCGGGCGCATCACCGTGTATGAGGCGCGCGGGCAGTATCAGCTCAACGTGAGCGCGATTCAGCAGGCGGGGGCCGGGCAGTTGCAGGCGCGATTCGAGGCACTCAAGCGCAAGCTCGCGGCGGAGGGGCTTTTCGACTCCGAGCAGAAGCGTGCGCTGCCCACTTTCCCGCGCACGCTCGGCATCGTCACTTCGCCGACGGGCGCTGCACTGCGCGACATGCTGCAAATCCTCGAACGGCGCGCACCGTGGCTGCGCATCATCGTGAGCCCATGCCGCGTTCAGGGCGACGGCGCGGCAAAGGAGATCATCGCTGCGCTGGAAGATTTGCAGAATCTCGGCGAGCCAGTGGACGTGATCGTCTTGGCGCGCGGCGGCGGGAGCATGGAGGATTTGTGGGAGTTTAACGATGAGTCGCTCGCCCGCGCCATCGCTGCGTGCGAGATTCCCGTGGTATCTGCGGTCGGACACGAGATTGATTTTACCATCGCGGATTTTGTCGCCGATTTACGCGCGCCCACGCCCAGTGCTGCGGCGGAGATCGTGACTCCCGATACGACGGAGCTGCTTCGGCAACTCGCGGAGACGGGCCACCGGATGCAGCGCGCGGTTTCTGGAGAACTAGACCGCGGCCACGCTGCGCTGGCGCTGCTTGCCGGACACTCACTTTTCAGCGAGCCCGCTACACGCATTGAGCAACTCGCGCAGAGTCTGGACCTCGCAGAGCAGACACTCGCGCGGGCTGTCGGCGACACTCTCACCATCCACCTGAGCGACCTCGCGGCGATGGAGTCCCAGCTCTTGCGCCATCGCCCGGACCAAGTGCTGGCGCTGCACGGGCAAGAGCTGGCCATGATGAATGTGCAACTGCGCGAGAAGACGAATGCGGCGATTGCGCTGCGAGCGGCAGATATGGAGCGAGCGGGTGCGATGCTGCGATTGCTCTCGCCAGAAGCGACGTTGAAGCGCGGCTACACGATCACGACGGATAGCGACGGCGGCGTCCTTCGCAGCGCTGAGGCGGCGAGGGCTGCGGGCAAAATGATCACGCGATTTGCCGATGGCAACGTGGAGTCCGCGCCGCCAAAGCCGCGCGCGCCTCGCAAGAAGTAGCCGCATTTTCCTCTCGCCGTGGGCGTGGGATTCGCTTCAAAAACGCGCTGTGCGCATTGCTTACCTTTTTAGCCGATACCCGGTTGTTTCGCAGACGTTCGTTGATACGGAGATGCTCGCGCTGGAACGCGCGGGTGTGGAGATCGAGATATTCAGCATTTACCCGCCGCATACTTCGTTCCGGCACGGACACTATAGCCGCCTGAAGGCACCCGTGCACTACGCGCCGCCGCAGAGTATCCTGAAGCTCGGCGAGCAAGAGGCCAAGCGCACAGGCCGCTGGCCGGCGGACCTCGTGGCCAGCCACGAGCGCAAGTATGGGCCGGACTACAAGGCGAACGTGCGTGCGAGGAATGCGCTGTATTTTGCCGACCTGTTCAAAGCGCGCGGCTTCACACATTTCCACGTCCACTTTGCAAATCGCGCGGCGCACACGGCGGTGTTTCTGAAGGCGATCAGCGGGCTGCCGTTTAGCATGTCCACACATGGGCAGGACTACATGGTGGATTTGGGGAACAATGAATTGCTGGCGGAGATTTGCCGAGAAGCGGAGTTTGTGGCGAACGAGACGGCGTGGAGCACGGCGGAGCTGGGGCGGCTGTGCCCATCCGCGGAGGATAAGATGTTCCGCGTCTTTAATGGAATGGATTTGGCGAATTTCTCCAAGGTGAGCCCCGGCGCGACGAACGCGGTGCCGCGCATCGTGAGCATCGGGCGGCTCATCGAGTTTAAGGGGTTCCATCACCTCATCACGGCTGCCGGGCTGCTGCGGGAGCGCGGGCTGGAGTTTCAATGCGACATCATCGGCGAAGGGCCGTGGCGCTCACAGCTTGAGCGCGCAATCTCCGACGCAAAACTCGGCGATTGCGTGCGGCTCACTGGCGCCCTGCCCCAAGAAGAGGTCTTCGCCGCACTGCGAGGATGCGACATTTTCACCCTGCCGTGCATCGTGGATGAAGTGGGCGCGAGCGACGTTTTCCCCACGGTAATCTTGGAAGCGATGGCCAGCGCGCGGCCCGTCGTCTCCACCGAAATCGCGGGCGTCCCCGAGCAGATCGTGCACGGCGAGACGGGCTACATCTGCGGCCCCGGCGACACGGAGGAGCTTGCTGGCTCGCTGGAGGCGCTGCTGAAGTCGCGGGAGCTGCGCGAGCAGTTCGGTGCAGCAGGGCAGCGGCGCTTGCAGGCGGAGTTTAATGTGGACCTCACGGTGAAGGAACTATCGTCGCGCTTTGAGGAAGCCGTGAAGCCGGACACCAAACCCGCCCGTCGCCTCGCGGACCTCGCGGTGCTGCTCCAAGAATGGCCGACTACCGAGCGTCACGAGGCGGAGTTGAACCAGCTCTCGGAGGCATTTCCTGCGTTCCGGGCGTATGTCGTGCATACGGGCGGGACTCCGCCGAGCGATTGGCGGACGACGCTGCCACACTGCGACTTTTTGCCAGACTCGATGGTCGTGGAAGGCGAATGGCAGATGCAAAAAGAACTCCGCCACCGCATCGATACGTGGCGCGGCGATCTCGGTGGAAGGCTTTCCACGGAGGACTATCTACGCCACGCCCGCTACGCGCTTTCGCTTCGGACGTGGGTAATGCGCGACGGGGTAAATCACATCCACGCAGCAAGTTCCCGCGAGGCGCTGACGGCATGGATTCTCCGGCGACTGACGGGAGTGACAGTGAGCGCGACCATTGAGGAAAAGAGCGCTATCCCGGCAGCCGTCCTCTGCGAGATGGCTCCCGATTTCACCGGCTTCCGAATTGCAGGCAAGCGCAGCGATGATCCTTTTGCGGAAGCAGGCCCAGCGCGTCCCTACACCGTCGCGCAGAAGTCGGGGCGAAATTTCGAGCCGGAGTGGATGGATATGCTGCATCGGTGGGCTCTGAAGCCGAAAGCCTGAACCAATCAGGACAAAAAAATTGCGGCCCCCCGCTGACGAAAGTCAACAGAGAGCCGCTGTTCCCCCCAGAACGTGTTGTGTTCGTTTTGCAACGAACTCTGAGACCGTTTTAGCCGCCATCGAAAATCTGGCAACAAGTATTCTGCGTTTTTCTTTCAACCGCCGGGAATCATCCACGGCCACACCCGGGCTTGCAGCCACACGAGCACTCCTACGAGCGACGCCAACGCGATACTGTGCCAAAAGACCGCTCGCAGGATGGTCCCAGCGTCCGGCGCATCGGGCGCGCTGCCGATAGCGGTCTGTGCGACGACGATGCTTTGGGCATCAATCATTTTCCCCATGACGCCGCCGGAGCTGTTCGCCGCGCAGGTCAAAATGGGCGAGATGCCTGTCTGCTCGGCGGTAATTTTTTGGAGGTTGCCGAAGAGCACATTCGACGACGTATCGCTGCCGGTCAGCGCGACGCCGAGCCAGCCGAGGAGTGGGGAGAAGAACGGGAACCACGAGCCCGTCGCGGCGAAGGCGAGGCCCATCGTCGTATCCGTGCCGGAGTAGCGCGTGGTGAAGCCGAGCGCCATCATCAGCGCGATAGTGAGCAGCGAGAGACGCACGCGTAGGAGCGTCTGCCCGTAGATGCGCAGCGTGTCGCGCAGCCTCATGCCGAGCATCGCGGCGGAGAGGAATCCCGCGAGGAGCAGCGCGGTGCCGGTGGCGGAGAGGTAGTTGAAAGTGAACGCCGCTTTTTCCAGCTCTGGCTTCGGCGCGACGGGCGGGACTTTCAGCACATTTCCCGCGAGCGCGGGCACGGGGAAAATGGGCGCTTGCCATGTGCTCACGGCCTTCACGGAGGGCGCGTAGCCGTTCAGCAGCGTCTTGGCGAAAGGTGTCGTCCATAGCCCGACGACGAGCGAGAGCACGAGCCACGGGAGCCACGGGCGCGCAGAATGTGACTGGTGATTGGTGGGTTGTGATTTGTGGCCCCAAAAGCGCAACAGCAGCACGAGCGACAGCATCGCGACAATCCCGGCGACGATGTCCACCAGCCACGGGCCGTGGTAATTACTCACAGCGAACTGCGTGGCGGCGAACGATGCGCCGCAGACGAGGCAGGCGGGCCAGACTTCCACCATCCCGCGCCAGCCGACTTGTGCGGCGACGAGCCAAAACGGGACGATGAGCGAGAAGAACGGGAGCTGCCGCCCGCACATCGCGCTGAGCTGCATCACGTCCAGCCCCGTCACGTTTGCGAGCGTGATGAGAGGGATGCCTACACTCCCAAACGCCACCGGCGCAGTGTTGCCAATAAGCGCCAGCTTCGCCGCCTCCAGCGGCTTAAACCCGAGCCCGATGAGCATCGCCCCGCTGATCGCCACCGGCGCACCAAACCCCGCGCAACCCTCGATGAACGCCCCAAAACAAAACGCGATGAGCAACGCCTGAATCCGCCGGTCGCCCGCCAACGCCGCGATTTGATCCTTGAGCTGATCAAACGTCCCCGACGCCACCGAGAGCTGATAAATGAACACCGCATTCAGCACAATCCACCCAATCGGGAACAACCCAAACGCCGCCCCATACCCCGCCGCTGCCAATCCAAGTTGCACGGGCATTTTGAAAATAAACACCGCCACAGCCAGCGCCGACGCCAGCCCGCAAAGCGCCGCGTAGTGTGCGCGGACATGCCAGAACGCCAGCAGCGCCAGCAGCAAGACAACGGGGATAGCCGCGACCAGCGTAGAGGCCGCGAGCGAGTGGAGCGGATCGTAGTTCTGGGACCAAGGCATCGTTACAAAGAGCTAGAGTTGGGATTTTAGAGCAACAACCTCACCGCAGGAGGCGTTGCGCTCATAGTGTCATGTGCGCGTTCCACGTATCGCGGACGGCTGCCAAATCTGCCGCGCTCAACACACCAAGACGCCGAAGAAAAATAGTCTTCTCTGCGGTCACAAGTCGGTCGAGACGCGCGACCGAGGGCTTGAGCAGTCCAGCTACCTTCCAGTCGTTAAGTGTGACATCGAGAGCCCCGGTGCGATTCACTGAGGTAACGCGACAGATGACGGCATCCTCCTCAAGGTCGAAAAGCACAAGCGCCGGACGAATCTTGCTCCCGGTTCCCGATGTGAACGGAAACTGACAAATGAAAACCTCCCCAAACATTACTGGCAGGAGTCGTAGATGGCGTCCTCCGGCGAGTCATCGCGGAGGAACTGCTGGTATGCCCCCATGCGCCAATCGGTATCCCCGTTCAGTTCCTCGGTCAGAACGATAATACGTGCTCTGCCTGTCTTCGGAAGTTGGTCGGCGACCTCTTGGGGGACAAGCAGCGTCCGTGAGTCGCTTAATTCGGCGGTAAATTCGATGGCGTGCATGGTCAGAGAGTATCGCTCAAGAGGCGGCGGGTCAATCCGCCCGTTTTCAGGAGGCGGTTATTGGAGTTAGTCGTAAATGTGTCTGCCGACAACCCGATGCTGTGCGTCGAAGGTGAACTCGTAGGACACTGGTAGAAAACGGGTGCGGACGGAATAGCGAATGGCAGACGTGATGCGTGATGCCTCTGCTGGCGGGAGCGAAGTGTCGTCCCACGCGGGGAACCAACCTGCGCTTACGTTGTCGCTGCGATACGCCATGAGTGCCGTAACCTGCTCGGCAGTCATGTCAGGCTGAACCTGCTGATAACGCGCTCGAAGCTGACGAACTGTGCGAAGAGGCCAGAGGACATAGACCGCGCCACACGCGAAAAGGGCGAGCAAGACGAGAGCGGCGATGACGAGCTTTCGTTTCACGTGGCGGCTATTTCCATTGGAACTCCTTGTCTTTGGGATGCTTGATAAACGCCGCGATGAGCTTCTGGATCGCCTCTTGTCCGTTGGGTTTGAGCGTGGCTTGGATTGTGATGCTGTTGAGCTTGGGACCAGCAACCTGTCGCAAACACTCAAGCGTTGCTCCGACTATCTGCAACTCAGTGCAACCGAGCCGCTGTGGGACCTGTAATGCACGGCAATCGAGGGTAACGGTGATGTGCCCTGCGGCATCCTCGCCAGCATCTAGTGAGAGGCCGCACGCCGAAGCGGCGTTAGTGTCTTCGATTGGTTTGGGCGCGTTCGTCGGCGGGATGTTCTTAGCGGTAATCAGTCCAATCGCAGCGTGCCAACCTGAGTGAGCATACCAATCGTAGCACATGACAGGCGCGATGATGACCCTGCCCGCACCTAAGCCATCGAGCGGCTGGAATGTCTGCGTGAGTGCCGACTCACCAGCGAATAGCGTGCTGGCCGTCGCAATGAGAAAAAAGCTGGTGAGTGTCCGTTTCACGAGCCGCACAGCAACGCCTACCGTCCCACTACACGCCTCGCCAGCCGCGGGCCTCTGCGCGAAGGTTGAACTTTCCGGCGTCCACATGATGCGATGGGCGCTACTCCAGCCGCTTGAGCGTCGGGAGCCGGTATTGCTGCTGCACTTGCTGCTCTACGGCGGTGACTTGCGCGGCGTCGAGGTAGATGGTTTTTGGGTCTTCGTCGAACTCGACTTTGTGGAAGCCGTTCATCGGTTTCTCCAGCGCGGCGGGCACGTCGGTGAGGCTTTGCAGTTCTACACCGTTGATCTTCGTGACTCGGATGCTGGTCACTTCTTCATAGCCCACGGTCGCCGGGGTCGGCAGGACGCGCGTGAGGAAGACAATCTTCTTCGGCCCGTCCTCGAAAAGCTCGTTCTGGTAGCGGTCCATATACACGGCGCGCTCGGGGGCGCGGCGGAGCCAGTCTGCGCCAAATTCCCGGAGCATCTGCCGCGAGACTTCTTGCAACACGAGCCCGCCCAGCACGTAGAAGCGCGGCGCTTTGTCCATGATGTAAGGATCAATCACGTAGTCCGACGGTGCGCGGCGGGCGAGCGTGGCATCGAGCGTCTGCGCGACGCCTTCGCGGAGGATGTGCAGCTTCACGGTGTCGCCCACGAAGTGCATGGTGCTGAAAATGTGGCCTGCGGGAATCTTGCCGTATTTCGGGTGGGGGAAATTGCCGTCTTGGTCCACGGCGAGGTCGTCTATCCCGACGAGGACGTCGCCCTTTTTCATGCCCGCTTTTGCAGCGGGGCCGTCCTTTGCGATGTTGTTGATAAAGACGCCGCCTGTCACCTCGGCGGGCACTTTCGCGTAGCGCCGGAGGGCGGGGTCGCGCATGGCGCTCATGCCGTAGCCTGCGCGCGGGAAGCCGTCGTATTTCCCATCCGCAGCATCCTTGAGAAAATGCTGGATCAGCGGCGCGGGGACGAGGTTCGCGTTGTTCGAGGCGTTGTCGTAGGCCATGAGGACGCCGGTGAGCTTGCCATCGTGGACGACGGGGAGCGTGAAGCTGCTGTCGCGGCCCTGGAGCTGCACCGTCATGCGGTAGATCAAAAATGCGCCGTCCACGGGATACGCGAAGTTCTCCGCCGTGGTGAGCGGGCCGTCCGTCTTCAGCAGGCGGCCGTTGCTTTCGAGCTGCCACACGGTCAGCACGTCGCCGAGACTGCTCTCTGCGACCGCGAGCTGCGGGATGCCTTTCATGAACTCCGCGTCGTCCGTCTTGAGCAGCGCGAGGTTCGCCTCGTAGTCCACAAACTCGACCGTCGCGGGCACCTTGCGTCCGCCCTCTGCGGCCTCAAACTCCACAAACGCGGCGTTCCCTGCGAGGTCGCCGGTGACGAGCACTTTCCCGCCCTCCAGCACCGCCCCGATGGCGCGCTTTGTCGTCGGCTGTTTCTTCCCCCACGGGCGCAGGAAGTCCCACGGCTGGCTGGTGATATTCACGCGCACGACGCTGAGTTTTTCCTCCGCGTGGAGTGACAGCGTGGCGAGGGCGGCGATGGCAAAAAAGATATTCCGTTTCATAAAAAGTTACTCGATTCCCTCCGCGATATTCGCCTCGCGCTGGACGTTGTAGCGTTTGCGGATGCGCTCCTTCGCGGCCTCCACATCGGCGGCATTCAGCACCAGCGGGCGACCCAGCCCCTCAAACTCAATGACGAGCTGCTCCGTCTTTTGCTCAAACGCATCCGCCAGCTCCTTCATATTGCGAATCGCCTTCCCATTCACCGACTCCACGATGCCCTCGCGAAACTCATCGAGGTAAGTATTGATCGGGTCCGGCAGCAGCGCCGTGAGCACGATGGCCTCGTCGCGGTCCTTATAAAGCTCATCGTCCACAAAGTGCGTGAAGAAATACATCACGCGCGGATTTTGGAACTGATACGCCGCCATCAAATTCCGGTTCAGCGGCTGGAAGAGCAGCCCCGCATTCATCACGTAGCGCGGCGGCACATAGCTGTTCGCCTGATGCGTGTAAGGGAAAGGCACTTTGAACGTCACCTCCTGCTTCATCGGCTTCCCGCCCCGCAGGATGTCGAACTTCACCACGTCGCCTTTATACTTCCGCTCCGCGACCTCCGCGAGGATGACGCGCTCGCCCTCAAGCTGCACGAGCCCGTCGCTGGCGATGTCCACGTTATCGATTTTCAAAAGAACGTCGCCCGCCATGAGATGCTCATAGCACACGCTCGCGCTGCCCACCTCCGTCACCACCACGCCGCGATCATCATCGGGCAGGCCCAGCGCCTTGCGGTGCGCCGGATTTTGCAGCGGGAAAGTCGTCAGGCTGAGGTCCACATACCGGTCATACTTTCCGTCCGAAACATCCTTCAAAAAGTGGCGCACCACCGGCGTCGGGATCATATAGCCGACATTCTGCGCCACATCCCCCGTGAAGCCCTGGAACGCCACGCCCACCACCTTCCCGTCCTGCAAAACCGGGCCTCCCGAGTTGCCGGGGTTAATCGCCGCATCGATCTGGATGCACAAATGCGAGTCCATCACCGAGTGCGAATACGTGCGAAAATCAATCCGCGAAACCACCCCGCGCGTCACGCTCAGCCGGTCGCCGCCAATCGGGTATCCATACACCGAAACCGTCGTCTCAATCTCCGGCACCCCGCCGATAGGGAACGGCTTCACCTCTTTCCAAAAATCCTTGTCCTCCACCTTCAGCATCGCTAAGTCGCAGTCGTGCGCGATGAACTCCACCGTGGCCACATACTTCTTCGGGTCGCCCTCTTTTTCCACCGTGAGCAGCCGCGCATTCGACACGACGTGCGCATTCGTCATCAGCCGGTCCTTCGCCACCGCCCAGCCCGTGCCCGAGCCCCCGCCGATCGCCCCCGGCAGCCACGGCACTCGGTAGTTAAACTCCTGCGCCGTATTATTGATACGGGCGAGAGACTTGCGGATTTCCGCCTGCTGCGCAAAGGCGCTAGAGACGGCGAGAGCGGAGATAAGGAGCCAAGAAAACTTCATGGAGCGCGGACGATGTACGGATGAAATGGGGAAGTAAATCGCCTTCCGAAACTCAATTCACATCGCCCCTCAATATCGGCGCGGCAGCACGACACGAAATGTCGTGCCGGTCTGCGCAGAGCTGCTCATTTCCAAACTCGCGTCGAGCAATTCGCAAAGCCGCTTCACGATAGAAAGCCCCACCCCTTCGCCGGGCTTTTGGAGGGCCGTGATGCCGGTCCCCGGCGCAGTCTCTGCGGACTCGAGCACATGGGCGAACTCACCGGAAGCCTCCGCAGCCTTCTCGTCCGATTCCCTCGCGCTGGCGGTCGCCTCCTTGAGCCCTTCCACCATGGCCGCGACGGGCGCGGACGACATCCCGCTGCCCGTGTCTTCCACCATGAGCCACCAATTCTCCTTCTCCTCGCCCCAGCTCAGCGTCACTCCGCCGCGCTCCGTATATTTCAGCGCATTTTTCAGCAGATTTTGCAAAAGCCGACGCACCCTCAGACAGTCGCCCTCCACCGGGAATTCGGAAGGCCCGTTCGTCTTGAGAAAGAGGCCGCGTTCCCCGGCTTCGGCGAGGTTAATCTCGGCAAGTTCGTGGACGAGCGTGCTCGCGTCGAACTGCGAAAGCTCCCGCTCCTCATGCCCCGCTTCGAGCCTCGCCAGCTCCATCAGCTCCCCCAGCATCACCGTGATCGCTTCCACTCCCCGACCAAGGATGGCAGTGAATCCCACGCGATCCGACTCCGTGATCCCCTCGCGGCTCAACACATTGGCCGTGAGACTCACCCCCATCGCATCATTGCTCAAATCGTGGACGGCCTGATGAATGAGCGCGGCCCGGCGATGCTCGATTTCGTTGATGCTGGCCAGCGCGTTTTTGAGGTCGCCGATGCGGCCCGCTGCCTCCGCCTGCTGCATCCGCTCATACTACGCCGTGCTCTCGGCGGTCGCATCGCTCACCAGCAAAATCATCTCCCGACTCACCTCAAGGATCATCTCACAACCGCACTCGGAATGCTCCGCCGTGAACAACTGCAACTCATCGAAAAGGCAAAGCTGAAGATGCGCCAACTCCTGCGTGTACTCCTGCAACCGGTAGCCCTGCTGCCAGCGATGCAGCCCGTGCTTGACCCCCTCGGCCTTCTTTTTTTCGTCCGCGATAGCTGCCGCAACGCCACCGGGCCGGGCGCGCAGTTTGCGCTCAAACGCATCCAGCAAATCCGGCACATGATCATTAAACCTAAAAACGGCAGTTGAACGGATTTTCAGAGAAAAATGAGCCTTGGACGGGTGAGTGATTTTCAACTGCTCCGCAGTTGGCAATTTCCAGAGTAAAATACCCTATTTTTCGGCCTCAAAAACGGGGTCAACTGCCGTTT
>CANIWM010000069.1 GCA_947471505.1 Chthoniobacteraceae bacterium | reverse complement strand
TTGTCCTTCAAATACTGCATCATCGCCTTGAACATCACCGGCTCCAGACTCACCGGCGGATGCTCCATATCGGGCACCCCGTGAAACGTCAGCACCACCACCCGGCCCCGACACGCCTGCTGCACCGCCTTGATGAAATTCTCACTCGAAACCCCGTCCGTCATCGAAAACGACGGCACATCAAAAGGATTATCCACCGTAGGCCGATAGGGGCGCTCATGCCCGCCGCGCCCGAACAGATATCCGTGCTGCAGCAGCCCCGGAATAATCGGCCATACCACTTGGTATATCGGCCAGCACACCGTCGTCATCCTCGGCCCGCCATTCGCCATCACCTCATCCTCCATCCGCAGATAATTCTCCAATCCCCCGCCATGCCCGTAAGTATGATTCCCAATCTCCAATCCATCCGCGTGCATCGCGTTCATCTGCCGGTAAGTCTGATACCAGTCCTTCCGCGTCTTGAACGAATCGAAATTGCACACATAAATCGAACCGCCAAACCCCAGCGACTTCAGAATCGGTGCAACCACCGTCGCATGACTCGCCGGTGCATCATCAAAAGTCAGCACCACCAGCCTGTCCGGGCTCGGCTTCAGCAAAACGCCGGCCGGATCCGGTTCAGCGGGCGCCTGCCCAAAGGCGATACTGGTTTTCAGTGGACCAATAATCGCTATGAGCAAGGCGAAGCTGGAAAGGTGTTTTAGGTTCATATCGGGAGTGAAAGTGTGAGTTACATGTGAGGGTCAATACCCAATATTCTTCACCGCCGCGTCGCCCAGTCGCTCACGCAACTGCGCGAGATACAGGCTGGCGGGAGTCACGGGTTCATTGACGGAGAAGAACGCTTCGTTGCTGTGGGTCTTATGCGGCTCGCCCTTGCAGCCGATGGTCAGATTCAAGGCGCCGGGCGGCATTTGGATTTGCAGAGGTTTCACGGTGCCATTCCACACGCTGCCCCAGCCGATGGCCCAGCCGTGGCCGGAGCCAGAGCTGTGCCGGTTGATGAGGTCGATCCGTCCGTCGGGGATGGTGCATGAGTCAATGAGCAGGCCAGTGGACCAATGCATGTGCGGCTGGATGCTCCCGGTGCCCTCGAAGGTGCAGTTCAGCACCACGTTCAACATGGCTGCCTGGTTCAGCGTCGCGACGTAGAAGCCGCCGAGTCCGTGCGAACTGCAACGATCCACGAGCACCTGCGATCCTCGGATGGAAATATCCGCCGGATAGCCCGCGCCCTTTTCAAGCGTCGAGTTGTGATACGAATGCGCTCCCGTGATGGTGATGCGCCGGCAGTCGCCCCACACCTGCACGTTGTTGAGCGTCTCGCGCATGACGATGTCTTTAACCCAGAAGTCCCCGGTAACGCACAAAGCGCACATGAAGGCTATGCCTTGCCAATCAAGGCACAGCCTTCATTCTGGAAGGAAACCTGTCTGACTTTGGCGCGCATCCCGCAGACCTTGAGTTTGCAAAATCACGGGCGTTTCTGCTTCATCAAATCGAGCGTCGCTTCCGCGAAAGCCTTGCCCATGAGTGCGAACGTCTTCGCGCAGCCGAGGTAATGGTAGCCCGCGCTCGATGCGCCGCGTTTCCATGCGGCGACTTCCGCTGGCGAGATGAGTTTGGCCTCGAACGATTTCACATATTCCTGCTTTTCCCCGTCGGTCATATGTCCGTCCGCGTTCGGGTGGTCCTTGTGCTTGGAGTCGAGGAAGTATCGCATTTGGCTTACCTTTCCACGTTTGTCTTCAATGGCTCCCAGCTCGTCGGACCAAAACGGCGCGGTCGGCACGGCGGCGACGTTGCCTGCAAATTCCGGCAGCAGCGACGGAGCCGTCATGGCCTCGCGGAAGGCCACGACGTCAGCGCCTGCCTTTGCCCCGCCGACGCCCATCACGCCAATGACGAATGGCATCTTCGGCGCATTGATATCCTTGCGCACGTCGCGGATGAAGTGCGCGAGCAAATCCGAGTAAAGGGCGAAGCGGTCCGGCTTGTTGTGGCCCGGATAAACGTGACCATCGACCATGTCGTTCCAGCCTTGCAGCCACGCAAAGCCCGCGACCTCGAATCCCTGCGCCGCATCGTATTGCGGGTAGACGCGCTTCGGGTCGGCGAGGACCTTTTTCACGTGCTCGATCATCAGGCGGTAGTAGACGCCGGTCTCCTTTGCCTTATCGGCTTTCCACTTCTCGAAATCCTTCGGAATGCCGTGCCCCGTCTGCTTGGGATAGTTCTCTTTTTGAAACGAACTCAACTCATACGGCCCCGCGCTCGGCGGACGGAAATCGGTGTGCAGGTTCTTGCCGCCCCACGCGGTCTTGATGATGAGCACCGGTTCGTCGAGCGCTGCATCCATCGTGAGGCCAAAGGTGAACTCGGGGCCGATATTTTTGCCGGGCTTCGTGGAATCCTGCCCCCACATGGAGCCATAGCCCGCCGTGAGTTTGCCGTTGAGTTCGAAGTTCTTTTCGCCAGCTCCGGTCAGATACGAAATCCACGCCCCATCGCACACGGCCGGACTACCGTCGGCACCGCGCATTTTCTTCAGCAACGGCGCAGTGACCGGATCATCGCCGATATAGTCAAACGTCGCGATACTCGCAGGCCCTTCCATGTTGGACTGCCCCGCGAGGATGAAGACTTTGAGCGGCTTCGCTTGCGCGGAAAAAACGAGGGCAATGAGTGTGCTGAGGATGAATGCTGATTTCATAGTGCGGGCTGCCTAATCGGTTCACAATGGCGGCGCAATCTCCGTCACGGGACTGCCGCGACTTTTGCCAGCCATTGTCGTGCAAGGTCGCGCGCGGGACTGGGCCGGAGGGTCCAGGCGTCGTTGTGATTGCGGAAGCCGGTGCTCGTGAATGTGAGGTTCGCGTCGGGCAGCAATGGCTTGAGATACTTCTCGGTCTCGCTCGCGTTTGCGTCCTCGCCGCAGATGAATTGCGGACGGTTGCCGAGCCGCTTCAGACGCGTGAGCGCGGAGGCGCGGTCGGAGCCGGGATAAGGCCACGAGCGGACACCGTCGTAGTGGCTGTAAGCGAAGAATCCGCGCCAGAGCTTCGCCGTCTCGTCGTCGTGCAGGCCGAGGAAATTGCATGCGATGGCTCCTCGCGAGAAGCCGCAGAGCACAACACGCGTATCGTCGCCACCGAACTCGCGGCAGACCCGTCGCACGGCTTCGCGACAATACTTCAGCGTGGGCTGCGGGTCGCGATTCGCGGGGTCGCCCCACCACGTCAGCGCGAGGTCGTCGCCCGCCGCATTGAGATACGGGACGCAGAGCCAGATAAACCCGCGGCCCGCAGACAGACCGTAGCCAAGATTGCTGCCTTCGGGCCGACCGGTGCTGATGTCGCCGAACTGATTTGAGAATCCGCCGTTGCCCGCAAACTCCACGAGCACGGGCAGCTTCACGCCCGGTTTCCAGTCAGTCGGGAGATACAGCACATGGTAAACCGATGCGCCGTTCCAAGCGGCGAGCGTTTGCTTCACCCGCTGGCCGGCAGAGGGTGGCTCGGCGGTCAATGCAGGCACCACAAGATCCGCCGGCACGCTGCGGATGTCCGGCAACTCGGCCGCTGCGAGACGAGCGACGGCGAGCAGCAAGACCGCCAGCCGTGTTATCGAGTGACGGATAGCGGTCACGGAAGCTCCGCGGGTTGATCCGGACTTCCCACCTCAAACTCATCCGCGGGATCGAAAGGCGGCATGGGCACATTGATGATGCGCAGATTGCCCACAGCGCGGTGGACGCAGCCGGGGCGAATCATAACGGTGGTCATGGGCTTGAGCGGAATGATTTCGCCATCGGCCTCGAGATAGCCTTCGCCCTCAAGCACGACGTAAATCTCCGTCATCTTCTTGTGATAATGGGCGCGGCTGTCCGCGTGGATGTCCGTGAGATGCACGGTGGCGAGCTGATTCCAATCCTCCATAAAAGCGCGGCGCGCCTGTCCGCAGGGACAAGGAGTCGGCGGGATTTCATCGAGTTGGGCGACAGCGAAGCGTGGATTGGACATAAGTTTTGCGGTTACGGTTTTGATGCCCTCGCTCCTGGTTGCGGATAGCCTTTCGCGGCGTCGTCAAGGACCAGCACCCAGTCGAGAAGTTCGCCAGGCGTTGGCGGTGTGAATAATTTCTCGCCCTTGTTCTCAAAGGTGCCGAACGCCGTGGCGGTGCCGTCGCGGGGGTTGAACCACCACGCCTTCACCTGCGACCCGGAAATCTTGTCCATGCGGACCGTGAAAGTGCGGCCGACCGGCACATAGACCATCGCGCAACTGCCAGCGCTGTCGCGGGTCGCCGCGAAACGCCGTGTGCCCGCGCCGGGCACGAGCGTCGGATACTCCGATGGCACGAGCACCGAATCATCGGGCACGCGAGTGAGGAATGGGCGCGACTCGATGAGTTGCCGACCGATGCCGACCTGCGCCGCGCCGGGTTCGTTGATGGCATCGGTCCACGGCATCAGCGGTGAATTGACGGGAGCCTGCTTCGCACTGTGCATGGCCCACACGGAATGATGCCCATAAGTGTGCCCGCAAGCGCCGGTGAACACGTCCCAATAGAACGCCCGACGGATGTCCGCCGCCACCGAGTGACCGAACTTCTTCGCATCAAATGAAACCGGATGCCCCTCATAAATCGGCTCGCCGTCCAGCACCGGCTTGATCGGCGTGCGGTCGTAATCCGCGCGAGTCTGCTCAAAGCGTCCGGTGAACTCCGCCACATGCCCGTTCTGCCGCATGTTAAAATCGAGCCACTCCTCGTTGTGAAACGGAACGCTGGAGCCGCTGCCCCCGGTCGGATGGAACGTGATGAGATGCGTGCCGCCGTCGCCCTTGCGGAGCCCCCGAGCCATCGCCCGAATGATCTCTTTATGCGCGTCGTTTTCCACCGGACGGTCGCCGCCGAGAATCCACACGATGCCCGCGTCCTTGTATCGTTTGGCCAGCCACTCGCCATAAGCCTCGGCATTTTGCGGCGTGAAAATCTCCGGCCCGGAACCCCACTTCTTGTTCCACTTGTCGCCCCACGTCGGCAGGAACCCTACGTAAAGCCCGAGAGAGTTCGCCTTCGCGACGATCCAATCCACGTGCTTGAAATAGTCCTCGTCCGGTTGCCGCGGGTCGTTGTTTTTCAGCGGCAAATGGCCATACGCGTTCGGCGCGGTGAGCCCGTTGAATTCCGCGAGCGCAACTGCCTGGACGACATTGAAGCCAAGCTTCGCGCGGTTCATCAAATACCGCTCCGCGTCTTCGCGATTCAGGCGATGGAAAAGTTCCCACGCCGTGTCGGCCAACCAAAAGAAAGACTGGCCGGATTCGTTCACTAGAAAGCGATGGCTATCGCTCACCTTGAGCTTCGGCAGCGGCACAGCCTCCGCGACTGGCGCAGGCAATGTCCCTTCATAAACGCGGACATAATCCACCACGAACTCATCCTCCTTAGTCGGCTCCTTTTCCCATTTGTCGGTCGCTCCCGCCCACGGCGCGGCTTCGCAGCTCAACTTCAAGTAGCCGGGCTTTTGACACGGCCCTTGCGACTGCGTCTTGCCGCCATCGCTTTTCCCGAGCCCGATCAAATCGGTCCGCCCGATTTCTTTGCCGTCGTAAAAAGCCACGTAAACGTGCTCATCCCAATACAGCCCGTAGCGATGAAACTCCCCGTCGCGCAGTTCCGGCGTCGGTGCCAGTTCGACACCTGTGGAGTTATGCTTCTCGCCATACCCATTCCAGTGAAACGCCAGCGCGACCTTCGTCTTGTACGCGAGTGGGAAGCTTTCCAAAATATCCGTCTCCAAGCCTTCGCGCGTGTCGGCACTGTTCACGTTTCCGCACATCATCCAAAACGCCGCCCAGTAGTCCGCTTTCAGATTTTTTGGCAACTTGGCGCGCGCCTCAAAGTATCCATACCGCTGCTGAAACATCGTCTTGGACGGATCATAATCGCGCCGCGTCCGCACCGCCGCGCAGTCGTAGCGGAGCACAGGATCTTCGGTCAGTCGGATTCCAAGATGCAGCGCCCCGTCGCGCACCGTGGCGAGCGACTTCACCCAGCGCGAACTCCCTTGCCGGGGCATCTCCGGAGCCTGCCATTTCGTCGCGTCGAGTTGGTCGCCTTCGAACTCGTCGCTAAAGGTCAGCTTGAATTTGATGAGGTCGATCTCCGGTCTGTCGGACTTTTCGCGGTTCGGTTGAGCGCCCGTGGTTTCGCCGGGGCTGTTGAAGACCGCAGCCAAGAGTGTGCAAAGAATAAGCGCGAGTTTCATACAGTCGTTTGTCGCTTTGGTTTTCCTCGTTACTTCGCCGCCTTCAGATGCGCATCGAAGAACTCCATGAGCGCCTTGTCGGCCTTCTCCAAAAACTCTCCTTTGAATCCGTGCCCCGCGCCTTCGAGGGTCAGCAGCTTCACCTCCACCTCGGCGGCCTTGAGTTTGGCCACGATCCATTCCGCCTGCTCATAGGCGACGTACGTGTCTTCGGTGCCATGCACGCAAAGAGTCGGCGCGGCGAATGGCGTGACCCAGTAGAGCGGACTGCCGATGATGTGTTCGCGGCGCTTCGTGGTGAGGTCGCCCCCGAAGAAAAGCGGCAGCACCTCCTTCGCATCCACGCTCTTATCGTACGACTTCGTGAAGTCACTCGGCCCGTAAAAATTCACCACGCAGGCGACGTCGCTCGACTGCTCGTTGTACTCTTCCCCTTCAAAAGCCTTCACCCCCATCGTCACGCCGAGAAACTGGGCGAGATGGCCGCCCGCGGAGCCCCCGGTCACTCCGATACGATGCGGATCGACATGATACTTTGCCGCATTCGCCCGCAGCCAACGCACCGCCGTTTTGCAATCCTGGACCGCCGCAGGGAACTGATACGCGGGCGCGAGCCGGTAGGTGACGGTGATTGCCACATACCCGTGCTGCGCGAGCGTCACGCAGAGGTTGTCATACCCCTCACGCGTCCCGGCACGAAAGCCGCCGCCATGGATACAAACCACAGCCGGGAAAGGCCCCGTGCCTTCTTTCGGCATCGCAAGATCCACCTGCAAGTGCTGGTTGTCGGGATTGGAAAACTCGATCGCCCGTTCAAAGACGACATTGTCCGGCACAGCAAGCTCAGCCCCGAACGACGGGCCAAGAACGAAGATTGAACAAATGAAAGCGAGGACGGTTTGACGCATGGTGAGATAGGATTTGAACACGGAAGTAATGGACGGGCTGTGTGATGTGGACTTGTTAGTTGAGGTGAGATTGCGCCATCGCTCCGGGCAAGCCGTTTCGCGCGAACCGGTGTTCGCCCGAGCATGACGTCACTCCATTCATCCGTGTTCGGGCGCGGCTGAAAGGAAGTTTCGCATCTACCCGTGAATCGAGTAGGCCCGCACCGCACCGACTCCCATTTCCAGATCCACAGTGAAGGCAGACGAAAACATTGCGAACAGCCGCGGCAATTTATGGGCTATCGCTTCGTCTTTATCGCCTGAGCCCGACTCCATCCGGAGGGTTTTCGGTCGATGCACGGGCGCAGCGGGCTCGATGTCCCGGCCCGCCCCGATCGCTGTGATCGTGTGTCGGCATGCGTCGTGAAGTGCGGGTTCCCGCACCGCCGCTACCGCTGGACTATTTGAGCCGGATGAGTTCCGGGGATTCCGTCGAGGCTTCGATGGCGGCGATGGTGTCGCGGACGCTCTTGGCTTTCACGAGCATGAGCTTCTTGGGGAAATCCTTTTCGTCTTTCTCGAAGTAGTCGCCGAGTTTTGTCAGCTCGGGGATGACCGCTTTTGCGTGGGTGCCGTAGGTGAGGAGGATTTTCATCAGCTCGGGGGTGCGCTCCTGGCTGGCCCACGGGTTTTGCTCGCGGGTGTATTTCACGCAGGCGGCGATTCCTTCGGCGATGCGGTGTTTGGCCAGGAGCTTGAGCCCTTCGACGCGGATGCCGTCGGCAAACATTTCGCCGCTCGGCGCGGGGGTGACGATGGCTTCGAGGATGGCGGGCATGAGGGGCTTGAGCTCGTCGTAGGTGAGCTGTTTGTAAATGCCGCCGACTTCGCCGCGAGCGCGTCCGTCCTGGTTGCGCAGGCCGGCGGCGACGGCTTTGCGGAGGAGGTCGCGGTCCACGCCGTCGAGCGATTTTTTGAGCAGCGTGCCGAAGAGCGCGGAGCAAAGGTAGCGCTGTTCCATGGCGCGAGGGTCTTCTTTTGTCGGGCCGCGTGCGAGGCGCTCCAGAAGTTCCGGGACGGCGACGTTGGCGGGCTTGCCGATTTCGGCGAGGGCTTCGGCGGCCTGGATGCGCAGCCAGAGGTCTTCGTGGCTGAGGGCTTTTTGAAGTGCGGGGACTGCGGATGCGGCGGCTCCGCGCAGCGAGCCGAGTCCCTGGCAGGCACCATAGCGGGCGTCGAGGCTGGGCGATTCGAGCATTTTCAGCAGCGCGGGAATGGCGACGCTCTTTTTGCGTTCGAGGCCTGCCGCAGCTCGCTCGCGGACGGTGGGCGACCAACTGGCGAGGCGTGCGAGCAGTTGTTCTTCGCTGAGCGCGTCGTAGGCGCTTTTGCGGTCTTTGTTGTTCCAGCCGCGTCCGTCGGCGATGAGCGATTGCGCGGCGGCGGCGTTGAGTTGCGGGACTGCGGCGGGGCGTTTGCCGGTGAGGTGGATTTTCTTGAGCGGCATGGCGTGGGCGAGCAGGAAAGCGCCGGTGCAGTCCCAGCCAGAGTAGCTGTCGTTGTCGGGCTCGGGCGGGCCTTGGTGCGCGAAGCCGCCGTCCCAGCGACGCGCGAGGTCGAAGTACCAGCCGCCAAATTCCTGCATCCAAGCGCCGGTGGCCTGCGGGCCGGATTGCGCGATGCCGGGCATGGCCCAGAGCATGTTGAAGAAGTTGCCCGTGTGGCCGGTGTCGCGCTCCGCTCCGTGCGAGGCGACGCACATGCGGGAGAAAAACTCCGCGCCCTTTGCTTCGCCGAGCAGGCTGAAGAGGACGGCGACCATTCCGCATTTGCCGTTGTCTTCGTGCGTCTGCGTCCACGGTGCGTGGTCGCCGTAGGGGATCGCGCCTTTTCCAATGTAGAAACGCAGAAGCCGGGCGCTGCGCTCGATGGCGAGGTCCACCGCTGCGTCCTTCACACCAGCCCTTCGGGCCAGGACCAGCGAGGTGGTGAGAGGCACGCCGGGAGAGTTCATCATGCCGTACCCGCTGAGGCGACCGTCGGCAATCGCGAACCGGTGTCCCCAGGAACCGACGGCGCTCTGGCCGGTGGCCGCTTCCAGAGCGAGTCGCTTCAAGCCGGGCATGACCGATTGGTCGCCCGTCGCGATGACGTATTCGGAGAGCAGCATCATCACGTAGCCGTAATACCAAGTCTGCATCGAGCCCGCCGAGAAGTCCGCCGCCCACTGCGCTTCCTTTTTGACGAGCGGCAAATACGCCGCGTCTCCGCTGGCCAGCAGCGCGAGCGCGTTGAGCGAGCGGGGAATCGGGTCGAGATTTTTCCCGTAGCCCGGTGCGGTCATTTTCGCGGCGAGCAACTTGCATCCTTGCTCAAAAACGCGCTTCGACTTCGGGCAGGCAAAAGGCGCGGTGGCGCTGTAATTGCCCAGCACCGCGAGCTTCAATACGACCTCTTCCGACTTGCCCGCCCGCCAGCGTGAGAGCGTTAGTTTTCCACCGCCCGCGTCGGATTCCGCAGCCGAGAGCGCCTTGCCGAACTCCGTGCGAGGGTCGTAGGAAAACGGCTTGCCGCCCACGCCGAGCAGCACGTCGCCGACTGCGAGGAGGCCATCGGCGGGCGATCCGCTTTCGACTTTGGTGATGGCAATCTGCCGCGCATCGGTGGTCACCATCTTATCGCAAAACATCCATCCCCGCGCACCGGTCGCGCCGAGATTCCAGTCGTGCTTCGCCTTCGAGGGAATCGCCTCGCCTTTGGTGAAGTCCGGCATCGTCAGCTTGTCGCTGGGCGAAGCTGCAGTCGCCGAGAGCGGCGCAACGAGAGCGGCGATGATTGCGAGCGTAAGGAGTGAGAGTTTCATCGGTAATAGTTCAGCGTTTTTGTTCTTTCATCATCGAGAGCATGGCTTCGGCAAAGGCCTTGCCCATCAGCGCGAACGTCTTCGCGCAGCCGAGGTAGTGGTAGCCAGCGTTGGAGGCGCCGCGCTTCAACAAGGCGACCTCCGCAGGCGAGATGAGTTTGGCCTCGAACGATTTCACATACGCCTCCTTCTGGCGCTTGGTCATCTTGCCATTGGCGTTGGGGTGGTCTTCGTGTTTTGCATCGAGGAAGTATCGCATCTGCTCCACCTGCTCATACTTTTCGTCAATCGCTCCGAGTTCCATGGACCAAAACGGCGCGGTTGGCACAGCGGCGACATTGTCTTTGAACTCCGGCAGCAGCGAGGGAGCCGTCATGGCTTCGCGGAACGCGAGGATGGCCGCGTCCGCCTTCGTGCCGTTGACGCCCATCACGCCGATGATGAACGGCATCTTCGGGACGTTGATGTCCTTGCGAACATCGCGAATGAAGGCCGCCAGGCACTCGCTGTATTTGGCGAAACGCGGTTTCTTACTGTGCTCATCCACCTCGGGATAGACGTCGTAGTCCACCATGTCGTTCCAGCCTTGCAGCCAGACGAAGCCCGCGACCTCGAAACCCTGCGCGGCATCGTATTCGGGGCAAACGCGCTTGGGATCGGCCAGCACCTTTTTCACATGCTCGATCATCAGCCGGTAGTAATGCCCGGACTTCGCCTTGTGGTAGCGGTTCTCTTTGATGTCCTGAGATGTGCGCGGATAGACCCCGGCACTCGGCGGACGAAAGTCATGGAAGAGCGACTTCCCACCCCACGCTGTTTTGATGAGCAGCACAGGTTCGTCGAACGCCGCATCCATGGTGATGCCAAACGTGAACTCTGGGCCGATCTTGCCGCCGTCCTCGCACGGATTCTCCCGTGCTCCGTAACCGGCGGTCAGCTTGCCAAAGCCTTCGCCATTGGTGTCGCCGCCGGTGAAGTAGCTGATGTAGGCGTGGTCACAGACGTGCGGTTTGCCATCCGGACCGCGCATTTGCTTCAGCAGCGGCGCGGTGGCGGGATCGTCGCCGATGTAGTCAAACGTCCCGATCTCCGCATGGCCTTCCATGTTCGACTGTCCGGCAAGGATGAAGACCTTCAGTGGCTTCGCGTCGGCGCTGGCAGCGGCGAAGAGTGCGGTGATGAGGAAGGTGACGATGCGTTTCACGGTGCTGATTCTTGAAGGGTGTGATTAAAAGTGGAATACAGGCGAAGCCCAAGGAGCGGCGACATTCCTGTCGCTGTATCCATAACGCGAAGCGTCCAATTAGAAAACCGCGCCGATTCCGAGAGCCGCACGGAACTGATTGGACGCTTCGCGTTGTAGGGGACAGCGACAAGAATGTCGCCGCTCCTTGTCGCTGTCGCGACTTCTTCAATTCCACTTTTAATCACACCCATTCTTGAACGGAGTTTCATTTTAGCCGGACGAGTTCCGGGGTGTCGCGCGAGCCTTGGATCGCACGAATTGTTTTCCGGACACACTTGGCCTTCATGATCATCAGCTCCTCAGGAAAGTCCTTTTCTTCCTTCTCGAAGTAGTCCGCGATCTTCCTCAGTTCCGGGATGACGGGCTTTGCGTGGGTGCCGTAGCTGAGAAGAACTTTCATCAGTTCCGGCGTGCGCTCTTGGCTATCCCACGGGTTTTGGTCGCGCGTGTATGTCACGCACGCCGCGATTCCTTCCTCGATGCGATGTTTTGCCAAAAGACGGAGCCCCTCCACACGGATCGAGTCGGCAAACATTTCGCCGCTCGGGGCTGGTTCGATGACCGCCTGGTAGATCGCGGGCAACAGTGGCTTGATTTCTTTGGCAGAGAGATTCCGATAGACAGAGCCGATGCTGCCCCTGGCACGACCATCCTGGTTCCTGAGACCAGCCCTCACAGCCTTGTAGAGCAACTCGCGGTCTACACCTTCCAAGGAAGAGTTGAGCATTCCAACACTATGCTCCTCGCCGTCATCGAAAAGCGCGAAGCAAAGATACCGCTGCTGCATCCCGCGCGGGTCGTTCTCGGCGTCCACTTTGGCGAGCAGTTCGAGAACTTGCGGAACCGCCGGCATCGCGGGAGTGCCGATGGCTGCAAGCGCATCGGCTGCTTTGATGCGGAGCCACAGGTCGCGTTCGGACAAAACTTTCCGCAGCGCATCCACGGCGGGCGCAGCTCGCTCGCCCAGCGCCCGAAGCGCCTGGCACGCGCCGTAACGGGCTTCCAGCGAGGGGGACTCCAGCATTTTTAGCAGGGCTGAAATGGGCGCATCCTTCCGCCGTTCGAGTGCAATCGCGGCGCGCTCACGCACCGTGGGTGCCCAACTCCCGAGGCGCTCCAGAAGCTGAGCTTCGCTGAGTTTGTCATAGGCGCTGTGCTCGTCTTTGTTGCTCCAGCCGCGACCATCGGCGATGAGCGATTGCGCAGCGGCAGCGTCGAGCTGTGGGGTGATGCTGGGGCGTTTTCCGGTGAGATAAATCTTCTTCAGCGGCATCGCGCAGGCCAGCAGGTAACCGCCCGTCGCGTCCCATCCATCGTAGCTGTCTTGCTCAAACTCCGGCGGGCCTTGGTGCGGAAACGTCCCATCCCACCGCCGGGCGAGATCGAAATACCAGGAGCCAAACTCATTCATCCACGCTCCGGTCGCATTCGGGCCGGAGAGGGCAACACCCGGGACAGCCCACAGGAGGTTGAAGAAATTTCCGCAGTGCCCGCAGTCGCGCTCCGGCCCGTGCGAGGCCGCACTGATGCGGGAGAAGAACTCCGCACCCTTCGCCTCGCCGAGTAAATTGAACAGGACAGCGCCCATCCCGCACTTGCCGTTGTCATCGTGGACAGCAACACACGGATGATGGTCACCGTAGGGAATCGCACCCTTTCCAATGTAGAAACGCAGCAACTTCGCACTGCGCTCGATTGCGAGATCCAGCGCAGGATCTTTCACGCCCGCCTCGCGCGCCAGCACGAGCGAAATCGTGAGCGGCACGCCCGGCGCATTCATCATCCCGTAGCCGCCGAGCCGCCCATCGGGGATGGCAAACCCATGCCCCCACGAGCCCACCGCACTCTGCCCCTTCGCCGCCTCCAGGGCGAGCCGTCGCAGCCCCGGCATCACCGACTCATCGCCGCTCGCCATCTTATACTCGGAGAGCAGCATGATGACGTAGCCGTAGTGCCAGGTCTGAAAACTATCGTCCGTAAAACCCGCCGCCCACTGAGCCTCGCGTTTCACCAGCGGGAGGTATTCGGGGTTGCCGCTGGCGAGCAAAGCGAGCGCGTTCATCGAACGCACAATCGCATCCTCGTCATCTTTGGGCTTCGCCATCCGCGCCGCCAGCGCCTTGCACCCCAGCTCCAAAATGCGCCGCGATTTCGCGCAATCGAAAGGCGCAGTCGCACTGTAACTACCAAGCACCGGGAGTTTCAAAATGACCTCCTTCGACTTGCCCGCCCGCCACCGCGAAACGCTCAGCTTTCCTCCGCCAGCATCCGATTCCGCGCCGGTGATTGCCTTGCCGAACTCCGTGCGCGGATCGTAGGAAAACGGCTTGCCGCCCACGCCGAGCAGGACATCGCCGATCGCTAGAATGCCATCGGCGGGAGAACCCTTCTCCACTTTCGTAATCGAAATCTGGCGCGCGTCGCTGGTCACCATCTTGTCGCAAAACATCCAGCCGCGCGCGCCCGTGGCACCGAGGTTCCAGTCGTGCTTCGCGCCGGCCGGAATCGCGTCGCCTTTCGTGAAGTCAGGAATCTTCAGCGGCTGGGCCTTGGCCGCGGCCAAAGCCGGAAGCGGCGCGGCGAGCAAGGCGGCGAGCGCGAACGCGAGGAGTGTGGTTTTCATAAGTGGGATTGGGATTGCACCGCAGAGACGGGATGAGCGCAGAGATCTCATGGGTGATGGACGACTTGTGCTTGGATGGTGGGCGACGGCAGTTGGTGTAAAAGCTCTCGCCTCCTCACAGTTCTCTGTGCTCATCCCACCTCTGTGGTGCAAAATCATTTTGTCTTTTTGAGTTCCGCCATCGCTTCCGCGAGCCCCTTGCCGACTCCGCCGAGGATCTTCGCCGAGCCCAGGTAGTGAAATTCGGCATTGGAGATTCCCTTCTCCAGCAGGGTCCGCTCGCGCTCGGAGAGTCCTTCCGCCCGCATTTTTTCCAGCGCGGCTTTTTCATCGGCGGGTGTCAGCTTGCTCTCGGCAGCGAGCTTCTTTGCCTTTTGCCGGATGTCGCCGTCCTTCGCTTTCGCGGCAGTCAGCTCCTTGTCCCAATACTTCTCCGCCAAAATCGCGGCGACGTTGCCTTTGAACTCCGGCAACTGCGCCGGCGCTGCCATGGCGTCGCGGATGTTCTGATGGGTCGTCTTGTAGCGCTGCTGATCGGGGCCATACTCCGCAGTCGGCCCGCCGACTCCGATCACTCCGATGACGAATGGCATCTTCGGCGCGTTCAAATCCTTCCGTACATCACGGATGAAATGCGCCATCGCCGTGCTGTAGGCATCGTAGCCACCGGCCTTGTCGCGATTCGGATACGTGCCTTGGTCCACCATGTCGTTCCAGCCCTGGAACCATGCGAAGCCCGCGAGTTCGTAGCCCTGCGCGGCGTCGTATCCGGGCACCACGCGCTTCGGATCGGCGAGCACTTTTTTCACGTGCTCGATCATGATCCGATAATAGACACCGGTCTCTTTTTCCTTCGCAGCGTTCATCTCCGCGACGTCCTTACCCTGCTTTGCGAAACCCGCGACCTGCGTCTCATTAAAGACATACGGCCCGGCGCTCGGCGAGCGGAAGTCGGTGTTCAGGCTCTTGCCGCCCCATGAGGTCTTGATGAGCAAAATGGGCGCATCCGTTGTCTTCTGCGTGTAAAGGCCGAACGTGAACTCCGGCCCGATCTTCTCGGTCGTCGCGCCGAAGCCCGCCGTGAGCTTTCCGGTCTGCTCCTCCTGCGGATCCTTCCCGCAACCGATGGATGAAATCCACACGCGCTCGCAGACCTTCGGTTTCCCATCCGCGCCGAGCATCTCCGCCAGCATCGGCTTCGTCGCAGGGTCCATCCCGATGACCTCCATGGTGCTGATCTTCGCATGGCCCTGCATGTTTGATTGCCCGGCGAGGATGTAGATTTGCAGCGGTTTCTTGTCCGCGGCAATAGAATGGCTGCACAGAAGCGCAACGAGTGTGATGAGAAGTTTCATGCGTTTTATGGTTTTGGGATGATGGAGACTTCCACACGGTGTTCGTCCGCCACATTCAGGTCGATGGTTTTGTTCAGCGAGACGACAAGGTCTTTGCCTTGATCGGTCTGCTCGTATCCGGAGCGGAAATCAACGCCGCTCGAAAGAGCAGGGCTTCGCAGAAGTTCTTCGCCGTTCGTTTTATGGTTCGTCAATTTCTGCTGATTGCGAATTTCCTGTCAGCTTCGCGGTGAAACATCACGGCAGCGGCAACCCGCCCGAGATTTTCCACTGCAAAAGCGGGAACATGATTTTGGTGATTCCGACTGTGCCGGGATGGACTCCGTCGGTGATGTAGGACTGGTAAGTCGCGGGGTCGGCTTGTTGCAGGGCGGCCCAGTTCGGATGGTGGTCGATGACCATGAGAGCGCGCGCTGCGGCGACGTCGCGAACCATCTGATAATACGCGGCAAGATTGGGTCGCAGCGTCGCGGAAGTGTTGCTGCCGGCTGGTGAATTCCAGACGGTGTTCATCGTTTGCAGGATGATTTCCACGTTCGGGTTTTGCGCCTGAATGGCATCAATCATCGCGATGAGGTTTGCCTGCGCTTGTGCGACGCTGAGTTGAGGGGTGCCGTCCGAATACAAAAAGGCATCGTTCATCGCGAACTCGATGAATACGACGTCGGGATTGTGGGCGAGCACGCTTGAGGAAAGTTGGGCGAGGCCGGTGGCGGAATTTTTGCCGCTGAGCCCGCTGTTGATGATGGTGATTTTTCCGGGGTATTTCGTAGAGAGCCACGTGTTCATCTGGCCGACCCACGCGCCGCCGGCGGTGAGGCTGGTGCCGTACACTACGATCTTGCGGTTGCTGCCCGCGGCGAGATCGGTCACGAGTTTTGCGGGCTTCGACTCCAGCGCGACGCGGAAGAAACTGCGCTCGGAATCCTTCACCATGGGAAGTGCGAAAGTTTCCTGAATCTGCCAGCCGGTTCCGGCGGCGGGCTTCCACATGGAAAATCCAAGATTGAACGACGGCGCACCGTTTCCCGTGAGCGATGGCTGGGTGATGATGAAGTCATGGATTTCGCTCGCGGAGTGGAGCGCGAAATAGTCGGGGTGGCTTTTCACAGCGGCGATGAAGGCCGCGTCGGACACCGCCGGATTGAGCCCGACGATGCTCTCTTTCACGTCGCTGATTCCGTCGCCATCGGTGTCCATCGTGGAAGTGAGCGGGGTGAAACCGACCGCATCGGCGATCACGAAACCGTTTGCGCCAGTGGTCTTGATGACAACGCCCTCGGTCGCGGCTCCCGTGAACGGCTGGACGGCTAGCATATTCCAGGCGCCGCCATTTTCGCGCTGGTTGATGGTTCGGAAATCCGAGCCGTCGCGGTGGCGGATTTCGACGGTTACGTTGCTCGCGCGGTTCGTGTTTGCGGTCCAGCGGAGTTGGACGAGATGGAGTCCGGTGAGGCTCGCCGGCACTCGATAGAAAACCTCCTTCGTGCCCTGCCCGGTGTTGCCGTCGTGAAGGTAGTCGGTGCCGATGAAGCCAGTCGTCGCATTCGCGGATGTCCACGCGCCGGTGATCGTCACCTGGCCCGAATCGGTATTATCCACGATGTTCGCGGGAGTCCCCGCCGGAGGATTGCCGAGCGATTTACCAGCCGCCAAGAGCGCCGGACGCAACGATGTGTAGGAAAGATTCTGAACGGCCACGTCTTGATCGATGGCCAGACTCGCGGCGATGGCGGCGGATTGTGACAAGCCCATGAACACGGGCTCCATGCGGATCGAGCCAAATGCCATGTGCGTGGCGGAGAGGCTCCACGGAACCAAAAGATTCGTGCATTCGCCCTGCTTCGGGATAATGGAGCGGTACGAAATCGGGTAGGGATTCGGGACGGCCATTTGCACGTCGCCTTCGTTTTTCACCACGCCGTTTTTCACGTGTCGCTGGACGTTGTGCGAGTCCATCGAGTAGGCGGCGAGGCCTATGGAATCTGTCGCCACGACGCCTCCTGCGCAATTCGCCTGGGTCATAACGTAGTCGGAAACCATGCGCCGGGACTCGCGCACGTAGAGCTGAAACGCCCAGTTGCCGCTGTCGGTGAATTCATCCGCCGGCAGTCCCCATGTCGCGTAAGCGTTGCGGATGGAGAGCGGCACTCGCGTGTGGTTTTGCAGCGTCCAGACGAGTCCACGCTGCCACTTCTCGTGCTGAAGTGCGAGCGCGTCGCGCTGGGCGTGAGTGAGCGTGGTCCAGTCCCAGCCGGGACCGTAGTTTTTGCCGATGAAGTCGGTGGAAATGCCTCCGGTGTTGTTGGAATCGGTCTTGCGATTTGGCATCGCGCTGAGCTTGAAAAATCCGGTCGTCTGCCCCGCTTCGATCGCGCGGAAGAGCAGTTCGTAGTCCGCTTCGTCGTAGCCGACGGGCTGCGGAATCATGATGCGGTTTGCGGCAACGTCGGTGAGCACCATGCGAAAGCAGTAGGCCTGTAGTTTTGCGTCGCCTGTGCCGTCGGAGCCGCCCGCATCCGCAGCGACGCCGGGCAGCAGACCGCTGGCCGCATTGCCCGCGGTGACGTAGGGGTCGATGCCGTTGGGCAATTGGTTGCTCGTCGCCCGTGCCGTCTGAATGCCGCTGAACGTTTCGTTGTAGGTCGCGTTTGCTTCGCGACCGACGGTGAAACTTACACCCGCGCCGGGGAGCAGATCGCCTTCGTAGCTGGCGTCGATGAACATTTTTCCGGAAAACTCCCGGCCGTCCTCCAGCCGTAGATAGCTGATTTTACCGGCACTCATCACCACGCCCCCAGCCAGATCGAGGCGACCAGTCACGACAGGCACGCTCTCTTCGGCGAGGAACTGATTGAAGATCGCCTCCGCGACTTTCGGCTCGAAGACCGAGGACACTTGCGTCGCCGCGTTGAACGAGGGCACGCCCTGATTGCTCGGATTTCCGAAGCTCGCCTGCGTCTGCCAATTCCACGAGCTGCCTTGCTGGTAGTAAAGATACGCGCGGTGGTAGAACTCGCGATTGAGCCCGCCGAGAATCTCGCTGCTTCCCAAATCGGTAAACCCGAGCCCGCTGCTCGACATCCCGCCGAGATGCGCTGTCGGCGAAATCAGCACCACAGACTTCCCGGACTTCGCGGCTTGCGTCGCGGCGACGACTCCGCCCGAGGTGCCGCCATACACGACGACATCGTGGTAAACCGGCGCTGCCGCAGCAGTGGCGAGGGTGCAGGCGAAAAGGAGCAGTCGTTTCATGGAAGAGTCTCGATGGAGAGGCGGAGGAAGTTTTTCCCGTCCGGCAGCAGCACGTTGCGATTAAAGGTTTGGAGGCCGAACCAGTCCGTGAGATTCGTGCTTCGTTGAACCTCGATTGTGAAATTCACCACCTCCGCTCCGACCTGCGGCAGAACCACGCCGCCCTGCGCGAGGCCTAGAATACCAGCGTCATCGAACAAGGCGAAGTAGTCCGGATGGCTCTTAATCGCGGCGATGAGCGCGGCATTCGATACTTGCGGGTCCAGACCGAGGACCTGCTCCTGCACATCGGTGAGCCCGTCACCGTCGGAATCCGATGAAGGCGTCGAACTGAGCGAAACGGCCGACCCGACAATAAGCGCGTGGGCGTTCGTAGTCGTGCCGCTCAATTCGGCGAGAATGTTGCTGACGGTCACGACTTGATTCGCCGTGTCCGAAGTGACTGTGAGCGTGTAGAGGAATGTGGGCTTCGGAGTGCCCGGAATGATCGTCTCCCCCAGACTCGAGTAGCTCACCGCACCGACCGTCGCGCTCAGCCGCGTTTTCGCCGTAGCCCCCGTGGATGCAAAGCCGCCCGCCCAAACCAGAATCTGGTACGTGTTCACCGTCGGCAGCGTGACGGTGAAGCTCGTGCCGATCGACGCGGCGCCCAGCGTGGAATTGAACACCGCAGTCGGATCGGTCTGCGTCCCGCTGGTCGGCGAGGTGCCGTCGGTAAATGAAAAGTCCACCGGAGGCTTCGTGGCGGAGTTTGTCCCTCGCACGGCTGTCCCGCCCACGGGCGACACGACACTTATCAACGTGGCTCCGGCTTTCTCGTTCGCCGGCGCAAGGGTGGCGACGGTGACGAGGTCGGCTTTGTTCCAATACGCCCAATCCGAGGTCCCGAGCGCGGTGAGATCAAAAGTAGCAGCAGTGTTCGAAATCTGCGCCGACACGGTGCCCGAAATCTGGGCGGCAGAAAGCCGGGCCACGGCGAAAAGGCCGCAGAGGATCGCGCACAGGAAATTGCGGGTGTTTTGGTTCATTGGAATTGGGACGTCGCATTTACGACTTGCGGTGTAAATAAGGCGCAAAGCCTGACAAATTGACTCAAGTCAGCCGATACACAAGGGAGTTCCGCCCAGCGGCGTCCCCCAAATCGTCCAGCTTACTCACGACACCACATTCTGCGGAGCCCCCGCCAGAAACGAGCGCACATTTGCCACCGTCGCATCCATCAGACGCGCCCGCGCCGCCCGCGTCGCCCACGCCATGTGCGGCGTCACGATACAATTGCGAGCCGTCAGCAGCGGATTGTCCGCCGACGGCGGCTCCTGCGAAAGCACATCTAGCCCCGCCCCCGCCAGCCGCCCCTCATTCAGCGCCGACGCCAGCGCCGCCTCATCCACCAGCGGACCCCGCGCCGTATTGATCAAAAAAGCCGACGCCTTCATCGAAGCCAGCCGCTCCGCATTCACCAAATTCTTCGTCTCATCCGTCAGCGGACAATGCAGCGTCACCACATCACTCCGCGAAAAAACCCCGTGCACCGTCGCCTCCTCCACATACCCCGGCAACGCCCGCCGGTTCGACTTCGTCGCCACCACCTTCATCCCAAACGCCGCCCCAATCTCCCCCACCGCCGACCCGATCGCCCCATACCCCATGATTCCCAAAGTCAGCCCGTCCAGCTCCACCAGCGGGCTGTTCCAAAAACACCAGTCCTTCGCCAGCGGCCAGCCCGTCCCCCGCGCCGCGTCCGAATGCGCCCCCACCCGCTGCGCCAGCTCCAAGATCAGCGCAAACACATGCTGCGCCACCGACCGAGTCCCATAGCCCGGCACATTCGAAACCACCACCCCCTGCGCCTTCGCCGACCCTATGTTCACCACATTAAAACCCGTCGCCGTCACCGCAATCAACCGCAGCCCCTTCAGCGCCGAAATCTCCCCATGCCCCAGCACCGCCTTATTCGTAATCACCACATCCGCCCCCGCCGCCCGAGCCACCACCTCCGAAGCCGGAGTCCGATCAAACATCTCGCACTCCCCCAACTCCCGCAACGCATCCCACGAAAGATCACCGGGGTTCAAAGTATAGCCATCAAGGACACAGATTTTCATAGCGAAAGGGGGTAGCCGCTTGGAAGGAGCGGTGCAAGCCATCGGTCCAGAAACGCCCGAAACACGCTTACGGAAAATCACGCAGATAGGTTCGCTTTCACCGCCGCAAACCGGAACCGCTCGTCGTACCGCCCGCCTGCATGAGCGCGGCAGCACTTGATGCACGCAGCGGGTTTGCGCATCGGCTTTACTCGCGCCAGTTCGGCACCGCACGCGGGGCAGCGGTAGAGATATTTGCGGACAGCGATGCGGCGCGGGAGCGGGAGGTCGTGCGTGCGCTTTTCATCGACGAGGCCGAGGTCGCGACATGCCTTGCGCCACTCGGGGCCGTGGGGCTGGATGCGGCGTCGCCCGGCGCGGTCGTGGGCGAGTAAATGGGCGAGTTCGTGGCGGAGAGTGCGATCAATTTCTGCCGCGCCAAACTGTGCAAGCCGAGGGTTCAAGGTGACGAGGCTTTTCGTCCAGTAAGCCATGCCGGCCGTGCTCCGCATCCGGGCGTTCCAACGGACCTGCACGCGCGCGGCGAGCGCGGTCGCACCTGCGGCGGTGAGGAGTTGGCGGGATTCGGCGAGGAGTTCGGATTCTTTGGGGAGGTTCGGGCCGGGGGGATTGATGCGGAGGTCGAGCCGCCGCTCGCGGACGACGGGCGCGGGCTTCGGGAGTTCCGAAGGCTTGGGCTTCGGGGAGAAGAGACGCTTGATGAAATCGAATTCCAGCACGTCGGGCGAGGTTCTGCCGTTAGCGGTTCGGCGGCGGGCCTTTCGGTTGCTCGCGTCGGGCGTTGTTTTGCACCACGTAGTTGTTCTGGATGACTTCGCGGATGCGCAGGCCACGAGTCAGCTCGCCGGAGACGAAATCCAGATTCCCATCCGGCCCGACGACGCCGAGGACGAGGTCGTCCGTGAGCCCGTAGGCTGCGGCGACGGCGGGGCCGTTGCTCGCGACGATAAATGGAACATTGCTCGGGACGCTGTCGCCGCTTTCGCTGAACACGGCGACGAACACGGTGCCTCGACTGGCAAGCTCCCGATACACGTCTTCGATGACTTTCACCTGCTTGCGAAATGCGCGGCTGTTCGGGTTCTTCGCCGCCAGCACGACGACTGGCTGGCCGTGCAGGCTGCGGAGCGACTTCAGGCCGCCGATACCGGCGAACGAGAAATCCGGCGCGGGCCGGACGACAGGGCTGGCGGCGTGGAGGCTGGTCCATGCGAGGGCAAAAATGGCGGCGAGAGTTTTCATCGAGCGTCAGACCTTCATGATCTCGGCATCCTTGTGGGCGAACGTTTCGTCCACTTTCTTCACGTAATCATCGGTGAACTTCTGCACGTCTTTCTCAAACGTCTTGAGTTCGTCTTCGGTGATGCCGCCGTCTTTCTCCGCTTTTTTGAGCGCGTCCATCGCTTCGCGCCGGGAAGAGCGAATGCGCACGCGCGTCTCTTCGGCGATGTTTTTGCACGTCTTCACGAGGTCGCGGCGGCGCTCTTCGTTGAGCGGCGGGATGGGCAAGCGGATGACCTTGCCAGCGACGACGGGGTTGATGCCGATATTGCTTTCGCGGATGGCCTTTTCGATGGCCTGCACGGTGCCGGGATCGAACGCATCCACGACGAGCATCCGAGGCTCGGGCGAGCTGATGGAGGCGCACTGTTTGAGCTTCATCATCGAGCCGTAGCACTCCACGTCGATATTCTCAACGAGGGCTGGCGAGGCTTTGCCGGTGCGGATCGCGGAGAACTCGTGCTTCATGAATTCAGCCGCTTTCTCCATGCCTTCTTCGGCGTTCATCAAGATTTCATCAGGGTCCATAAGTGTGTGTAGGTTGTTGGGAAATTATTCAGGAACGACAAGCGTGCCGACCTTCTTGCCGAGCACGACATCCTTCAGCGCGTTGGGGGCGAAAAGGTCGAACACGATGATGGGCAGCCGGTTTTCTTGGCAGAGGGAGAAGGCGGTCGCATCCATGACGCCGTAGCGTTTTGCCAGCGCCTCGCCGTGTGTGAGCTGGTCGATCTTCTTTGCCTTCGGGTCTTTGTTCGGGTCGGCCGTGTAGATGCCGTTTACCTTGGTCGCCTTCAGCACGATCTCCGCGCCGATTTCGTTGGCCCGCAGCGCCGCGCCGGTGTCGGTGGAGAAGAACGGGTTGCCGGTGCCGGCCACGAAAATGACAACGCGCCCCTGCTCCAGATGGCGCACCGCTTTGCGCCGGATGAACGGCTCGGCGACCATGTCCATACGGATGGCCGTCTGCACGCGGGTCTGGATGCCGAGCTCCTCCAGCGTGGACTGGATGGCGAGGCCGTTGATCACCGTCGCCAGCATCCCCATGTAATCCGCGGTCGTGCGCTCCATGCCGCGATGGCTGGCGGTAAGTCCGCGCCAGATATTGCCACCGCCGATGACGATGCCAATTTCCACGCCCAGCTCGTAGATTCCGTGAATGTCGTGGGCGAGTCGCTGGACGATCTCTGGACAAATGGTTTCAACGGAATCCTTTGAGCGCAGGGCTTCCCCGCTGAGCTTCAGCAGAATCCGTTTGTATTTTGCTTTGGCAGTCTTTGTAGGCATCGGCGTGCAGAAAAGCGCAACGCTCGCAGAATGGGAAGCGGCTTTTACCGCTACGGTTCCTTCCACGCCGGGATTCACCCGGCGAGACTATGAAAATCTTCTTCGCACTTCTCTCTTGGCCCGCACTCGCCCTTGCCCAGACCAAAGCCGGATTCGCCGACCGCGAGGTCGTCCCGGACCCCGGCATGGAGTATCCCGGCAACTACGGCAAATCCATCGCCACCGTCGTCCACGACCCGCCGAAAGTCCGCGCTGCGGTATTCGACGATGGGAAAAAGCGCATCGCCATCGTAGGGCTCGACGCTCTCGCCATCCGCCGCGAGACCGCCGACGCCGCTCGCAAGCTCATCCAGCAAAAGACCGGCATCCCCTTTGAAAACATCCTGCTCACCGCCTCGCACTCGCACACCTCAGGGCCGACGGTGATGGTCCTCCCCGGCGAATACGACCACGCCGACGCGCATACCCAGATGCTCGCCTACGAGAAGTCATCCGGGGCCGACCCAAAATACCTCGTCCGCTTTGTCGCAGGAATCGCCGATGCGGTCACCGCAGCCAACGCCAATCTCGCCGAAGCCACGCTCAGCTTCGGCGTCGGCAAGGAGGACAAGGTATCCTTTAACCGCCGCCAACGCATGAAGAGCGGCCTCACTTTCTCCCACGCCGGGCGCGGCAACCCCGACATCCTCGGCTACGCCGCACCCATCGATCCGGACGTCAGCGTCATCGGCGCATGGAGCCCCGACGGCAAGCCGCTCGGCGTCCTCGTGAACTTCGCCTGCCACGCCACCACCGGCCCCGCGCCCTTCTCCGCGAACTGGGTTTACTACCTCGAAAAGACCATCCGAGGCGGCCTCGGCGCAGACATCCCCGTCGTCTTCCTCCAAGGCGACTGCGGCGACATCACCCAAGTCGATAACCTCGATCCTTTCGCCCCCAAAAAGGGTGACTACTACGGCCAGCTCATCGGCGGGTGCGTCGGCGCGGAGGCGCTGAAAATCCTCTTCCGCGCAGAGCGCAGCGCAGGGCCATTCCCCATCGAGAGCCTTGGCAAAACCTGGCGCATCCCCCGCCGCATCCCCGACCCCGCAAAGGTCGAGCGCAGCCTCGCCATGACCAAGAAGAACCCGAAGGAAGTCGGCACGACCGAGTGGACCTTCGCGAAGGAGATCGTGCTCCTCGAAGCGCTGCTTAAAAAGGAGCGCGATGTGGAGGTGGAAGTGCAGGTCATCCAGCTCGGCCCCGTCGCATTCTTTGCCACACCCGCCGAGTATTTCGTGGAGTTCGGGCTGGAGTTCAAAAAGGCGTCCGGGTTCCCGATGGGCATCCCCGTCGAGCTTACCAACGGCTGCGTCGGCTACGTCCCCACGGAGGAGGCGTTCGGCCCAAACGGCGGCGGCTACGAGACGCGCCTCACGAGCTACTCCAACCTCGAAATCACCGCCGGACGCCAGATGCTCGACGCCGCCCTAGAGCTGGCCCACAAGCTCAAGCCCACTCCACTCCCCACCGGGCCAAAAGCCGACTCGTGGAAAGAAGGCTGGCCCTACGGCTCCGTGCCGCCGGAGGTGAAATAGCCCGCCCACTCAGAACGATAGCCGCTCGTAGAGTTCCGCGAGGGGAATCTCCACGCCGATCTCCGGCAGGCGCAAGATGCCGTCCATACCGCTGATGACTTCCGCTTCCCATCCGCCGATAGTGCGCCGCTCGATGATGATCTCGGGCTTCGATTGCTCGATGCGGACGTAGGAGCGGAGCTGGTCTATTTGATGATACGCCATGCGCTTTTCGCGCTCGTCGATGTGGCGCGTGTCTTCGGAAAGAATCTCGAAGATCACCGTCGGGCGTTCGCGCCAAGGGTGCCCGGCGTCCTTCGGGTCGCAGGCGACCATGGCATCGGGGTAATAGTAGTGAGCGTCGCTCCGCAGATTCACGCGGAGCTTCATGTCCGAGCCGAATGCCTGGCAGCGCTTTCCCCGCAGTTGAGTGAAAAGGAGGCCAATGAGATTGGTGGCGACGCAATTATGCGGCTCGCTCGCACCCGCCATCGCGTACACGACGCCGCCGAGATACTCGTGCTTCACGACGCTGAGTTTTTCGCCCTCTAGGTAGTCGTCCTCGGAGATATACAAAGATGAAATCGGAATCGTGCTCATGTCGGCGACGATAGGTGCAGCGAGGAGAGTCGTCAATCCACGGCCTCCTTACAGCCAGCCCGCGATCCGCTCTGCGCCTTTCACCCGGCCTACTACGGCGACGCCGATGCGGGCGCGTTTGCGGCATTCGGTGGCGACGGCTTGGATGTCGGCTTTTCCTACGGCGTGGATTTTCTGCTCCACGTCGTCGGGACGCAGCACGCCTTGGTAGCCGAGCAGACTCTCGCCCATCCACATGATTTGGTTCGTCGTGCTCTCCAGCCCCATGAGCGTCTGGCCGATGGTGTAATCTTGCGCCATGCGGACTTCGTTGCGCGTGGGGCCGCGTTCGGCGAGGGCGTTGAGTTCGGCCATGATGAGGCGGATGGCGGGCTCCAGTTTTGCGGGGTCGAGACCGGCGCTGATTTGCAGCGCGCCCGTGTCGTCGAGCGTCACCATCCCGCTGCTGATGCTGTAGCAATAGCCGTGGCGCTCGCGGAGTTTCTGGAAGAGGCGCGAGCTCATGTTTTCGCCGAGGATGACGCTCATCAGCTTCAGCGCGAACCGGCGCTCATCGCCCCGCCCCCAAGTGCGGAAGCCCATCGCGAGGTGCGTCTGCTCCGTGTCGTGCGTGTGCAGCGAGACGGCGGGGCGCGAGGGTAAATCGGGCGAGCGTTCGTAGCGCGGGCGGCGTCCACGTTCCAGCCGCTCCACCCACGGCCCGAGGCGCTCGACGGCTTCGCGGTGGGAAATCGGACCCGCCACCGTGAGCACGGTATTCGCCCCGGTATAAGTGCGGTCGCGGAACGCCAGGATGTTCTCTCGCGTCATCTTCGACACCGTCTCCACCGAGCCCGTGAGCGGTCGCCCGAGTGGATGCTCCGGCCACAGCGTCGCCGTGAGAAGCTCGTGGACGTGCTGCGCGGGCTGGTCGCGATACATCATGATCTCCTCGCGGATGACCTCCCGCTCGCGCTCGATCTCCACGGGCGGCAGTGTGGAGTCTAGGAGCATATCGCCCAGCGTATCGCAAACGCGCCCGAAGTGCCGCGTCCCCGCCTTCGCGTAATAGCACGTATGGTCCTCCGTCGTAAACGCGTTCACATACCCGCCCACGCCCTCGACCGCCGCCGTGATCTGCCGGGCATTGCGGCGGATGGTTCCCTTAAAAAGAAGATGCTCCAAAAAGTGCGACATCCCGCTCTCCTTCGCCCGCTCGTGTCGCCCTCCCACGCCCACCCACCACCCCGTACTCACGCTCCGCATGTGCGGCATTTCAATGCTGGCGAGGCGTGCGCCGTTTTGAAACGTGGTGACTTGATACGGAAAATCCATCGATGTGTGACTGCTCTGCGGTTGCAGAGGGACGCGGAAGATGCCCATTAGACCGCAATCCGCAAGCTGGACCCGCGCCAATGCCGTAAATAACCCGCACCGCCGCTTGCGAACCGGCGAGCCCGTGGCATTTTCCCGACATGAAAACAGCTCTACTCGCACTCAGCGCCGCTGCGCTCCTCAGCGGCTGCTCCATTCACACCAAGCAACAGCTCACCGCCGTCCGCGCCGCCGGAGTCCCGGAGGCCACCGTCCGCCACCTCGCAGAAAACACCCCGCTCACCCCCAGCGACCTCATCGATATGAAGCGGCGCGGCGTCTCCGATGACGTGCCCATTTTCCACCTCGAACGCATCGGCGTGGACTACGAAGCGCGTAAAGAAGACATCGCCCGCCTCCGCGCCGCCAAGGTGTCCGACAGCGTCGTGGATGCCCTGCACCGCGCCTCGGACCGCTACACCTACTGGCGCTATAACGCCCCCCAGCCCATCTACGTGGACCCCTATCCGTGGTATGGCCCCACTTTCCACTACACCTACGTACACCACCGCCGCTGCCGGTAGGGCGTGAGTTTTAGGGCCGCGAGGCGGCGAAATGCTCCATGATCCCACGGCCTGCAGAGCGTGATCCCCGTGGGATCACATCTTGCAGGCCGTGGGATCACGCTTTGTACCCTGAGGGATCACGCTCTGCTGCCGTGGGATCACACCTTGCAGGCCGTGGGGTCAGGCTCTGCTGCCGTGGGATCACACCTTGCAGTCCGTGGGATCACACCTTGCAGGCCGTAGGATCACGCCTTGCAGGTCGAGGGATCACACCTTGTACCCTGAGGGTACAGAGCGTGATCCCTCAGGGTACACGCTTTGTAGGCCGTGGGGTACACCCTATGGGGTGGTCCCCGCCTCAGCCCACGCCGGGCGCAGCATGAGCGCGCACCCGTAGGATGTCCGGCTCGCAGCGCAACCCGACATCCTTGAGGCGGATACCGCCAAAGACCCCCGCCAGAGAGACCGACCGCCCCTCGTATTTGGGGATCTCCTTGCGCAAGAAGGTTGCGGCGAGATTTCCCACCATCCCCTCGCCGGAGCACGACAGCCCGGAAACGACAACCGCCAAAGCATCCGTCACCTCCACGCGCCCACGCGCCGATACGCTCGTCTCCATAAACATCGCCTTGGCCCGCGCCACCACCCGCAGCGCGACCGCCCGCTCGCCGCTCGCCTCCCACGTCACCGATACAGCCTTCACCTCCGCCCCTTGCTCCTCCGCAGCCTTCGCCGCCAGCGAGAAGACCAGCTTTTCAAACTCACTGCGCGTGACCGCCAGCTCCAGCACGCCCGCCCCGCACTGCTCCAGCGCCAGCATCGGAGCCCCCGCCGCATCGCGCGCGAAAGCGAACACGGCATCGTCCAAAGTCAGCGACGCAGAAAAGCCGAGCCCCCCCAGCGTAGCCGCATCGCAAGCCACCTCCACCCGGCGCGCAAAGAACCCCGGCTGAAGCGCACCCGCAGCCGTAGCCGCCCGATGCTCCGAGCGAAACACCGCACCCGATAAATCGCAGCGCAGCAGCGACAGCGCGGGGAACGCTCCTTCACATTGCACCCGCCCAGCCCCCAGCCCGAGTGGGTGCAACCCTTGCTCAATCGCAGAAACCAGCGATGCCGCGTCCTTTGGAAAATCTAACCCGCCCAGCAAAAACATGCCCCATTTGCGAGCGAAGCCGCGAAGAACACAAGCGCCGACACGCATTTAGCCCGAACGCCGCTTTTGAACCGCAGATAAACGCACATCTCCGCAGATAACGGAGGATTGCGCGCCCTTTATTCAGGAAAATAGATCGACCATCCATTCGTGCCATCCACCTGCGTTGAGTTGCGTTGAGTTGCGTTGATCTGCGGTTTCAATCGCGGCAGGTGAGCCGCGTTTCCCCAAAACGGTGGGCTTACGGGACGAGTGCGTGGATTTGAAGCAGGGTCTTCAGCAGCGGCGCGATTTGCGTCAGCGGAATCTGATTGGGCCCGTCGCTCATCGCTTCGGCTGGGTTTTCGTGCGTCTCGATAAAGAGCGCATCGCACCCCGCCGCCATCGCCGCCCGCGCCAGCACGGGGGCTAAAATGCCATCGCCGCTCGTCTTGTCGCCGCCGCCGCCGGGGCGCTGAACGCTGTGTGTCGCGTCGAAGACTACGAGGTAGCCCAGCTCGCGCATCCAGTAGAGCGAGCGCATATCGGCGACGAGGTTGTTGTAGCCGAAAGTCGTCCCGCGCTCCGTGAACATGAACCGCTCGCAGCCAAACGCCGCCAGCTTGTCGCCGATGTTCTTCACATCGCCCGGCGCGAGAAATTGCCCCTTCTTCACGTTCACCGCGCGCCCCGTCTCCGCGGCGGCCTGGATGAGGTCCGTCTGTCGGCAGAGGAACGCCGGGATTTGCAGTAAGTCTATGTATTCCGCCGCGATCTTCGCATCCTCCGGCGTGTGAATATCCGTCGTCACCGGCACGCCGAGACTCTTCCCGATCTCCGCCAGCAACTTGCAGCCCTCGCGCACGCCCGGCCCGCGAAAGCTCTTGCCGCTGGTCCGGTTTGCTTTGTCGTAGCTCGCCTTGAAAATGAACGGCGCTCCCACTTCTTTGCAAATCGCGTGCAGTGCCGTCGCCATTCGCCAGACGAACTCCTCCGACTCGATGACGCACGGACCCAGCAGGAAAACCGGCAGCTTTCCGCCCCACTGCACATCGCCGATGGAAAATTGCGGCCTCACTTCAGCGACTCCTTCGTCACTTCCACGAACGCATTTTGCAGATGAGTGATCGCATTGTTCAGCGCGTTCTTTTCGTCGCCGTTCAAGTTCCCCTCCGTCTTCCAGCGCAGCATGATGAGGTGATCGATGAACACTTTCCCGAGCTGTAAATTCGGCGGCGGCGCACCCGGCGGGCGGCTCGGATGCTTGCCCAGCGCGAGGAGCGCCTGCTGTGTCTGCATCATGATAAATTGGAGGAACGTATCCGTAAGTTCCGACGTCTGAGTCGCGCGTTGTATCTCTGCCATGCCCGACGCTACGCCGCGCGCCCCGGCGTGTTCAACGACGAATCTGCGATTGCGGAGTTTGCAAGGCACGGTGGCTGCATAGAATTGGCGTCCGATGATGTCTCAGCCCACACCAACACGCAAACGCGCGCTCTTTTTCCTGCTTGTGGCGGGGCTTGCCGTGGCGCTGTTTCTACCCGTTGGCGGGTTTGGGTTTTTGAATTGGGACGACAATATCTACCTTCAGGATAACCCGCACCTCCGCGAAGGACTCACCGCGACCAGCATCGAGTGGGCGTTCACTGCGAACCTCACGCACTTCGATAAAACCGCGGAATACTGGGCACCGCTCACGCTGCTCACCCGCCTCGCCGATGCTCAGTTCTTCGGCATCTCGCCGGGCGCGATGCACATCACCAGCGTCGTGCTGCACACGCTCAACGCCTGCCTGCTAGCGCTCGCTCTCCACGCACTCACAGGCGCATGGCGGCGCTCTTGCGTGGTCGCGCTGCTCTTCCTCGTCCACCCGCAAAACATCGAGCCCGCGCTCTGGCTTTCGGCGCGTAAGGACGTCGTCGCCGCGACGTTTTTCTTCCTCACGCTGCTGGCGTATGCCCGCTACGCGCGCCAAACGGGGCGCGGGAGATACGCAGTGCTGCTGCTCGCATTCATCGCCGCGCTGATGGCGAAACCGATGGCCGTCTCGGTGCCAATCGTATTGCTATTACTCGATTTCTGGCCGCTCCGTCGCTGGCGGGACCGTGCCACCAATCTCCGTCTCCTCGCGGAAAAGATACCGCTGTTCATCTTGGCCGGGCTCGCCGCCGGGCTCGCGGTCTTGGCGCAAGCTGATGTGGGCGCGATGGGTTCGTATTCTTGGCCAGCCCGAATCGCCAACGCCCTTTACGCCACGGCGACCTACGTCCGGCGCGCTGTTTGGCCGAGCGATTTGTGCGTCTTTTATCCACACACGGATGGCGCGCTCTCCGTCGGACTGCTCACCAGTTGCGTCGCTGTGTTACTCGTGATCACGTTCCTTGCGTGGCGGGCGCGTCCGCTCGCCACGGTCGGCTGGCTGTGGTTCCTCGCCGGGCTGGCACCGGTCATCGGGCTGGTGCAAGTGGGCCGACAGGCGATGGCCGACCGATATTTCTACACGACGGGAATCGGCCTCTTCATCGCCGCCGTTTGGCTCGGCGCAGAGTGGGTGAAATCGCGTATCCTCCAGCGTGCCATCGCCACCGTCGCAGTCGTGGCACTCGCCGTTGTCTCGCATTTCCAAGTGCAATACTGGCGCGACAGCGGCGTCGCTTTTCAGCGCGCGATCGCCGTGACCCAGCGCAACTTCATGGCGCACGGCAACCTCGGCTCCTTCTACTTCCTCCAAGGTGAACTCGACCGCGCCAAGACGCACTTCATGGAGAGCTTGGCTATAGACCCATTCCAATTCACCGCATGGAATAACCTCGGCGCAGTCGAAGCGAAACTGAACCGCCCCGCCGCCGCCATCCATGCCTACGAGCGAGCCGTCATCCTCGACGCAAAATCCACCACAGCGCACTTCATCCTTGGCCGCCTCCTCGTAAATAGTGGGCGTATCGATGAAGCAATCCCTTACCTCCAGCGCGCCGCCGAACTGGCCCCGCACTGGCCAGAACCCAAAAAGCTCCTGGCAGAACTCGGGCGCTGATGTCCGTCGTTGCTGCGTTCAGGTTTACGCATCCTCGTCCATCGCTTTAATCACACGCTCGCGAACCGAGGCCCGCAGGCAGGAGAGCGTTTAGTGAATTGACCCGATGCTTGCGCAGGCGTAGCGGTCAAGGATGCCGAAGGCTCGTGCCGCCAGTAAAAAAAGTGTTTCCCCGCCGAAGGTGGCGTTGCTCGTGGAGACCTCGAACGCTTATGCGCGGGGGATGCTCGCGGGGGTGGAGGAGTTCATCAGCACGCGCGGGCCGTGGACGGTATATCTCGGCGAACACGGACGGGGCGACCGCCCGCCGGCTTGGCTGGAGCGTTGGGAGGGCGACGGAATCATCGCAAGGGTGGAGAATGAAAACATCGCCCGCGCGCTGGCGTCGATGCGGCTGCCAGTGGTGAACCTCAGTTTCACCCCGCTCATCGCCACAGCGCCGACTTTTACAACGGATAACGTGTGTATCGCGGAACTCGCGGTGACGCACTTTTTAGAACGCGGCTTCCAGCACTTCGCTTACTGCGGGCGGGGGGAATTTGTGTGGTCCATCGATCGCGGCGAGGCCTTCGCGCGGCGGCTTGTCTCGGCAGGACGGAAGTGCGCGATTTTTTCGCGGCCCGCGCGCGTTGCGGGCGATACCGATGCGGAGATCGAGAGCATCGCGGCGTGGCTGCGCACGTTGCCAAAGCCGCTTGCGGTGCTGGCGTGCTACGACTTCCGCGGGCAGCAGGTGCTCGACGCGTGCCGCCGCGCGGGCTTCACCGTGCCGGATGAAATTGCCGTGCTGAGCGTGGACAATGACGAGCTGCTTTGCGCACTTTCGCCGCCGCCGCTCTCAAGCGTGATCTTGAATCCCCGGCGCAGCGGCTGGCTCGCAGCGGAGGCGCTCGATTTGATGATGCGCGGGAAGCACGTGCCAGCGGTGGTGACGCACATCCCGCCGCTCGGCGTCGCCACGCGGCAGAGCACGGACACGATGGCGGTGGACGATGTGCAGGTGGCAAAAGCCGTCCGCTTTATCCGCGAGCGGGCGTGCAGCGGGATCGACGTGAGCGATGTCCTTCGCGCGTGCCCGATGTCGCGCCGCGCGCTCGAACAGCGGATGCAAGCGGTGATCGGGCGCACGCCGCACGCCGAGATCCTTCGCGTGCAAATCGCGCGCGCCCGGCAACTGCTCGCGGCCACGTCGCTCTCACTTCCGGAAGTGGCGGAGAAATGCGGTTTTCGCCACGCGGAGTATTTGAGCCTAAAAACGGCAGTTGAACGGATTTTCAGAGAAAAATGAGCCTTGGACGGGTGAGTGATTTTCAACTGCTCCGCAGTTGGCAATTTCCAGAGTAAAATACCCTATTTTTCGGCCTCAAAAACGGGGTCAACTGCCGTTTTTAG
>CANIWM010000068.1 GCA_947471505.1 Chthoniobacteraceae bacterium | reverse complement strand
TGCTGCCAAAGGCTTGACCCTGTACGGAACTCACCAAAAACGACGGCTTTAACCCGATTTCGCCCAAAAAACACCACCCGGAACGCTCAACGAGGCGTCTCATCGCAATCGCGCCAGAATCACGCCGCTTTATTCAGGCATTCCCTAAGTGGGGATATTTTACGTTTGCAGCTTCGTCGTTATCGCTCTTTTGCCCGACGGAATACGGCGGGTTCCCCATGATGACGCGGACGGGGAGAGCCTTCTGGCGTTTGCGGCGGGCGCTGTTGTTAACGAGGAGGTCGCTGATCATGTCGCCCTTTTCGTAGAGCTGGAAGGTGTCGGTGAGGCAGATGCCTTGGAACGGCTCGTATTTGCCGCCGACGAGGGCGTGATAGACGGCCTCGATATTGATGGCGGCGATGTAGTAGGCGAGGAGGACGATTTCGTTGGCGTGGATTTCGTGCCGGTATTTGTGGGGGAGTTCCTCCTTTTTGATGAGGCCACTCTGGAGCAGGCGCGTGACGAAGGTCCCGGTGCCGGTGAAGGGGTCGATGATGTGGACGTCTTTGCTGCCGAGCGTCAGGCCAAACTCGGACTGCAAGAGGTCATTGATGCTGTGGATGATGAAGTCCACGACCTCCACGGGGGTATAGACGATGCCGAGCCGCTCGGTCATTTTCGGGAAGGCGTTGCGGAAGAATTTGTCGTAGAGCTCGACGACGATCTTTTGCTTGGCCTCGGCGTTGTCGATGCCGGAGGCCTTCATCTTCACGCTGGCGTAGAATTTCTCCAGGGTGTCGGCTTCTTTCTCCAGCCGGTGCTGCTGCAATACGTCGAGCACTTGCTGCATGGCTACGGAGACGGGGTTGTGGCTGGCAAAGGAGTAGTCCTCAAAGAGGGCATCGAAGACGGGCTTGGTGATGAGGTGCTGGGCGAGCATCTCGATGACTTCGGGGTCGGTGATGGAGTCGTTGAGGTCGTCGCGGAGTTCGTTGGCGAAGCCTTTGAAGGCGGCGACTTCCTTGGTGTTCTTTGGGTCGGAGACGATGGCGGTGATGCGGGCGATGTGTGTCTGGGCAATCTTGGCGATCTCATTGGACCATTCTTCCCAGTGGTTCCGGTTGCCGCACTTTTTGACGACTTTTGCGTAGAGGGCTTTTTCGAGTTCGCCGACTTGGAATGGGAGCTCGCCCTGGACCTCGGCCTCGTATTTCCCCTCGGGCTCGCCGATGGAGTGCTGGCCCTGCCCGGTCTTCTCTTTGCTGGTGCCGCCTTTGGGCTTATCGCTCTTTTTGCTGATCTTGTCGGTGATGCAGATGACTTCCATCTTGCGGGGGTCTTTGCCGATGAGGTCGAGCTTGTTGATGAAGGCGTCGAACCGGTCGTCGTGGGAGCGGAGGGCCTGCAAGACATCCCAGACGACTTTATAGACTTTGTTGTCGTTGAGGGCTTCGTGCGGCTCCATGCCAGCGGGGATGACGACGGGGAGGATGACGTAGCCGAGCTTCTTTTTGCCATCCGCCGTGCGGCGCATGACGCGCCCGACGGACTGGACGACATCCACCTGCGAGTTGCGCGGGGTGAGGAACAGGACGGCATCGAGCGCGGGGACATCGACGCCTTCGGAAAGGCAGCGGACGTTGCTGAGGATGCGGCAGGTGTTCTCCGGGGCATCGGCTTTGAGCCACGCGAGCTTTTCCTCTTTTTGGGAGGCGTTCATGGTGCCGTCCACATGGGCGGCTTCGCATTGCAGGGAGACGTCGCTTTCCTCCTGCGCGACGTAGGCATCGACCACTTTCTGGAACATGCCGGCGATTTGCTTGGAGCTGACTTTGTGTCTGCCGCTGCCCTTTTGCCGCTCGATGACCTGACAGAACGCGACGGCGCGGCGCATCGGCTCGGGGTCGAAGCTGAGGTCTTGGGCGAGACCCTGTTTTGCGAGGGCTTTCCAGCAACCGATGATGCGGGCGGCGTCGTCCACTTTGAGCTGGTTGTTGTCGTCCTTGAGCAAGTCTTGCAGGCGGGCGGAGACGTGGGCTTCGTCGATGGTGAGGACGAGGACTTTGTAGTCGGTGAGGAGCTTTAGTTCGACGGCTTCGGAGAAGGTGATGACGTGGAGTTGTTTGCCGTAGATCGTCTCGTCGTCCATGGAGGCGAGGGCGATGCTATCGCGCTCGGCCACGGCCTTTGCGCTGTCTGCATAGATGCGCGGGGTGGCGGTCATGTACAGGCGCTTGGCGGCTCTGATGAACTCGGCGTCGTGGATTTTGACGAAGTTGCTCTCGTCGTCGTCGCCAAACGTCGCGCCGGTGGTGCGGTGGGCTTCGTCGCAGATGACGAAGTCGAACGGTGCCAGCCCGTGGAGATGCTGTGCGCGGCTGATGACGTCGAGCGAGTGATACGTGGAGAAGACGACGCTCATGTGCTGGGCGTCGTGGCGCTTGGCGATCTCGTAGGCGAGGCGCTTGGCATCGGTGGTGGCGGGGTAGCGTAGTTCGTGGGCGAAAGTCTGGACGATGTCTTCGTCGCTGGCGTCGCGCTTTTTGCCGACCTCGGCATCGGAGCAGACGGCGAAGCTGTGCAGCGGTGTCTGGCTCTGCTGGGTCCATTCGCTGAGAGTCTGCGAAAGAAGATTCAGCGACGGGACGAGGAAGAGCACGCGCTTGCCTTTGCCCGCCAGCTCTTCGGCAATCTTGAGGCTGGTGAATGTCTTGCCGGTGCCGCACGCCATGATGAGCTTGCCACGGTCGGCGTTTTTGAGGCCGAGGGCGACATTGTTCAGAGCGCTTTTTTGATGCCTGGAGCGCGGCGCGTTGATGTCGTATTTCGGCTTCAGCTCGGGCGGTTTCCTGGGCTGATACTTCGCCCAATCAATCTGCGAGTTTTCCAGATCGAGGAGGTCGATTTTATAGACAGGCGGCTGCTGGTTGCTGAGGGCGGCCTCGGCGTTTTCGCTCCAGTCGTTCGTGGTGGTGACGATGATGCGCTGGGTGAAGGGCTTTTGCCCGGAGGCGGTGAAGAAGCTGTCTATGTCGGCCTTCCGCACGCGGTATTCGGGGGCGTAGCATTTGCACTGGATGGCGTGGAACTCTTCGGTGCCGTGAGTCTTGGCGACGAGATCAATGCCGGTGTCCTTTGCGGAGAAGCCGTGTTCTTTCGCCCAATCGGCAAAGAGCCACACGTCGGAGTAGAGGTCGGCAAAGCTGGCCTCGAAGCGGAAGAAGGTGCGGATGAGTTCCTCGAAGTAGGTGCCTTTTTCGCGCTCGGATTGGGAGGTGGCGCGGTAGTCGGTGAGGATGGTTTGAAGTGCGGTCATATTGGGAAATCAGTGCGGCGAGGGGTGTAGGGGGCAGGGAACACGATAGCAAGGCGGACGGTCGAAATACGTGAGGGGAAAGCGGGGCAGGCGATGAAATGGAAAACTTCTGACTCCTTGTTGGCTCTTCATTTCGTTTTTCTCGCCTGACCATGTTTCCCCAGCCCTACACCAGCCCTTCCTTCAGCGCCTTCGAGACTGCGCCGGTGCGGCTGTTCATCGGCGCGCGTTGCCCGGAGATCCGCATCAATGCAGAACCGGCCTCCGCGAAGTGCGGAACTTGGGCTAACAAACGCCGTGAAGGGGTGCTCATTGTCCCCGTATCCGCGCAACCATGACCTTTCTCAAAAACAACGCCGTCCAATTCGTCGCCGCCGCTTTCCTGTTTACCACATACGCGCAAGCCGCTGTGGTGTTGGAACTCGACGCTGCGGCGTCGCCAATCGGCGAGGTGAGCGAGACGCAGAACGCCATCCCCGGCGGGCGCTGGCAGCCCAATGTCGCGCTCCGCGTGGAGAGCGTCGCGGGGCGGCAGGCGTTTGTGTTCGATGGGACGCAGACGCTCATCTCCGCGCTGCTACCGGCGGAGAAATGGAATGCGTTCACGGTCGAGGCGTGGGTGATGAATCCATCCATCGAGCGGCTGGAGACGGTGGCCGCGATTTGCAGCGTGAAGGGTGGCATGGGGACGGAGTTCAATTTTTCCAGCAGCGCAAGCGCGGGCGCGTTTCGCTCGGGGTTCAAAGCGACGACGCCGTTTGCCGTGCTGCCGGCGACGGGCACATGGCATCACCTCGCGTGGAGCTATGGCGGCGGTGTGCTGCGGGTGTTCGTGGATGGAGAGAGCGAGTTGGAGCGTCCGCTACGCGTGACGCTGCCAGTGCCGATGAAAATCCACGTCGGCGCGTCGGGCGAGGTGGACAACAAGGGGCCGAAGAAAGCGTTCAGCGGTGCGATCGCGAAGGTGAAGCTCCATAACGCTGCGCTCACGCAGGAGGAGTTGCGCGCGAGCGGCGGCTTCACCGCGCCCTACGCGCCGGAGCCGCGCAACGGCGCGACGACGGACGCACTGAGCGTGACGCTGCGGTGGACGGGAGCGAAGGATGCCAAGGTTTTCGCGGGTATGGATCGCGCGGCAGTCGAGCGCGGCGATGCGTCTGCGAGCAAGCCGCTAGGCCCGCTACCACTGCGACTGGGTGCGACGTATTTCTGGCGCGTTGTGGAGGGGGAACTTTCCAGCCCCGTGTGGACTTTTGTCGCCGATGCGGGCCTCGCCGCCGAGCCGCTGCCGCCCGATGCGACGAGCAACACGCCGCCCACGCTCGCACGTCTCGCATGGCGTCCGGGTAAATACGCGACGGCGCAACGTGTGTTCGTCGGCACGAGCCGCGAGGAGATGAAACTCGCCGCCGAACTGGGCGCGACGGAAACAAGCTGTGCGCTGCCTTTCGCGCTCGCGCCGGGCACGCGCTACTTTTGGCGTGTCGAGAGCGACAACGGCGCGCAGCCGAAGTCGCTCGGCGCGGTGTGGAGCTTCCGCACGGCGGACGCGCCGGTTCGGGACGATATTACGTTTTTCACAAGCTCCGACTCACACTATGGCCGCGAGAATAACGCTGCCATCAACCGCCGTGTGATTGACGCGATGAACGCGCTGCCCGGCGCGCCGCTGCCCGCCTCACTTGGCGGCGGATTCGTGCGCACGCCACGCGGCGTCGTGCTCAATGGCGACTTGCTCGACGAGGGCTTTGACAAGGAAACCGCGCCGCAAAACTGGGCGGAGTTTTGCCGCGACTACGGCCTCACCGGGAGCGACGGCCGGCTGTGCTTCCCGCTCTACGAGGGCTTTGGAAATCACGACGGAGGGCCGACGAAGAGCTTCGTCCGCGCGGGCATCCGTGAGCGCAACCCAAAGCGCGTCGGCCTCACTGCAATCTCGCCGAGCGGCCTGCACTACTCGTGGGACTGGGATCATGTGCATCTCGTGCAGCTCAATCTTTTTGGCGGCTCCAGCCCGCTCGATGTGAAAGGCGTGAACGGTCCCGAGCACGACCCGGAAGGCGCGCTCGATTTCCTGCGCGACGATCTCGCCAAGCACGTCGGCACGAGCGGGCGGCCCGTTATCGTCTTCCAGCATTTCGCGTGGGTCGGCGGCATGGCGGATTGGTGGCAGCTCGAAGCAAAGGAACGTTTTTACGATGTGGTGAAGCCCTACCGCGTCGCGTGCCTCATCAACGGCCACTCGCACGGCGCGTCCTTTGCGCCGTGGCACGACCTGCTCACCGTTCATGATGGCTCCACCGCGCGCGGCGATGGCGACACGGGCGACTTTCTCGTCGTGCGAGTGACGGAGAAGGAACTCATCATTGCGCAGAGAAAGCTCGACGGCACTTGGGGGATACAACTACGTCGCCCGCTGCTAAACGTCCCGACAATCTCAAAATGAACCGTAAGCCGATGAATCCATTCACCTCAGTCCTTGCCCTAGTCTTGCTCACCACTGGCGGCGCTCTATTTGCGCAGAAGGAAGAAGGCTGGAATCCCGACAGCACCTTTCCGCCGCTATCTCCCGCCGAGGCGATCAAGACTATCGAAATCCCCAAGGGCTACCGGTTGGAGTGCATCGCGAGCGAGCCGATGGTCGAGGAGCCCGCGAGCTTTGCGTTCGATGGAAATGGCGCTCTCTACGTGTGCGAGTGGCGCACTTACATGCAGGACGAGCACGCGACGAAGCAGCTCGACCCGGTGAGTCGCGTGGTGAAGCTCGTGGATACCGACGGCGACGGCGTCATGGATAAGCGCACGGTGTTCATTGATAACGTCGTTCTCCCTCGCAACGTGCTCCCGCTGCACGACCGTGTGCTTGTGAATTTCACGGGCTCGAACTCGGTGTGGGCTTACTTTGACGATAACAAGGACGGCGTTTCCGACCGCCGAGAACTGGCTTACGAAGGCGGCGCGAACGGTGGCAACATCGAGCACCAAAACTCCGGCATGGTGTGGAACCTCGACAACACGATTTGCACAAACGACCACCGCTTTCGCTACGCCGACGGGAAGCTGAGCGACGGCAAACATTCCATCGGGCGCATCAGCCAGTGGGGTCTCGCTCGCGATGACGATGGCCGGCTTTTCTGCACTTGGGCGGGCGGCGCGAATCCCGCGCACTCGTTCCAGCTCCCTGCTGGCTACCCCATTTTGAAACTGAACGAGCACGCGCCGGGCTACGAGATTCCGTATGCGGCGTGTAAAGTTTGGGACCAGTCTTCCGGCGGCTACAAGACCGACGCGCAGCGGGTGCTGAAGGATTTCTCCGCGTGCTGCGGGCAGACAGTTTTGCGCAGTCCACTCATGCCGGAGTTTTACGGGCGAGTGGTGACTTGCGAGCCTGTCGGGCGCTTGATGCGGATGAGTACGATAGACTGGAAAGACGGACTCGGCGTGGCCGACAACGCGTTTCCGAAGAGCGAATTCATCCGCAGCACCGACGCCTATTTTCGCCCGGTGTGGAGCGAGACTGCGCCGGATGGCTCGCTCGTCTTCTCCGATCTGTATCGCGGAATCATTCAGGAAAAGGCGTGGTTTCCTACCGAGGGGAATAATGTGGAGTGGGTTGCCCGCTATCACCGCGTAAAAAAATGGGGGATGCTCAAAGTATTCCGGCACGGCCGCATCTACCGCATGGTGCCCGATGGAAAACAGCCCGGCCCGCAGCCTCACATGCTCGATGAGACCCCCGCGCAACTCGTCCCCCACCTCGCGCACGCCAGCGGTTGGTGGCGTGACACTGCGCAGATGCTCCTCGTCTCACGCGCCGATAAAGCCGTCGTTCCTGCGCTCACGGCGATGGCTGCGAGCCACGCGGAGGTGAACGCTCGCATCCACGCCATGTGGACACTTCGAGGACTGGACGCGTTGCCCAAGGAAACCATCATCGCCGCGACGAAACACGAGAGCCCACGAGTCCGCCGCGCTGCCGTCCAACTCGCCGAGTCGCTGCTCGTCAACAAGGACGCCGACATCGCTAAAACCCTCGCGGCCATGCTCGGTGACGCCGACGCCCAAGTCCGAACCCAGATATTTCTCGCATACCGCGCCGCAGGACAGAGCCCACCGTCGGAGCTGACCGCGAAGCCTGCTCCCATCATCCTCGCCCTGCTGGAAAAAGAAGCAGCCGACACACAGCTCACGGTGCTGAGTGAGTCGGGAAAACAAGGAAAACAAATCTACGAAACGCTCTGCACCACTTGCCACGGGCCCGATGGCAAAGGCGTGTTGGCGGCGGACAAGCTTCTCGCGCCGCCACTCGCGAAATCTGAGTGGTTCAAGCGCGGGGGCAATACGGACATCCTCGCGCGTATCCTACTCAAAGGACAGACCGGCCCCATCGACGGCGTGGCCTACGGTGAAGGTCTGATGCTTCCCTTGGAAGGAGCATACAATGACGACCAACTCGCTAGCGTCCTAAACTTCATCGGCCAGCGCTGGCACTCTTGGAAACAACCGGTGGCTGCCGCTGAGATCGCCCTCGCCCGCAAGGAATCCGCCGACCGGAAAACTCCGTGGACGCACGAAGAACTAAAGGCGCTCAGCAAACAGAAACTGGGCAAGTGAGACGCAGTTTTGGAAATTTGCCATTATGATGAAACGCTTTACCGCACACGTGTTTGCCCTTGCAGCCTCGCTTTCTTTCGCCGCGCCGCCGCGCGATGCCATGTCGCTGGATGCGGCAGAGTTGCCGGTGAACTTCCGGCTGCATGTCGAGTTTTCGTCGCCGGGCGGAGGAACGGTGCGGCTCGGAAAAGACTTCGCTGTGCCCCTGACGACGGGCGCGGAACACGACATCGCGGTCGAGCAACCGGCGAAGGGCGTGCCGGTGCTGCGCGTGTGGTCGGGCGGGAAGCTCGTGCGCGGGCCGGAGGAAATCGCGGGGCTTTCGGCGAGTGGCGCGGCGGAGTTCCCCGATGCGAAGCTGGACCTCGGCACGGACTTCACGGCGGTGGCGAAATTCGAGACACGCGGGGAAGGGACTTTGTTTTCCAAATGCGCGCCGAAGGGGAAATGGGAGGCGAACGCGAAAGCGTTTTTCATCCGCGACGGGCGGCTCGTGTATGACATTGGCTGGCTCGGCGAGATGTCCGGCGGCGGGAAAGTGAGCGATGGCAAGCCGCACACTGCCGTGCTCACGGTGCGCGGTGGCGCGGCGAAGCTGTGGCTGGATGGGAAGGTCATCGCAGAGGAGGCGACGTTCTCGAAGCCGGATGTGGCGGGGCATGTTTTCAAAGTGGGACGCGCCGCGTCGGACTTCGCGGGGGATTTTGCGAAAGGGAAAATCGCCAGCGTGCGCGTGTGGTCGCGGGCGCTGCCGGACGCGGAGGTCGCGTTGCTTTTCAAAGCGGACGGCGTAGGCGCGAACACGCCGGACTTTACCCACACACCGGGGGCCGGTGGTAGCAGGCCGGTGATCGAACCTGCGGCTGGCGTGACCGTGAAGGCTGCATGGATGCAGGCGCTCGAACGCAGCGACCACGCGGAGATCGTGGGAGGCTGGAACGACAAGACGCTCGCGGAGGGCGCGGAGATTTACAAGACGCTGTGCGTGGTTTGCCACGGCACGAAGGAGCAGCCCGGCTCGCTGCCGACGGCGCTGCGGTTCGCGGAGGGCGCGTTCAAAAACGGCGCGGACCCGCTCTCGATGCACACGACTTTGACGAAGGGTTTCGGCCAGATGGTTCCGCAGCCGCAATACACGACGGCGCAGAAATACGCGGTGATCCAATACATCCGCGAGACGTTCCTGAAGCCGCACAATCCTTCGCAGTACGTGAAGTTCGACCTCGCCTCGCTGCCGCGCGGGCTCGTGCGCGTGGAGGCGGAAAAAGAGGATCGCTCGTTGCCGCCATACAAACGCATGGACCTCGGGCCGGCGCTGTTTTGGACGTATCAAGTCGCGCCCGGAAACATCGCGCAAAAGGGCATCGCCATCCGCCTCGACGACGGACCCGGCGGCGTGAGCAAGGGGCGCGCGTGGATGATCTACGATCACGACACGATGCGCGTGGCGACGGCGACCACGGGAGATTTTGTGGATTGGAAAGGGATCGCATTCGACGGCAGCCACGGCTCGCACACCTCGCTCACAGGCGAGAAGAATTTCATCAATCCCGTCGGCCCCGGCTGGGCTTCGCCGCAGGGGAAATGGGATGACGACGCGCGCGTCCTCGGCAAGGACGGCAAACGCTATGGCCCGCTGCCGCGCGAGTGGGCGAAGTTCGAGGGCGTGTATGAAAATGGAAACCGCGTGGTGCTTGCCTGGAAAATTTACGATTTCATACCTGTGTTGGAATCGCCGGGATGGATTGATTACGGAGCGACGCCGGTATTCACGCGCACCATAAACATCGTGCCGTTTTTGACGTCAGTTTACATACCGCCTCTTCTCCGCGTCGCTCCCGACAGCGTGAACGTCACTCTGCGCGGTGACGGTGAATTAAAAAAAGAAGGCGGCTTCTGGGTCGCCAGCCTGCCCTACGGAGCGAAGACCCGCCTCTTCATCTCCAAAGCCGATCCCGCTTCGCTCGACGCGCTCGCGAAAACATTCACCGCACCGCTCGATCTCGAACCGCTCACGCACGGCGGGCCGCGGCAGTGGACGCAGGAAGTGACCACGACTTCCGAAGCGGGCAAGACCGACGGCGCATTCATCGCCGACACCTTCCCGCTTCCAATCGACAATCCGTGGCAAAGCTGGCTGCGCCCCGGCGGCTTCGATTTCACGCCGGATGGAAAGGCGGCCATCGTCGCAATGTGGAATGGCGACGTGTGGCGCGTGGATGGCGTGATGGAGAAGGCTCCCGCGAAGTTGACGTGGCGGCGCATCGCGAGCGGACTCTTCCAGCCGCTCGGCGTGAAGTTTCGCGGCGAGGATCTTTTCATCACGTGCCGCGACCAGATCGCGCGACTGCGCGATCTCAATAGTGACGGCGAGATCGACTTCATCGAGTGCTTCAACGACGACGCGCAAGTCACCGAGCATTTCCACGAATTCGCGATGGGCCTGCAGACCGATGCCGCGGGTAATTTTTACTACGCGAAGTCCGGACGCCACGCGCTCGACTCTGTCGTGCCTCATCACGGCACGCTGCTGCGCGTGAGTGCGGACGGTGCGCGCACGGACATCCTCGCCACGGGATTCCGCGCCGCGAATGGCGTGTGTCTCAATGACGACGGCACTTTTTTCGTCACGGACCAGGAAGGATTCTGGACGCCGAAGAACCGCATTAACCGCGTGAAAGTGGGCGGCTTCTACGGCAACATGTTTGGCTACACGAGCGTCACCGATACCGCCGACTCCGCGATGGAGCAGCCGATGGTGTGGATCACAAACAACAAGGACCGCAGCCCCGCGGAACTGCTGTGGGTGCCGAAGAATGCGTGGGGTTCACTCGGCGGTTCGCTGCTGAATCTCAGCTATGGTACAGGTCGCGCCTTCATCGTTCCGAATGAAGCAGTCGCCGACCAGTGGCAGGGCGGTGTGTGTGAACTGCCGATGCCAGCCTTCGCCACCGGCATCATGCGCGGACGCTTTGCCGCGGATGGTTCTCTCTACACATGCGGCATGTTTGCTTGGGCCGGTAACGCCACCGCACCCGGCGGCTTCCATCGCATCCGCCGCAGCGAAAAACCCGCGCACGTCCCCGTCGCCATCCACGCAGCGAAGGGCGAGCTGACCGTGACTTTTAGTGACCCGTTTGACCGTGTGGACGTGAGGGACTGCGCGATGAAGGTGTGGTCCCTCCAGCGCAGCGCCAAATACGGCTCGAAACACTACGATGAACGCGCGCTTTCCATCCGCGCTGTGAGGTTCAGCGCAGACGGACGCACCATAACGCTCGAAATCCCCGACCTCGCCCCGACGCAATGCTACGAGTTGAACACAAAACTCACGTCGCCCAGCGGGACTGCCGTTGAACGATCCATCCACGGGACGATTCATCAATTGTCCGCGAAGTGATCGGTGGCGTCGTATTGAGTCCGAGTTGATTTACTTCGAGGGGCGCTTTCGTTCGTGGTCCGTTTGAGAATCACGGGACTGCGAAGGCGAGTCATCGCATCGCGTTGAAACTCAGTATCCGCCCGCGCCGATTTTTCCGGCGGCGGAATCGAGCGTGCCTGCGGCTTCGCGCTTGCGGTAGTCGTCCATCATTGCGGCGGTGGCGGTGGCTCCGCAGCGACTGCCGCCGAGGTCGCGGACTTTGATGAGGCCGTCCAAATCGCGCACGCCGCCCGCGGCTTTTACCTGCACTTTCTCGCTGCAACTGGCGCGCATGAGGGCGAGGTCGTGCTCGGTTGCGCCTTTGTAATTGTAGCTGCCGTCGGGCTGTTTGACGAAGCCGTAGCCGGTGCTGGTCTTGACCCAATCGGCTCCCGCGCGCTCGCAGAGTTCGCAGAGCTTGCGCTTGAAATCATCACTGCTGAGTCCCGCGCCGCCGACGGTGAGGTAGTCGTTTTCAAAGATGACTTTTACTTTCGCGCCGTGGCTGTGGGCTTCGTCGCACACGGCTTTGACGTCGGCTTCGACGTAGCCCCAATCGCCGCTGAGTGCTTTGCCGAGATTGACGACCATGTCGATTTCCGCCGCGCCATCTTTGCATGCGAGGCGGGTTTCGTACCGCTTGGATTCCGTCGCGCTGTTGCCGTGGGGGAAGCCGATGACGCAGCCGACGAGGACGCCCGAGCCTGCGAGCCACTCGACGGCTTGCTTCACGGCGTAGGGTTTGATGCAGACGGATGCGACCTGGTATTTCGCGGCAAGTTTGCAGCCCGCTTCGAGGTCGGCGTCGGTCATCGTGGGGTGAAGGAGCGAGTGGTCGATCATCTTCGCGAGATCGGAGTACGTGTATTTCATGGCGACCTTTTAGGGGCTTCCGCAGAGTTCGTCCACCCGCCAGCGCGAGCGACTCTACTTCGCAGGCACGCCGAGCCAGCGGACGGCATTCGTCATCACACGCAACGGCTCAGCTTGCTGATACACGCCGTACGTTTCGTGTCCGGGGCGGAAGTAAAAGACGCGGCCTTTGCCGACCTTCCACACGCAACCGCTGCGGAAGTGCTCGCCTTTGTCCCAGCGCTCTTCAAAGACAACCTCGTCCGGCGGTGGGACGTGGAACGGCTCGGAATACATCTCCGTCTGGGTCACGTCCCATTTTGCTGGGAGCCCTTCTGCAATCGGGTGCGTGGGAAGGAGTGTAGTGACGTGGCTCGGCGCGGCGTCCGCCCTCCATGCGGGGAAGACACATGCGGGCAGTGTGAGTCGGTATCCGGCGTCGGTCTTTTCCACAAAAGGCGTGAGCTTTGCGTCTGCTTTCACGCCTTTCCCAAACGGCGCTTCGTTCGTGAACTCCCACTTTGCCGTGGCGCGTTCCGCTTCCGGTAATTGCAGGACGGCGTCGGATTTCGCGCGGTCCTGCATGAGCCGGACAAACGGCTTCGCCCAATGCGCGGAGTGCAGCGCGACGAGCGAAAGCCGGCCTTCACGGACGCGCTGTGCGACACGCTCGGCGTTCGCATTGGTGAGTTGCGCATGCTTCACGTGACCCCACCAAATGATCACGTCGGTTGCGTCGAGCGTGGCTTCATCGACGCCCTGCTCCGGCGCTTCGAGGTTCGTTGTCTTTACGACGATGCCGGGTTGTTTCGCGAGATGCGCGGCGATGGTTTCGCCGAGAAACTTTTCTCCATATCCCGCCTTCTGCTGCGGCTGCTGCTCGTCCCAAATGAGGACGCGGATATCGCCCGCCGAGGCGAGTGACGTGGTGAATAGACAGGCGAGCGAGATTTGAAAAAGGCGGTTCATGTGGAGTTGGTTTTCACGGGAGACGCTGGGCGGTCTGTGCGAAAGACTCAATCTGGATTTGCGTCTTCATTGCTCCTAAAGGTTCGCCGCGACATGGTGGCAGCGATGAAAACGAATCCACTCATTGCAGCGTCGCTTGTCGCGCTTTCCCGCGCTGTGTGCGCCCACAACGGTCCGCACGATGTTGCCGCGACAACGCCGGCTTTCTTTCTCGCCCAGAATAATGCTCCGCAACGGACGGCGGCTCCGACCGCAATCGAGATTGCAAAGCGTCCTGCGCAGGCGGCGGCGTTTGCTGCTTTTGCTCCGAAGGTCGCGCTGCGTTGGGATGAGCGCTTCCTTTTCATCGAGAGCAACGGAATGCCGTCGCACAATATGATGGTGGGCATCACCGCGTGGCAGCAGCAGGTGCCGCTGCCGCATTCTTACACGGGTGAAAACGCGTGGCGTATTCCGCTGCACCCCGTCGTGGCGCGCGAGCCGGCTTCGATCCAGAACCGCTTTCTTCGCGGAGCGATTGCGTTGGCTGCGAATGGCATCCCGATTTTCAATCCGCAGAACAATCGCGGCGAAATCTCGCAAGACATCGGCGAACTCGACGAATGGGGCGGCCACTGCGGACGCGCGGATGATTACCACTACCACGCCGCGCCGCTTCATTTGCAGACCGTGCTCGGGCCGAAACTGCCCATCGCCTACGCGCTCGACGGCTACCCGATTTACGGGCTCACGGAGCCCGATGGCTCGCCGATCGCGAAGCTCGATGCGCTCAACGGTCACGACGATGCGAAGCTCGGCTACCACTACCACGCTTCGAAAAAGTATCCGTTTGTGAACGGCGGATTCCACGGCGAGGTCGTGGAAGCGGGCGGCCAGGTGGACCCGCAGCCCAGCGCTTCCGGCGGCGTGCGCGGAGCCGGAGCGCCGTTGCGTGGTGCGAAGGTTACTGCGTTTGAGAGCGCCGCGTCGAACCACTACAAACTGAGCTACGAAGTGAACGGCGATAAGCGCGCAATTCTCTACGCAGTGAATGCAGACGGGACGTTCCCTTTTGAATACCAAAACGGTTCAGCCGGGACATCGAAGGAAACCTACACGCAGCGCCAGCGCGGCGGCGGCGGGCAAGGACGACGGCCCGGGCCAAACGGCACCGGCGCAAACGAGAGCGCCCCCAAAGCACCACCCATCGCCGCCCCGCGCACGGGCGGATTTATTTTGCGCAGCCCGGTCGTGAAGGAAGGCGGCGAGCTGCCGAAGGAGTTCACCGGCGACGGCGCAGGCGTCACTCCGCCGCTGGAATGGACCGGTGCGCCAGCGGGGACGAAGAGCTTCGCGCTCATCATGAGCCACGTCCCGGGGCCGGGAGACATGAAGTGGTACTGGACGCTCTACGACATCCCCGCGACGACCTCGAGTCTCGCCAAAGCCGCGACCGGCGTGGGCAAAGTCGGCACGGGATTCAAAGGACAAGTCGGCTACGAGCCGCCGCATTCCAAAGGCCCCGGCAAGAAAATCTACACGCTCACGCTCTACGCGCTGTCCGACTCGCCGAAGCTCAGCGCGCCGCCCGCGCAAGTGAATCGCGAGAACCTGCTCGCCGCCATCAAAGACATCACGCTCGGCAGCACCGATCTGAACGTCACCTACACGCGCAGCGGAGAATCCGCGAACGATGCGCCACCGGAGCGCGAAGGACCGCAAAGCGCCCGTCCGCCGCGCCCGGAAGTCGCCGCGCTGGATGCAAACAACGACGGAACCATCGACGCCGAAGAACTGCGCAACGCCACGCAATCGCTCAAGAAACTCGACACCAACGGCGACGGAAAACTCTCCGACGAAGAACTCCGCCCACCCCGCCCGCGGTAGCGCCCGCAGCCGAGCCGTGCGGGCAGCAACGCACACCGGAATTGGTCAGTGGCGATGATCTTGGAGATGAGCTCGTCCGTCATTGGGTTCTGGCGTTTGCCTTTCACGAAGTGCGAATGCAGAGCCGAGCACCGTGAACCGTAGTGCAGCGCGCGACGGTAGCCTGCACCCTGCAGCTCAGAAGGGGAGAGCGAAGCAACTCCGATTGCGAAGTTCTGCAACCGCGCCCACGACGATGAATTCTCTCCAGAGCAGGAAGCTACTTCACCCCATGCACCCGCGAGGCGACTTTGAGCCTTAGGGCGTTGAGGGCGATGAAGCCGGTGGCGTCGTTTTGGTTGTAAGCCTTGGTCGGGTCGGCCTCCATCGTGGCGATCTCGGGGTTGTAGAGCGAGAGCGGGGACTTGCGGCCTGCGGCGATGATGTTGCCTTTGTAGAGCTTCACACGGACGACGCCGGTGACGCTCTTCTGCGACTCGGTGATGAACGCCTGGAGCGCTTCGCGCTCGGGGGCAAACCAGAAGCCGTAATAGACCAGCTCCGCGTATTTCGGCACGAGCGTGTCGCGCAGGTGCATCACTTCGCGGTCCATCGTGAGCGACTCCATCTGCCGGTGGGCGAAGTGCAGGATGCTGCCGCCGGGCGTCTCATACACGCCGCGCGACTTCATGCCGACGAAGCGATTTTCCACCATGTCCACGCGTCCGCAGCCGTGGCGACCGCCGAGGGCGTTGAGCACTTTCATCACCCAGAAAGGCGACAGCTCGGCGTGGTTGTGGGCGTTAAATTTCACGTCGCCTTTGTGCCCGAGCGTCGCCAGCAGCGCGGCGATTTCGTGGTAGCCGATGGCGGTGCAGTTGCCCTTCTCGAACGTCAGCTCGACGTGCTCGGCCTTGTCCGGCGCTTCTTCCGGCGAGACAGAGAGGATATACATGTCGCGTGCTTTTTCGGCGGAGGCGTCGAACCACGGGTCTTCAAGGATGCCGGCCTCGAACGAGATGTGCAGAAGATTGCGGTCCATCGAGTAAGGCTTTTTTACCGAGGCGTGGACGGGGATGTTGTGCTTCTCCGCGTAGGCGATCATCTCCGCGCGACCGGGGAACTCTTCGCGGAATCGATCCTGTCGCCACGGAGCGATGACTTCCAGCGACGGCGCGAGGGCCGCTGCTGCGAGCTCGAAGCGCACTTGGTCGTTCCCTTTTCCCGTCGCACCGTGGGCCACCGCGTGTGCTCCTTCGGCCTGTGCGATCTCCACCATTTTCTTCGCGATGCACGGGCGCGCGATGCTCGTGCCGAGGAAATACTGTCCCTCGTAAATCGCGCCCGCTTGCATCATCGGGAAAATGAAATCCCGCGCGAATTCCTCGCGTAAGTCTTCGATGAAACACTTGCTCGCGCCGGTCTTGAAGGCCTTGGCGTCGAGCCCGTCGAGCTCTTCCTCCTGGCCGACGTCGGCGCAGTAGGCGATGATTTCAGCGGAGTATGTTTCTTTGAGCCAAGTGAGCAGGACGCTTGTGTCGAGACCACCGGAGTATGCGAGGACGATTTTCATAATGCGGCGCGGATGAAACAGACTCGCGCGCAGAGTGCAAGCGTGGGTTCGCTTTACGCTGCGCCGTTTGCGCTGGAGACGTTGTCGCTATGGAGGTTTGGCGATTTGCCAAAGCTCTCGGCGACGCTCGGGATGGGCGTTGGGTTGCTGTTGCCGAGCACGTCGGTGGTTTGGTTGCTCTCTTCGCGGTTGCGGAATTTGACTCCGACAAGTTTGGAGACGCCGTGTTCTTCCATCGTGACGCCGTAGAGCGCGTCGGCGCGGGCGATGGTTTTCTTGTTGTGGCTGATGACGACGAACTGGCTCTGGCCCACGAACCGGTCGAGGATTTTGATGAAGCGGTTGATGTTCGATTCGTCGAGCGGGGCGTCCATTTCATCGAGTACGCAGAAGGGCGACGGCTTCACCATGTAGATGGAGAAGAGGAGGGAGACTGCCGTCATCGTTTTCTCGCCGCCGGAAAGGAGGGTGATGCTGCTGAGTTGTTTGCCGGGCGGTTTGGCGATGATTTCGATGCCGCATTCGAGCGGGTCGGCTTCATCGGTCATGATCAAATTCGCAGTGCCGCCGCCGAACAGTTCTTTGAACATCTCTTGGAAGTTCGTGCGGATTTTCTCGAACGTCTCGGCGAACAAAGTGCGCGTCGTGGCGTTGATTTTGTTGATGACATCGAGGAGTTCGTTTTTCGCGGCTTCGGTGTCGTTGATTTGCGTTTCGAGGAAGGTGTTGCGCTGTTCGAGTTCCTCGTATTCGGCGATGGCGTCCATGTTCACCGGCCCCATTGAAGCGAGGCGCGTGTCGAGTTCGCGGACGAGGGTTTCCACGCGGCCCCAGTCCATTCCTTCGTTGGTAAAAACGGGCGCTTCTTCGGCTTCCTCGAGCACTTCTGGGGCGGGTGCTTCGTCGTCGTCGGTGGCTGCTTCCACTTTGCGGCCACGCTTGCCGATGTCCCGGAGACATGCGGCGAGGGCGTAGCTGTCGGGGGTGAATTCGCTGAGCGCGACGTTGTAGCGTTTTTGGATGTGGTCTGCGATGGAGTCGGCTTTGAGTTCGAGTTGGGTGACACGCACTTCGAGCCCGCCACGCTTCTCGACATAGACGCTTTGTTCGCGGCGCAACATGCGCAGGCGCTCGGCGACTTCCTCCGCTCCGGCGACAAATGCGCGGCGCTCTTCTTGGAGTCGGGAGACAGTTTCTTCGGCGTCGCCGATGCTGGCGCGGAGGCGCTCCATGTTGCCTTCGATTTCGGCGTTCTCGATGTGGAGAGATGCTGCGCGATCGTCGTAGGTGGAGATGTCTCGGCGGCGTTCTTCCATGAGCCCGCGTAGTTCTTCGATGCGGGCCTCCATCGGCTGGCGCTGGTGATGGAGGGATGAATGTCGCTGCCGCTCGGTGGCGACTTTGATTTTCAGTTCGTTGAGTTCGGCGCTCACTTCGGACTCCTGGGCACGGAGCATTTCGAGTTCGTTTTGCGCTTCGCTGCGACGTGCGATGAGGGCATCGAATTGCTCCATAGCGGCGAGGACTTCGAGTTCCATTTGGTCCATCCGCGTGGCGGCTTCGGCACGGCGGGCTTCGGCGTTTTGCTTCTCCCAATCGAGCGTCTGCTGCCGTTTCTCTGCGTCGCGGACCTGGCTCTCCAGCAATGATTGCTGCCCGCGCAGCGTGGAGAGCTGCATCGTTGCGTTTTGCTTTTCATTGCGCGCTTCTTCGATGATGGCGCTGGCGGTATCTATGGCCGTGACGCAGTCTTCGTGGTGCTGGTTGAGCACGGCGAGTTGCTCGCTGAAAATGGCGACTTCCGCCTGCAATTCGATGATCTGATTCTTGCGATGCAGTATGGAGTTTTCCTCGTCCTTTTTACTCGCGCCGCCGCGCAGCACGCCGTCGCCGGAGATGACTTCGCCAGCGAGCGTGACGATGGCGGAGCCGCGCATTTGGGGGAACACCTTCATCGCGGTTTCCAGGTCGGGGACGAGGACGCTGTGGTTCACGAGGCGCTCGATTGCGCGGGTGACTTCGGGCTCGGGGTTGATCTTGTTGATGACCCAATCAATCGCGCCGTGCGGGAGAAGCATCAGCTCGTTTGTCTCGTGCGTGAACATGCGGTCCATGTCCTTTAAGAGCAGCGACGCCTTGCCCATCTTTTGCGAGGTGAGCGTCTTCATGACGTGCTCGGCCATCGTCGTGTCCTTCATGATGATGGCCTGCAAATTCGCGCCGAGAAGTGCCTCGACGGCGACGACAAACTCCGGCGCGACTTGGATGGACTGTGCGAGCGCGCCGTGGATCGCTGGGCCGAAAAACTCCGGGTTATCGAGTCCCGCGATGACGGCTTGAGTGCCTTCGCTCAGACCTTCGCCCGCCGTGTTGAGCTGGAGGAGAACGCCGAGGCGTCCGTCCTTTTCGCTGAACACGCGCTGGGTGTCGCGGAGTTCTTTTTCCAGCACGGCCATCGCCTCGCGAGCCTCGCGGAGCCTCGATTCGGCGGCGCCCATCGCGGCAGTGCGGTCTTCGAGTTCGCGTCCGACGATCTCGATGTCTGCGCCAGTGGTTGAGAATTGTTCGCGCAGTCGTGTGAGGGATTCTTCGGCGCTGGCGGCGTCTTGCGCGAGGATGGCGAGGCGGGCTTCCGCACCGTCGCGTTGCTGCCCGATCGTGCTGCTCGTTGCGCGGAGGCTGCTGAGCTTGCTCTCCACGCGACCCGCCTCATTCGCGATTGACGAGATGAGCGCATCGGCCTCGCTGCGCTGCGCTGTGAAGCCTGCGGCACGAGCTTGCACTTCCTCCATCCGGCGAAGCTCAGCAGCCAGCATGTCGGTGATTTGCGTCAGCTCGCTTTCCGTATCGCGCAATTGCGTTTCGGCCATTTGGAAGCGCTCTTCCGCCGCCGCGACTTCGCCGCGATACCGCTGCTGGAGCTGTTCAAATTCCAGCACGCGCTCGGCGTTAAAAGCGAGGCGGTTTTCGTGATTGCCGATGCGCTGCCGGATGTCCTGCACGGTCTGCCGCGCACCGTTGAGCCGCTGCTCCATATCCTCCAGCGCAGCGCGCTGGGCCATGGCTTCTTCCTCGGCGGCGGAGACCGCGATTTCCATCTCGTACGCTTGCGCCGCGAGCGAATCGAGTTCCTCGCGCGATGTGGACCGTGAGCCGTCCAGCTCCGCCCATTGGCGCTGTGCGTGGTGAAGCTCCAGCGTCTTCAGATCGTCGAGCATTCCTTGGTAGCGCCGCGCTTTGTTGGCCTGCCGCTGCACGCTGCCGATCTGCCGCTTCACCTCTTTGATGATGTCGGCGAGCCGGAGCAAATTCGCCTCCGTCGCCTCCAGCTTCCGCAGCGCTTCCTTGCGCTGGAACTTGTATTTGGTGATGCCCGCCGCCTCTTCAAAAATCGCCCGCCGGTCCTCGGGGCGGCTGGAGAGAATCTGGTCAATTTTCCCCTGCTCCATGATGGAGTAAGCCGAGCGCCCGATACCCGTATCCATGAAGAGTTGATGGATGTCCTTCAGTCGGCACGGCGTCCCGTTCAGCAAATACTCCGAGCCGCCCTCGCGGAACACGCGGCGGGTGATTTTCACCTCGTGCCAATCGAGCCCGAGCTGCTCCTCGCACTCGGTGAAAGTCATCGATACTTCCGCCATTCCCAGCGCCTTGCGGGAGTCCGTGCCGGAGAAAATAACGTCGGTCATTTCCCCGCCGCGCAGCGCCTTCGCCGACTGCTCGCCGAGCACCCAGCGGATGCTGTCGAGTACGTTGGATTTGCCGCAGCCATTCGGCCCGACGACGCAAGTCACGCCCCGGTCGAAATTGAGGATGGTCTTTGGTGCAAACGACTTAAAGCCGAAGATTTCTAGCGATTTGAGATACATGGGCGAGGTTCAGTTGTCCGGATTCTGAAATGTCGGCAAATTGGGCGCAAGCACAATTAGTGGTGGTTTCCGCTGGGCGAACCCCCTCTATGGAGTGCCTTTGTTATTTCTCCTTTCGTTCGAGAAGCCCATGCCGCACGCTCCGGCCATGATTTCTTCCACGATCTCGCGGCGCTCATTTCTGAAAACCACCACTCTTCTCGCAGGCGTGCTGAATACGCGGGCCGAAGCGCCCAAGGGGCCGCTCATCGCTTTTGTGGGCACGTTTAGTTCGCCGCTTCGCAATGTCCGGCCTACGCAAGTGGATTTGCCTCCCGGAAATGGGCGCGGCATTCACTTGTTTCAGGTGAACCGCACTACCGGCGCGCTGTCGCCGCTCGGAGTATTCGAGCAGCCCACGAGCCCGAGTTGCCTCGCGCTCAACGCCGCCGGAACCCGCATGTATTCAGCGAACGAGACGGATAAAGTGGACGGCGGCGAATCCGGGTCCGTCAGCGCATTTGCCATCAATCGTGCCGATGGGCAGTTGACGCTCCTGAACACCGTCAGCTCCGGCGGCGCTGGGCCGACCTATGTGAGCGTGCATCCGTCGGGGCGATTTGTGCTCGTGGCAAATTACTTTGGCGGCTCCGTGGCGGTGCTCCCCATTTTGCCCGACGGCAGCCTGGGCGCAGCGAGCGACATCAAAAAGGACACCGGCACCGTCGGGCCAAAAAAGGCCACGAACGCCCCGGCAGGCAGCTTCGCCATCAGCGGGCACGACATCCCGCACGCGCACATGATTCTGGCGGACCCCACGGCGCGCTTTGTCTTTTCTACCGACTTGGCGTTCGATCAAATCCTCTCCTGGAGGTTCGACGACCGCGCCGGGACTCTCTCGCCGAACCAGCCCGCCGCCATCTCGCTCCCAGCGGGCGACGGACCGAGGCACTTCTCCTTTCACCCCAACGGGCGTTGGTTCTACTCCTTGCAGGAGGAGGGCTCGAACATCGTGCTGTTCGACTACGATGCAGAAAATGGACGGCTGGCCTCGCGGCAGACCGTCTCCAGCCTTCCGCCGGGATTCGCCGGGAGCAGTTTCTCCTCCGAGTTGATGGTATCCGCCGACGGCAGGTTCGTCTATGCGGGCAACCGGCTCCACGACGGCATCGCGTGCTTTTCCGTGGGGGAAAATGGCGCTCTGACCTTCGTCGCCGAAGAGTGGACCCGTGGGGATTACCCGCGCAGCTTCAACTTCGACCCGAGCGGCGACTTCCTCTATTCATGCAACCAGCGGGCCGACAACGTGACCACGTTTCGTGTGGATAAAAAGAGCGGCAGCCTGACCTTCACCGGCCACTACACGCCCGTCGGAAACCCATCCATCATCGTCTTCCTCGACCTCGCGAAAGGCGGGTAACGGCCGCATCGTCGGGGCTATTTTTTCGCAGGGAAGTCTTTCCACGGCGAAGCGGCGAACTCTTTCCAGTGCTCTTCTACTTTCTCTCTTGGCACCCAGCCGAGGTGAATAAAGAGCGCGTATCGCAGCCGGAGTGGCTCACCCTTTTTCACCACCAGCGGTGCGGAAAAAGTCGGCGCGGCTCCCATCCAGCCGTCGTTCCGGCAATGGAACGTGACTGGGTGCGCCGGGTTTTGCGGGTGGTCGAGCAGGGTGATTCCCTCAAGAGCTTCGGTCGTGATCGGGCCGCTGTAATCCATCCACCGCGCAGGCTTGCGAAAGCACCCCTCCTCGTCCTCGCCACCTTCGCTGTTGCGAATCCTCCCGCCGCCATCCGTCACGCCGATCGTCTTGGCCATGCGCACGCCGAGGAAACCGAACGCCGTTTGTCCGAGTGGCACATCGGCAGTGCGTGCGTCGAGTTCGAGGTCGAGTAAAAGGAGCCACTCGTCGTTCGGGAGAGTGCGCGCAGTGATTCGGCGGCGGTCGTGCATCACCGCGACGCCTGCTTTATCCAGCCACGCATTTTCCGTCTCCACGAAAGCCTCCGCATCCGAGTCCTCCAGCCGAAGCACCCGCACATGCTGGATCGTCCCGCCTTGGTCACCCCAGAAGTTTACCCCGGCGACCGACTCGTGAGAAAACCACACGCTGTTGTGATGGCTGTGCGTCACCGGGTCGCGCGGATGCCCCATGCGAGTGAGCGAGCGGCCCGAGGGACCATTCACTGGGAAGATAAAAGGCCGCCGTTGATCCTTCGAGAAGTGCAGCCTGCAAAGCTCGGCACCATTGTGTTGCAGCGACACTTCATCGTGGGGCAGGGGAATCGCCTGCATCGCCGGCACGGGTTTTGGCTCGGCTGCGTGCAGCGCGATGGCGGCGACGAGAAAAAGAAATGTCTTCACTCCGCCTTCGGTATCTTCTCCAGAATCATCCGCGTGATGTCGTCGCTATTGATGCCCTCCGACTGCGCCGCAAAATTCGGGATGATGCGGTGCCGCATGATGCTCGGCGCGACTGCCGCCACATCATCGCAGCTCACGTAAATGTGCCCGCGCAAAATCGCGTGCGCTTTCGCCGCCATGATGAGGTTCAGCGAAGCACGCGGGCCAGCGCCCCAGCTCAGCCACTTCTTGCAAAAGTCCAGCGCCTGCGGGCTCTTCGCGCGCGTCGCGGCGGCGATGCTCTGCGCGTATCGCAAGACGTGCTCGGCCACGGGCATCCGCCGCACCGTGCCTTGCAGATACATGATGTGCTCCAGCCCCAGCACCTGCCTCGGCTGCGCCTGCTTGCCGCCCGTCCCGCGCCGCATGATTTCCAGCTCCTCGTCCGCGCTCGGATAGTCCACGTAAATCATGAACATAAAGCGGTCGAGCTGCGCCTCGGGCAGCGGATACGTGCCCTCTTGCTCCACCGGGTTTTGCGTCGCGAGCACGAAGAACGGATTCGGCAAAACATGGTCCATCCCGCCCACCGTGATCTTCCGCTCCTGCATCGCCTCCAGCATCGCCGCCTGCGTCTTCGGCGGAGTGCGGTTGATTTCATCCGCAAGGATCACGTTCGCAAAAATCGGCCCCGGCAAAAACTTGAACTCCCGCGCACCGCTCTCCGGGTCCTGATAAATCACCTCCGTCCCCGTGATGTCGCTCGGCATCAAGTCCGGCGTAAACTGGATGCGCTTAAACTGAAGATTCAGCGCCTGCGCCAGCGTGGAAATGAGCAGCGTCTTCGCCAGCCCCGGCACGCCCACGAGCAGCGCGTGCGAGCGGGTGAAAATCGCGATCAACAGTTCATCAATCACGCCATCCTGACCGACGATCACTTTCCCGATCTGATACCGCAGCGTCTCATACGCCTTCTTGAAATACTCAATCGCCTGCACGTCATCCTCCTTGAAGGTCGCAGTCTCCATTACCGGTGGTGGCGGAGGTGTCTCCGAATCATCGCTCATATCCCGCATGGGTAGATGCGAAGGCGGCGCTGTGTCGAGCCATTCGTCCCCTCCGGACAGCACAAAGCCTCCGCATTGCTGCGGAGGCTCTGCGAAAATCCCTGCTCGGAGTTATTCCGCCTTGCTCAGCCGTGGGTCATCTTTCTCCACGCCGTTGTTCCAGTAAGCCTGCATCTCTTCCGCCGTCGCGACTTTCAGCGGGCGGATGACGCGCATCCCGAGAAATTGTGCATCCGTGTGGTACCAGATGCTCTTCGGGAGCTGCGGGTCTTGGCGCTTCCAGTTGGGCCCACTTGCGCGGCGAACGGCGGCGCGGAGTTTCGCGGGCTCGTCGTCGTCCCACGAGCCGCCACGCACGGAATGTGGGTAAGGCGTTGTGGCTTTGTTCCAAGGATTCGCGGCGGGCATCTTCGCGTAGTAGCCTGCGTCGTATTGATCAATGGTCCACTCGGCGACGTTGCCGAGGATGTCGTAGAGTCCCCAAGGGTTCGGCTTCTTTTTACCGACCTTCTGGTATTTGAAATCGGCGTTCTTCCCGTACCATTCATACTGCCCGAGTTGCGACGCATCGTCGCCCCAGTAATAAGCCGTCGTGGTCCCGGCACGGGCGGCGAACTCCCATTCCGCCTCGGTCGGCAGACGGTAAAAGTGGCCCGTCTTCGCGCTCAGCCATTGGCAGTATTTGTTCGCTGCGTGCTGCGTCATCGAGATGGCGGGGAAGCCGTCGGTGCCCATGCCGAAGCTCATCTCCACGTAAGGCTGCGTCGGGTGGGAGATGGAGTCGGTGAGCGAGTTCAGGTCTGTCGGGAGGTTTTTCGTGGCGCGCGTTTTCTTTTCCTCCTCGGGATACATAAAGAGCTGGAACTCATTCCAAGTCAGTTCCGTCTTCTCCATCCAGAAAGGCTCCACGGTGACTTCTTTCTGCGGCCCCTCGTCGGCGTTGCGGCCCTTTTCGTTCGCGGGCGAGCCCATCATAAATTTGCCGCCTTTGATCGGCACCATGTCGAACGTCACATCCGTTCCGGCGATGGTTGCGGTGTAGGGCTTCATGTCGGCCGCGGTCTTCTCCGGGCTGTTTGCGGTGATGCGCTTGTGGACCGCCGTTGCTACCGCCGCGAGGTCTTCCTTTGAGCCGCCGATGGTTTGCTTGCGCGCGATGAGCGTCACTCCATCGGGCCACGCTGCTCCGTCGTCGATCCACTTTTTGAGCGTCTCGGATTCGTCCTTCGTGAGCTTGCGGCTGGACTTCTTTTTGATCTCGTCTGGCGGCGGCATGAGATGCTCGTCGTCATCCGGGAGGATTGTCGTTTTGAACACCTTGGAGTCCGCGCCTTTGCCGGGGATGATGTATTTTCCACGCACCGCAGCGGCTTTTGTATCGAGGATGTAGTCGGTGTCGCCTTTGTCCACAGCGGTCGCCTTCGGGTTGTGGCAGCGGATGCAGTTTAGCTCGAGAATCGGCTGCACGTCCTTGACGAAATCCACGGCCTGCGCGCCGCTGATGCTGAGAAGTGATGCGCCTGCAATCGACGCGGTGAGAATGGAATGCTTTTTCATATCGGTAAGAAGTATAGTGCTCGGGGGCGCGTTTTGTCGGTGGCCCGCGCCGTTTCGTCAAGCGCGGGTAAGTGATCGCCGCAGTGCGGGGCGTGATGAAAAGTGGAATCGAGTCAGGGCGATGGTCACGCGTGGAAATATCGATTGATGAATGGCGATTGTTGATTGTTGAAGTGTCGGATGGTGACGCGGCTCGCGAGAGGCGGAAAACTTCAACAATCAACAATCGGAGTTCATCAATCAGCAATCAGCGGGATGAGTATTACAATTCCACTTTCAATCACACCCCTAAGCGCGGGCGGGGCAGGGGATTGGTTCGGCGAATGATCTTACTACGAGTCAGTCTGGCGTTCGTGTGCGGGGCTGCGATGGCAGCTCCTTCGCCGGAGCAGGTGGAGTTTTTTGAGAAACAGGTGCGTCCTGTCTTGGTGGACCAGTGCGTGAAATGTCACGGGCCGGAAAAGCAAAAGGCGGAGCTGCGGCTAGATTCTCTCGCGGCAGTGCTGAAGGGCGCGGACACTGGGCCCGTGGCGATTGCCGGGCAGCCGGAGAAGAGCTCGCTTATTAAGAGCATCCGCCACGAGGGCGAGCTCAAGATGCCGGAGAAAGCGCCGAAGCTGCCCGAGCCGCAGATTGCCGCGCTCACCGAGTGGGTGAAAATGGGGATGCCTTGGCCGGAGGGCGACGCTTCCACGGCGAAGGCCGATGCCGCGAAGACGCATTGGGCCTTCCAGCCCGTGAAGCCTGTCGCCGTGCCGCAGGCAAACGCGGCGTGGGTGAAGGGCCCGATTGATGCGTTTGTTTTAGACAGGCTCAACGCCGAGAAGCTCCAGCCATCACCTATCGCCGACAAGCAGACGCTCCTGCGCCGCGCGGCATTCGTGCTCACCGGGTTGCCGCCGTCGGAGCATGAGGAGGACGCTTTTCAAAAAGACACCGCCCCCGATGCGTGGGCGCACGCCGTGGACCGCCTGCTCGCATCGCCTCGCTACGGCGAGCGCTGGGGCCGCTACTGGCTGGATGTCGCGCGGTATGCGGACCATCGCGGCTATCTCGCGGGGAACGACAGCCGCGAGTATCCCTTCGCGTGGACGTATCGCGATTGGGTTGTCCGTTCGCTCAACGACGACCTCCCGTATGATCAGTTCCTCACCCGCCAGCTCGCCGCAGACATCGCGGGCTCGGGCGCGGACCGCGATGACTTAGCGGCGCTCGGATTCCTCACGCTCGGGCGGCGGTTTTTGAACGATGGGAACCTGATCATTGACGACCGAATCGATGTCGTGATGCGCGGGACGATGGCGCTCACTGTCGGCTGTGCGCGCTGCCACGACCACAAATTTGACCCCGTGACGGCGAAGGATTACTACGCGCTCTACGGCGTCTTCGCGTCGTGCAACGAGGAGAAAGACCCCGGTAAACTCCCCGAGCTTTCCGGCGGGAAAGCGACCGCGGCTTACCAAAAACTCCGCCAGCAGCGAGAGGCGGAAATCCGCGCCTACCAGCAGACCACGGCGGACCATGTGAATGTGATGCTCGCCCTCGTCGGCGTGCCTCCCGGCGTCAACGCCACCGCCGTCGCCGAACTGGAGAAAGCGCCCTTTTTCACCCGTAAGTATCGCGACGAACGGAAGCGGCTGGAGAAAAAGCTCTCCCAAGTCGAGATGAGCGACGGCGCCCCTCCACGCGCCCATACCCTCACAGATCGCCCACAGCCGACGAATTCGCGCGTCTTCATCCGGGGCAACCCCGGACGGCAGGGCGAGGAAGTGCCCCGCCGCTTCCCATCGTTCCTCGGCGGAGACGCCGCGCCCTTTAAGAACGGCAGCGGGCGACTCGAACTCGCGCAAGCCATCGTGAACCCCGCCAACCCGCTCACCGCCCGCGTGATCGTGAACCGCGTCTGGTCCCACCACTTCGGCGCGGGCCTCGTCCGCACGCCGGGCGACTTCGGCACCAAATGCGAGCAGCCCATTCACCAACCGCTCCTCGATTACCTCGCCGGCAAATTCGTCGCCGACGGCTGGAGCCTCAAAAAACTCCACCGCACCATCCTCCTCTCTGCCACATGGATGCAGACCAGCGACACACGCCCCGACGTGCAGCTCCGCGACCCGGAAAACCGTTTCCTTTCCCACCAAAACCGCCGCCGCCTCGACTGGGAATCTCTCCATGATTCCCTCCTCGCCGCATCCGACGAGCTGGACGAAACCATGTTCGGTCGCCCCGTGAAAATCTTCGAACAACCCTACCCCAAACGCCGCGCCATCTACGGCTACATCGACCGCCAGAATCTCCCCGCCACCCTCCGCACGTTCGACTTCGCCAGCCCCGACATGATGACCCCGCAGCGCGCCGTCACCAACGTCCCACAGCAAGCCCTCTACATGCTCAACAGCCCGTTCGTCATGGAGCGCGCCGCGTCCCTCGCCACCGGCTCCGAGTTCGAGAGCGGCACGCCCGACCTGCCGCGCGTCGTGCAGCTATTCGAGCGCGTCCTCGGTCGCCAGCCCACCCCCGCCGAAGTCACTGGCACCCTCGACTTCGTGAACGCCACCGGTGATGCCGCCCCGCTCCCCGCCCCGCCGCTCTGGCAATACGGCTACGGGCGCTACGACGGCGCGACCCAGCGCATGACCTTCACCGCCTTCCCCCGCTGGACGGGCACCGCCTGGCAGACCAGCGACAAACTCCCCGACCCCAAGACCGGCTTCGCCCACCTCACCGCCGACAGCGGCCACCCCGACCGCGAACTCGCCGTCATCCGCCGCTTCACCGCCCCCCGCGACATGGTCCTCACCGTCGCAGGCCGCGTGCATCGCAAAAGCGAACCCGGCAACGGCATCCTCGCCCGCATCATCAGCAACAAAAAAGGCCAACTCGCCGAATGGATCATCGAGCCCAAAGGAGCCGTCGCCCCCCCCATCGGCACCCTCGATGTCAAAGCGGGCGAGACGATTGATTTCGTCGTCGAGAGCCGAGGCGACGAAAACTCAGACACCTTCGAATGGCGCACCGTCCTCACCGCCGCCGACGGCACCATCTACTCTGCCAAGGAACAATTCCACGGCCCGGAAAAAGAAACGCGCGCCCTCTCCCGCTGGGCCAAACTCGCCCACGTCCTCCTCCAGTCCAACGAGTTCGCATTCGTGGATTAAACCCGGACGCCGCGATTGGGAGCGCGACCGCCGGAGTCGTGGCTCACGCGGCCCCCTGCGTGAAGCCCTTCATCGCTTGCAGCAGCTCGCGCAGACTCATCACCCGAGGAAATGGCGACGTTCTACCCAAGCCGCTTCCCCGGTAGTTTCGGCGTTTTTCAAACTCCTCGATTAGCTCCATCAATTTCGCGCCATCCCACTCCCGCCCGGCATACGCATCGTCACGCTCCACTTCAAAGACGGCGTAGATTTCCCCTTTCGCATTCCCCGGATAGCCCGCTTTCAGCAGGTCTGCCGCGCTGTAGATTTTGTATCCCGGCACATCGTCTTTGAGCTTCAGCAACACCGGCTTTTCTTCCCCAACATACGACCGCAGCAACAAATGCCGCGCCGATGCAAACTCCGGCGGCACATGCCAAGTCCCTCGGCGCTTGCCCAGCCTCACATTCGCGATGCCTTTCTCCAACGTCCACGCGAGCTGCGCCTCCGAATCATACCACGCCACCACCACATGATGCTCCGCAGGCGGGATCGCTCGGCCCGTATCGCTCATCACATCCCGCTCGTTCAGCACCAGCGAGCCGTATTGCACGGTATCCTCACGCAGCGTGTAAGACTCCGCTGTGTGGAAGCTCGCCCGCTCCCGCGACGTGGTTCGGTTGGATAAATGCCCGATCACATCGTCGAGAAACTTCCTCAGTTCGCCCATCCCCTCCGCGCTCCCATCCGCCTTTGGGTGAATCGCAAATGCCCCCAGCCCCGGCAGCAATTCGTGAAACTGCTCAAACTTTCGCCCATCGCCTGCATTCCCCGGATACAGCACATACGCGCCTGCCGAGCGCCGGATCGCATCTCGATACGCGTGCATCTTGAGAAGGTCTGCGTATTTCGCAGCGGTCGGTTTCGCCGTGGCCGACTCCGCGTGGTCTTGGATTACCTCGTCGTCGTCCGCCGCGCCAAACATCGCAGCGATTTTTTCCACGCGATACTTCGCGTCAAAGTGGACATGCGCCAGCGCATCGCACTCCTCCGCCTTTTCCTTCGAAAACTCCGCAGGCCAGATGCTCAGTGTGTAGTCCGGCTGAACACCCCGCGTCCAACTCCCGCCTACCTTGTGGTCCGTGTTCCGCAGAAACTTTTTGTTGAACTGAAACTCTGCCTTCAACGGACGCTTCGCGATTGCCGACCACGCACCGCCCACCGGCGTCTTCAGCTCTACTCCCCGTTGCAATTTCAGCCGAGGCAGCCCCGCATCCGTCTCCACCAGCACCGCGTGCAGCGGCTGCGTGCATGCGAACTTCTCCCGGAAAAGCGCCTCCAGTTGAAAGAACAACCAATACTCGTAAAGCGTCGCCACATTCCTCGCACCGCCCTGCCACACCTCCGCGCCGCCGTCCCACGCCAATTGCGCTCCGGCGTGAAATTGCAGCCACGCGTGCAGCAGTTCGCGATACCCCGCTTTCCGTTGCAGCACCGGGCTCCCCAGCGGCAGCAGTTCCGGGCGCGAGACATCCGGCAAAAAGCCACGGCTCAGCAGCGCATCCAGCCGCCCCCGCAGCCGCGCCACCTCTCGCAAAAGGCGCGCGTTATTTCCCGTCTCCGCAGCGCGCCCGAGGGACCCCGCCACCTCCGCGAGAAAATCCCGGAACTCCACCAGCACCATTTTCACAAAGCGGTTCTCCACAGTATCCAGAAAGTCCGTCCGCCGCGTCACCGTGATCTTCGCGGGCAGGCTCGGCAGCACCGCCCGTAGCGGATGCCCCTCCGGCAGCGCCACGCGTTCTCCCGCCCGCCCCACTTGACGCGCAAACTCCTTCCCCGCTTTGAACGGACGCGAGATCGACTGCTCCCGCCGTTCGTCCTCCAGCAGCCGATGCGGATTTCGCAACACCTCATCCACCGCCCCGCGAAACGCCGCCGACTCCAGCGTATGCCGCAAAAACTCCAGTTGCTGCTCCATCAGCCCTGGGTTCTCCCGCCATGCAGACGAGAGCCGCAGCCGCGTCGCCGTCCTGCTATCCAGCAGCAGCCCCGCGCACTTCTCGCCGATAAAATTCAGCATCCCCCGGTAATCCTCGCGATACGTCAGCTTCACCGAGCGCACCTCCACCGCACCGCGCCCCACCACCGCATCGCCCTTTAGCAAAGTGAGCGACAACACCCCGCACTGGTCCCCCGGCTCGATAGACCCGCTCCGCCCATCTGCCGGACTTTGCGAAATTCCCACGCCATCCAGCCGCCAGCCGTCACCGCCGCCCTCGATTCGATAAATATACCGCCCCCGCTCGCGGAGCTGCACCGGCTCTTCCCCTCGCGCCTCCGCATCCTTCGCGCTCCATTGGATCAAGTCATCCGCCGCGCCCTCGGTGCGCGCACGCCATATCTGTATCTCCGCCACCGCCCGCCCCTGCTCATTTCGGCAGGGCACCTTTGCGGGATTGGGATATTCCGGGAGCATACTCAGCGAAGCAGTGCGAGACAAAGTAGCCCGCGAGTCCCTTCGCGGCGTCCCACCACCGGCGAAGCCGCAAAATCAAAAAGTGTCGCTTCGCGAGTGACGGAATGCCGCGAAGGGACTCGCGAGCTACTATCCGCTTCGCGGCCCTCCACAGCCTCATTGCAAAATCGAGCCCTCATCCTCACGCCTCCGCAAACGTTACAAACTGATCCCGCATCAGCTTCCGATACATCCGCAAAATCTTCTCAAAGCTCATCGGATAGCGAGCCTCGGTGCCATTCAGCGCCTTTGCCACAGCATCCGGCGAATGCGTGCTCTCGTTCTGCGCCTTGCCTGCCTCCTGACAGCTTTTCAGGAAATCTTCCGCTTTCTGCTCACCACGTTCCGCCCCGCACGCATACGCCAGCGCCCACAGCAGCCCTTCCAGCTTCGTCCGCGAGCCATGCAGCTTTGGCAGCAACTTTTGCACGATGACAGCATCCATCGCCTTGGGAAACCAATCACCCTCTGCGCCGAGCTTTTCGTAAAAGTGCTTGAACCGCCCCGCCTCATAGCCCGTGCGAAACCCAAACTCGGCGTGATGCTCCTTCAGAATGTTGAAAAACAGCATCATCTCATCCTTGAAGACACCGCTCACCGACTCCGGCACCGCGCAGTCCTTGTTTGCCGCAGCTTCTGCAAATGACTTTGCAAATGACTCACCGCCTCCCGCGAGGTCACCGAGGTCCACTGCATTCGGCTCCGCGAGGTAAGTCTTCATCTCGTCCGCGTCCATGCGAAACTCGATGACGTTTGCTCGGTCCAGCACCTTCGGCGAAAACATATACGTCGTCTCATCCACGTTCACCGTCCCGATTATGAAAAGGTTGGGCGGCAATGGGAGTTGTTGCGGCACCTTCGTTCCGTTCGCCAAGCGGTCCTCGCCCTCATACAGCGGAATCGGCTCTCCCGACTCAATCGCCGAAAGGATGTCCGCAAAATACCGCTCCACATGCGAGAGGTTCATCTCATCCAGAATCAAGAAATGGGGAATGCCCGGAGTGTCGTTCGCACGGCGAATCAACTCCAGCGCAGGCCGTGTGACATAGCGCTTTGGGTCAATGCCATCGGGATACCCGAGGATCGCATCATTTCCTGTCCAATCTGCGCCCACGGGGATGACTTCGCAACATCGACCTGGGTTTGGATTCTGGCGTGCTTTAATCAGCGCAAATGCTGCGAGTTTCAGAAACGGACGAAACCGATGAAGGTATGCGCTGAATCGGCTTTTTGCCTCAATGGCGTCGGAAATAACTTGGGTAATTGTAGTTTGAGGTATTCCGTTCGACTCAATGTAGTCTGCCCACTCGGCGATAACCTCGCGAGGCACCATGTTTTTTGTGGGGCCGTCCGCGCCCTCTTCATTCCAAAACTCGACAGCAATAGAATCAGAGTTCTTCACCACGTATGTAACACGGTCTGATTCAAATCGTGTATTCGGAGTGAATGGATCTTTTGCGCCCGTTGCAGGGCTCACCCACAGCGAAAACGCTTGCGCGAGTTTAGTCTTACCGGCCCCCGCCAGTCCTGACGCAATTAGGAATCTCTTCGAGAGCAACGAGGCAGCAACCGCTCTCACGCCATCTTCTTGGAACACGAGATGACTTGCCTTCGCATCGTTCCAAAACTTCGATATAAGTTCCTTCATCGTTCCACCCTAGACAGAGCTTCGGTATTCCCTCAAGCAATTGCCGAAGGCAGTGACGCAGGCGAAAGGCTTGTGGAACATCGAGGGGCGCCTGTTTCTCGGTCGGATGCGGGGTTTTCTCTGATAGAGCTGCTTAAAAGCCTGCGGGCGGGGGCGGGATGTTCCACAACAAAGGCCTTTGTTCTGAAAACAATGGCCTTTGTTTTCACGGCAGAGGGCTCTGCTTTCACGGCGGAGGGTGTTTCGTTCACGGCAGCGGGCGCTGTTTTCACAGCAGAGGGTTCTGCTCTCATAGCGGAGGGCATTTCCGTACGGAAATGGCCGTTTCCTTGAAAGCAATGGCCGTTGCTGGGAAGGGGGAGGGCTTCGCGGTGAAGGGGGAGGTCGCGGCTTTGCGAGAAATTGATGAAATTTTTGTTGCAGCGAGTTTTTCGCTCAGGTAGCGGTTTTCCGTCCGGCGCTTCGCCGGGCACTCCTTAAACTAAAGAACAAACAAACACAAAAAACCGGAGACTCCCATGCCTACATACAACGCTAATCCACCGGTGTTTTATAACTCCGGGGCGCGGTACGGCGACACGGTCGGTCCCCACAAGAAAACAAAACGTATGTCTAAAATCGCACGCAATATGTCCAGGCTCCCTATTAACCTAAAAACGGCAGTTGAACGGATTTTCAGAGAAAAATGAGCCTTGGACGGGTGAGTGATTTTCAACTGCTCCGCAGTTGGCAATTTCCAGAGTAAAATACCCTATTTTTCGGCCTCAAAAACGGGGTCAACTGCCGTTTTTAG
>CANIWM010000067.1 GCA_947471505.1 Chthoniobacteraceae bacterium | reverse complement strand
ATCGTCCTGGCCAATTATTGCTTTGAGTTCACTCACGGTCTTCTTATTCTTTTTATGGGTCATGGTTGTTTTTTAGGTTTGGGTTGCTTGATCGCTCCCTTCCTTACCATGACCCGCTTTCTTTTTGCTGAACTCTTCGCACTCTACCGGTGGGGATCGGGGACCGGGATGTTGGGCCGACTTTTGGGCGGTGGCCGTTTCCGCGTGCGGTCCATGCGGATGTGCTGGCGATTTTGAACACGGCGGGGGCGCGGCATTGCACGCTGGATGTGCTTTTTACCGAGCCGTCGGCGGATGCGGTGCAGGACGAGAAGCTCATCGCGGGGTTTGTGGCGCACAAGAATACGACGCTGGCATATCACTTCGATGAGGCGGCGGAAGGTGGGCCGGGGGCGCATTTCTTGGTAGGGCAGCGGTATGGTGCGGAGGTGTCGCGCTTTGACTTTGTGCAGGCGCGGAATCCCGTGCCGCCGTTTGCGGCTCTGCCGACGAGCTTTGGCGCGGTGAATGCGGTGCCGGATGGCGATGGGATGATTCGGAAGGTGCCGCTCTTTTTCGCCCACGGCGGGAAGCTGTATCCTTCGCTGGCGATGCAGACGGTGCTGGCGGCGCTGCATGTGGAGCCGGACCAAGTGCAGGTGGTGCCGGGCGTGGCGGTGACGCTGGTGGATACGCCGAACGGCACGCTCCGGATCCCGGTGGATGAGCGGTGCGAGTATCGCGTGAACTTTGCGGGCGACCTCGGGGTGTTCGCGCCATCTTTTCAATACACAGACCTCTACGCGGCGGTGAGCGCGGGCGGGGGCGAAGTATTTGCTGCGTTGAAAGACCGCGTCGTCGTCATCGGCAATGTGAGCACGGGGAACGCGGACATTGTGAACGTTCCCATCGGGCGCATCCCCGGTGTGGCGGTGCAGGCGACGGTGGTGAGCAATATCCTCTCCGGCGCGCATCTGCGGTTCCTGCCGCCGTGGGCGGAGGGGCTTTTGCTGGTCGGGGTTTGCGTGCTGTTTGGCGCGGTTCTTTGCTTTAGCCAGCCGTGGGTAAATATGGCGCTCATCGTTGCTCTGGCGCTGGGCTGGGTGCTGGTGGTGTGCGGTGCGGCGGCGGGGGATTGGCTGCTGCCGTTCATCGCCACCCTCGGCGGGCTGGGCTGCACGGGGATGGTGATGCTGGGCTTACAGATGACGATGGTTCGGGCCGACCGGGGGCGTTTGCTGGACCGCTTCAGCCGCTACGTCTCGAACGCGCTGGTGAAGCGCATCGTCGAAGGCGGTGGCGCAATGCCCACGCAGAGCAAGCGCCGTGAGTTGACGATCTTTTTCTCCGACGTGCGTGGCTTCACACTGTGGACCGAGCGCATGGACCCGGACGAGGTCACACTCGTGCTCAACCAGTATTTCACCGCGATGACGGAAGTTGTGGAGCGGCACGGCGGGACGCTGGATAAGTTCATCGGCGACGCCATCATGGTGTTCTTCGGCGAGCCCGTGGAGCAGCCCGATCACCCCATCCGCGCCATCCGCATGGCGTGGGAGATGCAGCGAGAAATCGAAAAGCTCAACACGCACTGGCACGCCGAAGGGCGAGAAGCACTGCATGTCGGCATGGGCATCAACACCGCATTCGTGACGGTGGGCAACTTCGGCTCGAAAGACTTCACCGACTACACCGTCATCGGACGCGGAGTGAACCTCGCCGCCCGTATCGAGTCGTGGGCACCTTCGGGGAGAATCCTCCTTTCTCCCCGCACATGGGCCATCGTCCAAGGTAAAGTGGAAGCGCGCCTTTTCGCCGAGCTGCGGCTGAAGGGAATCCCCGAACCCGTACCCGTTTTCGAGGTGCTGGGCTTCACCGGCGAGGAACTCGCGAGTGTCACTCCAGCGGAGGAGTGGGTCATCGAAGGCGAGCGAAAAGCGGGGCCGTTCCCGCAAGAGGGGATCGAAGTCATGCGGCAGTGCGGGCGCATCAATGCGAGCGCTGTCGTGCTACGCCAGTCGTGAGATGCGAAACATCGAACGCAAGCGTGTGAGTTTCGACTTCGCCAGTTCTGCGCCTTGCGTGTGCTCACTGCAATGCGATAGCGTCGCGTTATGAAACCACTGTTGCTCATCTTCGCCACGCTTCCGCTGTTTGCGCAGGAGCCTACTGCGCCGCCTGTTGAAAAAGAGCCGCCTGCCGATAAGCCCGAATTGCCAGCAAGCGCTTCGGCGCCTCGGGACGACAAGTTTCTTGAATTGCTCCGCAAGAGCCCAGCTCCGGAAAACGTCAAGCCAGCGGAGGAAAAGCCCGCGAAGCCCGACGTGAAATCGGGAGGGGCGAAGGTCAGTTCGAAGCGCGAGGTCACGCAGCCCAAAGGCCGCACAACGCTCTTGCCGCCGGTGAACTCCGAGGACTTGGAGATGCGCATCCGCTACCGCAAAGCGCGGACATTTGCCGAGCGGGATGCCGCCGTTGTCGCTGCTTGGGACGCATCGCGTGAAGCACTTACGGACTATGCGAAACGAGAGGCGCTGAAGCGGTATTACGATCTCATTCAGGCAAAAATCAAAGCGGTGGATCCCGTTGTCGCGGAAGCTTTGGGCGAGCGTTATGACAAGGCGATGAAGCGGCTCAGCCAGACGCGTGTGGAGCCGACCGACCCGAACGAAGAGGACGCGCGGCAGAATCAGTAGTTGAACGAGGGAGGCCCGGTGCCGGATGGTGCGGCTTGCATGTCTGATTTTACGCTCACTTTTCTCGGCACTGGAACCTCGCTCGGCATCCCGATGATCGGGTGCGACTGCGAGGTGTGCTTGTCGGCAGATCCGCGCGACAATCGGACGCGGGCCTCGATTTACTGCGAGACGCCGGAGTGTGCGTGGGGTGTGGATGCGGGGCCGGACTTCCGCGTGCAGGCGCTGCGAGAGAATATCCGGCGGATGGATGCGATGCTCTTTACTCACGCCCATACGGACCATGTGATGGGGTTCGACGACTTGCGGCCCTTTTGCTTTGGCGGGCGAAAGCTGCCGATTTACGCCTCGGCGGAAACGATGGAGACGATTCAGCGTTCGTTCGCCTTTGCGTTCGTGGATGACCCTCGCTCGCTGGGCTACTTGCGCCCGGTGCCGAACATTGTGGATGGGCCTTTCACGCTTGGAGGAACGACGATTACGCCGCTGCCGGTGCCGCATGGCCGGGTGACGACGTTTGGCTATCTCTTCACGCGGGGTGGGCGGAAATTGGCGGCGTATTTGAGCGATTGCAAAGCGGTGCCGCCTGCGGTGATGGCGGAGATCGCGGGTGTGGACACGGTGATCCTAGACGCGCTGCGGCACAAGGAACACGGCACGCACATGAGCGTCGCGGAGGCGCTCGCCGTGGCTGCGGAAGTGGGAGCGCGCCAGACTTGGTTTACGCACCTTTGTCACGAACTCGGTCACTCGGAACTCGAACGCACGCTTCCCACCGGCGTCGGCATCGCTTACGACGGGCTCAAACTCCGTCTATGAAGCGACTACTTATCATCTGTTTTACCGTTTTCACCGCGTCTGCTCAGGAGACTGGTGGGCTGCCCAGTCAGCAAAAAAATCAGCCCGTCCCCGAGGGGAAGCCCGAGATGCTTAGCGACGCTGAACTTGCGGCGCAGACGGTCGTGGTTTTTAATGAAAACGATATCGACTCGGTCGGCCTAGCGAGTTTTTACGCCGAGCAGCGCGCAATCCCAGAGGGGCATCTTGTCGCGCTAAAGACCTCGGGCCGCGAAGAAATTACACGCCGCGAGTACGATGAAACCATCGCCGATCCTCTGAAGAAAATTTTCGTAGAGCGAGGCTGGTGGAAGCTGCGCGGCGAGGCGACGGATGCTGGGTTGGTCGAGGAAACGAAGATCCGCTTCGTCGCGCTCATTCGGGGTATCCCGCTGAAGATCGCCCCTGCGGCGAACTATCCAGGCGACATCATCGAGGGCATTCCGGCGGAGATCGTGGAGCAAAACGGGGCGGCGGTGGACTCGGAGTTGAGCATCCTCGGGCTGTGGAGTCGCCGCATTTCCGGCGTGCTGAAAAACCCGTATTATCGCGATGTGCAGTCCTTTCATAAGACAGAGATGATCAGCCAGCTTCTTGTCTGCCGTCTGGACGGACCGACTGTGACGGACGTGCGCCGGATGATTACCGACGCCATTGCTGCGGAAAAGACGGGGCTGCGCGGGTTTGCCTATGTGGACGCGCGTGGGTTGCCGGGCGATGACCCGCGTGCGGCGGGTTTATACGAGGCGGACCGCTGGCTGTTTAATCTCGCTGAGCATCTCCGGGCGGACGGGATGCCGGTGATTCTCGATAATGGCCCGGCGCTTTTCCCCGAGCCGTATCCGATGCGCCAGTGCGCGCTGTATCTAGGCTGGTATAATGAGTCGATTCACGGCCCGTTCACGCAGGGGAACTTCAAGTTTGTGCCGGGTGCAGTGGCGGTCCACATCCACTCGTTTTCCGCAGTGACGCTTCGCTCGACGGAGCGGACTTGGTGCGGCCCTCTTCTCGTGCGCGGTGCGGCGGCGACGATAGGGAATGTGTATGAGCCGTTCCTGACTCTGACGCCGCATCTGGATGTGTTCGAGCGTCGCCTCAGTGAGGGTTTCACGTTCGCGGAGGCCGGGCACATGTCCGTGCGGTTCTTATCGTGGATGACGACCTGGGTTGGCGATCCGCTCTACCGTCCGTTTCGCTTCCGGTCGGAGGAGAAAGTGCAGCCGTCGAATGAATGGGACGCTTACCGTGCCGGAGTAGCGGCGTGGGCGAAGGCGGGTGGAAGCGACGACGCACTCGCCGCGTCGGCCAAGCGGCTCAAGAGCGGTGTGATTTACGAAGGGCTCGGCCTGCTCCATCTGCGTGCGGGAAATAATGCGGATGCGCAGCGCGCCTTTCAGCAAGCGCGCGCGGCTTACGCGAGCCCCGAGGACAGAATCCGCGTCGCCGTCCACGAGACGGCGGCGGTGCAGGCGTTGAAAGGGAACGTCGCCGCCCTAGCATTTGTCCGCCAGCAAATCGCGGCGCAAGATGCGAGCACCGGGGTGAACATCCTGCGCATCGTGGAGATGTCATTCACAGGGCCGACAAAGCCAAACTCTGCCCCGCTGATAAAGCCGTCGAAGCGGTAACGGGTTGATTACCATTTCGGGGAAGACAGAAATCCCGGACGCGGCTTTTATTTCCGCATTCGCCGCCCTGTTCGCCGGGTAGAAAAAGGAGTCGTGTCTCAACAAAATTGAGGCGCGCAGGGGACCTTCGTTCTATCTGGCGAATCGGGCGGCGAATCGCGTTTGTGCTTAGCGCACTGCGACGACTACGGAGACGACCTCGACCTCGTGCTCGCCTGTCTCGGTCGGGGCGGAGACTCGGTCACCGGGCTTTTTCCCGATGAGCGCCTGCGCCATTTGCGAGAGGTAGCTGATGATGTGTTTGTCCGGGTCTGTATCCCAAGCACCGAGGACGGTGTAGGTCTCTTGCACGCCGTCTTTCATGCGCTTGATGACGACGGTGGTGCCGATCTCGACGACTTCGGCTTTCACGTCGCGGAAGTCGGTCCCACGGGCTCGTGCGAGGTCGCGTTCGAGCTCGATTTTCTGCCGGGTGAGCACGCGCTGCTGTTCCTTGGCGCTCTTGTATTCGAAGTTTTCGCGAAGATCGCCGTAGTCGCGGGCGATCTGGATGTCCTGCCGGTTCTGCGGGATTTTTTTGTTCACCAGCTCTTCGAGTTCGCCTTTGCGGCGTTCGAGGCTCTCCCACGAAACGATGAGTTCGGTCTTCGGCGCTTCCTCGCGGCCGGTGATCACGTCTTCGAGTTCGGGGTAAACGCGGACGATGCGACCGAGGAGCGAGCGCTTGTTTAGCTCTTCGAAAATGGGCGTCATGATCAGCTTGCGCATCGCTTCCCGCAGTTCGTCGGCCTCGGCGGTTTCGATGAGGTCGAGGATGAGCGCTTTGTCGTTCATCAAAAGGTCGTGCAGGCGGCGGTCGCGCTTCTCTTTAAACTGGTCGCGCTCCATCGCCCCGAGCGCGGCGCTGAGGGTGCGAGGCGTGAGGGCGACTTCTTTGAACACTCCGTTTCGCTCTTCACACAGCCAGTGGACGCCTTCTGCGGTGATGCTTTGGTCGCGGATGGCGCGGTCGAGCGCGACTCCGAATTCATCGGTCTTGCCGTTCTCCACGAGGAGTCGTGCGGCTTCGGGGACGACCTTGCTGTTGCCGCGCATGAAGATGCTGATGGCCTTCGGCGCCCAATGTTCAGAAAATGCTTCGGGCAGCGAAAGGACCGCTTTTTTCAGCTTCGAGACGGGCAGATCGCCGAGGAGCGTGGAGAGCTTCGTCTCTTCATCGCGGAAGATTCCGGCGATGGTGAGGGAGTCGGCTCCTTTGGAAAGCGAGGGGAATTTCGAGACGATTTCGTCGCGCACAACGATGAGCTGGATGGCCTCGGCGGTCTGTAGCTTCACCGCTTTCTTCGCAGCGTCCTCGATAGCCGTGAGGACGGGGACGAGCACGGAAGCGTCGGTAAATGCCAAGAGTGCCTTGGTGAGATTGTCGAGCGCGAGAATCTGGTCTTTCAGCGTGCGGGCGTTGCGGAAGCCGGTGAGCAGTTCGTCCGTCTGGGAGAGAGCTTCCTCGCGCAGGAGAAAGTGCTCGGTTTTCTTCTGGGGCACGCCGACGAGTGGGTCGGCCTTGAGTGCGCGCTTGGCGATTTCCCACCATTTCTTAAAAGCGGGCTCAGCGAAAACATCGGGCACGAGCTGCGAGGTGAGCTGCTCTTGCGACGCCCGCCCGCCGAGGCTGGCGAGGACGATGCGGATGACTTGGCTCGGGTCGGTCTGCGCCATTTTGCGGACGCCATCCATGTCGCGATACTTCCTCGCGGCAATGTGGTCAGGCGTCAGCGGCACGAGGCTCTCGGCTGCATAATCGAGCTTCATCGGGTGGCCCTTCTTGTTGCGAAAGTCGATTACGGTATTGCCGAGTAGGAAGTCGTGCGAGGCGATGACTCCGTATCCCCAGCTCTTGTGTTGCACGTAAGTGCCCGGTGTTAATTTGCCGAGCGCTGCGCCGGCTGCGTCCGAAAGTTTCCCTGCCTCAATGGCGTTCTTGATGTCCTCAGTCATAGTCGAGCAGTTGGTAGGACAAGCAGCCGCGTGGGCCAAGAGGAATCGCGTCCTGAGCGAGAATATCCGGCGTTTGTGAATGTAGAATGACGCGCGGCGAAGCCCGCCACCGTCACTTTTTCTTCCGCTTCGGCACCTTGGGGGCAGCGGCGATGCCGTCGTGGATGACCTTCAGCACGCGCTTACGCTCGGCCCCTGTGAGCGGGAGGCGAGGGGCGCGCGTCCACTCGTTGCCGAGGCCGCATTCCTGCACGCAGAGCTTGATGTATTGGACGAATTTCACGTGCGTATCGAGATGGAGCAAGGGAGTGAACCAACGGTAAATCTGCAACGCCTCGTCCCACTCGCCGCCCTTCATCAGCTCCCACAGATATTGATTTTGCTCGGGGAAAGCGATGCCTGTCCCCGCAACCCAGCCATCAATACCCAGGATGGCGGACTCCAGCGCCAGCGGGTCCACGCCGGTGAAAATGGCGTATCGGTCGCCGCAGACGCGGTGCAGGTCGGTGATGCGCCGGGTGTCGCCGCTGCTTTCTTTCAGCGCCACGAAGTTCTTCACTTTGCCCAGCTCCGCGAACATCTCGGGGGTGATGTCGTTGCCGTAGCTGATGGGGTTGTTGTAAATCATGATGGGCAGGCCAGTCGCCTTCGCCACGGTCTTAAAATGCGCCATGCTCTCGGCGGGGTCGGGCGTTTTGTAGCACATCGCGGGCATCACCATGAAGCCGTCCGCGCCAATCTCCTCGCAGTCGCGCACATACTGGACGGCGGCAGCGGTGGAAGTTTCCGCGACGCCGCTGAGGACGGGGATGCGGCCTTCGATGAGCTGGACGCTCATGTCCATCACTGCGCGCTTTTCCTCCGGCTCAAGCATCTGATTTTCGCCCAGCGAGCCGAGCATCACGATGCCGCTCACGCCGCTCTCGATGAGGACTTCGATGTGCTTCGCCGTGCCGTCAAGGTCGAGCGAGCCGTCGCGGTGAATCTGTGTAGTGATCGCGGGAAATACGCCCGTCCAGTAAGGTTTTGCCATAAGTGCGGCGGAGAACAGCGGTTCTGCGCGTAGAGGACAACAGAAAAGATGCCCATCTTCTCCATTCCCAATCGCCGCCGCCCGTGATACATCCGCGCCCCATTTTACAAAAAACAACGATGTCGAACTACACAACCTGCACAGTGCCCACGGGCGAAAAAATCACCATCAACGCTGGCAAACTCACCGTCCCTGCGAACCCAATCGTCCCCTTCATCCGGGGCGACGGCACCGGGCCCGACATCTGGGCGAGCAGCGTGCGCGTGCTGGATGCGGCAGTGGAGAAAGCCTACGGCGGCGCGAAGAAAATCGCGTGGATGGAAGTCTTCGCTGGCGAGACGGCGTTCACGAAATTTAACAACTGGCTGCCCGATGATACCGTCGAGGCGTTCCGCGAATTTCTCGTCGGAATCAAAGGCCCGCTCACCACGCCCGTCGGCGGCGGCATCCGCTCGCTGAACGTCGCGCTGCGCCAAATGCTCGACCTCTACGTCTGCCTGCGCCCGGTGCAGTATTTCACCGGCGTCCCCTCCCCCGTGAAGCGTCCGGAGGCTGTGGACATGGTCATTTTCCGCGAAAACACGGAGGATATTTACGCAGGCATCGAATACGCGGGCGGCACGCCGGAAGCGCAGAAAGTGCTCGATTTCATCGCCAAGGAATTCCCGAAAGACTTCAAAAAAATCCGCTTCGGAACGAGCGACGCCGTTGTGGAATACATGAAGCTCGCCGCGCCCGAGCACACGATGGAGAACTACCCGCCGACCGTCGGCATCGGCATCAAGCCCGTGTCGCAAGTGGGCACGATTCGGCTCATCAAATCGGCCATCCAATACGCCATCGCGGAGAAGAAGAAGAGCGTCACCATCGTCCATAAAGGGAACATCATGAAGTTCACCGAAGGCGCCTTCCGCGACTGGGGATACGCCGCCGCCGAGCGCATCTTTGGCGACAAAGTCTATACGTGGGCGCAATGGGAACGCACGAAGAAGGAGCAAGGCGAACCCGCCGCGAACGAAGAGCAGAAGGCCGCGCTGGCTGCAGGCCGTGTGCTCATTAAAGACAGCATCGCCGACATCACGCTCCAGCAAGTGCTCACACGCCCCGGCGATTTCGACGTGATTGCGACGCTTAACCTCAACGGCGACTACCTCTCCGACGCCCTCGCTGCACAAGTCGGCGGCATTGGCATCGCTCCCGGCGGAAACATCAACTACGTCACCGGCCACGCCATTTTTGAAGCCACCCACGGCACCGCGCCGAAGTATGCAGGCAAGGACCAAGTGAACCCCGGCAGTGTCGTCCTCAGCGGCGAGATGATGTTCCGCTACTTCGGCTGGAGCGAGGCGGCAGACCTTATCATTAAGGGATTGAACGGAGCCATCGGCAGCAAGCGCGTGACGTATGATTTCGCCAGGCAGATGGACGGCGCGACGGAGATCAAGTGCAGCGAGTTCGGCGATAACATCATCGCACACATGTAGAGCGTCGGTTGACGGCTTGCCGCTTCACTCTCAGCATCGCGCCCATGAGCACCGTTTCGGGTTCGTCATTATACATCAGCGAGGAAGACTACCTCGCGGGCGAAGAACTCAGTGTTGTGAAGCACGAGTATCTCGGGGGCGTCGTTCACGCGATGGCCGGGGCGAGTGAGCCGCATACCTTCGTTGAGGCAAACCTTGCGGGCCTTCTTTTTATTCAACTACGGGGAAAGCGGTGCCAGGCTTTGGGCTCGAACATGAAGCTCAAGCTGAACCTCCGTGGCGACACATACTACTATTACCCCGACGCAATGGTGGCCTGCGATGCAACGGATTCCGGTCACGGGTGGCGCGAGCGTCCGACGGTGATCTTCGAGATTCTATCGGACTCCACGCGCCACATTGACGAGCGGGAGAAGCGCATGGCCTATCACCAGATTGACCAACTGCGTTCCTATGTCCGCATCGAGCAATCGAAGCCAGAGATCATTATCGAGCGGCGCATCGTCGGTGGGTGGGCCGTTGAGGTCATCAGCGGGCTGGACGGCATCCTGCGGTTACCCGAGATCGCAGTGGAGATACCGCTGGCGGAACTCTACGAGCGGATGACTTCCTGAGCGCTTACTCCTCGTAAATCTCCGAGAGCGGCAATTCGCACTCGATGCACGGCAGCGGGAGGGTGTCAGTTGTCTCGTTGTAAATCGTGGCGTCCCAGCCGTCAACGCGACGGGTGTAGATGGTGACCTCTACGCGCTCGCTGTGGACGAGGACGTAGGCTTGGAGGCTCTCGCAGCGGAGGTATGCGTCTTTCTTTTCTTCGTTATCGAACCGTTCGGTGCTCGGGGAGAGGACCTCGAAGATGACGGTGGGATTTTCGACGAAAAGGGCGTGGCCGTCTATCGGGAGCTGCACTACCGAGGCGTCTGGATAATAGAATCGCTCGTGGAATTCGTAAGTGAGGTGGACTCGGAAGTCGCAGCCGCATGAGCGGAAATTGGTTCTGCGCAGCCGTGCATCTAGGCCGGAGGAGATATTTCCGCTGATCTCCGAGTGGCGGACTGTGCCGCCCGGTCGGGCGAAAACGACGCCGTCCACATACTCATTCTTTCCTTCCGATAGTTCTTCCGCCGCGAGGTAGGCGGATGGAGTTGCGAAAAAATGTTCGCCGGAGATAGCACTCATGATTCTTGAAAAGTGGCCGCTTGAGCCAGTCGGAGCAAGGTAGGAGATTCCGAGGGCTTCGCCGCTCACTTCCTCATCAAAAACCCAAACAAGTCCCGCACTTGCTCGGGCTTGAGCGCATCAAGGATTCCTTCGGGCATGAGCGATTGAGGCATGGCTTCGGTTTTGGAGATGGTGGTGCGGTCGAGGGTTTGCGTTTCGGTCATGGTGCGAAGGGTGAGGGTTTGGGCGTCTTGTTTGGAGATGAAGCCGGTGAGCAGGCGCCCGTCGTTGAGGGTGACGGTGCTGAGTTTGTAATCGGCGGGGACGAGGGCGCTGGGGTCCACGATGTTCTCTAGGAGGTAATCTATGTTTTCGCGTCCGCTGCCGGTGAGGTTGGGGCCGAGGTTTACGCCGGTTTGGCCGAGGTCGTAGAGGGTGTGGCAGGCGGCGCAGGTTTGGGTGAAAATGGTGCGTCCATTTTCGATGTCGGCCTTTGCCAGAACGTCGGGCGGGAGGGCGGCTTTGATTTCGGCGATGCGCTTTTTCTTTTGGTCGGAGGTGGTGGCGACGGTGCCCCAGACTTCGGCGAGGCGCTTGCTCACGGCGGCGTCGGCGAGGGCGGCGATTTGGCGGGCGTGGTAGGGCGTGACGGTGTTGCGGGCGATTTTGCCGTCGGCGACGGCATCAAGGAGGGCGGTGGCAAATGCGGGGCGCGAGCAGAGGGCGGTCAGGACGCCGGGGCGGAAGTCGGGGCGGACGCGGGTGTAGTTTTGGGCGATGAGCGGCCCGGCGTCGTCAAACGCGGCCATGCCTTGCAGGGCGTTGGGAAGGAGGTCGTTGGAGTTTTTCACGAGGGACTCCAGCGTGGTGCGGAGGTCGGCGGGCTTGGCGGCGATGAGGGATTCGATGGCCATTTTCCGGGCGGCGAGTTCGGCTTTGGCATCGAGGGCAAGAGCGCGGATTTCGTCGAGGGCGCGTCCGTCGCCGAAGATGACGTTTAGAGAGCGGAGTTTGTCGGCGAGGGCGGGAGTTTTGCCGACTTGGGCGGCGAAGGCGGGCCAGTTTGCGGGGGCTTTGGCCTTGGCCATCCCGCGCACGGCGGCGGAGATTCCGCGCAGGATGCTGGCGGCTTTGGCCTCATCAAAGGAGGCGTTGGCTAAAGCGAGCAGGCCGTCGAGACGCTCGGGTTTTGTGGCGAGGTCGGTGGCGAGGCGGCGGGCGGTGTTTTCGAGGATGAGGGGGATTTTGCCGGAGTAGGCGATCTCCGTTGCGCGCTTCGCAGTTGGTTCGTCGGAAGGGCTAAGGAGCGGATGGAAGGCTGACCAGCACACAAGCGGCAGCACATGATCATTTGCATCTTCGGCAAAGGAAAAGAGCTGCGACCAAAGGGGGAGCTGCAAACTCGGCGCATATGAACTGGGTTGGATGAGATCGCTCGCGAGTGCGAGTCGCGTTCCCGAATCCTTGGTGGCCACCTTCGCCGCTACCGCGAGAAACGTATCAATTTGCGGTGCCGTGATTTCTCGTTTTTCCGGCAACGCTTCAAACCGCATCATCTTGGAAACCCGTTTCAACCCGCGCTCGACGCCTGCGAGCGCTGCCCCCATTCCCAACCCTTTGAGGGCTTCGTATGAGTTGTTCTTTGCGCACTGTTCGAGCATCAGCCGCAGTGCGATTCGAGCGTGCCATTCTGGGCCGTCCATGACGAACATCGTCAGGTCCGAGTCGGATAACCGAGCCACGTCCCTTTTTTCAGCTAGGGATTTCATTGCCCCTTTCACTCCAAGTTTCGCGTCAGCCGCGACCGCGTTTGTTTTCACTTCTCCATAGGTGATTTTATAAATCCGCCCGCTCTCGCGATGCACGCCGTCGTTTTCGTGGCACTCGCCTTGGTCGCTCCAGTCGAGGACGTACACGCCGCCGTCGGGGCCGTAGGTGAGTTCGTTGCCTCGGAACCACGGGTCGCCAAATGTGATGACGCTGGGCTCGTGCTTGGCGGTGTAGCCGCTGCCTTTTCGCTCCAGTCGCTCGACGTTGATGCAGCGTCCGTGGAGGTTCACCGTCATCAGTTTTCCCCGGTATTGCTCGGGCCAGTTTTCGCCTTGGTAGATCATGCAGCCGACGTGGGCGTGGCCGCCACCGAGGTCGTTCGCTTTTCCATCGCGCGAATCCGTCCAGCTCTTCGCGCGGTCGTAGTGGTAATGGTCGGCGGTCTGCGGGAGGAGCTGATAGATAAAGGGGTTCGGGTCTTCGCCATACATGCGCTCGTAGTGCGCGCCGGGGATCATGTGGTAGAGGTGGCCGGTGACGGTGTTGGTGAAAAAGCCTTCGCCTTCCGCGTTGAAATCGAGCCCCCACGGGTTCGTGCCGCCGTGCGTGACCATCTCGACGGTGTGCCGGACGGGGTGGTAGCGCCAGATGCCGACGCTGATGAGTTGCCGCTCGGCGTCGGGCGTGCCGGGCTTGGCGACGCGGCTGGAGCCTTGGATGCCGTGGCGTGCGTAGAGCCAGCCATCCGGCCCCCAGCGCAGGCCGTTCACGAAGTTGTGGCGCACAGCCCCGGCGTCGAAGCCATCGAGCAGGATGCGCGTGCTGGTGCCGGGGAGCGTGGGAAAGTCCGCGTAGCCTTTGCCGCCGGGCGCGTCCGGTTTGTCGTCGCCATCGGCATCCGGTATCCACAGCAGATACGGCGCAGCCGTGCAAAACACCCCGCCGTAGCCCAGCTCGATGCTAGAGAGATTGTGTAGATTGTCGGCGAAAACGGTGCGCTTGTCCGCCTTCCCGTCGTTATCCGTGTCCTCGAAAATGAGGATGCGGTCGCGGAGGTTCTTGTCAAAACCGACCGCCGATTCTGCGTAGGTGTAATTCTCCGCGACCCACAAGCGCCCCCGGCTGTCCCACGCACATGCGATGGGATTCTGAATGTCCGGCTCGGCGGCAAAGACGGTCGCTTTGAAGCCCTCGGGCATCTGGATCGATTTGACCGCTTCATCGGCAGACATGGGCTTCTTGCCGACATCGGTGCCAGTATTAAACGGCTTCGGGAAATCATCCGCGAAGAGTGAGACGGCGAGGCTGAGGAAAAGTAGTGTGCGCATAACGGCGGGGACGTTGGCGAAACGTACGATGGATGTCCATTCAATCACTGGTTACGTGGACATGAAAACTTTACTACTCGCCGCAAACCGCGCACGCATAGCGCGATGCACGACGCTAGTAACCGGCCACTTCGCGACTTGCGCCTGTCTGTCACGGACCGGTGCAATTTCCGCTGCCGATATTGTATGCCGCGCGAGGTCTTCGGGCGCGGCTACGACTTCCTGCCGCGTGCGGAGATTCTCTCGCTGGAGGAATGCGCGCGGCTCGTCCGCATCTTCGCATCGCTCGGGATGGAAAAGCTGCGGCTCACCGGCGGCGAACCGCTCCTGCGGCGCAATGTGGAGGCGCTCATCGGCATGGTGCGCGGCACGCCGGGGCTGCAAGACATCGCGCTCACCACGAACGGCTCCGTTCTTTCCGAAAAAGCCCGCGCCCTCCGCGAGGCTGGGCTGCACCGCCTCACCGTGAGCCTCGACGCGCTGGACGACGCCACCTTCCGCGCGATGAACGACGCCGACTTCCCCGTCGCCCGCGTGCTCGATGGGATTGATGCCGCGCTGGCCGCAGGCTTCTCGCCCATCAAGATCAACATGGTCGTTAAGCGCGGCATGAACGACGACCAGATCGCTGCGATGGCGCACCGCTTCTCCGGCCCGCAATACGTCCTGCGCATGATCGAGTTTATGGACGTTGGAAACTCGAACGGCTGGCGCATGGCCGACGTCGTCCCTGCCGCCGAAATCGCCGAGCGCACCGAGCTGCAACTCACGCCGCTCGCGCCGAACTACGAAGGCGAGACCGCCCTCCGCTACCGCACGCCCGGCGGCGGCGAACTGGGCATCATCGCCAGCGTCACGCGCCCTTTTTGCAAAGGCTGCACGCGCGCCCGACTCACGGCGGACGGCAAGCTCTTCACCTGCCTATTTTCCGCCCACGGCCACGACCTCCGCGCGCCCCTGCGCAACGGCGCGAGCGATGCGGACATCGCCGCACTCATCGGCGGCATCTGGGGCAAGCGGGACGACCGATACTCCGAGCTACGCACCAGCGAAACGGCGGCACTCCCCAAGGCCGAGATGTCGCTCCTCGGCGGGTAGCAGAGTTTTACCGCCGCTTTACAATATCCCGGTATTCGATTCGCACGAAACGCGCTTTCATTGCTCGCATCCACCTTTCCATGAAAACCAACACCATCGCCCTCTGCATCTTCACGGCGGGACTCGCGCACGCAGCCCCGCTCGACCGCGCGCAAATCACTGAGATCGTCAACGACGTGCGAGTCATCGAGCGCGCCACGCGCACCGCGCACGCCGCCCAGATGCGCGAGGAGTTTCGCGCGCCCAACGTCTTGCGCACTGGCATCAATTCCCGCGCCGAACTCATCGCCGCAGACCAGACCGTGACGCGCGTGGGCTCGAACACGCTGTTCTCCTTCCAGCCGGAATCGCGGACGATGGAGCTGGAAAAAGGCTCCCTCCTTTTCCACTCACCCGCAGGCCGTGGCGGTGGCACCATCCGCACCAGCGCAGCATCTGCCGCCGTGCTCGGCACCACGCTTATCGTCTCCGCCACGAAAGCAGGCGCGATGAAAGTCGTGATGCTGGAGGGGAAGGGGAGCGTGACGTTGCCGGACGGAAAAAGCGTCACATTAGCCCCCGGACAACTCGTGATCGTGATGCCGGGAGCTCAACTCAGTCCGGTGCTGGACTTCCAGCTTTCGCGACAAGTCTCGGCGTCGATGCTCGTGCGCGGCTTCCGTGCGCCGCTTGCTTCTGCGCCACGCGTCGAGCAGTCCGTTCGCGTGCAAGAACGGAAAATCCAAGAAGGCCGACTCGCGCCGAACACAGGAGGAAAATTGCCGCCGCCGCCGCGCGATAGGCAAGCATCAGGCGAAGCCCCGCCACCGCCACCACCACCACCACCACCGTCGCCAAGAGTCGAGAGGATCGGCGTGCAAGGCATCGACGTAAAGCGTCTGCCCGTTCCGCAGAAACCACCGCCGCCACCGCCGCCGCCAAAACAGGGTGGAAATCAGAAACCGCGCTGATTTCCTCCGCTCTCCGAGGTCAGGCCGAGATCCGAACTACTCTTTCTTCGCTTTGGGCGCTGGCTTCGGTTCGGCTTTCGCTGCGGAAAATTGGCGGTGATCCCCTTCGCCGCGTCGCATTTGGAAGGGGACGCTTTTGACGATTTCGAGGACGAGTGTGCTGAATTTCGCGCCGCTTTTATCCACGGCTTGGGCGATCTTATCCACGGTTGGGCGGTCGTAGTATTCGAGGCCGCGACCCATCGCGTAGGTGAGCATTTTCTCGCTGACGCAGTGGAGAAAGTCGCCGCGCTTTTGCTTCAGCAACACGTCGCGGAGCTCGGTGGCGTTGAGGAACTTTTCGCCGCTGACGAGTTGCCCGGCCGTCTCGATGGCTGCGCCGGCGTCGGTGGTGCGCCATGCGCCGATGGCGTCGAAGTTTTCTAGCGCGAAGCCGATGTCGTCCATGCGGGCGTGGCATCCGGCGCAGAGTGGCTCTTTGCGGTGCAGCTCCATTTTTTGTCGGAGCGTGCCTTTTAGCTCGGGGCGCTTTGGGTCGTTGAGGTCGGGCACGTCCGGTGGGGGCGGGGGCGGGGGAGTGCCGAGGATGTTTTCGAGGACGAATTTGCCGCGCTTTACCGGGCTGGTGCGGGTGGGATTCGAGGTGAGCGTGAGGAAGGAGCCGTGGCCGAGGATGCCGCCGGGGCGCTTGGCGGGGACTTTGACTTTGACGAAGGCTTCGCCCTCCACGCCGTCGATGCCGTAAATACGAGCGAGGCGCTCGTTCACGAAAGTATAGTCGGCCCCGAGGAGGTCGGTGATGGGTCGGTCTTCACGCATGATGTGATCGAAGAGTAACTCGGTTTCGCGCTCCATCGCGAGGGCGAGGTCGCGGTTCCAATCCTTGAAAGTTTTCGGGTCGGGCTGGATGGAAAGGAGGTTGCGCGTTTGGAGCCATTGGCCGGCGAAGTTGTTGATGAGCGCCTCGGAGCGCGGGTCTTTGATCATCCGCTGGACTTGGGCGGCGAGGTTTTTCCGCAACGTTCCGGCGCCCGCTTGGGCGAAGAGTATGCCGTCGGGCATCGTGCTCCACAGGAAGTAAGAGAGGCGCGAGGCCAGCGCCCATTCGTTGACGGGCTGGGTGATTTTTGGGTTGTCGGGCTCGGGCTGGAGTTCGCCACGGAAAAGGAAATGCGGAGAGACGAGGATGGCCGTGAGCGCCGTTTGCACGCTTTGCTCGAAGTTCCCGCCCTTTTGCCCGGCCGTGCGGTAAATAAAGAGGAACCGTTCTGTTTCTTGTGGCGAAAGCGGACGGCGAAATGCGCGGGCTGCAAAGTTCGTGAGGATCATGCGCGCGGCGACGTTGAGGTCGCGCTGCCCTTTGCCGGGGGCAAAAAGGCGGATCTGCGTCGGGGGCGCGGTGACGGGTTTGGCCGGGGTGAGGAGTTCCACTTTGCGAAGCGTGACGATGCGCTTCTTCGGCTTGCCGTCTTTCATCTCGGGCTGGGCGAGGGGATTCGCTACGCGGAAAGTGAGCGTCTGTTTTCCAGCAGCGGCGATGGTGATCGGGAGTTGGTGCTTGCCTACGACATCTTGTTCGGTGGGGAGCGTGGGGACGTTGATGGCTTGGGCTCCGAGCTTCACGGCGAGCTTCGTGGCCTCGCCGCCGACACGCGGGCCGATGGCCTCGATGCGGAGCGTGTATTGGCCGGGCACAGGAAGGTCCACGGTGATGCTGGCCTCCACTTCATCCACACGGCGGGACGTGGGCGTGTTGCCTTTTTCCGGGCCCCCTTTGATTGCGAGAAGGTCCACGGGGATTTTTTCCGAGCGCGGCTTGTGGTCGTTCAGGATGGCGGCGCTCATGATTTTTTCCGCCGCCGCAAGATAGCGCTCAAAAAGGACCGGCGGGAGCGAGAGCACGTCGCCGATGTTGTCGAAGCCGTAGCCAGAGTCGTCGGCGGGGAAGTCCGCAGCGGGCTCGAAGTCGATGCCCACGAGGTCACGGATGGTGTTGTTGTATTCCGCGCGGTTGAGTCGCCGGATGGTGACGCGGCCTGGGTCGGGATTGTTCGGGTCGGTGACGAAGACTTCGGACTGAATCCATTTGATGAGCTTCTCGCGTTCTTCGAGTTTCGGTTGTTTGTCCTCATCGTCAGGCGGCATTGCGCCCGAGCGCAAGTTCTCCAGCACCGCATCCCACGTCTCGAAATCCTTCGCCGCGCCATCGGCAGAGGTGACGGTGTCGAGTAAGATGCCGCCCTTCTTCTTCGTGCCTGCGTGGCATTTGAAACAATACGTGTCCAAGAGTGGACGTATCTCTTTCCCAAAATCGGCAGCGCTCGCCGTGGCGGCGGCGATGAGTGTGAGTGCGATGAATCGGACGGCGGACATGAATGCCGGAATGTAACCGCGTTTTTTGCGGATAGGGAATGACGAATGACGCAGCCCAACGCTCTTGCCACTCGCAGGGCTATTCCCTTGAGTGCCGCCATGATCGCAATCCGCCATCTCCAACTCGCTGCCGCTGCGGCGCTGGCTTTTCCCCAGCTCGTCCACTGCGCCGACACCACTCCGAAAGACACTACCGTGACCACTGCTCCGAAACACACCAACCGCCTCGCGAAGGAAAAGTCGCCCTATTTACTCCAGCACCAGCACAACCCGGTGGACTGGTTCCCGTGGGGCGCGGAGGCTTTTGAAAAGGCGAAGAAAGAGAATAAGCCCATCTTCCTGAGTATCGGCTACAGCACTTGCCACTGGTGTCACGTCATGGAGCGCGAGAGCTTTGAAAATGAGGCCATCGCGGCGATTATGAATGCGAGTTTCGTCTGCATCAAAGTGGACCGCGAGGAGCGGCCTGACGTGGACAAAGTGTATATGACGTTCGTACAGGCGACGACGGGCAGCGGCGGCTGGCCGCTGAATGTGTGGCTCACGCCGGACCTCAAACCGTTCGTCGGCGGCACGTATTTCCCGCCCGAGAGTCGCGGGAGTCGCCCCGGATTTCCCGCCGTCCTGAAGCAGCTCGCTGACGGCTGGGCGAAGGACAGCAAAGGCATCGTCGAGCACGGCAATGAGGTCGCAAAGAAGCTTACCGAGTACACCGCCAGCACGCCGAGTAAAGTCGAAGTGACGGCAAAAGCCGCGCTGACCAAAGGCCAGAGCCAGCTCGTGCAGACGTTCGATGCGGACCTTGGCGGCTTCGGCGGTGCGCCGAAGTTTCCCCAGCCGAGCAATCTTGCATTCCTCTTCCGCATGGCTGTGCGCAAGGGGCTGGGCGAGTCGCCCGAGGCGGAGGAGCGCGACCGCGCCGTGGCGGGGAAGATGGCGCTCATCACCCTCGGGAAGATGGCGGATGGCGGGATGCACGATCATCTCGGCGGCGGCTTTCACCGCTACTCAGTGGACCGCTTTTGGCACGTCCCGCACTACGAGAAGATGGCCTACGATCAGGGCCAGCTCGTGCGCAATTACCTAGACGCATTCCAGCTCACCCACGATGCGCGCTGGGAGAAAGTGGCGCGCGGCATCCTCGACTACACCCTCCGCGAGCTGACGGATAAAGAAGGCGGCTTTTACTCCGCCGAAGACGCCGACAGCCTCGAAGCCGGGCACGCCGAGAAGAAAGAGGGCGCGTTTTACGTATGGACAAAAGCCGAGATAGACGCCGCCCTCGGCGAAGATGCAGCGCTCTTTAGCACAGCATACGGCGTCGTGGCCGATGGGAACTCGCCCGCAGGCAGCGACCCGCTCGGCGAGCTGAAAGGGAAGAACACGCTCATCATCCGCAAGACCGTCGCCGAGCTGGCGAAGGACGCGGGCAAGCCGGAGGCGGAGGTCGAAAAGACCCTCGCCGCCGCTCGCGCAAAACTCTTCGACCTTCGCGCCAAACGCCCGCGCCCGCACCTCGACGACAAGATCATCGTCGCGTGGAACGGCCTCATGATTTCCGCCTTCGCCCGCGCCGCGCAAGTGCTCGACGAGCCACGCTACACCGCCGCCGCCCAAGCCAGCGCCCGCTTTATAAAGGCGAAGCTGTGGCGCGACGGCGCGCTCACCCGCAGCTACCGGCACGAGCCCAGCAACGCCGCCGGGTTTGCCGATGACTACGCCTCGCTCATCGCGGGGTTGCTCGACTTGTATGAGACGGATTTCGATGCGCAGTGGCTTGCTTGGGCGGTGGACTTGCAGGCGAAGATGGATGCCGTCTTTTACGACAAGGAGCACGGCGGCTACTTCCAGACGCCCGCCGATCAGAGCGACATCCTCTTCCGCTCCAAAGAAGACCACGACGGAGCCGAGCCCGCCGCCAGCAGCGTCGCCGCGCTCAACCTCATTCGCCTCGCGCAACTCACCGATTCCAAAGAACTACGCGAGCGCGCGGAGAAGACCATCGCCAGCATGGGCGAGACGCTCGACAAGCGGCCGAGCGCGCTCACCCAGATGCTTTGCGCCGTGGATGCCTCCATGTCGAAAGGCCGCCAGATCGTCATCGCCGGCACGCCCGGAGCGGAGGACACGAAGGCGCTCATCAAGGAAGCCCGCGCCCAGTTTGCGCCCAACCAGATCGTGATCCTCGCCGACGGCGGCGCTGGCCAAGCATGGATCGGCAAACGCAACGCCGCCATCGCCGAGATGAAGCCCAAGCACGGAAAAGCCGCCGCCTACGTCTGCGAAGACTTCGCCTGCAAAGCCCCGGAGACCGACCCGGTGAAGCTGCGGGAGGTGCTCAAGAAGTAGCTACTTCAGCCGCACAATCCCGCTGCCCTTCTCGATTTTCCCGATGACTTTGCCCCCCACGATCTTCGTCACCGCCTTCACGTCTTTCTCCGCGACGACGATGCACATGCCGATGCCCATGTTGAACACCTGATACATCTCCGCGTGGTCCACTTTTCCGCCGCGCTCGATGTGCTGGAAAATGGCGGGCACCTTCCACGAGGCTGTGTCGATCAGAGCATCCACGGTCTTCGGGAGGACGCGCGGGAAATTATCCACGAGCCCGCCGCCGGTGATGTGCGCCAGCCCTTTCACGAGGCCATGCGGGAGCTTTGCCAGCGCAGGCTGGTAGTTTTTGTGAACGCGCATCAGCTCGCTACCGACGGTGCCGGTGACGCCTTCGAGCTTGTCCGTGAGCTTGAGCTTCATGTCCTCGAAGAGCACCTTGCGAGCAAGCGTGTAGCCGTTCGTATGCAGGCCGTTGGAGGCGAGACCGATGACGACATCGCCCACTTTGATCTTCGAGCCGTCGATGCTCTTCGCCTTATCCACCACTCCGATGATCGTGCCCACGAGGTCGTATTCGCCCGGCGCATACATGCCTGGCATTTGCGCAGTCTCGCCGCCCACGATGGCGCACTTGGCGGCCTTGCACGCTTTGGCAAAGCCCTTCAGCAGCGCCTCGAAAACGACGGGCTCCAGCTTCGCCGCGCCGATGTAGTCGAGGAAAAAGAGCGGCTTTGCTCCGATGACGGCAATGTCGTTGATGCAGTGATTCACGAGGCACTGCCCCACTGTGTCATGACTGCCCGTGGCAAAAGCGATCTTCAGTTTCGTCCCCACGCCATCCACCGACGATACGAGCACCGGGTCTTTCATTCCCTTAAAGTTGGGGCGGAAAAGTCCGCCAAAGCCGCCGATTTTTCCCAGCACTTCCGGCCCGTGCGTTCCCTTTACGAGAGCCTGGATGCCGCTCTTCACGCGGTTCCCGAGGTCCACATCCACGCCAGCGGCGGCGTAGGCTTTTTTCTTTGGTTGTGTGCTTTTGCTGGCTGCTTTTTTGGAATTCATCGAAGACCCCTTTTTCATCGCTTCGTCGCCGCGAGGCAATCCACATCTTCATTTTCGGAGGAACAAAGCAGCGCAGTCTTGGTGTCTCGGGCTGCTGAGGAATGGTCGGTTTCTGTGGTGGAAAATGCCGGTCTTTACACAAGCTTCACGATTTTCCGGGATGTTTTTTGCACAAACAGAAGGTCGGCGGAGTTTAACCCGTTGAAATAGTCCGCTCCACGACTGGTGCGGGTTTGATTCGAAAACCAATACTATGAACACAAATAAAGCACTCATCACTGCCGTGGCGCTCGTCGTCTCCGGCTTCACACTGTCGGCCCAAGATCGGCCCAATCCGGAACGCCCGCCGGGCGACGCCCCGCGTGGAGAACGCGGCCCGACGCCGCAGCGACCGATTGCGGGAATGTTTGGCCAACTCGACGCCAATCACGATGGAGCCATTGATTCGGCGGAAATTGACGCTCTGCGCAAACTGGATCGCAATGGCGACGGGAAGATCACGCCGGATGAGTTTCTTCCAGCCGGGCAGCAGGAAGGAGATCATCGCGTAGAGGGTGAGCGCCGTAATGAAGCAGTTCCTCGTGCGGAGGGCGAACGCCGGGGGCCGAAGCCAGAGGGTGTCCGCCGTGACGGGGATCGGCCTGGAACGGAGGGGCCACGAGATATGCAGCGTCCGCATGACGAACGGATGGGGCGTGACTTCCGCCAGGACGCCCGCTCCCAAGGGGATGAGCCGCGTCGTGAAGACCCTCGCCGCTCTGAGCCGAGGCAGGCGTTCCGTGGCGACAGTCGGCAAGGGCCGATGCAGGGCCAGTTTGGGCAGCAGCGAGGCGAGTTTCGCAGGCCGATGCCGATGGGCGATCCGCAGCAGATGGGGCGTCCGCCTTTTGGTCGGGAGGGAAGAAGTCCGATGCCGCCGCAGTTTAATCGACCACCGGGACTGGGGGGCGACCAGCGTCGCGGACCCGAAATGAATGAGCGCAAGCCAATGCCGCCGCAGGGGCCGCAAGACGATCGTCGTGGTGGCCCTCAAATGCGCGAGCGGAAGCCGATGCCACCGCAATTTGACAAGCCGATGCCTCCGCAAGGCGGGCAGCCGCAGGGATCACGCGGAGAGCATCGCGGCGGTCCGGAGATGCGAGAGCAGGGGCATCAGCCATTTCCGCCGCAAGGTCCACGGGGTTTTGGGCGCGATGAGCAGGGCGAGCGAGGTCCGCGTCCGCAGCCGCCGCAAGGGCCTTTTTAAACAGCAGCTTTGTTCATCTCGGTGCGCAGTTCCTCGCTGGTAGAGATCGTCTTCGCCAGCAAGTTCTCCACCGTGGGGCGGGCTTGGGCACGGACGTAAATCTGGTAGCTGAAGAGCCCGCGAAGGAAGGGCAGGCGGATGAATGCCTGGTTGATGAGCATGACGATGCGGCTGAAAATACCCGCGCCGAGCACTTTGGGATACGGGGCAGGAATGCCCCGTATCTCCAGAATGTCGTAGCCCGTTTGCTCGAATAAATCGCGCAGGCTTCGGAAGGTGAAGAGGCGCGTGTGGGTGCGATCTAGGATGCCCTTTCGTCCGTAGTTAAACTGCCCGATGAGGAGCATAAAGCGGGTGACGAAGAACCCGATGTTTGCGGTGGTGAGGATGAGTTCGGGGCGCTTGTGCTCGGCGCGTTCGCGGAGCGTTTCCATGAAGACCTCGGGGTCTTTTAAGTGCTCGATAATATCGAGCAGGAATATCTGGTCGTAGTCGGAGACTTTCACGGGGCATGGCTGGCCGTCGATGTCCCACTTTTTGTAGTCCACATTCGGGAGGTCGCTGGTGTCCTTGGAATACTGGTCGAGGCCTGTAACGTGGGCGGCATCTTTCGCCATGAGTTCGGCGACGTAGCCGCGCCCGCACCCAATATCGAGGACGCGCGCACCTTTTTTTACGGAGCAAAGCGCGAGGGTGTGGCTGGAGCGGAAGCCGAGCTTGAGGTCGTAGGTTTCCTCGACCGCACCGACGTCGAACTTGCGATCGTAGAGCAAGTTTTTGCGGTGCATCGCGGCGCGGATCATCGTCTTGAAGCAGTCCCACGCATACTTGAATCCGTTCACGTTGCACACTTCATCGCCATAGAAAGTGGGGATCGGAATTTCGGCGATGCGGAGGTTGGCGAAGTGGAGTTGGACGATGATGTCCGTGTCGAAGTGGAAATCGTTCGAGTTGCGCTCAAAAGGAATGCGCTTCAGCGCAGCCGTGGAGTAGAGCCGGTAGCCGCTGTGAAATTCGCTCAGTTGCGTGCCGAGCATGATATTCTGGTAGCTGGTGAGGACTTGGTTTCCGATCCATTTATACATGGGCATCCCGCCGGTCAGCGCGTCCTGCTTTTTGAGCATTCGGGAGCCGAAAACAGCGTCCGCCGTCTCGTTGATGAGCGGTGCCAGCAGCGCGGGTAGCTTTTCGGGGGCATATTGCCCGTCGCCGTGGACGAGGGCGACGATGTCGAATCCGTTCTCGATGGCGTAGCGGTAGCCGAGCTTTTGGTTGCCTCCGTAACCCTGGTTTACGGGGTTTCGTAGCGTCACGATGCGTAGATCGTCGCTTCCGGTTTCGTATTTTACTCCTTGAGCGAAGGTCTGATCTTTCGACGAATCGTCGATAATGAGCACCTCCACATTCTTGTTCCGCATGGAAGATGGAATGCGGTTCAAGACACTGCTGATGGTCTTCTCCGCGTTATAGGCGACGATGAAAATGAGGACGCGCTTTTGCGCGAAGTCGATAGTTTCTGACATGATTGGGCAGGGCTGTTGTAGCCAAAACAGTGCCGGGGGGAAGCGTGCATTGCGAGATTGCCTGCCCTCGTTCGACTTCCGCTGGCTAATTGGCCAGCTTCACACTCCCGTTTCGCGCGCGGCGTTCGGCCAGGATCTTCATCACCGCACCGACGGCGAGCACGACCAGTAAGAGTGCGCCCGTGAGCATTCCGGCCTTTTCGCTGGGGTCCGATGTGCCTGTGAACTTCAGTCCGTTGGTCATCACCGCCACCGCCAACCAGCCGAGCAATGTGCCGTGAATCGTTCCGACTCCACCAAAGATGCTCGTGCCTCCCAGCACTACGGCGGTGATCGCAGCCAACTCGTAGCCGACTCCGGCACTCGCTCGCGCTTCCGTGACGCGCGATACGAAAATTACCGCGGCCAGTCCCGCCACCGTTCCCGCCATTGTGTATGCAAGCGCCAGCCTTTTCTGGACAGGGATGCCCGCAAACCTCGCTCCTTCCGGCGCGAAACCTATCGCGCGAAAAGACCGCCCATACGTCGTTCGATGCACGAGCATCCAAGCGCCGACTGCGACGCCGCCAAACACCCAAGCCTGCACCGGTACCCCGAGCGCGAAGCCGTTGCCCAGCGCGAGAAAAGACTCTGGGAAACTCGTGTAAGATTTCGTCCCGCCGGTCAGCGCCTCTGCCAGTCCACGAAAAAGTGAGAACGTCCCCAGTGTGACAATCAACGGCGGCAATCCGAGCCGCGTAATTAACGTCGCATTCAACCCGCCGCCCAGTGTGCCGATCCCGATTGCGCCGAGCGCAGCGAGCCATGGCGAAAGCCCCGCATCTTTCCAAAGCATCCCGAAAGCGACGGCGCAAAGTCCCATCAGGGACCCCACGGATAGATCGATCCCCGCCATTAAAATGATGGGCGTCATCACCAGCGCGAGCAGTCCTATCTCCACAGACTGCCGGACGATATTTGCGACGTTTGCGCCCGTGAGAAATCTGCGCCCGATGAAATGAAACAGCAGCACTTCCGCGATGAGCACTGCGAGCAGCACCGTCTCATGGCGCGCGAAAATGGATTTGTTGGATTGGCTCATGCGTGGTTACCCTTGCGGGTACAGCAGCACGCGGTCGTGGACGATGAGCATGATGTCGGGGCGTCCGTCGCCCGTCATATCGCGCACGATGACTTCGCGGACTCCCGTGTCGCCTTTGCGGCCTCGGAAGTGGATATTCATCTCGAATAGGACAAAGTGCATCATACTCTTCCACGGCGTTCCAGCGGCGGCAGGCGAGAGGAGTTCCATGAGGTGGCTCGTGCGGTCGAAGGCGATGACTTCGCCCTTTCCATCGCCGTCGAGGTCGGCGGTGAGGGCTTGGAAGTAGGCGCAGTTTTTCAGGTCGGTGTCGTAGGTATCTACGGCTTCGAGGCGCGCACCGTTGGCGGAAAATGGTGCGGTCCAAAAACGCTCGCGCCCCGCGATGAGGAGCTGCGGTGTCTTCGCTGGGCCGAGCGTCATGGCGAAGACTTCGACGGGTTCTCCGGGGGCACCCTGCAAGCGTCGAGTGACGCGATAGACGCCAGTGGTGTCCTTTTTCATCACTTGGAAAAACGGGGTGCCGGTCTCGGAGAATACGAGTTCCGGTTTGCCGTCAGCGTCGGTGTCCACAAACGCGGGCGTGCCGAGTTTGTTGTCGGCCTGGCGGGCGTTGAATTGGTCCACGACGAGGACATCAGTATTGTCGGGCGTGAGGCGGATGGAGCGCGCATAGCCTGCGGCGGCGGCGATAATTTCGGCGCGTTTGTCGCCGTCGATGTCCACGAGCGCGACGCGGTCGGGGGCGAGGTCGGTGAGCTGGGAGCGGATGTTTGCAGTCTCTTTCAGCGGAGCGCCGAGCCCTTCTTCCGTGCCGGGTAAAATGAGCGCGGCTTCGCGGGGGAGCATCACGAGCAGGTCGGCGCGACCATCGCCCGTGAGGTCGCCCGCAGCCATGCCGATGGGTTCGCGCTTGAGCGTGCCGAGCGGGCGCTCGGTGAAGGTCCACTTTGTGCCGTCGGCGGTGCTCATCGTGTCCACGCGCCAGGCGCTCTTTTCATCCACAAGGATTGCGGCCTTTTCGCCGAGTGCGGTGATGGCGACGGGTTCGCCTTTGATCGCTACCGATGTGGGGAACTCCAGTCGTCCGTCGTCCGTGAGCTTCGCGATGCCGAGTCCTTCTTTGCGGCTCACGACGGCGAGCGCCACGCGCTTCGAGCCGGGCAGCGCGACTGCGGCGATGCCTGAGATGCCGGAGAACGATGGGAACGTGCGAGGCTCGGCGAACGTGCCATCGGGCTGCTGGAGGAAGAGCGCGATTTGCGCGGCCTTGCTGTCTGCCATCGCGAAATCCGCGAGGCCGTCGCCGTTGAAATCGCCGACTGCGTGCGCGGCGGACTTCATCCCGCTGGGCACATTATAGACTGTGGCGAGCAGCGTATCGCTCGCATCCCCGGACCCGCTGGCAGTGAATACGTGGCGCTCAATGATCTGCGACTTGGCGTTCACTTTCGTAAAGAGCAGCCGCCCTTTCGCATCGCGCGAAGTCGTCGCGGCATACGCGGGCACCGAGTAGGGCAGGGAGACTTCCGCAGAGATAACGCCGGGCGCGATCTGCCTCCGCCAGCGCAAGGTGCCGTCGCCGCCACCGGCCAAATAGAGAAGGTCCACCTTGCCATCGCCGTCCGCGTCTTCGGCGAAGAGCTGACCCATTTTATCCTCGCCGGTGAGGTACACTTCCGGGTCTCCAAAGCCGCCCGTTTGCTTTTGCAAAAAGACGAGCAGCTTCCCTTTGCCGAGCACGGCGAGGTCGCTCCGTCCGTCGCCGTTCAGGTCCGCAGTCTGGATGTGCTGGGTGCCTTGGAGCGCCTCGAAGTCTTTGTATTTCCACGTCTTCGTGAACGTCCCATCTGCCGCCTGAAAGCGTACGACGAGCGCATCCTCGACGCCCGTGAGCGCGAGGTCGGGCCGCTTGTCGCCGTCGAAATCCCCCGCCACCATCGCGTGATGCCGCTGGTCCGCAGGCAGCGAGACTTTCTCAAAGCGCGAGTCCTCCACCACCGGCTCCCAGCGATCCCGGCTCACTGCGCGGCGCGCATTTTTCCCCTCCGCCTCGCCCGGTGCGCGCTGGTAGAGCAGCACGAGTTTGGCGTTCTCGTTATTGATGAGCGCTACGTCCAGCTTTCCATCGCCGTCTAAATCAACGACCGCAGGCGAGCGCGTATCCCAAGTGACTCGGGCAATCTCCGGCCCGCCAAACTGGAGGTCCGCAGCCACGCACGAAGCGGCGATTGAGAGGGCGAGGAAAGCGCGCCTCATTTCTTCTTCTCAGCGATGTGCATCCGGACGTGGAAGGAGTTGTCGTCCTTGTACTGGCGCACCCCGATGACGATGGGGAGGTTCAGCTTTTTCGGAAGATCTTTCAGATTGATCAGCTCGCTGAGCCCCGGCACTTCGCCGAGTCCGCTCGCCATTTCCAAGAGCTTGTCGAGCGTCGGCCCGAGGTCGAGGAAGGTGCTGCCGTCGTCGTCGCCGGGAAGTCCTTCAAACGCCGACTTCACAATCGGCTGCGCGAAAAGGTGGTCGTCGCCGGGTTTGGCGAGGCGCGTGATCACTTTCTCCAGCAACGTTTGCGGCCCCATGCTCATGATGAACCAGTCGTCCGTGAAGATGTAGCCCATCGGCGCGTCCTTCATGTTGTTGATGCTCACGCCTTGATACTCCCGCTTTTCAAACAACGCCCCATCCGGCGCGGACTTGTTAATGAGCGTGTTTACCGCGAGTTCGACCGTCTTCCGGTCCTTGATCTTGATGCCCACAATCGTCGGCTCCATTTCCTCCTCGTCCTCGTCCTTCTTGGCCGTGCCTTCTTTCAGCGGCTCGCTGGCGCTAATAAAGTCCGGCCCGATATTGGCGATGATGTCCTTGCGGATATCCACGCCCGTCTGCTTCTTCAGCTCATCGATCTGCGCGCCGATCATATCGCCCATCGCCGGGACGGCTTCTTTCATCAGCCCCTCGATCGCCGCCAGCATCTTGTCGAAGTAGATCGTGCTGTGGCCCCCGCTGTCCGCATCCGGCGGGAGAAAGTTCGGGACGATCCCAGGGCCGTCCGTCGCGAAGATTTTCATGATGCCGGGGTTGTCGTGGTACGTGACGCCAAACTCCATGTCGGAGCGGTTCTTCGACAGGTCCAGCGTGAAGTAGATGAAATCCAGCTTGTGCAGCCCCAGAGCCCGCACCACCGAGAGTCCCTGCCCAGCCCCCGCGCCGCCTTGCTTCGCTGCGGCGTTCATCCCCGACTTCACCACCGAGCCGATGTCGAAGTAAGAAACCATATCGCTATCCTTCGCCGACTTCGCCAACGCCGCGTGGCGTGGAGAATCCGCCAGCGACTTGCCGCCTTTCTTCACGCGGTCCACAGAAGCACGCAGACCTTCTTCGCTAAAAGAAACCACCATCGCCCCATCAATCAGCGCGTAGCCGGGGCTCTCGATAAAGGACTTCGCGCCCTTTTTCAGCTTCCAGACGTGCAGCTTCACTCCCGCATAATCCTCCGCCGTCGCCTCGTATTCATCCGGGAACTTCGCAAACGGGATCGGGCTGGCCGCAGCCGCAGGCATCTTCACCAGTTCGCCAAACATCCGCCCGTAGCAGCGCACGATCTTCTCCGCCAGCGCCTCATCGCCCGAGAAGTCCATCGCCACCGTCGCATCGAGAAAGCCCTTCGGCAGCTCCGGCGCACCATTCCCCCGCAGATTCGCCACGCCCATAAACAGCGCAGCAAAATCAATCTTCGCCCCCACCGCCGTCGCACCGCCGAACTTCTTCATCACCTCATCCATCGAGAGCCCAGTCTCCTCCTTGTAAATCTTGTCGATCTTCACCTTGTTCTCCGCAGTCTTCGCCAACCACGGGGCCAACACCTTCTCCAGCCCAGAGCCTACGAGAATCTTCTTCAGCGGATGCTCCTCCAGATGCTCAAACAAATGCCCATCCTTCGCGCTGGAGAAAACAGTCACGTCCTCCGGCAGTAAAGTGCTGAGGTTTTCGACGGCACGGACTGGCAGCCAGGCAGCGGCCAGCACGACGAGAGTGCAGATGCGGTATTTCATAGATTCGATTGTTTTACTTTGAGTTAGAGCGCGGCGGGCGGTTGTAGCGGAAGCCCGAGTTCGGATTTGCCGGGTCGAAGGCGAACGCCTCCCGGTTGTGCAAGAACAGCTTCAAAATGTCCGAAGGAATCGCAAACCCCAGCCCCTCCGCCCCCGGCGATACGATCTTCATATTGTTCACACCCACCACTTCCCCCTTCAGATTAAACAGCGGCCCGCCCGAGTTGCCGGGATTAATCTGCGTCGTCGTCTGGATGAAAATATGCCCATCCTCCACCCGATTCTTCAGCGAAATAATCCCCTGCGAAACCGTCCGCTCCAGCCCCAGCGGCGCACCGATCGCAAACACCGGCATCCCTTGCCGCAAATCATCCGAGGCCCCCAGCGGCACCGTCGGGAACCGCGTCTTATCCCCCGTCTCGATCTTCAGCAGCGCCAAATCCATCTCCGCATTCGCCGCCACGATCCGCACATTCCCCCACGTCTTCTTATCCATCCCCTTATTCCCCTGCCCGAATACCGTCACCGTAATCTCGCTCTCCCCCGCAATCACATGGTCGTTCGTAATCAAATACCCATCCTCGTGAATGATAAACCCCGAGCCCAGCCCCCACCGGCGTCTTCACCAGCACCACACGGTCCCCGATCCCATTCACCAAATCCTTCACCGCCTGCGGCCGCGCAGTCGGGTCCTCACGGAAAAGCTCATCCCCCACCGCAGTCGTCGGCGCAGCGCCCGGAGCATCTTTCGTCACCCGCGTGATCGCATCGCGCGGAATCGTCAGCACCGAAAACCCCAGATCCACCACCACCCGCTCTGCAGTATCCGCCAGAATCTCCCCCCGCACCGCCCCGCCTTGATTCAGCTCCACCGTAGCCGGAGAAGCAGCAGCGCGGGAAACGATGATGAGCGCCGCAGTGGCGATACGAAGACAAAGAAATTTCATTCGGAACGAGCGCGCATCATTTGCAGCCCGGTGGCGTTGGAAAGGAAATTATTCGGGAAAAACGCAATGCCGCTCCGCCGGATCCGCGACATCACCACGCCGACCTTCCCTCACTCTACTGAATCCGGTCCACGTCCGAGCATTCGGGTTGCATTTTCCTCATCGGTAGCCCTCACAAGCAGGGCGTCGCCTTTGATTTTCAACACGAGGGAGAATTCTGCGGCACGCGGGTGCGGTCCGCGCCCCGTGAGAAATCGCATGAAATCCGAGAACTCGCCTTTTGCTTCTTTCTGCTCCGGTTTTGGTTTCGGCTTCGGCGCTTCGGGTGCTGCGAAATCCTCCGGCTGCACTTTCTCTCCGTCTGCTTCCCGAAGCTTCATCACATGCTCGCGTTCCAGAAACTCCTCCCGTTCCTTTCTCATCCGCTTGAACTCCTCGTTGTCTTCGCGCTCCATCTGCTCTTCCGAGCGCTGAGCCATCGCCCCTCCTGGCGCTTCCTCCCCCCAATCTTCCAGAAGAGTGACGATGAATGTGAAGTCCCACTCAAATCGCGTCCGGGAGAGGACCTGCCTCGCCGCCTCGACCAGTTCTACCAATTGTTCCGCTGCGTCCTGCGAGTGAATCATCAAAGTCGCAGTCCTGCCAAAGGGCGCTGTGTTGTTGATGGAGCCCCAAGGGCCATCCCCGATTGCGCCATCGAGCGCCTTGGTCATCACTTTGCCGAACCACGCGCCCTCCCGCGCCGCCGCTGCATTGTCCCCATCGTAGTCGGGTGCCATCGGTCCGACCGATTGCGCCGCCGCAGTCCACCGCTCCTTTCCCACCAGAATATAGCGCCACGGCCTCACCGGGCGCGCTTCCGCCGCGAGAAAGTCCTCATCGTCATCGTCCGACGCCTGTAGTGCCGCATTCAGCGCCGCCACTTCCACCTCGTTCGTCTTGCATCGCTTCACCGTCACCTCCCGCAAGCGCGGAGCCTCCGTCAGCACCGAGTAATCGCGCGGCAGTTCACTGTCGATTTCCAGCGCCCGCAACTTCGGCAGCGCCGCGAGCGGAGCCACCGTCCCTAGACGGTCGCTCGTAAGCCCCAGCTTCGTCAGATCGCGCAACGCTACGACGGGCTGCACATCCTCAAAACAACCGCTCAACTCCAGATTCACCAAATTCGGATACCGCTCCAGCCCATCCAATCGATCCACTCCAGACAGCGTCAGCGACCGTAGCGCAGGCATCTCCGGCAGACGCCGCGCATCCCGCAGCGGTAGCGTGGACGACACCCACACCGCGATAGCCGCCACCTTCACTCTGGGCAACGTTGACAACCCTTCCAGCACAAGAGGGTTCCCATTAAACGTCAGCGACTCCAGTTCCTTCAACTCCTCCAATGCAGATAAATCCGGCCACGGACGCCACGCATTGATATACACCTTCCGCAGACGCCGCATCCCCCGGAGCGCTCCAAAGTCCTCCGCCTCCTTCGCGCTTATGGTGACTTCCTCCGCCTGCTCCAGCGCCGCGAGCGGCGACAAATCCAGGCCCTCAAATTCTGAAAGGTGCAGTGACTTCAGCGCCGGAAAAAATCGCAAGACCCCGAGATCCCGCAGCGGTCGGTCCGACGCCGAAGACAACATCATCGCCCCCGCCTTTTCCGCCAACGCCGCCACCGCTTCCACCTCCTCCCTCACCAACACCGGCTCCCATGCAGGATTCAGTCGCCGGTAATCACGCTCCTCCCTCCCCGGACGCAGGACCATGACCGCCTCCGGGTCGCGGGCACGCTCCACCTGCGGCCAGAGACACTCCACGACCCGCAAAACGGCGAAGCGTTCCTCCCGCGAGCGTTCAGGTGACATTGCATACGTGATGAAATTATTGGAGAGCGACATGCCCGGCCTATACGCAGCGCACGGTCATCTGACAAGCCGCCACCGCCCGCGCAATGCTCCGCCAGTCCGTGATGCCGTGTCCGCGAAACAGCGCAATCAACCGCAACTCCGCAGCCGCTCCCCCGGATGCGCGACATCACCTCGCTGCGTTTCGCTTTCGCGCTGCATCGCGAGCGAGCGCATTCTCGATCACAGCTTCGCTCAAATAACACGACGTCTCCCGCAAAGCCGACAGCGCGGTTGGCAAATCGACAAGCCCCTTCGCCGCCGCAGCCTCCAGAATCCCCACCGTTCCCATCGTCGGAACTCCGAGCGTGGCCGCACAGCGGCGGGCCTGCTGATCGTCCATCAGTAGTGCCTTTGCGTGCAGTTCCATCGCCAGGGCGATTGCTTCGCGGTCGGTCGCCGAAATATCCGGTGCCTCGACACTGCTGATAGCATTCTTCACAACAACCCATCCGGGAAGTTTCTCCACCCATTTTCTTACGGAATCAGGTGCCGCGGGGTGCGAAAGCTCGGTATGCACCGCGCGCGGCAGCACCGTGGAATCCGCCAGCGAAGCCAGCACCTCGATACAGCCGATCTGAATGAGGTAATTGATCGGCCCGGTGTCCGCGACGACTAGAACCATCAGCGGATGAACGTCTCGGCTACGCGGCTATCCGACTCCACATCCTCTACCGAGTAGTTCAGCGGCACTCCGTGCAGCGAACGAAACGCATCCGCAGCCCAATAGTCGCCGCCGACTCCCGCGAGTTCTCCCATCTTGCGAAGCGAGATCTTCCCCTCTCGGTAAAGTTCTAGCGCGAGCGCTTCCTTGATGCGCACTTCGCGCTCTTCTGTGGAGCCGCCCAGCACCGTCGCTATATCGTCCGGAATCGAAATCGTTACGCTCATAATGGAGCGCACCTTAGCATCCATTCCGCGAAAAGAGAACCGCTTATCTGCGCTCATCTCCGCTCATCATTCGGCGCATCCTTTCCTCGAAAACATCAGCGCCGATGAGCGGAGATTAGTGGTCCACCCTCGCCGCCACGGCCCGCGCAATCAACCGCAACTCCGCAGCCGCTCCCCCCGGATGCGCGACATCACCTCGCTGCGTTTCGTTTTCGTGAAGACGTCGGGCATCGTCGCAATCTCCCGAGCGGGTCGGCGTGGCACGGGAAACCACTACCCGTGCCACGCCTATTCCACGTACTATACCAACACGCTTTTTACCGTCCCCAGCACCACCCCCGGCGTCGAATTTGCCAGCCGCGTGCGCACCTCCACGATCGTTCCCGGAGGAAAAGGCCCGATCGACTGCGAGGGCAACGTCACCGGTGTCGAGTGGCCAAACTCCGCCTCGCCCGGCAGGCGGTAGAGCAGTTCCTTCGTCGTCCCATGCAGCCCCGTCCCGTCCTGAAAAAGCACCGCCACCGTGTGGTCCACCTGCGGCGTCAGCGAATTAATCTCCAGCGGCGTCGGGGCCGCCGTGCCTTGCTCCGTCGGGATTTGCGACAGCGCCGCATCGCCCTCCGGCGTCCCCTCCGGGAACTGCTTCATCCACGCCCCATACCAGCGTTTATTGCCACGGTCGGTCTTACTCTCCAGCGCGCGCAGCGCCGTCTTCGCCTTATTCACCTCGCGCTCCGCAGTCTGCACCTCCGAGCGCAGCATCGCGAAATTCGAGCAAAGGCTCATAAACGCGCCCAAATCCATCGCCGGATTCCCCGTCACCGCCAGCGTCAGCGGCGTCTGCGCGGGCACCTGCGCGGCCAGAAGCGCATTAAAATCCGCCCACAGCCCGAAAAGATACCCTGAGCGACGCAGCGCACTCGTCTCCGTAAAAGGACCAGACACCGAAAAAACGAGGTCCAGTTGGTCCTGCAAATCATCCCCATCCTCCAGCTTGTTGCCGATGATCCCCGGCACTCGCACAATCACATCCTTGATGACCGCCAGCACATTATCGCGCAGCGCCCGCTTGTCGCTCAAGTCCCCCTCCTTCTGCGCCCGGAGATTTGCCGTATCGGTCAGCCCCGCAATCGCCGTGGAGTGGCTCGTCAGCGTCAGATTTTTCAGTGCAAACGTCGGATTGATGCCCCACACCGCACACGTGGCGATGAGACGTTCCAGAGTGATTTCCCAGTATTCTTTCATAGTGTTCTTTTTATTGAGGTTGGAGTTAACCTAAAAACGGCAGTTGAGGGTTGAGGGCGAGGGGGAGCGGCGCGGGTTGGATTTCACGGTGGCGGCAGGTCGATGATGCTGCGCGCGGTGGTTGCGCGGTCGCTGTTTTAGAAAATCAGCGCGTTTTGTTTGGGTGGGGAGGGGCCT
>CANIWM010000066.1 GCA_947471505.1 Chthoniobacteraceae bacterium | reverse complement strand
TAAAAACGGCAGTTGAACGGATTTTCAGAGAAAAATGAGCCTTGGACGGGTGAGTGATTTTCAACTGCTCCGCAGTTGGCAATTTCCAGAGTAAAATACCCTATTTTTCGGCCTCAAAAACGGGGTCAACTGCCGTTTTTAGGTTGAGTTCGGCCTGCAATTCCGCGAAATCATGCGCGACCGTCCGACCATTTGCATCCCGGACGACCACGATGTCGGCCACGGAAATCTGTGGGGTGAAAACGGCAAGCGCTCGACCATTCCCGGCGACGCCGATGGCGGCTATCGCTATCCGGTCGAGTATGTGAATCAAGTGCAGCGTCAGCAGTCGTGGAATCTGCCCGACCCCGTGGACCCTGCGCCCGTCGAGCGGGGAATCACCGTGTATTTCACGCGGCTCACCGTCGGCGGTGTGGACTTCGCCATTCTCGAAGACCGCAAGTTTAAGAGCGGTCCGGCGGGGAAGATTCCGAAGATGGGGCCGCGTCCGGATCACATCAACGATCCGTCTTACGACCCGAAGACGATCGACCTGCCGGGTCTGCAACTTCTCGGTGAACGGCAGGAGAAATTCCTGCATGCATGGGGACAGGACTGGACCGGTGCAAATATGAAAGCGGTCCTTTCGGCCACGGCGTTTTGCGGTGCCGTCCACATGCACGGCGGGCGAAACGCACGCTTGCTCGCCGACCTCGATTGCAACGGTTGGCCGCAGACGCCGCGCAACCGCGCGCTGGAGGAAATCCGCCGCGCGTGGGCCGTGCATCTTTGCGGCGACCAGCATCTCGCCGTGGTCGTGAAGAACGGCATCCGCGAGTTTGGCGACGGACCTTGCGCATTCACCAGCCCGGCGCTCGTGAACACGATCTACGGACGCTGGTGGCATCCGCTCGACGAAAAGCCCGGGCCAAATCCCGTGGCCGGCAGCCCGCTTCCGTGGACGGGCGATTTCCACGACGGCCTCGGCAACAAACTCAGCATGATGGCCTACGCGAATCCGGAGGACGTCACGGATGAAAAGCAGCGCGCCGACGGCTACGGCATCGCCCGCTTTAATAAGACGAAACGCTCCATCACGTTTGAGTGCTGGCCGCGATTTTCGGACGCGAAGCAGGGCGATAAAGCACAGTTCCCAGGCTGGCCCATCACCGTCGCGATGGATGCGAACGACGGACGCAAGGTCGCGGGCTGGCTGCCGGAGTTGGTGTTTGAAGGGGCAGAGAATCCCGTCGTGCAAGTCATCGAGGAAGCGACGGGCGACATCCTCTACACCGTCCGTGCGCAAGGTGCGCGCTTCCATCCGCGTGTCTATTCCGCAGGTAAGCACACTGTCAAAATAGGCCGTGATAAACCGGACGCACAGACGCTTGCCGGACTGGAAGCAAAGCCGAAGTCTGAGTCAGGGCAGCGAGCCGTGAAGCTTTAAAGATCCTTCGGAAAAACCCTCTGCGGTCTTCCAATCTCTCGCGGTGGACAGTTTTTTGCACCGCAAGAGATTGGAAGACCGCAGAGAGTTTGGTTTATTGGCGGACCAAAAAATGAAGACTACCCATGAAGACCTTGGTTCAAATCTCTCCGGCCAACTCATTGCCTCAGCCATTGCCGTGCACCGTGAGTTCGGACCAGGTGTGAATGAGGAGGACTACGAATGCGCGCTGAGTATCGAGCTTCGCGCACGGGGTATTGAGCATGAATGTCAGGTCCCGCTTCCGCTGATCTATAAGGGCACTCTCTTGGATTGCGGATATCGCATCGACATTGTGATCGCGGGGCGACTTCTCGTTGAATTGAAGGCAGTCGAGAAACTTCACCCCGTACATGAAGCCCAGTTGATAACCTATCTCCGACTGTCGGGAATCAAGCTTGGGCTGATGGTGAACTTTGCCGAGATGATGGTCCGGGATGGCATCGTGCGTCGCGCGCTTTCCGGCGCGCTCAACCCGAGTCCTCGATCTGATCGTCCAAAGGATGTCGCACTTGATCCGCTGTCTTTCGAGGTCATAGACGCTGCGATCGAAGTGCAGCATTTGCTTGGCTCCGGGTTGCTCAGAAGCGCGTATGAAGCGGCGCTTGAGCACGAACTCAAACTCCGCGGGCTCAAGGTCGAGCGGCGTTTGCCGGCGAACCTTGTTTACCGCGAGCAGCTCATTCCAAGCGCCAAGGAAATCCCGATGGTCGTGGATGGGCGGCTCATGGTCGGTTGTGTGTGCGTTAAATCGGTGGAGCCGATATTGCTCGCCCGCCAGCGTTCACTCCTCAAGGCTGCTCACGTTGAAACCGGTCTTTGCTGTAACTTCCATGCTGAATCAATGGCCGCCGAGGTCAGGCGCATCAGCCTTTCCTACAAATAGAACCGTTGCACCGCAGAGATTGGAAGACCGCAGAGAATTGCATTTCGAAGAAACCTCTGCGGTCTTCCAATCTCTCGCGGTGAAAAAATTTGTGACCGAAGTCGCCTCCGTTGGAATTAACCCCGTGTAATGGCTACTTCTGCACAAGACTCATCGCGATTCATCGCTGCGCTGACCCGGCATCAACCGGCGTTGGAAGCGTTTTGCCATGCGCAGTTGGCGAACCGGCAGGATGCGCAGGAAGCATTGCAGGCGACGTGTGTGAAGCTTTGGGAGAAATCGGGCGAGTGGAACGCGGAGACGGAGTTTCTGCCGTGGGCCTTTGCGGTGGCGCGGTTCACGGTGCTCTCCCACATCCGCGACCGGATGCGTGACCGGCTGGTCTTCGATGAGGACGTGGTGTTGGCGATGGCGGAGGAAACCGAGGTGGCAGCAACCCAGTTTGAAGAACGGCGCGAAATGCTCGGCAGTTGCCTCGAGAAACTGAAGCCGGAGCACCGTGACCTTCTCCAAGGGCATTACATCGGCGGACACAGCGTGCGCCAGCTCTCCGGCACCACGGGCCGCAGCGAGAGCGCGGTGAAAATGATTTTGCTGCGGCTGCGGGAACAGCTCAGCGCCTGCATCCAACGTCAAATTCGCATTTGCCCATGAACTCCGATTCTTCATCCCTCGATCATCGACTGCTCGCCTTGCTTCAAGCCGTGCGCGACACGCACGACGAGTCAGCGCGTGCCACGCTCAACGAGTTGCTGCGGGCTGATCCCGCGGCCCGCGCGGCGATGGCACGTCTGTTGGTGGATGAGCAGGCGCTGATCGGCCGACTGCGCGACGACAGCATCGTTTCACTGCTGGACCCTGCGCCGTTGGCGGAGTCGGATAAAGTGGTGCGCTTGCCAAGATGGTTTACATGGCGTCCGCTCATTTCTGCTGCAGCGGGGATTGTGCTCGGGATGTTTTGCACGTCGATGGTGTTTGGATTCGCGGCGCAGCGCCGCTTTGAAAAGAAGACGCCGTTGGTGGTTTATTCGCCGGGCCTGGAGATTGCGGAGACGTTTGTGGCCAGTGGGTTGCCGAAGGTAGCCGGACAGTGGGGTGCCGATTCAGCAGTCGTGGTGACGACTGAAAATGGCGTGAAGCCGATGGAAGGCAGGCAGATGCTACGGCTTGATCCGATCCCGCTGGAGAGTAAAGCAAGGAGCCGCATGTCGCGTGTTTATCAAGTGCTCGACCTTCGCTCGCAGCCAACGCCCGGCGTCACCGGCGATGCAGAGGTGCAGGTGACGGCTTCGTTTTTCGCGGCAAACAGTGACGTGTCATCCCGCTACTTGATTCGTGCCGTCGCTCTCAACGAATCCCCGGAGCAGGCGACGAAAGGCTTTTGGCCAAAGACTGACGACGACGGCGTTGTGTCCGTGAAACAGACGTTTGATAAATCGCCCGGGGAGCAAGGGTGGCACACGTTTTCGCTAAAGATGCCGTTGCCACATGGCGCGCAGACTTTGGTTTTCTTGCTCGGCGCGGGCACGGTGGAGGACGGTTCTCAACCGGCTCCGACGCACTATCTGGATGATGTGCACGTTTCCGTTCTGACTCCGCAATCGACGCAGCCGTAATCCGCCAATCATTCCGAACCAACAATCACCATGTCATCATCGAACCTTTCCCCTTCTTCATTTACGCGCCGATTCTTTCTGCGAGCGACGGGTGTGAGCCTTGCGCTGCCGTTGCTGGAATCGCTTGGCGGGCGCGCGTTCGCTCAAAACTCTGCGGTAGCCACTTTACCGGGCAAGGCGGCGGGCGCGGTGCGTCCGCAGCGGATGGTGTGCATCGGAAACCTGCTCGGGTTTGTTCCGCAGTCGTTCTTCCCGACGAAAACGGGGGCGGACTACGAACTGCCCTCGTCCGTCGAGGCGCTGAAGCCGCACCAGAAAGACTTCACGCTTTTCTCCGGGCTCGACCACTGAGTGAAAGGCGGGCACTTCGCGATTAGTTCCTTCCTCAGCGGCGTGCGCACGGCTGACGCGAAAAGCATGCCCGAGGGCAACATCACCTTGGACCAACGCGCCGCGGAGACATTGGGCGGAGCCACGAGATTTCCAACGCTCGCGCTTGGGTCGGAGAGCGGCATCCATGGCGGCTGTCTCATGTCATGGACGCGCAGTGGCACGCGCGTGCCGCCGCTCAGCACTCCACGCGAGTTGTTCCGGAAACTGTTCGTTACCGATGGTGCCGCAGACATCGGAGCGTCGCTGGATCGGCTCGATCTAAAGGGCTCGATTCTCGACGCGGTGCAGGGCGATGCGAAATCGCTTCAGCGCCATCTGGGGCAGCGGGACAAAGAAAAGCTGGATGAGTATTTCACCTCCGTCCGCGACGTGGAAAAGCAGATCGAGCTGCGCCGCAAATGGGCGCACGTGCCCAAGCCCGACCCGAAAATCGCGGAGCCGGAGAACAAGGATTTCGTCTCGGATCTGCCCGTGATGTACGACCTCATCGCGCTCGCCTTGCAGACGGACTCCACCCGCATCGCCACGTTCGAAATTGGCGGCGACTTCGAGGCTTCCGCTTTCGATTTGAAGTCCAGCTATCATGCGCTTTCGCATCACGGAATGCGCGAGGAATCCATCGCCGCGCTCGTCAAAATGGAGCGCTATCAGGTGGAGCAGTTCGCGCGCTTTTTGGCCAAGCTCAAATCCATCGAGGACGGCGCAGGAACGCTGCTCGATCACTCGATGGTCCTTTTTGGCAGCGGCATGGGGAACGCGAACTCGCACACGAACAGCAACCTGCCAATCATCTTCGCCGGCGGCGGATTCAAGCACGGCGAGCACAAGGCGTATCCGGCCACCGGCCTCGGCCGTCAGACGTTGTGCAATCTCTATTTGTCGATGCTGCATCGCTTCGGTGCGGAGGTGAAAACATTTGGCACCAGCACCGGCACGCTCACCGGTCTCGCGTAGTCGATTCCAGAATTCCTGCATCACGATCCAGTCACATGCTTCGACATTTGCTTTTCCTCACCGCGGCGCTACTTCCGCTTTCCGCCCGTCCGCTTCATGCAGCCGCTGAAGCCGCACCGGTTCAGCACTTCCTCACCACCTACTGCAACGAGTGTCACGGCGCGGAAAAGCAGAAGGGCGACCGGCGCTTTGACGGGCTTGCGCTTCCAGTCGCCAAGTTGGACACGCTGATCGATCTCAAAGACATCCTGGATCAAATCCACCTTGGCGAGATGCCGCCGAAGAAGGCCAAGCAACCTTCGGCGACGGACCAGAAAGCTTTCATCGAGCAGGCGACGCTCGCGCTCACCAAAGGTCGTGAGGCACTCGCGAGCACCGGCGGAAGCACCGTTTTGCGTCGGCTGAATCGCCACGAATACATCAACACCATCGGCGATCTGTTTGGGCTGAACATGGCGGCTTTTGATCCCACGACGAAGTTCCCCCGCGATCAGTCCGCGGAACACATGGAGAATCTCGGCGATGTGCTTCAAACTTCCGGCTACTTGCTCGATCAATACCTTGAGGCTGCGGACACCGTTGTCGAAAAGGTCTTCGCACTCCAGCATCCGGTTGCCGCGCGCGAGTTGCATTTCAAGGACAACTTTCAGACGACGAAGAAGTCCCCGAAGGCGGCCAAGGAATACGACAACCGCCACCTGAATATTTACGAGTGCATGGACTCGGAGAAGCACGTCGGAGGCTACGGTTTCATCGACGGCTTCAAAGATGGAGCGCCTGCCGACGGCTTCTACGAAGTGCAGGTTCTCGCTCACGCGATGAACCGGAATCATCCCTACGACCCGGAGATTTTCGGCACCGACGCCCGCGAACCTTTCCGCCTCGGTGTCGTGCCCGGAGACGTGAATGCAGGTCCGCTCGAACTCCCCCAGCCTCTCCAGCCCTTGCTCGCAGAGCAGGCCATGAGCGATGGTGAGCCGGTCTGGCACACAATGAAAGTGTGGCTCGATGCCGGGAAGACCGTTCGATTCGTTTTTCCGAACGGCCCCAAGGATGCCCGCAAATCGTGGCACCGGATTTCGGAATATCACAAAGACCAATGGCCGGAGGGGCGGCATAAAGCCAAGGACCGCCTCGACATTAGCGACGCGCGTGATGTCGCGACGATGATCGGAAAGATTCCGCACATCCGCATCCACGAGGTGAAAATTCGCGGACCCATCATCGAGCAATGGCCTCCATTGCCCCAGCAGTCCGTGATCGGAAAAACCCCCTTCACGCCGGAAAGAATGCGCCCGGTTCTCCAAGCCTTCGCGGACCGCGCCTACCGCCGCCCATCCACCAAAGACGAAGTGGATCGCCTCGTGGCCGTGGCGGAGAAACGCATCAGCACAGGACGTTCGCCGCAAGAAGGTCTGAAGGACGCACTCAAAGCCGCGCTCTGCTCGCCGGGTTTCATTTACCTCGCTCAAGACACCGTCGCCGCAAAAGCGGACTCGAAAGTCCGGCCGAGGCTCGAAGGCTACGCACTCGCCTCGCGGCTCTCCTATTTTCTCTGGTCCTCCATGCCGGATGCAGAACTGCTCCGGCTCGCGCAAAACCAGGATCTCACCAAGCCCGACGTGCTCCTCGCGCAGACGCGCCGCATGTTGGCGAGCCCGCGCTCGGAGGCGTTCGTGTCGGGCTTTCTCGATAGTTGGCTGAACCTCCGCAGCCTCGGAGGAATGCCGCCGGACCGGAAAGAGTTTGAAGAGTATTTCTTCAAAGACCTTGAGCACGCATTCAAGCAAGAGACGCGGCTTTTCATGCGCGACCTCATCGATCGCGATGCCAGCATCGTGAACTTCCTCGACTGCGACTACAGCTTCGTGAACCAGCCGCTCGCCACGCACTACGGCCTCGGCGATCTCGGCGAACCCGCGCGTGCGCACGAGTTCCGCAAAGTCACATTTAAGCACTCAAAGCGCGGCGGACTACTCGGCATGGGCTCCGTGCTCACGGTCACCGCCAATGGTATCGAAACATCGCCCGTCACACGCGGCGTGTTTTTACTGGAAAACATCCTCGGCACGCCGCCGCCGCCGCCGCCGGATAACGTCCCCGCAATCGATCCCGATGTGCGCGGAGCCAAATCCATCCGCGAGCTTCTCAGCAAACATCGCGAATCGCCGAACTGCTACGGCTGCCACCAAAAAATCGACCCGCTCGGCTTCGCGCTGGAGAGCTTTGATCCTATCGGCGGATGGCGGACGAAGTATGCCAAAAGCCCGATCGATACTGCCGGCGAGCTACCCAGCGGTGAGAAGTTTTCCGACGTATCCGGCCTGAAGAAGATCCTCGTCGAGCGCCAAAAGCGCTTCGCTCACATGCTCACCGACCGTCTTCTCACCTACGCCTGCGGCCGCCGCATCACCGCTCTCGACGAGCCTAGTGTGGAGAAAATCCTCACCGAACTGCCGGCGCACAAATACGGCCTGCGGTCGCTGATCGAAGCCGTGGTGACGAGCGAGCTGTTCCTCAGCCGTTGATCCACTCATGACCGCACAACCAATCATGACTCGATTTTTCGCGGCCCTGCTCTGGATCGCCACTTCTGCCGCAGCCCACGCCGCCGAGCTTCGCCCCAACATTCTCGTCATCGTCGCGGACGATCTGGGCTACAACGACGTCGGCTTTCAAGGTGCCCGCGACATTCCCACGCCGCACCTCGACCGCCTCGCCGCTTCCGGCATCCGTTGCACCGATGGCTACGTTTCCTATCCGGTTTGCAGTCCTTCGCGCGCCGGACTTCTCACGGGCCGCTACCAGCAGCGCTTCGGCTATGAATATAATCCCCAGTGGGATGCCACCGCCGTCACCCACGGCCTGCCGCTCTCCGAAACCACCTTGGCCGATTCACTCCGCGCAGCCGGTTACACCACCGGCGCGATTGGCAAATGGCACCTCGGTGCCCATCCGCAGTTTCACCCCAATCGTCGCGGCTTCGACGACTACTTCGGCTTTCTCGGCGGCGGCCACCGGTATCTCTCCGGCTCCGTCGTCGAAGTCGAAATCGGCGCGGGCAAGAACGCGACCAGTAGCAGCGACGCCGAACAAAGCTCGCCCCTCTTGCGCAACGCCACCGAAGTTCCCGAGGTCGGCGAACTCACCACCCGCCTCGGCGAAGAAGCCACCGCCTCCGTCACCCGCCACGCCCGCGATCCAAAGCCATGGTTCCTCTACCTCGCCTTCAACGCGCCGCACACGCCGCTCCAGGCCCGCGCCGATCAACTCGCCCGCTTCGCCTCGATTACCGATGAACGCCGCCGCACCTACGCCGCGATGGTCGCCACCGTGGATGAGGCTGTGGGCCGCATTCTCGGCGCCCTCGACGCCACCGGCCAACGCGAGCGCACGCTGATCTTTTTCATCTCCGACAACGGCGGCCCGATGACCAAGCGCAACGCCAACGCCTCCGTGAATTCTCCCCTGCGTGGCCAAAAAGGCGACGTCTTCGAGGGCGGCATCCGCGTTCCGTTCCTCGTCGCGTGGCCCGCCCGTATCCCCGCCGGCGGCACCTATTCGCAACCTGTCATCTCACTCGATATCCTGCCCACGGCCCTGGCCGCCGCCGGCACCACGCGAGATGCCAAGCTCGCCGCCCTCGACGGCGTCGATCTCCTGCCTTTTCTCACGGGGAAAAACGCCGCTGCCCCCCACGCGCGCCTTTTCTGGCGCATGGACGGAGGCGAGGCTTTCGCCGTGCGCGAGGGAAATTGGAAGTGGCTGCGCACCTATCAAAACGCTCCGCAGCTTTACGATCTCTCCACCGACATAGGTGAAACCCACGACCTCGCCTCGGCCTGCCCCGAAATCGCCGCGCGTCTCGCCGCCGCCGCCGCCGAATGGAACCACGGCCTTATCGCGCCTTCTTTTGGAAACAATCCGTTCGGCGGCCTCATCAACCGCACCGGACTGGAAAAACCATCAACACTTGAATCCAATGTCAAATAACCAACTACTCCTTGCTCTAAGATCAGTCGCCTTCGCATCGCTTTGCCTGGCCGTCACCACGCTCCACGGCGCTGAGGAAACGCGCGCGCCTTACAACGTTCTGTTCATTGCGATTGATGACATGAATGACTGGGTGGGGGCCTTCGGAGGCTCGCCGCAGAAGCAGTCGGCCACCCCCAAGATGGATCAGTTTGCAAAAAACGGGTCCGTTGTTTTTCAACAGGCCAATTGCGCGGGACCAGTCTGCGGCCCGTCACGCTCCGCGTTGCTCTCGGGCTTCATGCCGAACCGGAGCGGAGTTTACGGCAACGCCCAGAACATGCGCGGTTCCGCACTCATCCAGACGCACCTAACGCTGCCGGAATACTTTTCGAAACACGGATACCACACGCTTTCGACCGGAAAGATTTTCCACAAGCATCCCGGCGACGAGGGACACTGGGCGTTTGACGAATGGGTCGAGACGGATGGCGGAAGCGGCTCGCGTCCCGACGAGGAACGCATCACCTCGCGCAATCGCAATCTACTGGATGGCAAACCCGCCCCGTTGCCCGCAACGAAGAGCGAGGGCAACGAAGGCGGCGACGGCGAGGGAACGGAGTTTTCATGGGGACCGACCAAGGGGCCCAAGGAAGATTCGAGGGACTGGAAATCGGCGGATTGGGCCGCGGCACAGTTGGCCAAGCCGTCGGCGAAACCCTTCTTCCTGGCGCTCGGCATATCCAAGCCGCATCTGCCTTGGTATGTGCCACAGGAATACTTCGACCGTCATCCTTTGGACTCGATCCAGTTGCCGGAATTCCGCCTCAACGATTTTGACGACATCGGCGATTCCAAGGGAAAGGGAAAGTTTAGCCCAACCTCCGACTTCAAATGGGCGCAGCAAGACCCGCGATTGATGAAGGGCGCGATACGAGCGTACCTGGCGGCCACGAGTTACGCCGATGATTGTGTCGGTCACGTCCTTGATGCGCTCGAGAAAAGTCCGGCCCGCGACAACACGATTGTCGTCATCTGGGGCGACCACGGCTGGCACCTCGGCGAGAAGCTGCGCTTCCGCAAAGCCACGCTCTGGGCCGAATCCACCCGACTGCCATTGATCATCCGGATGCCCGGGATGAAATCGCAGCAAGACTGCCCGCGCGTGGTCAACTTGATGGATCTCTTTCCCACCTTGATCGAGGCGTGTGGTTTGCCTGCCAAGCCCGAGATTGATGGACGCAGCATCCTCCCGTTGTTGCGCGATCCGCAGACACCGTGGCCGCACGTTTCCATCACGGTGATGGACCGGGGCAACGCTTCCGTTCGCGACGAGCGCTGGTATTTCATCCGCTACAAGGACGGCACCGAAGAATTCTACGACATGTCACGCGATCCGATGCAGTGGACCAATCTCGCAGCTTCGAACGATCCGGAAATCGGAGCCCAGATGAAGCGACTAGCCGCCTCGTTCCCCGCCGCCTTCGTCCCCGAGGTCGCCCAAAACAAAGGAGGCAAAGCGGAAAAAGCCGGGAGCCCGGATCCGTCGATCAAGGTCACGCGGGCTGCGGGGACGCTGAAGTAGTAGCCCGCATCGACCTCGATGAACCAATCGTGAAAAGATCCTCGCCGAACCGCCGAAGCACAAACACCGTCTCGAAACCGTGGTTAGCAGCGATTTATTCCGCAGCCGCTGACACGAACCTTTTGTAAAATCACATCAAATGAAACACACCATCGCCCTGACTTCCTGCCTCCTCATTTTGTCTTTGCCGAAAGCCTTCGGCCAATCCGAGCATGATGTCGTTGTTTACGGCGACTCCTCCGGCGCGGTCGTCGCCGCCATTTCTGCGAAGCGCGAGGGACGCTCGGTCGTGTGGGTAAATCCCACGGGCTTCCCCGGCGGCATGAGTGCTAGCGGACTCGGCGCGACGGATTTCCTCGGCAAACAGGGCACCTTTGGGGGCATCGCCGCCGAGTTCTACCGCGGCGTCGCCAAGGCTTACGGAACGGATTTCGTCCGGAGTTTCGAGCCGCATGTCGGAAAGAAGGTGTTCGAGCAGATGATCGCGAATGCCGGAGTGACGGTGGTCTATAACGAACTGCTCGACCGCACCGGCAAAGGCGTGACGATGGAAGGCAAGCGCATCAAGTCGATCACGACGCTCAGCGGTAAGACCTATCGCGGCAGGATGTTCATCGATGCGACCTATGTGGGCGATCTGATGGCGGCGGCGGGCGTGAGTTACACTGTCGGGCGCGAGCCGGAGAGCCAATACGGCGAGGACATGAACGGCGTGCGGCGCGGAGACACCAACCCGCGCGTCCATTACGGACAGAAGGACAAGGATCACTTTGTGAAAGAAGTGGACCCCTACGTGAAGCTCGGCGACCCGAGCAGCGGACTGCTCCCGCACATCAACAGGATCGAAGGCCTCACAAACGGCCAGGGCGACAAAAAGATCCAAGCCTACAACTACCGCGTCTGCCTGACGTCGAATCCGGACAACCGCATCCCCATTGAAAAACCGCCCGGCTACCGCGAGATCGATCACGAACTGCTGCTCCGCAATTTCGACGCTGGCGACATGCGCCTGCCCGCGCTCGTCGAGCCGCTGGCGGGCGAAGGAAAGAAGGTGGATTGGAACAACATGCACGCTGTCGGGTCCGACTATGTCGGCGCAAATTGGGACTATCCCGAGGCCAGCTACGAGCGCCGCCGCGAGATCGAAAAGGCCCACGAAACCTACATCCGCGGCTTCCTGTGGACGATGTCGAACAACCCGCGCGTGCCGGAAAAAATCCGTCAGCGCACCGCCGCTTACGGACTTCCAAAGGACGAGTTCACCGACAACGGAGGCTGGCCGTGGATGATCTACATCCGCGAGGCACGACGCATGGTGACCGACTACGTGATGACGCAACTCGACTGCTCCGGCACCCGCAAAGCCGACGACCCCATCGCGCTCGGCTCATTCGGCATGGACTCGCACTGCGTGCAGCACATCGTCACCGACACCGGCAAAGTGCAGAACGAAGGCGTCATCTGGCGCGTGCCGCCCAAGCCGTATGGGATTTCCTATCGGTCGATCATCCCAAAAAAGGGCGAGTGCGAAAACCTGTTCTCGCCGATCTGCCTTTCCGCCACGCACGTCGCCCACGGCTCCATCCGCATGGAGCCCGTCTTCATGGCGCTCTCGCAAAGTGCAGCCATCGCTGCGGGCATGGCCATCGACAAAAATGTGAGCGTTCAGGATGTGCCGTATCCCGCGCTGCTGGAGAAACTCGAAGCTGCAAAACAAATCGCACGTCCCGAAGCATGGAAGCGCGCGCCGACCCCAAAAACGTCGCCGGAAACTCCGGGTAAAAAAAAGTGATCCCACCACCGGCGGAGTAGCCGCCGCCAGGCCCAATATCGTGCTCATTCTCGCCGATGACTTGGGCTACGGCTCGCTCGGGTGCTACGGCAACAAGGAAGTCGAGACTCCCAACATTGATCGTCTCGCTGCCAGCGGCGTGCGGCTGACCGACTTTCACGGCAACGGTCCGCTCTGCTGCCCGACGCGGGCCGCGCTGCTCACGGGGCGATACCAGCAGCGGTGCGTCGAAGTCCCAGACGCCGACCTTTCGCCCGTCTTCCGCGAGCAGCGCAAAAAGAACCTCAAGCAACGATGGGCGTGGGGCATCTCCACCGCGGAAGTCACGCTGCCCTCGCTCCTCAAGCAATCCGGCTACCGCACCACGCTCATCGGCAAATGGCATCTCGGATACGACCTCCGTTTTCACCCGATGAACTACGGCTTCGATGAATTCCGCGGCTATGTCGGCGGCAACGTGGATTACCACACGCACATCGCGGGCTACGGCGAGAAGCAACTGGATTGGTGGAAAGACCGCGTGAACGCGAATGAGCCGGGCTATTCCACAGACCTGCTGACGAAGTATGCCACCGAGTTCATCGCACGGAACAAGGACGCTCCGTTCTTCCTCTACCTCGCACACGAGGCCGTCCACGACCCGCTGCAAGACCGCGATCCTTCTGCGAAAAAGTCGCCTGCGGAAACGTATAAGGAGATGATCCGCGCTTTGGATGAATCCGTCGGCACCGTCGTCGCGGAGTTGCGCAAACAGAACCTCGAATCCAAAACGCTCGTGATTTTCTGCTCCGACAACGGCCCTGCCGCACCGCGCGGCTTCGCAGCAAACGGGAGTTTGCGCGGCAAAAAAGGCATGCTCCTCGAAGGCGGACACCGCGTGCCATGCATCGCATCGTGGCCGGGAAAAATCCCCGCTGGAACGACGAGCGACGAACCCGTGATGACCATGGATCTGCTCCCGACCTTCGCAAAACTCGCCGTCGCAAACATTCCCGCCGACCGCCATCTGGATGGCATGGACATCCTGCCCATTCTACTAGGCACCCGCAGCGATTCGCCGCGCGAGCTGCACTGGCAATCCGAGGATGATTGGGCGGTGCGCAGCGGCTCGTGGAAGCTGACGGGCGAACGCAACAAGGCTGTCACCCTCGTGAATCTGACCCAAGACATCGGCGAAGCGGAAAACCTCCTGCCCACCGAGTCCGGACGCGCCGAAGCGCTGATTAAAGCGCACACGCGATGGACTAAGTCACTTGGAGGCGGAGACCGCTAAACTTCAAAGCACCCATGAAACCAATCGTCACTATTCTTTCCGCACTACTGTTTGCATTGATCGCTCCATCCCAAGCGGGCGCAGTGAAACTCGCCGCCTTGTTTTCCGATCACATGGTGCTTCAGCGGGAGCAGCCTGTGCCAGTGTGGGGCTGGGCGAAGCCGGGCGAGAAGATCACAGTCGAGTTTGTGGGGCAGAAGAAGAGCGCGCAGGCAGACGGGAAAGGCAAATGGGTCGTCATGCTCGATCCGTTGCCGGCTTCGGCGGAGGGACGCGAACTGGTCGTCCAGTCCACCGACGGCAAGGACAACTCGAAGCTCACCGACGTTGTCGTGGGCGATGTCTGGCTTTGCTCCGGCCAGTCGAACATGCACTTCACCATGAGCCGGGTCGAAAACGCACCGCAGGAAATCGCCGCTGCAAATAATCCTGCCGTGCGCTTTTTTGCGGTGGAGCATCAGTTCGCGCAATCGCCCGCTGAGAACGTGATCGGCGCATGGGAGCCGATTTCTCCGGCCACGGCCGGAGCGTGTTCGGCAGCGGCGTATTACTTTGGCAACGCGCTCCAGCAAAAGCTTGGCGTGCCGATCGGATTGCTCGTGAGTTCGGTCGGGGGGACGCGCATCGAGACGTGGATGCGCCCGGAGACGCTCTCCACGACCGGCGAATCAGCGCCGCTCGTGGAAAAGTGGAGGTCAGTTTCAGCGGTCGAGTTTGAGAATATCGCGACTGCGTATCGTGCCTATCAGCAGGAGCGCGATCAGCTTCATCCGCAGGCGGTCAAATCGGCGAAAGCCCAGGGCGCGCCTGTGCCGCCGCCGCCTCCGATGCCGAAGCTGCGCTGCCACGACTGCCCGGGTGCCTTGCATCACGGGATGATCGCGCCGCTTCAGCCGTATGCGATTCGTGGAGCAATATGGTATCAGGGCGAGGCGAATTCCGGGCAGCCCGGCCCTTATGAAAGGCTGCTCCCGGCGATGATCGCGGACTGGCGGCAGGTGTGGGGAAATGAGCTGCCGTTCCTTTTTGTGCAACTCGCACCGTATCGCGGCACGCACCCGGCGTTTCGCGAAGCGCAGCATCGCATCTGGCAAAAAACGCCGCGCACTGCGATGGCCGTTATTACCGATGTGGGTGACGCTGGGAACATTCATCCCACCCGCAAACGCCCGGTGGGCGAGCGCCTGGCCCTGGCCGCGCGTGCGCTGAGCTATGGAGAAAAGGTGGAGTATTCCGGCCCGGTCTTTAGCGGCATGCGCATCGAAAACAGCCGGGCAGTGATTTCGTTCGAGCACGTGGGCGAGGGCCTCATGGCAAAAGGAGACACGCTGAAAGGCTTCACGCTGGCGGGCGCGGATGGAAAGTTCATCCCCGCAGAAGCAGTCATCAACGGTGCGACCGTGGTCGTTACTGCCGACAAGATCGCCGCCCCCGTAGCTGTCCGCTATGCATGGGCCTTCGTGCCCGATGTGAATTTGTTCAACCGCGAAGGCCTACCCGCCGCGCCCTTCCGCACGGATGCACCGGCAGGCCTGATTCCCGGCGGGAAATCAAAGTAGTTCATGAAAAGCAAAATCAACCTCATCGTCGCTCTTCTCCTGCCACTGCTGGCTGCTCTACATGCCGCCGATGCACCAGCGACGACAACCGCAAGCAAACCCAACGTCCTCCTCATCCTCGCCGACGACCTCGGCGTGGAGTGCCTTTCCGCCTACGGCGGCACCTCGCACCAGACGCCAAACATCGACCGGCTCGCGAAGGATGGCATGCGCTTCACCCGTTCTTTCAGCAATCCCTTCTGTTCGCCCTCGCGCGGCTCGCTGCTGACCGGGCGGTATCCATTTCAAAACGGGCTGAAAGTCGTCCTCCACAGCAAGAGTCAGGAGAATATCTATCTCCATCCTTCCCAGCCAAGTTTCGCGCGCCAACTCAAGCAGCACGGCTACGCCACGCAGATCGTCGGCAAGTGGCATGTGTCCTTGGAGCACAAGCACAACACCATTCAGGAATTCGGCTTCGACCACTACCAGACCTGGCAGATTTTCGATGAAAAGGCGAGCGAACCACGCGCCACTGGAACCCATACCTCATGCGGGATGGACGGATCATCGCCGATGAAATCAAGAACCGATACGGCCCCGATGTGGACCTCGAAGTCTATCTCGATTTCATCAAAGCCAGCGCGAAAGAAAACAAACCCTTCCTCGCGTATTACTCCACCTGCCTGCCGCACTACCCGTGGGAACCCACTCCGGACAGCAAAGAGAAGACCTACCGTGCACCCAACGCCGAGCACAAAGGCGACCCAAAATATTTCCCGGAGATGGTGGCCTACCTCGACAAGCAAATCGGCATCATGCTGAAAACACTCGAAGACCTCGGAATCGCCGACAACACGGTCGTCCTCTTCCTCGCCGACAACGGCACCGACCGCGACCTCATCAACACGTGGGGCGATGGCAAAAAGATCGCCGGCGGCAAAGGCACCATGACCGACCGCGGCACCCACATCCCGCTGCTCGTCCGCTGGCCCGGTCGCATCCAGCCCGGCAGCACCTGCGAGGATCTCGTCGATCTCTCGGACTTTCTGCCCACCCTCTGCGAACTCACCGGTGCCAATCTGCCCGAACAAAGAATCCACGGCCGCTCATTCGCGCCCCAGCTTCTCGGAAAACCGGGCAATCCCCGCGAGTGGATCCACATTCAAAATGCTGGCGACCGACAACTCAGAAACAGCGACTACATGCTGGACAACAAGGACCAACTCCGGCGCGTCGTCGAACTGTGGGAAGAGCCCGCCAAACCCAACGAAAACAAAGAGCCGGAAAAAGAGGCCGCCGCCCGCAAGACGCTGCAGGCGGCCTTGGATGCATTGGGGAAATGAAACAAGCCCACCATTGCTACTGGAACTGTGCCTTTCGCACTGGCCTCGGGAGCGCCCGCCCACTACGGATTGGCGCACAATGATCTTCATTAAAAAACTTGCGGCGTTGACGCTCCTTTCGGCCATCGTCGGCCAAGCCGGAGCCGACGAAGGCAAATACGTCCTCGACCCTGACACACAGATCACCCTGCCCGAAGGCTTCGATGCGGAGTTGCTTTACGAGGTGCCCACGTCTCAAGGCTCCTGGGTGGCTATGGCGTTTGATCCGAAGGGGCGGCTCATCGTTTCCGATCAGGACGACAAGGGCGTGTTCCGCGTCACGTTGCCGGGCGGAGATGCGGGAATCAAAGTCGAGAGCCTGCCGGGGTTTCCTTACGAGCCGGTGGATTGGGGGAAGCGCAAGGTCGGCGGGGCCTATGGTTTTCTCTACGCCTTCGACAGTCTCTACATGGCAAATATGCGGGGCTTTTACCGCATCCGCGACACGGATGGGGACGACCAGTTCGACGAGTTCACGCTGCTGCAAAAATTGGACATGGGCTACGAGCATTCGGCGCACTCCATCATCAAGACTGCCGACGGCAAGGGGCTGTATTTGGTGAGCGGAAATTTCACCCGAGTGCCGAAAGCGACGACTTCTTTGCAGCCGCCGGTGTGGAAGGAAGACTCGCTGCTCCCGATGATCCCCGACCCGATGGGGCACGCCGTGGGCCTGAAGGCGCCGGGCGGCTGGGTGTGCCGCATTTCGCCGGATGGAAAGGACTGGAAGATGATTGCCTCGGGCTTCCGCAATTCCGTGGACCTCGCGCTGAACCGCGAGGGCGAGCTGTTCACCTACGATTCCGACATGGAGTTCGATGTCGGCTCGCCGTGGTATCGCCCCACGCGCATCAATCACATCACGAGCGGCGCCGAGTTTGGCTGGCGGGCAAACACGGGCGTATGGCCGGATTACTTCGCGGACGGCCTCGGCTCGGTGGTCAACATCGGGCCGGGGTCGCCGACGGCGATTAGCTTCGGGTATGACGCCAATTTTCCGCCGCAGTTTCGGGACAAGCTTTTCATTTGCGATTGGACCTTCGGCACGATTTTCACGGTGGAGATGCAGGAAAGCGGCTCGTCTTACACGGGCACGAAGAAAGAGTTTTTGCACGGAAGTCCGCTGAACATCGCGGCAATGCGCTTCGGCCCGGATGGCGCGATGTATTTCGTCACCGGCGGACGCACGACGGCATCGAAGCTATATCGAATCCGCTACACGGGCGAACTTTCGGGGCCTTCGCGCACGCTAGGCGAAAACAGCGAACTCCGCACGTTGCGTCACTCGCTCGAAAAATTCCACACGCCCGGCGAAAGCGCGGAAGGCGTGGAAAAAGCATGGCCGAATCTCGCGCACGCCGACCGCCACATCCGCTACGCGGCGCGCATCGCCATCGAGAATCAGGACGTGGCGCTCTGGCGGGAGAAGGTCTTCGCGGAGAAAAATCCACGAGCGACGATCTATGCGGGCATCGCGCTGAGCCGTCATGGCGACAAGTCGTTATCCGGGCGGCTGCTCGACAAGCTCGGCGAGCTGCCATTTGGCTCACTGGAGAAGGAAGACCAGCTCGCGCTGCTCCGCGCATACGCGCTCTGCTTCACACGAATGGGCCAGCCCACTGCGGAGAAAGCAGCCGCAGTCATCGCGAAACTCGACCCGCATTTTCCATCGAAGGAAGACTCCGTGAACGCCGAGCTGTGCCGCGTGCTCGCCTACCTCGACGCTCCCACCGTGGTAAAGAAAACCATCGAGCTGATGAAAGCCACCCGCGCCGACACGGTGAGCTACGACAAGGAAATGCTCGGTCGCCACGAATACGGCGCGGCCATTTTGAAAATGATGGCCAACACCCCCAACACGCGGAATATCTTCTACTCCTACTGCCTGCGCATCGTCCGCAGCGGCTGGACGCTCGACGACCGCAAATACTTCTTTGGCTGGCTCAACGAGGCGCTGGAAAAAGACGGCGGCAAGAGCTTCGCCGGATACATCCGCGCCATTCGCAAGGACGCCATCGCGCAACTCGAGACCAGGGATGTCGAGCTGCTGACTGGACTGCTGGCGGACTTCCCCGCGTTCGACCTCTCCAAACTGCCGAAGCCAAAAGGCCCGGCGGTGGCCTGGACAGTAGATTCGGCCATGAAGCTGTTTGAAACCGACCTCCGCGACCGGGATTTCCAGAACGGCAAAAAGATGTTCTCCGCCGGAATGTGCATCGCCTGTCATCGCGTCGGCGGCGAAGGAGGTCACTCCGGCCCCGACCTCGGCTCCGTGGGCGCCCGCTATTCCATCCGCGACATCCTCGTAGCCATCAGCGAACCCAGCGCGTCCATCTCCGAGCAATACATGGCCAGCACGGTGAAGCTCAAAGACGGCAGCGCGATCTATGGCCGCCTGATTTTCCGCAACGACAAGGAAGTCGGCGTCGCCTCGAATCCCTTCGACCTCAACCAGCTCACCAAAGCTCCGGCGGATCAGGTGGCGAGCGTCGAGTTCTCCCAAGTATCCATCATGCCACCAGGGACGATCTCGGGCATGAACCGCGACGAACTGATGGACCTGATAGCCTACTTGCTCTCGGGCGGAAACGCGGCGCACCAATCCTTCAAACAATGACACACTTCCTCGTAATCTCTTTAGTCGCAATGCTCTCACCGCTGGCGGCATCGCCGGCGAGCGTTTCACTCGATCCTGCTACTGGCGAGCCGGGCAAATTTGCGGCGGCGGAGATTCGGGGCGCGGCTGCGTTGGCGACTAGGGACGTCAACGTTTCCATCACCGTCGCGAAAGATGGGAAAGCGGCGGCGCAGAGCTACCGCATCGTGCGAGATGGCGAGGATCTGCGCGTCATCGGCGGAGATGCCGTCGGCGCGATGTATGGCGGGCTTGATATCGCGGAGGCGATTCGCACGGGCACGCTCGACTCGTTGAAGGACTCCGAACACACGCCGCACATCAAGCAGCGTGGTATCAAGTTCAACATCCCGCTCGATCTGCGCACGCCGAGTTACACCGATCCTTCGGATGCGGCGCAGGCGAATATCCCGGAGGTGTGGAGCATGGCTTTCTGGCGCGAGACTTTCGACGACATGGCCCGGCATCGCTACAACGTCATCTCGCTGTGGTCGCTCAATCCCTTCCCCAGCATTGTGAAAGTGCCGGAGTTTCCAAACGTCGCGCTGAACGATGTCTGGCGCACCAAAGAGAAACTCGACGCCGGCTTTGACCACAATGGCAACGACTTTGTCCGCCCTTCAATGCTCGCCAACCACGAAGTCGTGAAGCGCATGACCATCGATGAAAAAGTCCAGTTCTGGCGCGACGTCATGCAACTGGCCAAGGACCGCGGCATCGACGTGTATTGGTTCACATGGAACGTCTTCCTCCACGGAGCCGAGGGCAAAGACGGCATCACCAGCGACAAGACCGCGCCGCGCGCCGTCGCGTATTTCCGCGCCAGCGTCCGCGAAACCATCAAGACGTATCCCCTGCTCGCAGGCTTCGGCATCACCGCTGGGGAAGGGATGCCCGAGAACAAGTTCAAGGAAATGTCGAAAGAGCAGTGGCTCTGGAAGACATACGGCGAAGGCATTCGCGATGGATTGAAGGACACGCCCGACCGGAAGTTCCGGCTCATCCACCGCTTCCACATGACGGGTCTGACCGAGATTCAGAAAGAGTTCGCCGAGCTGCCTTGCACGCTCGACCTGAGTTTCAAATACGCCATCGCCCACATGTATTCCGTCCCCGCGCCGGGCATGATCAAGCCGCTGCTCCCGCTGCTCAGCCCCAAGCTGCGGAGCTGGCTCACCGTCCGCAACGACGACATCTACAGCTTCCGCTGGGCCGACGTGGACTACGCCCGCGCCTTCATCAAGGCCATCCCCGGCGAGGACAAAATCGCCGGCTTCTACATGGGACCCGATGGCTTTCTGTGGGGACGCGATTTTCTCTCCAAAGACCCCGGCACCCCGCGCCAAACCGTCATGCAAAAGCAGTGGCTCTCCTTCGCGCTGTGGGGACGCCTCGCCTACGAGCCCGACCTCTCCGCAGCCACATTCGAGCGTCTCACCGCCGCACGTTTCGCTGGTGCCGATGTCCCGAAACTCACAGCAGCCTGGGCCGATGCCTCGAAGACGTTTCCCACCATCACGCGGTTTTTCTGGGGCGACATCGACATCAAATGGTTTCCCGAAGCCTGCCGCAGAAAACAAGGATTCTACACCGTGCGAAACTTCGTCGAAGGCGGCACGATGCCCGGCGCAGGCGTGCTCAACATCATCGAATGGCGCAACGGCCTGCTCGGAAAGCAAATGCCCGAAGGCGTCACCCCGCTGCAAATCGCCGACACACTCCACGACAACGCCGCCCGCGCGCTCGCCGAACTTCCGGAACTTCAAAAGGCCACCATCGCTCCCGCCGCCAGCGCCAAAGAATACGCCGCCACACTCGGCGACATCGAATCCATGTCGCACCTCGGCCTTTACTACGCAGCGAAAATCCGCGGTGCATGCGACCTCGCGCTCTTCGACAAAACCGGCGACGCGCAGCAGCAAGCCTCCGCCGTGCAGTACCTCGAAGCCGCGCTGGGCCACTGGAAAAACTACTCCAAGGCCTACACCAGCCAATACATCCAGCCTGTTCTCTACAACCGCGCCGGAGTGGTGGACCTTCCAAAGCAAACCGAAGACGTAGCCGCCGACGTGCAGATTGCGCGCGACTGGAAGCCCGGCACCGTTGTAGAAACCGCAATCAAGCGCAACGGCACTGAAAAAGGCTTCCGCGAATAGCACTTCGCCTCCGATAGATGACATGAGATCCAAGCTCGCCGATGCCAGCAACCGAACGCGCGCCGCTTGGCGGGCCTTCTCCTTTCTCGCTGTATTATTTTGTGCGCTGAGCCCTTTTGCGCACGTTTCGGCCGATGAAAAACTCGATGCGAACTCCGTCGGTGCATCGGTTCAAAATGGCTGGGTGACGGTCGTGCCGCGGGAGTTTGAGGGCGCGGTTAACAATCCACTCAAAGGCTTCCGCGAATTCAAAAAGAACGGCTACGGACTTCTCGAACGCCAATACATCAAGTGGAACGAAATCGAGGTCGGCGCGAATGACAGCGTGGAGCGCATCATCGCTCACACGAACAAAATCACGACCGTGAAGGGCAAGCGATTCGAGGATCTAAACGTGAAGCTGGTGCCGCGCGTTTATCTCGATTGGGACGGCTCCGCGGGCACGCCGGACAAACCCAAACAGTATTGGCCAGCGGACATGCACACGTTCGACTACGACAGCCCGGCTTTTCACGAAAGGCTGAAGGCGCTCGTGGCGAAACTCGGGCAGGCGTGGGACAACGACCCGCGCATTTTTGCCGTGCAGATGGGGCTCATCGGGCACTTCGGCGAGCATCATCATCCGACACCCACCGCCGACCAGCGTCGCCTGCTCGCGGAGGCTTTTCAAAAGGCGTTTAAGAACAAGCCCGTGCTCGTGCGGCACACGGACCCGGAGTTCATGGCGGCGGGCTTCGGCATTTACTACGACACGTTTGCAAACATCACCCGCGAGCCCGCCGGTGATGCGAAGGATCAGTTCCCGTGGCAGGCGATGAATGTGTATCCCAACATCTGGAAACGCGCGCCCATCGAAGGCGAGGTGGAATACAACTGGCAGCAGCAACGCGAGAGCGCGAAGCCGAAGGAAACCTTCGGACGCACCCCGGATGAGACGATGAAAGAGCCAGCGTATCGCCGCTACATGGTCGATAAAATCCGCCGCTACCACACGAGCTACCTCGGCTGGATCGACAACTACAACGATTCCGACCGCGCCGTGGTGGAGGGCGCCGGGGAGATTCAGAAAGCGTTCGGCTATCGCTTTGTGCTCGATTCCGTGGGCTACCCGCAGACGGCGGAGCCGGGCGGGAAATTGATGGTGAAGCTGGCCGTGCGAAACACGGGCAGCGCTCCATTTTATCTCGACTGGCCGGTGGCGGTCGGGCTGCTCGACCCAGAGACGAAAAAGCCCGTGTGGTCCGCTCCGCTCGGCGATGTGGACATCCGCAAATGGCTGCCCGGCGAGGACTGGGACAGCGACACCTTTTCCTATCGTCGCGCTGCAAAACAAAACCTCGCCAGCGGCTCGGCCACGCTGCCCGACGGGATGAAATCGGGCAGCTACATCCTCGCGCTCGCCATTCTCGATCGTCAGGGCGGGATGGTGCCGAGCGCCCGATTTGCGACCACGAACTACTTCCGCGGCGGATGGCATCCGTTCGGATTCATCGGCATCGGCAAGGCACCGCAGGATGTCGCTCTGGGGAGCATCACGTTCGACAGCCCCGCGTTTGACGACAGCCTCAGCTACAAAGTCCCCGAAGCGATCCGTTCTGTAAAAGCGCCGCCCGTTCCCGACGTAAAAGCCGTCACCCGCTGGATTCCCGATCCAAAAACGGAACTCATCGACCCATCCCGCGACTGGAACCTCTCGGCGGACACAAAGACGGTCGAGAAACAAATCCGGATGGACGGACCGGGCGACAGCAAAGTCATTCGCGTCACGGGCGACTTCGGCCCACGCTCGACGCTCGGCTACGAATTCGGGAAGGACGTGAAACTCGAGCGCGGGCGCTATCGTTTCGCATTCCGAGTCCGCGGGACAGCGGGTCTGTCGGTCGAATTCGAGGCGGTTGATGGCTGGCGCGCCATAGCCAAGGAAGCCAAGATCGCGCTCTCACCGGAATGGAAGGAGCACGTCGTTGAGTTCGAAATAAAGAACGCGTTTAAAGATGATGCCGGCATCCGCTTCGTTCTCCCTCGCGACGCGAAGGGCGAGTTCGACCTAGCCGACACTCGACTCTTGGAGCTCTCGAACTGAGGCCGTAAACGAACCTGCGTGAAGGTTTCGCTCGCCTTCATGGCGTTACACTTGCACAAACTCTTGCGCAATGGCAGTCAGATGCCGTCCATGTTCACGCCCCCCGTTGAACTTAGAGTAAGGGCCTGTAGCTCAATGGTTAGAGCAGGGGACTCATAATCCCTTGGTTGCGGGTTCGAATCCCGCCGGGCCCACTTTCACCATTGTGAATGGTGATTTGTGAGAAGTGATTTGTCGTGGGGGAATGCTCGCGCTTCATTTGGTGGATGACTTTACTTGGAAAACGAATCGCGGTCGTCGGCTCAGGGGCGGTCGGGTGCTACTACGGCGGAATGCTCGCGCATGTCGGGCATGACGTCCGTTTTCTCATACGGTCGGACCTTGATGCGGTGCGGCGCAATGGGCTCGTCATCGACACGAAGGGCGAAGTCATCCGGTTGCCGAAGGTTCAGGCGTTTGCGACGGCGGAGGAAATCGGGCCAGTCGATCTCATCCTGATCGCGGTGAAAACCACGGCGAACAGAGAATTGGAGCGTCTTTTGCCGCCGCTCATCGGCGAGCACACGGCGCTGCTCACGCTCCAGAATGGACTGGGAAATGAAGAGTTTCTCTCGGCTCGCTGGGGCGCGGAGCGGGTGACGGGCGCGCTGTGCTTCGTGTGCATCAATCGCACGGAGCCGGGCGTCATCCGGCACCTCGATCACGGGTCGATTTCTATCGGTGAATTCGGCAAGCCTGTCTCCGAGCGGGTCCGCGCGGTGGCTGCTGCGTTTAACGAAGCCACCGTAGAGGCGCGTGCCGTGGACAATCTCGCGGGCGAGCGCTGGCGGAAGCTGCTGTGGAATATCCCCTTCAACGGCCTCTCGATCGCCGCACGCGCGAATGTCGCCGAAGTGCTGGCGGATGATGACCTGCGCTCCCTCGCGCGTTCGCTGATGGACGAAGGGCTGGATGCCGCGCGCCGACTCGGGCACGACATCCCGGATGCGTTCGCCGACTGGCAAATCGAGCGCAGCGCCTCGATGGGGCCGTATCGCTCGTCGTCGATGATCGATTTTGAAAGCGGGCGTCCCGTCGAAGTGGAAGCAATCTGGGGCGAGCCGCTCCGTCAAGGACTCGCCGCAGGTGCGACGATGCCGAAGCTGGATGCGCTTTACCGAATCGTGAAGTTCCTCGCGAACCGCTAAATCCCCAGCAACAACCGCTGTGGCTGTTCGAGCCCATCTTTGATCTTGATGAGGAATGTGACAGCCTCTTTGCCATCCACGACGCGGTGGTCGTAGCTCATCGCGAGATACATCATCGGGCGGATGACCACTTGGCCTTTCTCCGCCATCGGGCGTTCCTGGATTTTGTGCATTCCGAGGATGCCGCTTTGCGGAGGGTTCAAAATGGGCGTGCTCAGCAAGCTGCCGTAGATGCCGCCGTTGCTGATGGTGAAGACGCCGCCTTGCAGGTCTTCGATGGTGATTTTCCCTTCGCGTGCCTTCACCGCGTAGGCGGCGAGGTCGCGCTCGATGTCGGCAAACGATTTATCCCGAGCGTTACGGATGACGGGGACGACGAGCCCGCGCTCGGTGCCCACGGCGACGCCGACATCGTGAAAATGGTTCTGCACGATGTCATCGCCGTCCACGCGGACATTGATCTGCGGAACGGCCTGAAGCGCGGCGACGGTCGCCTTGATGAAGAACGACATAAAGCCGAGCTTCACCCCGTGCTGGGCGAGGAATGCTTCGCCGAGGTCTTTGCGCATCTTCATCACGGCAGTCATATCGACTTCGTTGAACGTGGTGAGGATGGCTGCGGTGTGCTGGGCCATGACGAGCTGCGCGGCGATCTTCCGGCGCAAAGGCGAGAGGCGCTTGCGGGTGGTGCGGCCATCGCTGGCTGGGGCGACGTTTTCGGAAATCGTCGCGAGCGATTGATTCGCGGACTCCACAGCGGCGGAGATACTCATGGGAGCGGCGACCGGCGCAGGCGCGGCCTTCTTCTCAGCCGCAGGTTTCGCAGGTGCGGCCTTCGATACTTCGGCTTTCGGTGCAGGCGTAGCGGGCGCGGCAGCACCGGCGGCATCGAGGGTCGCGACGACTTGGCCGATCTGCACTTCCGCACCTGCCGGGGCCAAAATGCGCAGCACGCCCGCGATCTCCGCACCGACTTCGCTGGAAACTTTGTCCGTCTCCAGCGTGAACAGCGCGTCGCCTTTCGCGACGGCATCGCCGTCGTTCTTGTGCCAAGTGGAGATCATACCACTGGTGATGGATTCGCCGACGGATGGTATTTTGACTTCGAGACTCATGGATAAAAATGGGTGCGGTTGTTAGCTGGCCACGGGCGACTCCGGCAACCGCAAACCGAACTTTCGCTGTAAATAAACTCCCGCATCAGCTCGCGTGGACCGCATTCGCGCACACGCCAGACGCCTCCCACTCGGCGAGATTCCCCATCGTCGTCTGCGCGATCTTCTCCAGCGCATCGCGGGTGAAAAATGCCTGATGCCCCGTGATGACGACGTTTGGGAATGTGAGCAGCCGCGAAAAAACATCATCGGGAATGATGCGGTCCGACAAGTCCTCGAAAAACAAATCACTCTCCTCTTCATACACATCCAGCCCGAGCGCGCCGACGCGTCCACTCTTGAGCGCAGCGATGATTGCGGGCGTATCAATGAGCGCGCCGCGACTGGTATTGATGAGCATGACGCCCGGCTTCATCGCAGCGATGGCTTGTTCGCCGATGAGGTGGTGGTTCTTCACCGTGAGCGGGCAGTGGAGGCTGATGATGTCGCTTGCGGCGAACAGCGCATCCAAAGAAACCTCCTCCGTTCCCTGCGGCATCCGCGAGGAGTCTGGCATCGGATCGAACGAAAGAATACGGCACCCAAACCCCGCCATGATTTTCGCAAACACCACTCCGATTCGCCCCGTGCCCACCACGCCCACGGTGCGCCCGTTCAAGTCAAAGCCGAGCAGCCCATCCAACGAAAAGTTCCCCTCGCGGATACGATTGTACGCCCGGTGGAGCTTGCGATTGAGCATCAGCACGAGCCCCACAGCGTGCTCGGCGACAGCATTCGGCGAATACGCAGGGACGCGGACGACGGCGATCCCGAGCCGGGTCGCAGCGGCGACATCCACGTTATTGAAGCCCGCGCATCGCAGCGCCACGAGCTTCACACCGAATGCCGCAATCGTCTCCAAAACAGAAGCATCCAACGTGTCGTTCACAAACACACACACCGCGTCGAACCCCGCAGCGAGCGAGCAAGTCTCCGCATCGAGGTGCGGCTCCAGAAACCGGAACGTGTGCCGCCCGGCATTGGCAGCTTCGAGGAATTCCCGGTCGTAGCGTTTGGCAGAAAAGACAGCGATTTTCATGGAAGCGCGACCTTCTCCGCTCGGCGGGCGCTTTGCAAACAGTTCAACCCGAACGCCGCTTTTGAAACCGCAGATACGCGCAAATCAACGCAGATAAGCGAGAGCTGGAGATTTTCGTGCGGGCGAGAAACGCCGGTCCCCTCAGAGCAGTCGCGAGCAACAATATCTGCGAAAATTCGCGTTCATCTGCGGTTCAATTCGCGGCGTTCGGGTTCAACCCAAACGCGCCGAACTATTTCTCGCAATCATCGACGAATCAGTATCCCATCGCGCCCTCAACCATGAACGCAGTCTCCAAAAAAACCGCTACTCCAAAAACCGACACTCCCCTCCCCGCTCCCGCACCAGGGCCAAAGACGCTCGCCATCGACATCGGCGGCACGGGCTTGAAGGCCTCGGTACTCGACTCCAAAGGCAACATGATCACCGAGCGCGTCCGCATCGCCACGCCAGAACAGCGCGACCCGAAGACCATCGTGGACACGCTCGCGAAACTCGTGGAACCGCTCACCGGCTATGCCCGCGTCTCCGTCGGCTTCCCCGGCGTCGTGCGCCGCGGGAAGATCATGACGGCCCACAATCTCGGGCAGGAAGCATGGCAGGGATTCGACCTCGACTTGGCGCTCACCGAAAAACTCGGAAAACCCGTGCGGGTACTCAACGATGCGGACATCCAAGGACTGGGCGCGATTTCGGGCAAAGGAGTTGAAATGGTCATCACGCTCGGGACCGGCCTCGGCTCCAGCCTCGCCGAGGACGGAAGGCTCTCGTGTCACTTGGAACTCGCACACCACCCCTTCCGCAAAGGGCAAACCTACGAAGAACAACTCGGCAATGCAGCGCTCGAAGCAGCCGGCAAACGACGCTGGAGCAAGCGAGTCGAAAAGGCCATCGACACACTCCGCATCCTGACCAATTTCGACCGCCTCTACATCGGCGGCGGCAATGCGAAAGCCCTCAAATTCGAACTCCCAAAAGACGTCCAACTCGTATCGAACGAACTCGGGATGCGCGGCGGTATCTGGCTCTGGAAAGAGCGCAGCCCTGGGAGCACCGACATCTTCCGCCGGAGCTAAACGTCAGGATACGAGGCAGCAAACGATCCCAAACAGCGATGTTTTCGCGTTTGTAGTGAGTGTTGACGTAATCTGAGCGGGGGGGCTGCGCTCGTCCGCCTCATTTCCACCTTGCATGGCGCTCTCGGCTCCGATCCCGCCGCGCTTTATGGGATCCAGAGGGCTGCCGACGGATATTTTACAGAGAAAAACGCAACCCAGACCTCGACGCGCACTAACCCAGACCTCGACGCGCACTAACCCAGACCTCAACGCGCACTAACCCAGAGTCGCGCTAACATTACCCAGAGGTAACCTCGCGGTAACCCCGAGCCCTGTTGACAGCACCCATAGGTGGGCGCGCGGCAACCCTGACATTCGTTGACGATTCCCTACCATATTCACGCACCGACCCAGAGCGACCCTTACACGACCCAGACGTGAACGCCATGCGCCCAGAGCGACGGGCGCTTTCACCCCGAGCTCGGCCGCATCGACCATCGGCGAGTCCTCACACAGCAAATCTGGAAGTCTCACCAGCGAAATGGCGCAAAATTTTTGCGGCATGTCGGCAAAATATGGGCATTGTGCGCGGACCTTTTACCCACTCCACGCTCTATGCTCACCCGTTCACTCCTCTCTCTTGTTTTTGTCGCGTCTGCATTTGCGGCTCCGACGGTTTCCACGCTTTCGCCTGCGAATGGTTCTTCGGTGTCGTCGTTCTCCTCCCTCAGCGTCACTTTTTCCGAAGCGGTGACGGGCGTGGGCTCGAATGATCTTTTGGTAAACGGCGAGGCGCCCGTGAGCGTCACGGGCTCGGGCGCGGGTCCGTATGTGTTCACGTTCACGCAGCCGGGCGCGGGGACGGTGAGCGTGTCTTGGGAGGCGGACCACGGCATCGCGGGGCTGGGGACGGGGGCGTTTGTCGCGCCGAGCGCGTATGCGTTTTCGCTGTCGGATACGGTTGCCCCGACGCTCGTGCAGACGACGCCGTTGGCGGGTGCGACGATGGGCGTGCTGACGCAGGTGCAGGTGTCTTTTTCCGAACTCGTGTCGGGGGTGGATGCGGCGGATTTGCTGGTGAACGGAACGCCTGCGACGGCGGTGACGGGCGCTGGCGTGGGGCCGTATCTTTTCACCATCACGCAGCCAGCGGCGGGGGCGCTGGCGTTCACTTGGGCGGGCGGGCACGGTATCGTGGATGGTGTGGGTAATCCCTTTGCCGGTGCGGGCTGGAGCGTGACAGTGGGGGCGACGGGCACGGTGGTCATCAATGAATTCCTCGCACAAAACGGGCTCGGGCTGGCGGATGAGAACGCGGAGCAGAACGACTGGATCGAGCTGCTGAATACGGGCGCTTCGGCGGTGAATGTCGCGGGCTGGGCGCTGACGAACGACGTGGACGAGCAGGACAAATGGGTGCTACCTTCGCGGACGATTGCGAGCGGTGGAACGCTGCTCGTTTTTGCCTCCGGCAAAGACCGCAAACCCGGAAGCGGGAATCTGCACACGAACTTCAAGCTGAACGAAAACGGCGGGACGTTGCAGCTCTACACGCCGGACTCGCCGCGCGTGCTGACATCGCCGAGTTTCGCGCCGTTCCCCGCGCAGCGCACGGACTACAGCTACGGGCGCGGGACGGCTGGGGCGCTGTTCTATTTCACCCCATCCACTCCGAACGCGCCGAACGCTGCGGGCACGCTCACGACGATTGCGGCGAACCCGACAGCGTCGGTGACGCGTGGGTTTTTCAAAGACCCGTTCACCGTGGTTCTCTCGTGCGCGACGCCGAGCGCCAGCATCCGCTACACGCTGGACGGCTCGGTGCCGACGGCTGCGAGCACGCTTTACGCGACGCCGCTTTCCGTAAGCACGACGACGCTGCTGCGGGCGGTGGCTTTCGCGACGAATTTCGTGCCGAGCGAGACGATCACGCACAGCTATATCTACCTCGATGCGGTAACGGCGCAGACCTCGCCGCCATACTCCGGGGCGAATCTCGTGCCCACCGTCGGCGGCGTGGCACTGCCGACGAGTTGGGGGACGAATGCGACTTTCACCGCCGCCGCTGTGCCGCTCGCTGGTTACGTCGCGGGGCAGATTCCAGCCGACTACGGCATGGACGACAAAGTGTGGAACGACCCGAACAAATACGACGACACAGGAGCCATCAACGCGGCGGGAAAGACGAACCTAGAGCGCATCAAGACATGTCTGCGCACGCTGCCGGTGATGTCTGTCGTGATGAAAACGGATGACATGTTCGGACCGGCGAGCACGGGGATTTATCCGAGCGCATCCGAGAGCGTGAAACCCGACCTGACCAAAGCCTGCTCACTGGAGATGCTGCTGCCGAACGGCTCCACGGCGTTCCATGTGAACTGCGGAATTGACCTGCACGGCAACGCGAGCCGAGCGCCCTACAAGAACCCGAAGCACGGCTTCACGCTGAAGTTCAAAGGCGACTACGGGCCGGGAAAGTTGGACTATCAGATGTTCCCGGATTCGCCCGTGCAGTCGTTCGACAAGCTCGTGCTGCGGGCGGATTTTAACTCAAGCTGGCGGCACCAAGACGGCAGCGTGCAGCGCCCAAAAGGCACGCGCATCCGCGATGCGTGGAGCAAGGATACGTTCCGCGCGATGGGCCGCGCGGCGAGCCACCATCGCTACGTGAATTTGTTCATCAACGGCATCTACTGGGGCACCTACGACCCATCCGAGGATGAGGCGGAGGACTTCGCCGCCGCTTACTTCGGTGGGGATAAAGCGGACTACGATGTGATTGACCAAGGTGTGCTGAAAAACGGCACGATGACCGCCTACTACGCGATGAAGGCGACACTCGGCTGGACGGGCGCGACTTACACCACCGTGCCCACGGCTGGCGTGCTGGCGACCGCTTTCACTAATGCCGAATACGAGACGCTCAAAGGCCAGCTCGATATGCCGTGGTTCATTGATTACATGATCCACCACTACTATGTCGGGCACGAAGATTGGGGGACGACGGCGGACTACAACAAGAACTGGTACTTCGTCAAAAGCAGCAAGCCCGGCTCGAAGTTTCGCCTGCTCCCGTGGGACCAAGAGAACCTGCTGTGGAGCGAGACGGTGAACCGCGTGACGGGTGCGCTTTACCCGCCCGTCGCCGCGCAGAACCGCTTGCGCACGAACGCGCAGTTCGCGCTGGATTTCGCCGACCAAGTCCACAAGCACATGATTTCCCCCGACGGCGCGCTGCTGCCTGCTGCAAATATCGCCCGCCACAGTAAGTGGACCGCTATCGTGAATGCCGACGCGCAAGCCGCCGAATCCGCACGCTGGGGCGACTACCGGATGATGGTGCATCAATACACAAGCGCGCCCTACAACATCGTCTATACGTGGAACGGCAAGTGGTACTCCGGCGGCGCGACGCAGACGACGACGACGCACTGGCTGTCCGAACTGACGCGGCTCAACGGCACTTATTTTCCCCTGCGGACAGCAAACGTCGTCGGCCAATTCCGCGCGACGCCCACCGCGCCTGCGCTCGTGCTTTATCCCTCGGTGAATGCGCCGGAGATTCGGAACAACGTGACCGATGTAGCGATTGCGTCGCAGCGTGTCGCGGCAGGTTTTGTGGTGAAATTTGCGAACGTCGCCTCGCTGCCATCGGGCACGTCGAACGCGACGACTTTTTACTACACGACGAACGGCACGGACCCGCGTGTGTACTATGCGAGCACCGTCGCGACGGGCGCTGTGTCCGCTTCGCCGGGGGCAACTTACACCGTGAATGCTACAACCACGCTGAAGGTTCGCGCTTTCAACGGCTCGATCTGGAGCGCGCTGAACGAGCAGACTTTCACCGTGGGAAATGACTCGCTCATCCCGACCGTCCGCATCACGGAGATCATGTATAATCCGCCCGGCAACACGAACGACGACGCGAAGGAATTCATCGAGTTGCGCAACATCGGCACTCAGCCCGTGGATATGTCCGGCTGGTATTTTGGCGGCGTGGATTGCGTCATCCCGCTCGGCACCGTGCTGGGCGCGGGCGACCACTTCGTCCTCGCAAACAACGACAGCCCGACGGTTTTCGCAGCGACGTATCCCGGAGTCGCAGTCGGTGCATTTTTCGGCGGCAACCTCGATAATGGCGGCGAGCGTGTGTCGCTGCACGATGCGGGCGGGCGCGTCATCGTGAGCGTGGATTATCGCGATGCTAGGCCGTGGCCTGTCGCGGCAGACGGCAATGGCCCTTCGCTCGAAATTATCAATGCCGATGGCGATCCCGACGACGCCGCAAACTGGAAGGCCAGTGCCGCAAGCAACGGCACGCCCGGTGCCACCAACAGCGCACTCGCTGCGGGCATGGAGTTCAGCGAATTCCTCGTGAAAAACGGCGGTGCTTACACGTTCTCCGGTGCGAATCCCGGCTTCATCGAACTGCAAAATACCAGCGGCAGCGCCATCACGCTGAACTTCGCGTATCTTCATGTGGACGGCGCTCCCATCACCGCTTTTCCAAACGGGACGATCGTAGCCCCCGGTGCGTTTCTGCTCGCCCATTTCCACGATACTACGCTGCCGGGAGTCACCGGCACTCCGCGCCTGCCTGCGGACCACGGGCTCATCGAACTCCGCGTCAACGGAATCACTGCCGCCAGCGTCCGCTACGGCCCGCAGGCGGCGAATTATTCCTTCGGAAAAGTGAGCGGCAACTGGACGCTCACCACGCCCACACCCGACGCGGCCAACATCGCCGCGACCTCCGCCGCACAAAGCAACTTGCGCCTCAACGAATGGCTCGCCAACCCGCGCCCCGGCCTCGCCGATTGGCTCGAACTCTACAACACCCACGCCACCCAGCCCGTCGTGCTCGGTGGCTTCTACGCCAGCACGGATGCCCAGCTTTTCCAATACAAGTGCCTCGCCGCCGTCGCCCCGCTCGGCTGGGCGCGGCTCTATTGCAACGAAGGCACGAACCGCGCCGACGCCCTCGATTTCAACCTCCCCGGAGCCGGCACAACGCTAACGATCCGCGACTCCGGCGGCACGCAGGCCGATTCACTGACATACACCGCGCAGACCCAGAGTGTCTCAACCGGACGCCTGCCGGACGGCACCGCGACCATCGCCGCGCTCATCCCAAGTCCCGGCATCGCCAATCACATCGCGATCACCGGCACCGCGCAGCTTAACGAAATCCTCGTCACAAATTATGATGGAGACAACGCCCCGTGGGGACGCCGCCCCGCGTGGTTGGAATTGCGAAATCCGACCGACAGCAGCATCGCGCTCGGCGGCTGGAGGCTCAGGCTCGGTCGTTATGCCGATGATTGGACGTCGGCTTGGACGTTTCCATCGGGCACAAGCATTTCAGCGGGAGGGCATCTCGCGATTTGGTGCGACCCGGTCAATGCACTGCCTTCGACCGTGAGCAGTCCCAATTTGAACTCTGGTCTCTACGTCGGAATCATCGGCGACGGAACCCGTATTCTGGACCTGCTCAACCCCGCTGGCCAGTTGGTGGACACCGTGACTTACGGACAACAAATCGCCGACAAGACCATTGGCCGCACCAGCGGCGGAACATGGGCGCTACTCGCCACGCCCACGCGCAGCGCCACGAACGCCGCTGCCGCCGCACTCGGCCCAGTGAGCGCAATCCGCATCAACGAATGGACCACGAGCAGCGTGGAATTCTTCAACACCAGCGCACTGCCCGTCGCGCTCGGCGGCCTATATCTCAGCGACGACCCGAGCGAAGTGGGGCGGCGCAAATTCGCCTTTCCGCCGCTCAGTTACGTCGCGGGCAGCGGCTTCGCCACATCCTCGTCGCTGGACTTGGGTTTTGAAATCGACTTCGGAGGCGAATACCTCCGCCTCGCGCAGAACGACGACACCCAACTCGACGCGCAGAGCTTTGGCACTGTGGGCGGCTACCTCTACGCGCTGGGTCGCCTGCCCGACGGCACCGGCGCTGTCGCTCCGCTATGGCAGACGCAAAACATGGCCAACGCCGCGCAAGGCACTGCACCCGTCATCTCGTATCTATCGAGCCCGACGGTCGGTATCGCCGGGAGCACCATACCCATCGGTGCGATGGCGCTGAACGCCACGACCTACCAGTGGAACTTCAACGGCGCACCCATCCCCAGCGGCGCGAGCGGTGCATATTCCGCAGCCACCACGCTCACATATTACATCACTGCGGCATCCACGATGAACGACGGTAATTACACGGTCACTTTCACCGGACCCGGCGGCAGCGTGACGAGCGCGGCCGTGACAGTGACGGTGCTCCACACCTTCGACACCTGGACCGCCAGCCACGGCATCCCCGGCGCAGCGACGGATGGAGATTCAGACGGCGACGGGATAAAAAACCTCGCCGAATTCCTCGCGAACACGAATCCCACAGTCGCCGCCACCGCCGCCGAACGCACCGCGAACCAAGTCATCAGCACACTCGAACTCACGAGCGGCGTGCCTACGATGCAGACACTTGAGTTCCGCCTGAATCGCCGCGCTTCATTCACCCTAAATAAAGCAGTTAGCCGGATGTGAAAATGGCGGAAGTCGTGCAACAACAGAGAGATGCACGACGAAACGAGCGCGAAAAACGTTCACCTATTGGGTGAGGCCGCAGTGGTGGGCAAAATCCTGCCGCCGGACCTGACC
>CANIWM010000065.1 GCA_947471505.1 Chthoniobacteraceae bacterium | reverse complement strand
CCCCTCCCCACCCAAACAAAACGCGCTGATTTTCTAAAACAGCGACCGCGCAACCACCGCGCGCAGCATCATCGACCTGCCGCCACCGTGAAATCCAACCCGCGCCGCTCCCCCTCGCCCTCAACCCTCAACTGCCGTTTTTAGGATTAAAGCGACACATGACACCGAAACATCGAAGTCGGAGAAAGAAGAAGTGGATATCGGTAATCCTGATTGTACTCGTGGCGGGTGGGTGGTCAGCTTGGAAGGCCACCCGCAAGCCGGACGAAACAATCTTCGTGCAAGTGGAAAAGGCGGCAAAGCGCGACATCACGGAAACCGTTGTGGCGAGCGGGCGTATCCAGCCCATCACGCAAGTGATCATTAGTCCCGAGGTAGCGGGGGAAATCATCGAGTTGCCCGTGAAGGAGGGACAATTTGTGAAGAAGGGCGACCTGCTCGTGGGAATCAAACCGGACAATTATGTGGCGGCAAAGAATTCCGCAGATGCGAGCTTCAAAGCGGCATTAGGCTCGCGTGCACAGGTGGAAGTGGAGCTCCTCAAAGCAGAGGCGGACTTTACCCGCAATGACGAGTTGTTCAAAAACAGGCTCGTGGCGGCAAACGTGCATCAAGACGCAAAGACGGTGCGCGATGTAGCGCGGCTCCGTGCAGAGAACGCGGTGCATCAGTCCGAGCAGGCGCGATTTGCCCTCGACCGTGCGAAAGACGATCTCGCGAAGACGACGATCAAAACGCCAATCGACGGCACGATCACGAAGCTCAAGTCGCAACTCGGCGAGCGCGTGCTCGGCACATCATTCAACATGGGCACAGAGATGATGACGGTCGCACAGCTCGACCAGATGGAAGCCCGCGTGGACATCGGCGAGATCGACATCGTGCTCGTGCAAATCGGCCAGCACGTGCGGCTCGAAGTCGATGCGTTCAAAGACAAGAAATTCACCGGCTCGGTGACCGCTATCGCAAACGCTACGAAAGGAAGTTCTTCATCGTTCGGCAACAGCAGCGGCGGCAGTTCATCGTCGCAGGACGCGCCGAAGTTCGAGGTGAAGATTCGCATTGAGGATAAGGAAAGCTTCCGGCCCGGCATGTCCGTCACCGCTGAAATCGAAACCCGTGCACGGAAAGACGTACTCAGCGTTCCAATTCAAAGCGTCACCACCCGACTCGCGCCCGCGCCGCCAAAGCCTGAGGGCGAGCCGCGGAAAGGAAAGCCCGCCGAGCCTGTGAAGCCGCAGGAAGTCGTGTTCATTCTCGATGGTGACAAAGTGAAGTCGGTCCCGGTGAAAACGGGAATCAGCGACAGCGATCACTACGAAATTCTATCCGGCCTCACCGAGGGCCAGGAAGTCGTCTCCGGTGGATACAAGGCGATCAGCAAAGACCTCGAAGATGGGAAAAAAGTGAAGGTGGGGCCAAAGTGAAAACTGGAAGCGAAGCGCAAAGTAGCCCGCGAGTCCCTTCGCGGCGAAAAACGACCGGCGAAGCCGCACGAATAGTAAGTGTCGCTTCGCGAGTGGTGAAAAACCGCGAAGGGACTCGCGGGCTACTTTTCTGCTCGGTGCGACACTTATGAGCCTCATCCGACTCGATTCGATCTGCCGACGCTACGAGATGGGTGGGGAAACCGTCCATGCTCTCCGCGGCGTATCCATCTCCATCGAGCGCGGTGAATACGTCGCCATCATGGGTCCATCGGGCTCGGGAAAGAGCACGCTCATGAACATCATTGGCTGCCTCGATACGCCCAGCTCCGGCAGCTACGAACTCAACGGCAACACCGTCGCCGACATGGACGACAATGACCTCGCCGACATTCGCAATCGCGAGATCGGCTTTGTCTTTCAGACGTTCAATCTGCTCTCCCGCTCGACTGCACTACGCAACGTGGAGCTCCCGCTCATCTACGCCGGCGTGGACATCGACGAGCGCCGCGAGATCGCCCTCGCCGCGCTCGCTGACGTTGGCCTCGCCGACCGCGTGGAGCATCGGCCCAACGAAATGTCCGGCGGGCAGCGCCAGCGCGTCGCCGTCGCTAGGGCGCTCGTGAACAAGCCGTCGCTCCTCCTCGCCGACGAACCCACGGGAAATCTCGACAGTAAAACCGGCGAAGAGATCCTCGCGCTTTTCAAAGCCCTTCACGCAAAAGGGAACACGCTCATCGTCGTCACCCATGAGGAAGAAGTCGCGCGCCACGCGCGGCGGATCATCCGAATTCGCGACGGGCTCGTGGCGAGCGACGAAGTGGTAACATGAACATCGGGTCCGAAATTTCCGAAGGCCTGCGCATCTCGTGGGAGGCGCTTCGCGGGAACCTTATGCGCTCGGTGCTGACGACCGTCGGGATCGTCATCGGGATTGTTACGGTCACACTCATGGCGACGGCGTTGGAGTATTTGAACACCGCTTTTCGCGACGCGATTTCGTTCCTCGGCACCGACGTCCTCTACGTGGACCGCAACGAGTGGTTCATCGACAACAACAACAAATTCGACCGCATGCAGCGGCGGGAGAAAATCACGATGGCGCAGGTCCGTGCGGTAGAGGAAGGGCTGAGCGGCGTGAGTGGTGTTGCGCCGTCGGTCATGCAAGGCGTGGAGGGACTCCGCTACGGCGACCGCAGCACGGGCGGCGTTTTGATGATTGGCACGAACGAGCAATTCATCATCACAGGCGGCGCGTCGCTGGCGTCGGGACGCTTCATGACCAAGGCCGAAGCCGCCGCGAATCGCGACCTGTGCATTATCGGCGCGGACATCGCGGACAAGCTCTTTGAAAAAGAAGAGCCGCTCGGCAAACGCATCACGGTTGCCGACCAGCGACTGGAAGTGATCGGCATTTTTGAAAAGCGCGGCAGCGTCCTCGGAGGCATGAGTCTCGACAATCAGATCGTCATCCCGATTCAAAAGATGAATCGCGGTTTTAAGTGGGATCCAAGCTGCGTCATTCAGATCAAAGTCGGCGACACTGCGCGCATCCCGGCAGTGCGCGATGAACTCCGCGGGCTCATGCGAAAGATTCGCCGCCTGCCGCCGGGGCGCGAGGACGACTTCGCGATCAATCAATCCGAAGCGCTCGTTTCGCAATTTGGAAAAGTGTCCGCCATCATCGCCGCGGCGGGATTCTTCATCACCGGTCTTTCGCTTTTTGTCGGCGGCATCGGGATCATGAACATCATGTTTGTCTCCGTCGCGGAGCGCACGCAGGAGATTGGAGTCCGGAAAGCCATCGGCGCGCGGAACCGAACTGTGCTGCTGCAATTTCTCATCGAAGCCGCCGCGATTTGCCTGCTCGGTGGAATCATCGCCATCGGCATTACGCGCGGCCTCGTCGAAGTCGCGCGCGTCTATCTGCCGAAGGTCGCTATGTCGTGGAGCGTCGTCGTGCTCGCGCTCACGGTCGCCGTCGGCACTGGACTCATCTCGGGCTTTTTACCCGCCTGGCGGGCCGCGCGGATGCGGCCGGTCGATGCGCTGCGGAAGGACTAAATGAAACGCCTTCTCGCCGAACTCCGCGAAAACATCCGCATGGCGCTGAGCGCACTCGCGGCGAACAAACTTCGCTCCGCGCTCACGCTGCTGGGCGTGATGGTCGGCGTATTTTCCATCATCCTCGTCATGACCGCCGTGCGGGCGATGAAGAACAACATCGAGCGGGAAATGGGCGCCCTCGGCAGCCGGACGTTTGCGGTCACGCGATTTCCCGTTGTGAATTTCGAAGGGCCGCACGGCTCCATGCGTTACTACCGGCGGAAGGAACTCAATATTCAGCAAGGGCAGCAGTTTCAGAAAATCGCCGACTTCGCGCCGGTGGTCGGACTGCACTCGCCGTTCGGTAGTTTCACCGTTAGTTCGCGCTTTGCGGAGACTCCGCCAAACGTCCCTGTCGAAGGTGCGACGCCCGGTGTTTTTCAGACGAACAACTGGACGATGGTCGAAGGCCGCCCGCTTCTCACAGCCGATGTAGAGTCTGCGCGCGACGTGTGCGTCATCAGCATTGAACTCGCAAAGACGTTGTTTCCACTCGGCTCGCCGGTCGGCCAGCGGGTGAAAATCGAGGCCATCAACTACACCATCACCGGCGTGCTGGAGCGCGTCGGCTCCAGTGAGGCAAAAGCACTCGCCGTCATCCCCATCACGACTGGCCTCAACCGATTTGGCCGCCGCCGCGACATCGGGATCCTCGTGCAAGCAGCGGATGTCGCGACGCTCGGCGACACGATGGAGCAAGCACGCGGCGTCCTCCGCACCATCCGCAAAGTCGCACCCGGCGAGCCAGATGATTTCGAGATGCTCACAAGCGATTCGCTGATCAAGCAGTTCAACGACGTCACTTTCGCCGTGCGCATCGGCCTCGCCGTAGTCAGCTCCATCTCGCTGCTCGCAGCGGGCGTCGGAATCATGAATATCATGCTCGTCTCCGTCACGGAGCGCACCCGTGAAATCGGCGTCCGCCGCGCCATCGGAGCGAAGAAGCGCAGCATCATGTCGCAGTTCATCATCGAGGCCGTCGTGCTCTGCGAGATCGGCGGACTGGCCGGCGTGATTCTCGGTTTCGCCGGAGCCAACGCCGTCGCCGTCTATCTACTCAAAGTCCCGCCCGCATTCCCCGCCGACTGGGCAATTTTCGGCGTCGCCATCTGCTCGGTCGTCGGCGTCATCTTCGGAAGCTACCCGGCATATAAAGCTGCGAACCTCGATCCCATCGAGTCGCTGAGGTACGACTGAATCAGGCACACTCACTCGGTAGCGTTGTCGATGGCGGCTTAAAAGTGATCGAGGCCGCGTTGGCCTGCAATTCCGGGAATACGGGAAACCCTATCCAGCCTGCCCCAGATCAATGGGCTTGCGACGATTCGATACGAGCTCCACCGCCCGCGTTAGCGTTTCACCGACCCGATAAACTCCGCCCAAAGAACGTCCACTGTCTTACCCGTAATCTTCTCAAAGAGCGCGTCGGTGTAATCGGCGCGTCGCAGCGCAGCATCCAGCTCCCGCACCAAGCGGCGATCGTACTTGTGCATCGTCCAAGCGAGGAAAGCAGCAGTCGTCCCATACGCGTCCCGGTAGCTGGCCTTCGCCACGTCGAAGCGCGGGCGCGGGGACTCGGGCTCATAGTGGTAGTAGCGGATGTAGTCGGCAATGCCCTCGACGAGCCAGCCCGCATCGCGCGGCGTGCGGCGGTAGTCCTGGATGGCGTGGGTCATTTCGTGGATGACCATGCCGAAGTCGTCCTGCCGTTTTGTAATCCACGCGATGCTGATGAAGAGTCCCTCCGGCGTGCGATACGCGGGCACTTTCAACTCCTTTTTAAAATGAAGAACGAACTGATCTGGGGATTTGAAGTCCTTCGTGGAGAGCATCCTGACCACCTGCGGCCACCACTCACGGACCTGCACCGCAGCCTCCTCCGCCCAGGCCTTTGTCTCGGGCGAGACGTCGCCTTCAAAATCCAGCTTCACCTCCGGCGTCTTGACGTCGGCGATGGTGAGCGGGAGTCGGAGCGCGGCGAGCGGCTTGGCGTCTTGGGCCAAAGCGGACACGGAAACGGCGAGAGCGAGAAAAATACGGCACATGAAAATCCGGCGGCCCTCGCGGCGCGCCGCACGACACTCGTCCTGCCGCGGCGGAAAAGCCACCTCTGTCCCTCTACCGCCCGCCCCGGAGTTTGGCGATCCTTTTCGCCCCGGCGCACGGCCCTGCGTCGCGCCCGCGATATTGCTTCGCCAATGGGAGGAAGGCGTTTTATTACCGTGCATTAACCGTGAAGCTGGAACATCCCGAACTCATCGAACTTTTACAGAGAGCCTATTCTGCGGAACGCGCGGCGGCTTTTGCCTACATCGGACACGCGGGCTCGCTGAAGTGCGCCGGGGCGAAGGCGGCGGTGAAGCGCATCGAGGACGACGAGTGGGAGCATCGCGAAAATGTGCTGCGCTTGATGAAGCTCTACGGCATTCCGATCTCGCGGAGCTACGAGCGCCGCTTTTTCCTGATCGGCAAACTCATCTCGGCGAGCTGCCACGTCATCGGGCGTTTCATGCCGTTTTTTTTCGCGGGGAAATTGGAGAGCGGCAATGTGTGCGAGTATTTCCGGATGATGCAGTTCTTTCACGCACTGGGCATCCGCGAGCACGATGCGATGCTCTATGCGATGGGGATGAAGGAGAAGGAGCACGAGGTGTATTTTCTGGAGCAGATTAAGACCAGCCGCCTGCTTCCGTTGTTCGAGCGGATGTTTGCATGGGGCCGCGGACGGAGTGCGAACGACGTAGATTTGGAAAGCAAGTCGCCGCTGGGGGACTCTGATCAATACTGCAAGCCCCAGAAGCGGCGGAGGTAAGGCGCGCCCGACTGCGCCCTACCTTACCGATAACTCCGCACCGACGGATGCGCTACGTCGTAGATGAGCGGCTCGGCGTGGCGAATGGACTTGCTCGGGTCTTCACCGGCTTCCCATGCGGCCACATGCAGGAAGTTCTCGTCGTCGCGCTTTACGTCGCCGGCGCAGACTTTGCCGCTCTTCACTTCTTCGTCCTTTTCCGTGTATTGAAACTCCTCGCGGAAGTGGCCGCCGCAGCTCTCGCGGCGCTCTAGGGCGTCGCGGCAGGTCAGCTCGCCAAACTCCAGGAAGTCGGCGACGCGGCCTGCTTTTTCCAGCGACACGTTCAGCGATTCGCCGCTGCCGGGGACGTTCACATTTTCCCAAAACTCCGCTCGCAGCGTGGGGATGCGGGCAAGGGCGCGGTTCAGCGATTTCTCCGTGCGAGCCATGCCGCAGAGGTCCCACATGAGCAGGCCGAGTTCGCGGTGGAACTCGTCCACCGTCTTCTTGCCTTTAATTCCCAGCAGCTTCGACGTGCGGGCGTTTGCAGCTTCTTCCGCTTCGCGAAATGCGCCGTCGGTCGGCTTCGGGCGCTTGTCCGGGGCGACGGTGGCCAAGTAGTTCCCGATGGTCGAGGGGATGACAAAATACCCGTCCGCCAAGCCCTGCATGAGCGCCGATGCGCCGAGACGGTTTGCGCCGTGGTCGCTGAAGTTCGCTTCGCCGAGCACGAACAAACCCGGCACGTTCGACATCAAATTATAGTCCACCCACAACCCGCCCATCGTGTAGTGGACGGCGGGATACACGCGCATCGGGACGTGGTAAGCGTCCTCGCTGGTGATCTGCTCATACATCTCGAAAAGGTTCCCGTATTTCTCCTCCACGATAGCGCGTCCGCGAGCCCGCACATCTTCCTCTTTCTCGCCCGCCGCGCCTTTTCCGTAGCGCAAAATGGCCGCGCCAAAATCCAGATAAATGCCCAGCCCGCCGGGGCCCACGCCGCGCCCTTCGTCGCACTGCGCCTTCGCCGCACGCGAGGCGATGTCGCGGGGCGCGAGGTTGCCGAACGCTGGATACATGCGCTCCAAATAGTAATCGCGCTCGCTCTCAGGAATCTCGTGAGCCGGGCGCGTGTCGCCTTTTTTAACCGGCACCCAGCAGCGCCCGTCGTTGCGCAACGATTCCGACATGAGCGTGAGTTTCGACTGAAACGATCCCGCCACCGGGATGCACGTCGGGTGGATTTGTGAGAAGCACGGATTTGCAAACAGCGCGCCCTTTTTGTGCGCCCGCCATGTCGCCGTGACGTTGCAGCCCTTCGCATTCGTGGAAAGGTAATACACATTCCCGTAGCCGCCCGTCGCCAGAATCACCGCATCCGCCGAGTGCGAAGTCACCGCGCCCGTCACCATATCGCGCACCACGATTCCCTTCGCGTGCCCGTCCACGATCACCAGCTCCAGCATCTCCGTGCGCGGAAACATCTGCACCGTGCCCTGCGCAATCGTGCGATTCAGCGTCGAGTACGCGCCGAGCAAAAGTTGCTGCCCCGTCTGCCCTCGTGCATAAAAAGTCCGCGACACCTGCGAGCCACCAAACGAGCGATTCGCCAACAGCCCGCCATACTCCCGAGCGAACGGCACACCCAGCGCCACGCATTGATCAATGATGTTCACCGACACCTCCGCCAACCGATGCACATTCGCCTCGCGAGCGCGGAAATCGCCGCCCTTCACCGTGTCGTAAAACAGCCGATGCACCGAGTCCCCGTCGCCCTGGTAGTTCTTCGCCGCATTGATGCCACCTTGCGCCGCGATGCTGTGCGCCCGGCGCGGCGAGTCTTGGTAGCAAAAGCACTTCACCGCATACCCGAGATCACCGAGCGTCGCCGCCGCGCTCGCCCCGGCCAGCCCCGAGCCCACAACGATCACGGAGTATTTCCGCTTGTTCGACGGGTTGATGATGCGTGACTCAAATTTGTGCTTCTCCCATTTCTGGTCGAGCGGGCCGGACGGTATGTTTGAAGAAAGAGAGCCAATCATAGAATGCCGCTTTTTCAAACAGGACGGCGCAGACGTGTCGAGAATCGAAACTAGTCCGCCCTGCTGCCGTTGAGTTTCGAGGCCACGAGTGTTTTCATCGCACAGATGAACTTGTCTTCGGAAAAGCGTTCGGCGTTGGCCCGGATTCGAGCGGGATTCCATTGAATACGCTCGAATTGCTCGACGACGGCGTTGATGGCGTCGGGCGCAGGGTCTTTGAAAAACAGGCCGGTTTCGCCGGGGACAACGGTCTCCAGCGCGCCACCGTCGCCGTATGCCAGAACGGGTTTTCCAGCGGCTTGCGCCTCGACGGGGGTGATGCCGAAATCTTCCAGCCCCGGAAAAACGAAGGCGTAACATCGCTCGATGAGGTGCTTTAACTCGGCATCGCTGACGCGCCCTTTGAATTCAATGTTGCCCGCGCCAGCGGCGAGCTTTTCCAGTCGCGCCCGGTCAGGACCGCTGCCGGCGATGACGAGGCGCTTGCCGCTTTTCGCGAATGCGGCGACGGCGCGGTCAATGCCCTTGTAGGAAACGAGCCGTGAGAGAATCAGGTAAAAGCCGTCGTCGCTCGTCTGCACGTCGAAGCGATGCACTTCGACTGCGGGGTAGATGACGACGGACTCGCGCCCGTAGAATTGTTTAATGCGCGCCTGCACGCACTCGGAGTTGGCGATGAAGTGCGTGACCTTTTGCGCGGCGCGGTAGTCGCTGCGGCGGAGGGGCGGGATGAAGACTTTCGCCATCGCTTTCACGAGGCCGCTGGAGATTTCGTCTTTGAGGTAATGCTCGGTCTGCCAAAAGAAACGCGGCGGCGTGTGGCAGTAGCAGAAGAGCTGCGTGCGGGGGGTGAAGCGCATCCATTTCGCAAAGCCGCTGCTGCTGACTACGGCGGCGTCTGCGTCGAGCGTGCCGAGTGATTTGAAGGCAAAAGGATAGACGGGGAAGAGCTTCTTAAACTGCGAGTTGATGCGGGGAATGTGCTGCATCCATGTGTTGTGAATCTCGGCGTCACGGAAATCTGGCAGGAGCTTTTCGTAGTCCGTAGCGCTGACGTAGATGGGCGCCTTGGGCCAAGCGCGGTGGAGTGAGGCGACGACTTTTTCGGCGCCGCCCATTTGGATCAGGTAGTCGTGGCCGAGGATGATTTTAGGCGGCGTCTGCGTCATCGTATTCTTCTCCGAAATCATCGTCGTCGTATTCTTCTTCCTCACCATCGGGTTCGGGCTGCCACTCGCTGTTGATAAATGCGTAGCTGGCAAAAACGCAGAACAACGGAATGGTGGCGGTGCCGAAGGAATCGCTGAGCGCATTCCCCGCGATGTAAATGATCACGGCGACTCCGCTGCACAGTCGCATGAGGAAGGATTCGCTCATCCGCGAGGGCGCACGGAATGCCTGACCGACGAGTTCGCAAAAGCGCCAGAGGCAGCCGAGAACGAGCAGCGCCATGCCCACGGTGCCGACGATGCCGGTATCAATCTCCATTTGGAGGAAGAGGTTGTGCGCGTGGTTGCGCATGAGGTTTTCACTAGCCCAGCCGGGGCCGTAGCCCATGTAGGGATTGCTCTGCACGTAGCGCCACGCCTCGTCCCACACATCTTCGCGCACGTCCATCGAGCGCACTTCACCGGGATTAAAAACGGCGTTGCTGATGACCTGCGCGTCTTTCGGCGCAAACTGAAACATGAGCTCCAGCGCGAAATATCCAAGGATGGCTGCGATGGCGGCGGCGGCTATGGAGGTGCCAAGCGTGGCCACGGTCTTCGCAGTGCTGTGGAGCGACAGGACGACGAAGCACGCGAAGATGCAGACACCGAAGAGGATGATGTTCGTCTTCGACATGTGCTGGAAAATCGTGACGAGGTAGAGCGGCAGCATCACCACGGCGAGGAGTCGGAGCTTCGCGACGCGGGACATCCACAAGCAGACGGGCACACACGCAGTCGTGGCGAAGGCGATGCCGTATTGATTGGGGTGAGAGAACAGCCCGCCGAACCGTCCTTCCGTCTTCCGATCCACGGGCAGCCACGTCATACCGGCGCGGTAGGCTTCGACGACGACGATGCTCATAAAGACACCTACGGCGAGGCCGTAAGCAAGAGGTCGCCAGCCGACTTCGTATTTCTGCGCCAGCGTGAGGAAGAGGAGAAATGCAAACGGCATCATCCATCGCACGATGTACATGATGGCTTCTTTGCGGTAAGTTCCGTTGCCGATGTGGACAATCGCACCGACGCAGATGATGAGGATGCCGAGGCTGAAAAGCCACGACGCTACGGTGGACTCGAAGACCTTCGGGAAGTGCCCGCGCGTCCCCATGATGAAGACGGCGAGCGCGAAGATACCGAGCAGCGGGATGAGGATTTGCAGCGGGCTAAAAGGCAGCAACTCGTTGCCCTCCGTGGAGCCTCCGCGCCTTCCTTTGAACATCCACGAGAAGAAGCCGACGGCAAACATGGCGAGCCAGATCAGCCGATACATCGCACCGCGCACGGGCGTGTCGTCGTCCTCATCCTCATCATCGTAGTCGTCTTCGTTGTAGGAGCTTTTCATTTGGTGGTCGGGACGTTGGCGGGGAAGAGCGTTTGGAGCAAGCGACCTGCGAGCGTGGCAGGGTTAAATCGCTCGCGCACTTTGGCGTATCCGGCTTCCCCGAAGGCGCGGCGCTGGTCGGGATTCTCCAGCAACTCGATGATGTCTTCGGCCAAAACAGCGATGTCTTTTTCGTGGACGAGATAGCCGTCCGTGCCGTCTTCGATCAAATGGCGCGGCCCTCCACAATCGAACGCAATTACCGGGCGGCGATGGCTCCACGCCTCGATGACGACGCGCCCGAACGACTCAGGGCCGGGCACTTGGTTCAGCGAGGTGACGAGGAAAAGTGCGCCTGCACGATAGACGCTGGCCGTATCCCGAGTGTGCTCGTGGAACTCGATATTGGCGTCCAGTTTCAGCTCGGCGACGAGGGCTCGGAGGCTGGCGACGTAGGCGGGATCAATCGCTTCGCCGTAGATGCGGAGCTTCGCGGCGGGAAGTTTGTCGGCGACGAAGCGCATGGCTCGGATGGCGTATTCGACGCCCTTCCAAGGGACGAGCCGGGCGAGCAATCCGACCCAGCCCTCGTCCGCTGTGGGCTCGGAGGTGGAGATGTCGGCGGCGTTTTCGATGACGTAGCTCGGGTGTTTCTCGATGCCCCAAGCGAGGTAGCGTTCGTTGTCAAAGACAGCCTGCGAGGGCGCGAGCAGGATGCAGCCGGGCAAGCGCGGCAGGATTTTTCCGAGCCAGTAGTAGTCGAAATCGCGGACGTAGATGGCGTATCGCGCTTTGCGTGCGGCGGGGGAAAGCGTGCGGAGCAGCGCGAGGAAGAGCGCGCCTTTGTGTCCGTTCGCTAGCAGTAAAGTGGGGCGCTCTTTTGCGAAGGCAGCGCGGAGCATCAGGAAGGTTTTCAGCATCGCGAGCGGGCCGTTGCCCTTCGCGGTGGCGGTGACTTTTAGGCCGGGGACAGCTTCGCAATCTGCGGCGTGCTTATCGTTCTCAACGAAGATGCGCGTGGGCATTTTCGCCGCGATGTGCGGGAGCAGCGTGGCGATGCTCTTCTCGGCTCCGCCATATTCGCGCATGTTGGAGAGGATGTAGATCATCTGCCCGCCTTCCATGCCGCGCGCTCGCTGCGGAGCGTTGTGAGCCAGTCCCCTTCCGCCGGGCGGTCGTTTCTCATCACTTCGCTGAGGACGCGGTCGCCGACGGCTTTTTTGTAGTGCGAGATTTCCCAATACGACTTCATCGCGCTGACCTTTTCCCCCGGCTTGGGGAAGGGCTCGGAGTTCTCAGGGAGGAAGTGGTAGAAGTTGCAGAAGCTCATTTGGAAATTGGCGAGGACTTCGTTCAGCCAGCGGCCCCATTGCTCGAACGCGACGCCGTCGCCGTACTCGATGTCGAGCATCTCGGCGTGGAGTGGGTTGGTGAAAATGCGAAGCTCGATCTTGTTCTTTTTGCAGAAACTGAGGAGCTGCACGAAGGCGTCGCGCTGCGCGTTTTGTCCACGCGCATTGTTCCACGCAAACTTCCGGCTCATGTCTTTCCAACGCACGTTTTCCGAGAGGACTTTCGCGGCCTGCATGTAGGGCTTGAGCAGCACTTCGTCGCGCATCCCGTCTTTGTAGGCGACGCCCGTTTTGTTGCGGAGTGTTTTGAGGCTGTCCACGAAGGCATCGAGGCTGAGGAGCGTCTCCGGGATGTCGGCGCGGCCCCAGTTCGGGTTGGGCGTGCCATCGGCGGCGACGGCGAGCCGCTGTTCGTCGAAGTCCACTTCGGGGCGCGAGTCCGCGTCGAACATTCCTTTGTCTATGGCGAGCAGGACGAGCTTTGGCTTTTGGAAAGAGGCGGCGTGTTGGAGGTAGCGCCAGCACTCGTAAACGTTCGCGGCGCTGAGCCCGAGGTTGTAGGTTTTTTCGGGCAGCGCGGGGTGATTCGGGTCTATACCGACGATGACGCGGCTGCTGCCGAGGATGAGACAATCGGCATCGGCAAAGCGGACGGCGTGCGCTTTGTGCATCCGCTCTTGGTTGCGGATGGCGGGGCGGGAACGGATGGGGTCGCTGGGCAAACCGTAGCGCCAGACGCCGTACGGGTCGGCGTAGTAATTGAGCGCAGCCATCGCGACTGTGATGAGCAGTGCGACGAGAAAAAGGCGGCGGAGATAGCAGGCGGCGTTCATCAGAACTGAAAGTAAAGGAACTCAGTGACACCCGTGAGCCGGAAAAAGGCGACCACGAACACGACCGCCGTGAGCACCACCCAGCGCCCATCTGTTTTCCAAATCGGCGGCTCGCTCGTCTCGCGGGCGGTCAGCGCGATGCGGAAGAGCTGCTGCGTATTCGGCGCGAAGAAGGCGATGAGCGCGGCCCCGAATATCCACGGCAGCTCTTGCACTTTGAACGGCGCGGCGGCGAACCCTACGTGCAGCTTCCCGGCGAGCCCGCCGAGCGCGGCTTTGATTTGCAGCGGGAGCGACACCCCGTTGCTGCCGCACATGCCTTCCAGCATCTCGCGGGCGACGGCAAATTCTCCGCGCGTGGCTCCGGCGCGATACAGGCCGTGGTCGCCCGATTTGAAGAAAACCCAGCCGACGACGACGGCGAGAAACGTGACGAACCATCCGCCAAACACGGCGGGCTTGCTTTGCAAAACGGCGCGGTTTTTTGCGAGCGCCGTCCATGCGTGGTTCACGCAGAGATACGCGCCGTGCAGCGCGCCCCAGATGATGAACGCCCATCCCGCACCGTGCCAGAGCCCGCCGAGCAGCATCGTCAAAAACAAATTCACGTAGCGCCGCACGGGGCTACACCGCGAGCCGCCGAGCGGTATGTAGAGATGGTCGCGGAGGAATTGGCTGAGCGAGATGTGCCACCGCCGCCAGAAGTCCACGATGTCGCGCGCTTTATACGGCGAGTCGAAATTGAGCGGGAAGCGGACGTTGAACATCATCCCTATGCCGACAGCCATGTCGCTGTATCCGCTGAAGTCGAAGTAGAGCTGAAACGTGTACGCCAGCGCGCCGACCCACGCGACGATGAGGCTCGGCTCGCCGCCCCCTGCGACGCCGAGAAAGACAGCGTTGGCTGTGGGGCTGAGGGCGTCGGCGATCACCGCTTTTTTGAACAGGCCGAATGCAAACAAGGTGAAGCCAGCGGCAAAATTATCCGCATTGAAGCGCCACGTTTCGCGCTTCGCAAACTGCGGCATGAGCGAGCGGTAGAGCACGATAGGGCCGGCGATGAGATGGGGAAAAAAACTCACAAACAGCGCATACCAGCGGAAGTTGTATTCCTTCGTCACGCCATGCCACGCATCCACGAGGTAGGCGATCTGCGTGAAGGTGAAAAACGAGATGGCCAGCGGCAGCAACACATGCGGCGCGGGGAAGAGCGTGCCAAATGCAGAGTTCGCAAGCGCCACGCCGAAGTCCGCATATTTGAACCACGCCAGCGCGACCATATTGACGGTCACACCGAGCGTGAGAAAGCCCTTCGCCCGCCGTGGCCGCGCTTCTTTTTCCCGGGCAATGCCGACGCCGAGCCAGTAGTTAAAGACGATGCTCGTGATGATGAGCGCGAGGTAAAACGGCGACCACGGCTTCCCTTCGGCGGCCCCAGGATTCCACCACGCATAAAAGCCGAGCGAAGTCCCCGTAAGCCACCAACTCGCCGCCGCGATCTTCCCGCGATTGCCGAGCAGGAAAAAGCCGAGCAGGCAGATGGGGAGGAAGACTAAGATGAACTCGTAGCTGTTGAAGAGCATCAGATTACAAAAGCAGCGTGTGAGTGCCGCGAGGCTTTGGAGTGCGGGGGCTTGACCCCGCTTTTCCTTTCACGGGATTGCGCGTGGAGCTTTGGAGAAATGTGAGAGGCCGTTGTGCGCTTCACCTTTGTCCTACTCACAGCGTTCGTTCCGCCGAAAGTGAAAGCGGGGTCAAGCCCCCGCACTCCAAAGCCTCGCGGCATGTTCGATGATGCAACGGTGAGTGAGATTATCTTCTTGAAATACGGAGATGGTAATGAAAAGAGGCGAAGCCCAAGGAGCGGCGACATTCCTGTCGCTGTATCCATAGCGCGAAGCGCCCAATCAGTTTCGTGAGGCTCTCGGAAACTGCACGGTGCTCGAAATTGGGCGCTTCGCGCTTTTAGGACAGCGACAGGAATGTCGCCGCTCCTTGGGCTTCGCCTCCGCTCTCTGAATCTCTTTGGGTTTGGCAGATTCATTCAACGGAATGGTTTTTGCGAATCCGTTTTGCACTGCAAAGACATCGGGATGTGAACAGGAGAAAAAATGACGCTACCAATGGATTCATCGCTACCAAGTGGGTTCGGCACGCTTTGAAGGCTGCATCCATGACTTCCGTTTTCGTGAACATCTCTTTCCCATCAGGTAGCCGCCTCATCACCTCTGAAATGAACTCTGGAGATACTACTAGAAGCTCGCGCATTCCGAAAAGCAGTAGGAGCATTCCTCCCCAAAAAGCGATCCATTCACAGGCTGAAAGCCAACTTACTTTCATGCCACCGGCTTCCGGCACACGAATACCACTTCCTCCGCATTGAGCGCGGAGCGGTTGTCTTTGCCTCCGTAGTGCTCGGGGGTTTCCCACCAGCGGAAGAGTTCCACTTCGTAGCCGCATTCGCGGAGGCGCTGCGGGTAGTCGGCTTGGGCGTAGATGCGGCAGTGGTCTTTTTGGCCGAAGCGGCGGATGCGCTCGCTCTCGGGGATGTCGCCGAGGTCTTCGTCGGTGGCGGCCATTTTGAGGGAGATGGGCGTTTGGAGCATGGCGATGCCGCCGGGCTTGAGGACGCGGAGGATTTCCCGCATGGCTTTGCGGTCTTCGGGGACGTGCTCCATGACGTGGTTGCAGAGGACGAGGTCGAAGGTGTGGTCGGCAAACTGGATGGCGGTGACGTCGAGTTTTACGTCCACGGTTTTGCAGAAGAGGTCGCCGGTGGTGACTTGGAAGTCGGGGTGGCGGCGAAGGACTTTGAGGAGCTGGCGCTCGGGCGCGACGTGGAGAACCTTGGCTGGGCGGCGGAGGAGGTCGGTTTCGTTTTTGAGGTAGAGATAGACGAGGCGCTCTCTGTCGTAACTTAGGCAGCGTGGGCAAAATGCGTTATCGCGGATGCCGCCGACGACGACGTGTTGATCGACGAGGACGCCGTAGCTGAGTCCGCGCGGGAGGAGCTTCTTGAAGCGCCCTCCGCAGAAGACGCATTCGTAGCGATCCCCAGAGTAGAGGAAGCTGGTGGCGCGGTAGGCGGCCTCTTTAAGCGGGCCGTGAAGTCGTTCGGGAAGGAGCGATTTGAGTGTGGTAGTGAGCGACATGAGTTTGGGCTGAATGATTGAGCTAGACTCGTTTAGCGAGTTCTATGCGTGGCGGGCAGTTTTTGTTTCTGCGATGACTCCGGCGAGAACTTTCTCGGTGAGGTCGAGGATGCGGTCGAGGGTGTAGCGGGTCTCGACGGTGGCGAGCCCGGCGAGGGCGAGCGTGCGGGCGCGGGCGGGATCGGTGAGCAGTGTCTCCATGTGCGCGGCGAGTTCGGCGGGGGTGTTTTTTTCATACACAAGCGCGTCGGTGCCGGGCGTGGCGACTTCGAGGATGCTGCCGTCGCGCGCGCCGATGAGCGGGGTTCCGCAGGCCATGCTCTCGATGATGGTGCTGGAAAATGGCTCGCCGTAGATGCTGCTAAAGATGAATGCGGTGGCGTTGCGCATGGCGGCGAGGAGGTCGGCGCGGTTGAGCTTGCCGAGGAATTTCACGCGGTCGCCGATGCCGTCGCGGGCGATCTGTTGCTCGCACTCTTCGCGGTAGGGCGGGTTGAGGGATTCGCCCGCGAGGTGGAGCTGCCACGGGAGGTCTTTGCGCAAGAGCGCGGCGGCGGCGAGGACGTGGTGGATGCCTTTTTGCGGATCAATGCGCGCGGCGGTGAGGAAGGTGGGCGGCTGGGTGCGCTCGCGGTCCACGTCGGTGGCGAGGGGGAAGTCGATGCCCCGCGAGATGACGTAGCGGTGCGGCGCGGTGTGGCCGCGCTCGGCTTCGCGGTCGCGGAGAAATGTGGAGACGTAGGCGACATGGCGGCGGTCAATTTCATGCTCGCGCTCATACCAGCCGCGAGTGAAGAGCCGCATGGCCGCAGCGTAGCCGGGGTATTTTTTCGGCCAGTAATGAAAGTGGTCGGCGATGCAGGTGCCGCCCGCGTGGTGAAGGACGGGGATGCCGCGCTGGGTTACGGGCCGGAGGACGGCAAAGCTGATGCGCAACATGCCGAACGCATAGACGATGTCGTAGGGCTGCGAGTCGTGGTGCTGCGCGAGGAAGCGCTCCATCGCGGGCTCGTTCTCGGCGGCGACGATGGTGCTTTCGAGGTGCTTGTGGATGCGGTCTATGTGACGGCGGATGCCCTTGGCTTTGCTCACGCCGACGTAGCGGAAGATGCGGTGGACCCACGGCGGGTCTTCCTGTTTCCCAGCGAAAGTGTCGCGGTATTTGGCGGTGACGATGTCCACGTCGTGCCCGCGTGCCCGGAGCGCACCAGCGATCTGGAAGGCTCGGAGTTCGTAGCCGCCGTCAAAGTCGGGGGGGCATTTGTTGGTGATGAGGAGGATGCGCAACGGCATGTCTATCTATGCCGCCGCACCCAGCTTCGGAGGCGGTTGGTGAATTGCTTGCGGAATGCGCCTGCGCCGTGGATGCAGAGTTTTTCCCAAGTGGATGCGGTGCGCGCGGGGAACTCAAACATGCGCTCGTAGCCGAGGTAATCGAGGAAGTCTTCGGTGAGGCTCTCGAAGATTTCGTGGTCACGTTTGGAGAATTTCTTTTTCCACGCATGGATGCGGGAGGGGTCGGGGCGTTTGCCGACGAGCTGGTGCTGGTGGGCGGTGTAGCCGGGCGGGGTGAAGCCGTTGCCTTCGAGCATCGCGGGCTCGTATTCCCAGCCGATGAACTTGCTCACTTCGCGCATCACGCGCTCGGGCTCGGTGACGAGCTGTTCGTAGTGGACGCGGTGGATGCGCTCCGGGCCGAAGCTGCACTCTGCGGCGAGGCCGTAGGCGGTTTGCTCGATCCAAAAGTGCGCGGCTTCGATGATGTTGTTCGGCCCCCAGTCGAGGGGCATGACGCTTGCCGCGACGGCGCGTCCATCGCGGATGATGTGGATGAACTTGGAGTCGGGGAACCGGTCGTTCAGCAGCTTGCAGTGGCGGATGTTGTGCGGCGTGTGGTCCACCCAGATGGCGCGGCCTGCGCGGTCGTTGCGAGCTCCGTACATCCTGCAAAGACGACGGATGATGTTGGTGCGCTCCAACTCGCCGTTGCCGGGGAGGTCGCTGGCTTCGATGGGCATATTCCAGAGGCGAAAGCGCCAGTGGCTTTTGAGAAAACGGACGGCGCTTTCACGGTCGGTGAGTTGTTTATCGCGGAGGAGTCCAATCTTGAACTGCGACTCCGGCACGCAGACGGCGGTGCTGTGAGCACCAAGCATCGCGCCCAGCAGTGTGGTGCCTGCACGAGCGCATCCCCCTATAAATACGGCTTTTTCGATCATTCCTTTCCCCCAGTTTTCATTCGGATCGTTGTTGGTGAGTGCATCGTTGGCAAGGCGTTAAGTATTTCCGAATGTTCGGCGAGAAGCATACCAATTGCGAAGCAAACGAAGTGCCGGTTTCTCGACGATGTAGTGGAGAATTGTGGCGAGTAAAATGGCGACGGAGAAGGCTGCGGCGACTTGCACTTCCGTGCGCTGCGCTGCGAGCTGCCGCATGACGGTGTAGCCGATATTTTGATGCACGAGATAGAGCGGATACGAGATGCTGCCGAGCCAGACGAGCGGGCGCACGGCGAGCCACCCGAGCTTGCGGCGCGCGATGAGGAGGAAGACGCCGAAGAAGATGGCGAGAAACGGCGTGGCGTAAGGGCCGTGGACAAAAAGGTGCGTGAACAAACAACCGCCGAGCAGCGCCGACCGTCCAAGCGTGGAGCCTTCCGTGCGGATGCGGTAGAAGACCATTCCCGCGACGAAAAGGTGCGCGTGTTCGAGGATGAAGGTGCGGGAGATGATGGAGGGGATGATGCCGGGATCGAGGATGGGATTTTGCATTCGCTCCCAGCGGCGGGAGATGATTTCCACGGCGATCCACGCTGCACCGATCAGCTCGATTCGGTTGAGCGCGCGTAGTTTGAAAATGAGGAACATCCAGCCGTAGAACGCCAGCTCGATGGCCAGCGTCCAATAGACACCATCCACTTCGCGGACGCGCAGCCATTGCTGGAGCATGGTGAGATTTACCGCGACTTGCGGGAGGGTGACGGCGGCTTTGGCAAACGGCGGCGCGACGACCATGACGGCCCCGGTGAGCAGCACTGCCGCCCAGTATGCGGGGTAAAGTCGCGAGGCTCCGGAGACGAGGAAATCTGCGCCGGTGCGGGTGTTGCGGAGCGTCATGAAAATGACGAAGCCGCTGATGATGAAGAAGAGATGCACGGCGTATTCGCCGATCTTGCTGACGGAGGGGCCGGGCTGCTCGTAGTAGCGGACGGTGTAGTGAAAGAGCACGACCCACACGGCTGCGACGCCGCGGAGAACGTCGAGTTCTGAGATGCGTTCTGGTTTACTGCTCACTGTCGCCCCCCGTGACTTTGCCCATCAGTTTCTTCGCCCGGTCGCGCAGTTTCGCACCGTCAGGGCCGAGCATTTTGCTGGGGAGGAAGAGCGCGGGGATGAGCGTCGCCATCGCGATGATGAAGCCGGTGCCGAGGAGGACGATGAAGTGTTCTACGTTCGCAGATTTCAGCGCAGCATGCGCGGGCCATCCGGCGGCGAGGACGATGGCGGCGAGTAATAGACCGGGCACGTGATCGGCGATAAATTCGCTCCATTTGATGCCGACGAGTCTGTGGCAGATGGCGGCGGCGTGGATGAAGCAGATGAATATCGCGCAAAGCACGCCCCAGCTCACGCCGTTGATCCCCCAGCGACAGCCAACGGCGGCGGCGGCGAGCACGGAGGCCATGTAGAGAATCTGGCAGGTGGCCATCTGCGTCACAGCGCCTTTCGCACGAATGAGCGAGTTGCTCATCTTCATGCTGGTACGGAAGAGGAGCCCGGCGGAGAGGATTTGCAGCGCGCCGCCCACTGGCTCCCATTGTTTGCCGAGAAGGACTTCCACAAGCTCCGGCGCGAGGAGGAAAATAGCGGCGCTGGCGGGCAGCATGGCGAGTGCGAGGAGGCGGATGCCTTGCCGATAAACGCGGGCGAGCGGCGCGTTGTGCTCCTGCACTTTGGACATGACGGGGAAGAGCACTTTTTCGAGCACTTGGCCGAGCAGATTCGCAGGCATCACAATGATCTGGTAGGCGCGTCCGTAGAAGCCGAGCGCTACTTCCCCGAGGCGGGCACCGACGACGAGATTGTCTCCATTTGTGGCGAGGTAATTGGCCAGTCTGGCGACGGTGATGCCGCCGGAAAATCCCATGAGCTCCTTCGCCGCCGCACTGTCCCAGCCAAAGCGTGGGAACCAGCGAGCATAGAAAACGAACATGAGCGCTTTGAGGAAAATCTGTAAAACATGCGCCCACACGAGAGCCCATACTCCGAAGTCAAACGCGGCCAGCATCGTAGCGAGGGCACCGTAGCCGGCGAGGTAAGAGAAGATTTCCGCGCGCGCGATGAGGTCGAAGCGCAGGCTGCGCTGGATGAGCGATTCGCTGACGACGGCGAGCGCCGAGATTGGGAATACCACGGACAGCGAGCGGAGCACTTCCGGTGGGATCGGGTTCTTGAAGCATGCACCAATCATGGGCGCGAGAAACCATAAGAGCGCAGAGGTGAAAATGCCAAAAAGAATGGAGAATGTGAACGCACTCGTGAGATGCTCGGGCCGTAGTTCATCGCGGCGCTGGACGAGCGCAGGGCCGACGCCGAGTTGGCTAAAGACGGCAGAGATGCCCACGACGGCAAGCGCCGCGTCGGCTTGTCCACGTTCGCCCGGCTTGAGTAGGCGGGCAAGAACGGCCATTACGACGACTTGCAGGATGGCGCGGCTACCCGCTTCGACCCCTCCCCAAATCAGGCCACGCTTGGCTTTTGCGCGGAGCGTCGGCTCTGCTGGCACTTCATCCTCAGGCACCGTACACGCCCTTGGAGTGGTACGATCCTTCGTCGTAGTAGTAATAGTTTGCCCCACGGGTCGGCAGACGATTTAGCACGATGCCGTAAGGTGTGCCGTTGGCCTGTTGGAGCTGCTGGAGCGCGCGGGCGGTGGCGCGGACGGGCGTGCTACGAGCACGGACGACGAAGACGACGGCGTCCACATGCTCGGCGAGGAGCAGGGTGTCGCTGACGGCGTTGACGGGCGCGGAGTCAATGATGACGCGGTCGAACTTGCGTGCAGCTTCCTTAAGGATTTTCGCGACGACTTCGCCGGAGAGTAGCTCGGCGGGGTTCGCGTTCTTGGTGCCAGCGGGCATGAAGTAGAGTTTGCTCACCTCGGTGACGTGCCAGCATTCGTCGAACTTGCACTTGCCGGTGAGGAAGTCGGTGATGCCGTTGGCGTCTTTCTTCGTCGGGAAGACGCGGCCAAGCGCGGGGCGGCGAAGGTCGCAGTCAATCAGCAGCGTGCGCAGCCCTTGCTGGGCGAGCGCTGCGGCGTAGTTTGAGGAGCAGTAGCTCTTGCCCTCGGCGGGCACGGCACTAGTGAAAAGGATGACTTTCTGCGTGCCGTCGCTATTGGCCAGCGAGACGGCGGTGCGCAGACAGCGGAACGCCTCTGCTTCACGCGAAGCGGGAAAGTCGGAGATGACGAGCTGGGTCTTGGTCGCTTTTCCCTTCGCCTGCGGGACGGCAGCGAGGACAGGGAGGCCAAGGTCCGTCTCAGCTTGATCGATCGAGAGGATGGTGTTGTCGAACGCTTTTAAGAGAACGATCATCGTGGCGGCGAGGCCGATGCCTGCTGCGATGGCCAGCGCGAGAACCTTGATCTTGCTGGGCTTGCTGGGCTCGTCGGGGACGATAGGGAGCGTGCTGATGACAACGTTGCGAGCGGCGACGCCGGTGGTGAGCTTGAGGGCATCGAGCCGTTCATTGGCGATGGCGCGCATCTTTTGTGTGCCTTCCACTTTGTCGGCGAGCATCCGGTAAGGGAGGGAGATGCCTTTGAGTTCGATGTAGGATTTTTCAAGCTCGGCCATTTCCTTTTGGAGCTTCTCTTCGGCGTCCTTGGCGGTGTCGTAGTTGTTGGCGACCATGGAGGCGGCTTGGCGGACGGCTTTTTCGAGGGACACCTTCAAGTCGCTCACCATGCTGCCTGCCCGTTTGTATTTGGGGTGATTTTCTAAATAGACGCGCTTTGCGGATGCGAACTCTGCCTCTGCGGAGATGATTTTCTTCTGCGATTCTTGCACATCGACTTGCGAGGCAATGGTGGAGAGGGCGAGGAGTTGTTCGGCGGTAAGCTCCGAACGATGATTCAGGATTGGCAGGTCGCTTTCCAGCGTAAGGCGGCGCGCTTTTGCTGTGGTGTACTGCTTGCTGAGGTCTTCGATACGGGTCTTGATTTGTGTCTCGTTTTTATCAAGGTCGGTCGTCTTGTTCTTCTCGCGGAACTTTTGGAGCTCCAACTCGTCTTCGCGCATTTGTTTGTCGAGTTCGTCGCGGTTTTTGATGAGGTCTTTGATGGCTACGCCTTGTGTGCCAACCTGCAGTTCATCGCGAGAAGTGACGTATTCTTCCATGAGGGACTTTGTGAGTTTGGCCGCCATTACTGGGTCGGTGTCGTCCACCGAAACCTCAATCGTCCGGGAGCCGCGCTTTTGTTTGGCGTCCACCTTTGCCGCCATTCCCTTGGCGATTTCACCTTCGGAGAGCGGGTTGCCGGTTTTCGGGTCGGCCATGAAGCGCGGATGCGTGAGTTGCAGTTCGTTCTTTTTGGCGACTCGCACGAGGAGCGACTCACTTAAAAGGGCATTTTCCACGGTTTTCACTGCTTCGATGCTGCTGGAGCCTTCCGGGTTATATCCCTTCACGTCGCCGCCGAGGACTCTTTGCGCCTCGGTCATGACTTCAATGGCCCCGATTGCGGTGTAAACCGGTGGCGCTTTTGAAAGGTAAAAGAGTGCACCTCCAACGGCGAGGCCCAAGCATGCTAAGATGAGGATGATGCGTTCGCGGATGAGAAAAATCCACGAGCGCAAGTCGATGGCAGGCGCACCGGAATCTTTCCGATTGCCGCTTTTGCGGCGGCGAGGTTCTTCAGGGGAAGCGGGACGCGATTTGGAGCGGTATGAGACGGCCATATAGTTAAATTAGAATCTGCTTTCTGCGACTTCGACGACATCGCCTGGAAAGATGGGGACTGGGTCGGCGAGTTTTTTGGTGTCGTAAGTTTCTTTAGCACCGCCTTTTGCGCGTTTGATGGTCACTTTGCTGGGGTTGGCGATTTTGTTAAAGCCCTGTGCGCGCCCGATCGCCGCCATGAGGTCCATCTTACCGTCAGCGGGGAACTCGAAGGTATCGCCCTTATTGACTTGCCCGATGACGGTGAAGAAGAGCTTCGCAGCGGAGGTGATGTTTAGGCTCACTTGAGGGTCCACGAAGTAGCGTTTCTTGATGAGTTCAGCGCGAATCCTCGTGGCGGCATCGTCCACATTCAGGTCGCTTACCTTGATGCGCCCGATGTAGTTGACACTTACAAAGCCATCCGAGCCGACTGTGAGCGCTCCCGTCATATCCTTCTTCACCCGAGACTTTGATTTCGAGTTTGTCGTTCTTTTTGATGACCGCGCTGTCCTGCGCGATGGTGAACGAAGTGAATGCTGTGAAGATAAGGGCGGCGAGTATGCGCATGGCTAAAATAAGAAGTTAAATTGTATGTAAAAGAGGTGGTCCTCAAACGAACGCTTGTCTTGGTTCGAGTCGTTCTGACGGTATTCGTAGGCGACAAGTGCGGTGAGCCACTTGTTCACGTCCCAGCCGAGGCTGAGCCGTCCCCACGCATAATCATCTGCACGAGTTATGCCAGTGATAAGGTTTTCTTGATAATCTGCGGATTGGAGTCCGCCCGCAGCGGTGAGGAAGTATTTCTGCGAGAAGCGTTGGTTGACGCGGAAGTCGAAACCGGTGGTGAGGAAGGTTTCGTTAAACCCGCTCGCTGAAGTCGTGGTCTTGCGGAAGCCGTTGAGGAAGATGCTAGTGGCGTCGAATGGGTTGTAGATTACGCCAACGGCAAACGTGGCATTAGTCACGTCATCGCGATTATCAATGCCGCGAAACTCGATACCCCCGCTGGCCTTTACTGCGAGCTTCTCCGAGGTTTTCCAAACAGCACGGAGCTGGACTTGGTCGAAGCTCTGGTTGCTGCTATTCGTCACATCCACCCAGCCGTGGGTGTAGCCGAGGGCGAGGTTCGTTTTGGGTAAAACTTGGTAGTCCACCCAGCCTGTCGCGCGGTATTCGGTGATGTCGTTCCGGTTGCCTTCGTAGTTGCGGATGCTGTGGTCGAGCTGGACTTCCAGCGTCGTCTTGCCGGTGAGCGCGTAGTCGGCATTGATACGGCCCTGGAAGCGCCTCATGCCCACCTTTTCGCCGAGGTCTGCGTCGGCGATATTCAGTGTCTCATAGCGCGCGGTGGCACCCAGCGTCAACTTGGTGAAAGTGTAGCGCGCTTCCACTCGAATATCTTGCTCGAAGCTGCTCTCATCGCCGTTGGAGGTGTAAAGGTGGTAGCTCGGATTGTAATCGAGAAAGAAGTAACGGCGGCCAAGCTCGGCATCCGTCCGGTCGAAGCGATCCCGGAACGTGCCAGCGGTCGCCAGCTCTTGCCGGAATTCACCGATACCCACAGCCGCGCCGGGTGAAAATGAGATGATGAAATCCGACTGTTCATTTTTGCTCTGGATGAAGATATTGCTGTCCCAAGTTGCTCTCAGTCCACCGTGAGTGACGAGTTGCCATCCCCGGCGCGATTCATCCGCCGCGTTCTCCAATTGCTGCTGCGGGGTGGGGAAAAGGTTCACGTTATCGAGTTGAGGGACATCCACTGCTGGCATCTGCGGCCGGATCGTGCTCGGGTCGGGCAATACTTGCACGTCGGCGGGGTTCGATTGCGGGATGCCGGTCTTATCCACCGGCGCGGGGTCGGGGAGCTGTGGAACAGTGTCCACAGATTTACCGTCGGCTGCCCGATTCGGGGCCGGGACGGCAGGCATTTTCGGGTCGATGATTTTCGAGCCGGGCAAGACGGGCTGAGGGTCTGGAAGTTCCACGATCGCCGGCGCCGTCGAGCTCGCAGGCGCCACTGCCGGAGCCAGCGGTACAGCGCCGCGAAACTTCACGCCAGTATCCTCGACTCCGCAAAATGAACCGAGCAAGAGCGCAGGAAGCAACAGCAGCCCCAGTCGGGAAGCTGGCTGAATCGGCCCGGAGAGTGGGCTACGATGTGCGGATGTGTTCACCATGCGAGGCTGCGCAGCGTGCAGAGTCGGGCGAAGGACGTCAATATGGCAATTATGGTTTTGTTGGCTTTTTTTCACGGGCTGAAAGCAACGGGCGCTGCTCACCAAGGAGTGCAGCGATACGCAGGAGTGATGCCTTTTCTGCATCATTCCAATCATGGGCCTCGATTTTTGCGATTCCGAGCACGCCTCGAAGTTCGCCATTCACGAGCATCGGCACCGCGATGGAGCCTTCCATACCCGTAGTTTTCGCTGCCGGACGCGCTTGGCCGGAGGTGTCCGTTTGCAGATTACACAGTGAGACCGGCTCGCGCCTCTCGGCGGCCAGCCCGGCGATCCCCTTCCCTATGGGCACCGTCTGCACGATGCTGACGATGGGCGGCGGCAGATTTCTCTGTGCAGCGAGGGTGAGAAGCCCATCCGCGCCGAGCCAATGAACGGTCCCCACTTGGCACCCAAAGAGCCCCATCGCAGCATCCAGCGCCGCCTCCGCACCGAGCGAAATGGCAGCTAGAATCGTGGACGAAAGAGGCTCAGTGTGAGTCATAAGCGGGCCGACCCTGTCAGAAACCTTCGCGCGAGGCAATCCTAGTGTTGAGATAACTCCTCAGTCAGGATGTCGCCGGGAATGCCGTTAGCGGATGCGTGCATATTTTCAGTGTGATTACTACCGCCGTTAGTTTAGTGGATGCGAAGATGCGTGTGTTGCTTGCAGAAGACGATAAGAAGGTCGCCCAGCATATCCGGGCTGCTTTGCGTGAACAGGGATTCACGGTGGACATGTTCCATCGTGGAGATGAAGCGCTGGATGCTGCCGTGGCGACATCTTACGACGCAATCGTCCTGGATGTGATGATGCCAGGGCGCGATGGCCTGAGTGTTTTGCGAGTGCTCCGGGAGAAACGGGTGGCGGCTCCCGTGCTGTTGGTGACAGCTCGCGGAGAAGTCTCTGAGCGTGTCGAGGGGCTGATGCTCGGGGCAGACGACTATTTGGCGAAGCCTTTTGCGATGACAGAGCTGGTCGCCCGCGTGGTGGCGCTGGCCCGGCGGGCGAATACTCAGGGGATGACTTTGCTCAAGATGGAGGATTTGACGATGAATCTGATCACCCGCGAGGTCACGCGGGCTGGTGAAAAGATTGAGCTGCCAATGAGGGAGTTTGCGCTGCTGGAGTTTCTCATGCGGTCGCCAGGTCGCGTGCTCTCACGAACTCAGCTCATCGAAAATGTCTGGCAGTGGCACTTCGACACGGGGACGAATGTGGTGGAAGTGTATATCCAACGGCTACGGAAGAAAGTGGACGAGCCACACGCGGTGAAGCTCATCCATACGGTGAGGGGAGTCGGCTACGTGATGAAACCCGAGGCATGAAGCGCCTCCCTTTTCGTCGGCGGCTCACGGTCTGGTCCACGCTCGTCGCTGCGGTGGCACTTGTCGTGAGTGGAGCGATTACGGCGTTTGTCGTGCATCGGCGAGAGCTCGCTTTACTGGATGAAAGCCTGCGCTTGGAGAGCGCACATTTTTTCTCGGAAATGCACCATCACGGAGGAGTGAAATTCGACTGGAAGCGAATCGATGAGGAAATCCAGGAATGGCTGCCGCAGACGAATCCGCCGCGTTACATGGAGATACGTACGGGCGGTGAAGTCCGCTGGCGCTCGGCGAATTATCCAGCGTCGGGATTCCCGTTGACGTTAGCGAGTCTCTCGACGTTCCCCCATGATGGAGGGGATTTGCGGATGCTCATCGGCGAGGAACAGGGCGTGACGTTCACCATCGGGGCAGACCTCGGCGCGGAGCGTTCGCTCCTCGTCGCTCTCGGCTGTGCCTTGCTCGCCGGGCTGCCGGTGGCGCTTGCGTTCGCGTGGTTCGGCGGGCGGCGGCTTGCACAAGCAGCCGTAAAACCGCTGGAAGAAATGACGGATGCCGCCGAGCGCATCACAGCAGAACACATCGACCAGCGACTCCCGGTGCCGAAGGTGCAAGACGAGGTGCAGCGCCACGCCATTGTATTAAACCTGACGTTCGACCGTCTGGAACGCAGCTACCAGCAGGCGCTCCGTTTCAGCGCAGACGCCTCGCATGAGCTAAAATCCCCGCTCACTGTCATGCGGGCAAGTATCGAGGCGATGCTCCATTCACCCGCGCTCGACGAGCACGAGCGCATCGCCGTCAGCGGACTCCTAGAGCAGACGCGGCGCCTTTCGAGCATCATCTCCAGCCTACTCTTACTGGCGCGCGCAGATGCCGGGCGGCTCCGGCTTGATTTACAAAACCACGACATTGCTGCGCTCGTCGGCGGTTGCGTGGAGGACACGCGCATCATTGCCGAGGAACGCGGAATCCACGTTAAATCCACGCTCCCGCCGAGTGCGACCGCGCACTTAGATCCAGTGCGCTTTTCCCAGATCACGAGCAACCTCTTAGATAACGCAGTGAAATACAACCGCACCGACGGCGAAATCCAAATAGCGCTCACCGAAGATGGCGCGATGTGGCACCTCTCCGTTGCGAACACCGGCCCGGAAATCCCGCCCGAGATGCGACCACGTTTGTTCGAGCGGTTCTTCCGTGCTGAACATTCGAACGAAGAAAGCGGGCAAGGCCTCGGCCTCAGCCTCTCCCGCGAGCTGGCTCGCGCTCATGGCGGCGACGTAGTGCTTGCGCGCAGCGAGGGCGGATGGAATGAATTCGTCCTTCGCCTGCCGAAGATCGTGGGATAAAAAATAATGGCTACCGACTCAAATTCACGCGCCTCGCGCCTTCCGTTCCTCCTCACACAGGCGGGGGTTTTCGTCGCTCTATCATTTCTCCTGCGGCTGGTGCTCGCGTGGAAATTCCGCCCCATCGAAAACAGCGCCGCCACCGATGCCGCGAGCTGGCTGCGCGTCTTTGGCGTCGGCCTCCTCCTGGATACTACCGTCGCCTTCATCCTCCTCATCCCCGCCGCCCTGTGGCTGACGCTCTGCCGCAAAGTGCAAGGCCGCTGGCAGCGCAACCTCCTCCTCACCGCCACAGCGCTCTTCTGGCTGACGGCGATCTTCCTTTTCCAAGGCGAGTTCTTCTTCTTCGCCGAATACGCCTCGCGCTACAACATCGTCGCCATCCAATACCTCCACTATTGGACGGAAGTCAGCGGCAACATCAAAGAGATGTATCCGTGGAAAACCGTCGTCACTTTGAGCCTCGGCGGCGCGGCATCCATCGTCTGGTTCCTCTGGGCAAATGTGCGGCCCGCAGCGGAAGTCCCGCTCGCCCGCAGGCTCAAAGGGCTACTCGCATGGCTCGGCGCGACCGCACTCCTGCTCGGCGGCGCGTGGCGCATTGAGTTTCAAACCAACAGCGAGCGCGTGATGAACGAACTCAGCTCCAACGGCTTCACCGGCGGTGCCATCGCCCTCTGGACGAGCGACCTCGACTACGCCCATTTCTACCCCACGCTCCCGCGTGAAGAAGCCTTCGGGCGCGTCCGCAAGCTCCTCGACTCACCCGGCGCAGAATGGACTAGCGACCCGCTCTCCATCCAACGGCGCATCCCCGGCTCTGCGGAAAAACCACGGCTGAATCTCGTCGTCCTCGTCCAAGAAAGTTTCGGCTCCGAGTTCTGGGGCTGCCTCAATCTCCAAGACGGCCAACCGCGCAAAGGCAGCCTCACCCCCGCACTCGACGCCCTCGCGGCGAAAGAAGGGATGCTCTTTACCAATCTCTTCGCCGACGGAAATCGCACCGTGCGCGGCCTCGAAGCCATCTTCTCCTCCATCCCGCCGCTCCCCGGCGACGCCATCCTCGCCCGCAATAAAAGCGAAGGCTGCGAGACCCTCGCCAGCGTCCTCGCCCGCGACGGATACTCGACGACCTTCATGTATGCTGGACGCGGAATCTTCGATAACATGAAGCCCTTCTTCACGGGCGCAGGCTTCCAGCGATTCATCCAAGGCAGTGACTTTGAAAACCCCACATTCTCCACCGTTTGGGGCCACTGCGACGAAGACCTCTACGCCCGCGTCCTCACCGAAGCCCGCACCGCTCACGCCACCGGCCAGCCCTTCCTCATCTCCACCATGAGCGTCTCTAACCACCAGCCCTTCACCTTCCCCGCAGGCACCGTCCCCGAGAAACTACGCGGCCACAAAGCCGGCGCGCGATACTCCGATTACGCCATCGGCAAATTCTTCGAAAAAGCCCGCACCGAGCCCTTTTGGAAAGACACCATCTTCGTCGTCGTCGCCGACCACGGAGCCCGCGTGTACGGCAGCCAGACCGTCCCCATGCTCTCCTACGAAATCCCCATGCTCATCCTCGGCCCTGCCGCCGTGAACGCCCCCGCCCGCATCGACACACTCGGCTGCCAGCTCGACGCCGCCCCCACTTTACTTGGCCTCATCGGTCGCCCCTACGACACCGTTTTCTACGGGCGCGACCTCCTCGCCCCCGCCGCCGAACGCTTCGCGCTGATGAACCACAACCGCAGCATCGCCCTCTTCCGGGGCAAAGAAATGATCGCCCTCAGCCTCGGCAAAGTCATCGAACGCTACATCCGCACCGACCGCAATACCGTCACCCGCGAACCCAGCGACGCCACCACCCCCGAAGCTGCCGCCGACACCACCGCCCTCTTCCAAACCGCCGCCGAGCTTTACAACGAACGGCGCTTCTCTGTGAAACCCCAGCAGCGCTGAACTCGACAGGCCAAGACTCCTATGTGTCCCTGTTGTTCACAAACCGGTTTAGCGCGCGAAAACGGTCGTCTTCTCTGTAAAAGCCCCTATTTCCCCTGCGGAATGACTTTTGTCCGCTCCGGATGGAACTCTCTCCGCCTCAGAGGGAGCTTTGTCCGCGACAGAGTAAACCCTCTCCGCCTCAGAGGGGACTCTGTCCGCAACAGAGTAAACTCTCTCCGCTCCAGGGGCAACTCTCTCAAAGCCGGACAATACTCTGTCCGTCGCGGAGAGAGTATTGTCCGACACGAAATAACCTTTTCCGTGACGGACAGAGTATTGTCCGCACCGGAGAGAGTTGCCTCTGGAGCGGACAAAACTCCCTCGACTCGGCCTCGCAGTCAATAAACCGGGGATACCACGACCTACCGCCCGCTCCCAAATAACCCCTTGTAAAAGAAATCGTAGTCCTCTTGCGAAATGGAGGGCCGCAACCAGTCGTTCTTAAATACCTTCCGCGAAGCACGCTCCTCATCCGTCTCAAGCGTAATGTCGCTGGACGCCGTGGGCTTCGTGACACACCCGGCGAACGGCAGAAATACGAGACAAACGGCAAGGCGAATAAAGTAGCGGTGGAGCATAGAACGCGCGTTGTCGCACACTCCCTCCCATTTACCCAGCAGCGTTTTTTTATGGAAATCTTGCGTGCCGAAAACGCCCCGCTAGAGTGCGCCCGTTTTCTGTCACTTGATGCACTTCACTCGTCGCCTTTTCGCCGCTGCCGTTCTCGGAATTTTCACCGGCCTTTTCACACCCACATCCGCCGAAGCTCAGATCTTCGGTGGCAGCAATCGCCGCTCTTCGGCCTATGACGCCTCCGCGTGGGTCGTCTCCGATGCCGCCACCGGCTTCGTCCTCGATTCATCGAACGCCACCCGCAAACTCCAAGTCGGCAGCATCACCAAAATCGCCACCGCGATGGTCCTCCTCGATTGGGCCTCCTCCAAAGGCGAAGACCTCGGGCAACTCGCCACCGTCCCCGCCACCACCTCGCTCCTCCAAAGCCCCAACAGCATCGGCCTCCAGCTCGGCGACCGCATTTCCCTCCGCGAAGCCCTCTACGCCGCCCTCATGCAAAGCGACAACCAAGCTGCAGAAACCATCGCCGTCCACGTCGGCAAACAACTCGGCGGCGGCGACGACGAACGTGCAGCCGCAGACTTCTTCGTCTCCCAAATGAACGCCCTCGCCCGCAAACTCGGGATGCGCAACACCCGCTTCCTGAACGCCCACGGCCTCGACGACCTCGAAAGCAAAGCCCCATACTCCACCGCAGGCGACGTCGCCCTCCTCGCCAACTACGCCGTCGGCCACAGCGGCTTCTCATTTTACACCTCCCAAAAAGACCGCAAAATTTCTTGGTCCACATCCACCGGCGAAATCAGCGGCGCCCAACTCAAAAACACCAACGAACTCCTCGGCGGCATCATCGACGGCATGAAAACCGGCACCACCCGCAAAGCCGGCCCCTGCGTCGTCGTTACCGCAGCCAAGCGCCCCGAAAACCGCCAAGTCGGCGAACAACAAATCATCACCCCTCGCCGCCTCACCGTCGTCGTCCTCGACTCCCCCACACGCTTCGACACCGCGCGCACCCTTCTCGAACACGGTTGGAACCTCCTGGACAGATGGGCGGCTGCGGGCCGTCCGATGAAAGGATGGGATTCAAGACAATGAGAAAAACTATCGGCGTGCTCACAAGCGGGGGCGACTGCCCCGGACTCAACGCCGTCCTTCGGGGCGTCGTCTGCGCAGCAAAACATCCTGAGCGGGATTGGAACGTCATCGGCTTCAAAGACGGCTACGAAGGCCTCCTCGGCGACGACATGTTCATGGAGCTCACCCTCGAAAACACCGAAGGCATCATGGCCTACGGCGGCACCATCCTCGGCACCACCAACCGTGGCCACTTCGTCAGCAAAACAGGCGGCGGCAACAAAAGCCGCATCTCCGACGAAGTCATCGCCAAGACCAAGGCCCTACTCGCCCGCCTCAACATAGACGCCCTCATCACCATCGGCGGCGACGGCTCCCTCTCCACCTCCCAGCAACTCTTTGAAAAAGGCATCCCCTGCATCGGCGTCCCGAAGACCATCGACAACGACCTCGAAGCCACCGCAATGACCTTCGGCTTCGACAGCGCCGTCGCCTGCGTCACCGATGCTCTCGACCGCCTGCACACCACCGCCCGCGCCCACAAACGCATCATGATCATCGAAGTCATGGGGCGCCACGCAGGCTGGATCGCCCTCTACGGTGGCCTCGCCGGAGGAGCCGACGCCATCCTCATCCCCGAGATTCCCTTCTCCATGGACCGCCTCGCCGACTTCATTCGCAAACGCGGGGAAGACGGCCATCCCAGCAGCATCATCATCGTCGCCGAAGGAGCCACCCCCATCGGTCGCCGCGAACAATACCGGCCCGGCCCCGGCGGCGAATACCGCCTCGGCGGCATCGGCGACACCGTCGCCCGCGAACTCGACAAACGCATCAACGCCGAATCCCTCGTCAAAGAAATCCGCACCTGCGTCCTCGGCCACCTCCAGCGCGGCGGCGACCCCACCACCCTCGACCGCATCCTCGGCACCCGCTTCGGAGTCAAAGCCGTGGACCTCATCGCCGAAGGCAAATTCGGCTACATGGTCAGCTACCAAAACTACTCCGTCCTCGACGTGCCCATCGCCACCGCCGTCCGCAAACTCAAGGTCGTCACCCTCGACAACCAAATGGTCGAAACCTGCCGCGCCATCGGCATCTCCTTCGGCGATACGTAGCCGGACAACGCGCTACGGCTGGGGGCGTCTCCCGTTCTGGGGACAGCGCTTCCCAATTATCGGCTTGATAGGGCAATACGACGGCAGTCCTCATTCGATGCGATTCGAGGGGCGAAAATTTCTTAAATTTCCACTAGACAGCCCCACGGCAACTCGGTATTCGATCCCTACGCGCTGCGGCAGGCTGGGGATGTCTGGGCCGGATTCTGGGGGGAACAACTGGTTCGGCTCCCCAGCCTCCCGCAGCGCGCGAGGTTGGGAGAGTGAGGTTCGCATGAAAGACTCAATCGGAGTCTTCTTACTTTGGAGAAATGCCAATTCGCCGCGCGGCGAGCACTGTGTTGTGCATCAGCATCGCAATAGTCATCGGTCCGACGCCGCCGGGGACGGGCGTGATGGCGCGGCACTTCGGCGCGACTTCGGCAAAGGCGACATCCCCCACGAGCTTCGAGCCTTTTGCGGAGGTCGGGTCGGCCACGCGGTTGATGCCCACATCAATCACCACCGCGCCCTCTTTCACCATGTCCGCCTTCACAAACTCCGGCTGCCCAATGGCCGCGATGAGGATGTCTGCGCCTCGACAGACCTCCGCGAGATTGCGCGTCCGCGAATGTGCGACAGTCACGGTCGCATCGCCGCCACGGCCTTTATTCATCAAAAGAAACGCCATCGGCTTGCCGACGATCATCGAGCGTCCGAGGACGACGACGTTTGCGCCACTCGTCTCGATCCCGCTCTCAATAAGCAACCGCTGGCAGCCCAGCGGGGTGCAGGGGACAAACGCGCTGGCGTCGCCCATCGCGACTTTGGCGACGTTGATCGGGTGAAAGCCGTCCACGTCCTTGCGTGGGTCGATCGCATCCACCACGGCGCGCTCATCGATGTGCTTCGGCGGCGGCGATTGGACGAGGATGCCGTGAACGGCGGGGTCGGCATTCAGCGCGCGAACAACGGCGAGAAGTTCCTCCTGCGTAGTCGTCGCGGGCATGTCGCGCTTCACCGAGTGCATCCCGAGGTCCAGCGAAGTCTTTTCTTTGCTCTTCACGTAAGCGTGCGAAGCCGGGTCATCGCCCACCACCACGACAGCGAGGCCGGGCGTGATGCCTCGCGATTTCAGCTCCGCAATGGCTGCGCGCGTTTCTTCGTTAATCCGTTGGGCGATTGCTTTTCCATCAATGAGATTCATCCCCGCATGAAGACGGGTTCCCGGTGTGTGAGGCAAGCGCGATCCCGCTCACCCCCCGCGCATCCAGCGAATCAGCATGTCCAGCTCGCGGGCGGTGAGGCGGCTGCTTTCGCCAAAGGCGGGCATCCGGTCGTTGCGCTTGCCGTAGAAATTGTCATGCCCCGGATTTTTGAGAAATTCGCGGAGCCACTCTGCGCTCCCGTAGCCCTCGAATGTCGGGCCGGTCCCGCCCTTGATTTCGCGCCATGCGTGGCAATCCGTGCAGTCGAGCGTGATATCCGTGAGGAGCTTGCGACCTTCTTCGATGAGCGCGGCGTCCTTTGCATCGGCGTCGCGTTGGACGGGGAGTTTCGCCTCGGCGCTGATGGCGATCACCATCTTTTCGAGCTGCGCCTTCTCGTCTGCGCCGTAGCCAGCGATATCTCCAGTAATGATGCGGACCATCTTGCTCTTTTTCCCGCCGTCCTTGGGCTTCACAAAATGCGTGTTGCCGAAGAACTTGTCCGTCTCGATCTGCTTTGGGTCAAGGAAAGCGCGGAGCCATTCGCGCGAGCCAAACCCGGCTAGGTCCGGCGCGCTGGCGCGGTCCTTGAGCGGCTGGAGCAGTCCGTCGTGGCCCGCGTAGCTGTGACACGTCGCGCATTGCGACGCGAAAAGCCGTGGGCCTTGCGTAAATGGATCATCGCGCAGCAAAGCCAGTGCGCCCTCCGTGGGGATGCCGTCGCGTTGCTTCGCCAAATCCACCGCGCGGGCCGCATCCTTCTGCGCCTGCACCACGGCAGCATGAAAATGCGGGTCTTGCGCATCGTGCGTGAACGCGATCACCGTCAGCACCCCAAACCCCGCAAGCCCGGCAAACAGAACGAACAGGTTAAAGCGATGCCCCAATCTCCACCGCCCGAGCAGCGGCATCAGCGCGAGCAACCCGAAGACGATCCCTGGAATAATCAGCGACGCCACCGTCAGCCCATAGCGCCCAAACGGCCCATCCGGCGCGAACGGCTTCAGCTTCAGAAACTGGTAGAGGAACATGAAATACCAGTCGGGCCGCGCCGCGCTGAACTGCTCCGCCGGGTTCGCCGGAGCGCCGAGCGGTGCGCCCTTCAGCGCCCACACGAGCGCCAGCACTGCGAGCATAACGATGAAGCACGCGACGGAATCCTTCAGCACTTGGTCTGGGTAAAACATCGCATCCCGCTGCGGCTGCTTTTTGGGCCGCGCAGGCGTGAGCCCGTGTTTGCGAAACAGCGCGATGTGCAGCACGATGAGCCCCACGAGCAGCGCAGGTAAAACGCCCGCGTGCGGCGCGAAAAAGCGCGTCAGTGTGTGGTGCCCGTAGTTCGCATCGCCCACCACCACGCGCTGCAAACTATCACCGATGACGGGCACATTCCCCGCGAGATTCGTAACGACTTTTGTGGACCAATATCCGCGCTGGTCCCACGGCAGCAGATACCCCGTGAGCGAGATACCGAGCGTCAGCCCGAGCAGCCCGAGGCCAAACCAATAGTTAAACTCACGCGGCGCTTTATACGCCCCATCAATGAGCACCTGCATGAAGTGCAGCACGAGCAGCGGCACCATGAGCTGCGCCATGTAGTGATGGATGCCGCGCAGCAGCCAGCCGCCCGGCATCACCTCATTAATATAATCCTAAAAACGGCAGTTGACCCCGTTTTTGAGGCCGAAAAATAGGGTATTTTACTCTGGAAATTGCCAACTGCGGAGCAGTTGAAAATCACTCACCCGTCCAAGGCTCATTTTTCTCTGAAAATCCGTTCAACTGCCGTTTTTAGGAT
>CANIWM010000064.1 GCA_947471505.1 Chthoniobacteraceae bacterium | reverse complement strand
CCCTCCCCACCCAAACAAAACGCGCTGATTTTCTAAAACAGCGACCGCGCAACCACCGCGCGCAGCATCATCGACCTGCCGCCACCGTGAAATCCAACCCGCGCCGCTCCCCCTCGCCCTCAACCCTCAACTGCCGTTTTTAGGTTAAAGGAAACCAAGTAGCTCGGGACGAAATGGAAACTCCTCGGCCAACAGCTCTTGTGCATCCGGTAACGGGTGTGGGGAGTTTTTTTGCTTTCGGGGGGCGTCGGGTGGCACCCGCATCGTCAGCGGGTCGCGGGATGGCTTTGTGCGCATCTGGGGCGAAGCCCCCCTCGTAGAGGGGGCGTCCCGCCCCCGTGCGTTGGCATCTGTGGAGCGCCTTCGGCGCTCAGGGGAGCGGGACGCTCCCCCTCCTTGGGGTCGCCTGTCGGCGGATGCTTTTACCGAGGCCATGGTCCTCCCAGTCGGCAGCCCCGTCTGGGCAGTGGCCATCACGCCGGATGGAACGCGCATCCTCAGTGGCTCAGTGGATGGCGTCATCCGCATCTGGGACATCGCGAGCAGCGCACTGCTTGCGACTTACTCCGTCGGCAGCTTCATTTACGGACTTGCGGTGAACCCGAAAAATAAATCGCAAATTGTGATTGCGCTCCGAGCCGGAACGTGCATAATACTGGAAATCCAATAAGACAAATGAGCGCAAGCGATTCATTTTTATGTCTAGTCAATGCTTCTGTGGGAAAAACGGATGGAAGAAGCAGCGGATGCCTCGTCCACAAACGCAAACTTGCTCTCGTAGCTCGACATTCCAATGTCGAGACAGGCCACACCCAAGAGAGAAACCGCGCCCACTATCTTCCCGCCCAACCTCGACATTGGAATGTCGAGCTACAGTCGAGCGATCGCGTTGTTTGGAATGGCGATTGTGTCGTCGGAAATCGCAAATGCGTCGTTCGGAACGGCGATTGCGTTTTCCCATTGAGCAATCGGGTTCAACGTTCAAGCTATTGCGTCCACCCTTTCCGCGCTTGCGTCTCCCCATCGGGCAATAACGTCCGCCCTTTTTGCAATAGTGGCTACCCATTGAGCGATTGCGTCCACCCTTTTGGCGATTGCGTCCACCCTTTTGGCAATTGCGACACCCACGCTTGCGTCGTAGCTCACGCGGCCCCCCGCGTGAATCCCCTAACCGCGAAGCGCAGATCCAATGAGCGTGAGAACCAGGGAAAGTGCGCTTCGCGTGAGAGGTTTCACGCGGAGGGCCGCGTGAACTACGACTCTGGCTGCGCCGATTTTTTACCAAGCACCGCCCGATTTTCCACACACAACACACAACCACACACAACCTATGCCTGACTCCAATCGCTCTTACGCCGAACGCCAGCAACGCGCCGACGTGCTTGTCACAAACATCACCGCCATGACCCCGGCATTTTCGCCGATGGACGCGTCGCTCAGCATCGCGAACTTCGGAGCATTTGTCGATTCGGTCGGGCAGGCCAATGACGACGTGGATAATGCGCTGACGGATTTCGACACGACGGTAAATTCGCGGATGATGCAGGCGAAGGCGGCGCAGAAGCTGACGACGCAAATCGTGGCGAGCGTGAAGAGCAACTCGGCGTGGAAGGCGAACTTCCCGCGCATCAAAGAGCTGGCGGATAAGGTCCGTGGAATCAAACCGCAAACCAAGACGCCGCCGCCGCCCGCGCCGGAGCCCGGCCAGCCGGCGCCGCCCGTATTAAAGAAACGGGATCGCGGGGACGGGAGCTATGCGGAAATCGCAGCGAATTTCAAAGCGCTGGCGGGTGCGGTGGGAAAGCTGAATGGATACAGCCCGCAGGACCAGGCGCTCTCGGTGGATGCGCTGAATACGCTCGGGGGGCAGTTGGTGACGAACAATGAGGCGGTGGCGACTGCGGATTCGACGCTGGATACGGCGCAGCGGAAGCGGTTCGCGCTATTTACCGATGAGGATACGGGCCTCGCGGATAAGTTCCAGGCCGTGAAGAACGCGGTGAAGGGCCAATACGGTCAGTCGTCGGAGCAATACGCGGCGGTGAAGGGATTGCGGTGGTAGGGGAGGGGTGATGCGCCGCGACTACCCGCCAAGCTCGCGCAGCCGCTGTGCGGATGCGGGCTGGGCGGTGCCGAGTTCCTGAGCGAAGAGGGAGACGCGGAACTCTTCGAGCATCCAGCGGAAGGCGTCGCGGTTTGCGGCGGGCACGCGCTTTTCCCAGTCGGCGAATGGGGCAATCTGCTTTGCTTTTTCGGCGTCCTTCGCGGGGCTGAGGGCGGCGCGCTCGGCTCGGATTTGCACGGCCTTTAAGTAACGCTGGAGATGCGCGACTTGCGGGTATGGGGTGCGCGCGAGGAAGTCGGGCGGGAGGATGCGCTGCACGTCTTGCTCCATGCCGGAGTAGCGTTTCGCGCTGGCGAGCACGGCTTGGCGAAGTGCGAGAAGTTGGCGCGTCCACTCGCCGAGCTGGTAGGTGAGGCGCGGCAGATCGCGGCGTGCGGTCTCGACGAGCGCGGTGAAGCGCGCGGCGGTGAGCGGGTGCGCGGGCTGCGTGAGCGTGTAGGCGAGGAGGTTCGCGAAGGCTGATGTTTGCAAGACTTCGGCGGTGACGAACGCGACCGTGGGCGCGAGCTTCGCGCTCATGGCGGAGAGTGCGGCTTGGAAATTGACGGCCTGTTTCGGCGAGGTCGGGATGTGCTTGGCAAACCCGGCGAGGTCTTTCTTCAAGCGCGCGAGGTCGGTGGCCAAGACGAGTTCGGCGAGCCTGCGCACGCCGCGCACGGAGGCAGCGGCGGCGTCTTCGCGTTTGCGGAAAAGGCGGACGTTCACGGACTTTTCGGCGGCTTCGATGCCAGGGAATGCGAGCAGCGGCACGTCGGCGATTTGCTCGACGACGATGCTCTCGGGGAGGTCGCCGCGTAGCTGCGACGCCCCGTCGCAGGTGGTGCCAGCGGCGCCTCGCCGCTGATCCGGCAATTCGCGACGGGGCGTCGCGGGCACCACCTGCGACGAGGGCGTCGCAGCAACGTCCCGTTCGTCGCCGAACGACCAACCAATGATCCCGCTTTTCTCCCACTTGGCGACGGCGGCGTTCCACGACTTCGTGTGCAAGTCGTGCCCATCCACGGCGGATTGCACGGCGGCGAGTTCGCGGCCCGATGCGAGCGTTTTGTCTTTGTGGTCAATGACCTCGACGCGGGGCTGGAGATGAGCGGGCAGGCTGTTCGGCGGCCAGTCGCTCGCTTGCACGGCGACGCGATATTTCCGGCTGAGAAATGCGGCCAGCTCGACGAGGAACTCGCCGCGCCCCGGCGTGAATGCGCCAGCGACTTCGGCGATCTTCGGCTCCAGCGGCATAAGCGGTTTGCGCACGCTCTTCGGCAATGCGCGGAGGAGCACGGCGATCTGTTCTTCGCGGAGGCCGGGGACCATCCACTGAATCTGCCCGCTGGTAAGCTGCGCGGCGGCGGGCAGCGGGACTCGCACGGTGACGCCGTCGTTTTCCTCGCCGGGGCTGAAGGCATAGACGACGGGCAGCACGGTGTTCCCGAGCGCGACTTTGTCGGGGAAGAGCGTCTTGTCGAACGTGGTGTCGTGGTCGCCGACGAGGTCGTTTTCGGTGGCGATGAGGAAGTCGGGCTCGCGGACGATGCGCTCGCGGACGAGCTTGTTCAGGTCGTGGACGGACGAGACGCCCTTGATGCGGTCGGCGTAGAAAAGGAAGAGCGACTCCTCCAAATCATGCGCCCGGCGGCTGCGGACGCGGGTGAGCGCGTTGGCGAGTTTCTCGCAGAGCTTGGCGTTCTCCGCGAAGAAGCGGAGCGGGATGTGCGCTTCCTCGCCGACGAGCGCGCCTCGGATGAAAAGCTCCGTCGCTTCCTCCATATCGATGCGCCCGTAATCAATGAGGTTGCGCATGATTTCCAGCCCGTGAATGAGCACGCGCTCGATGCAGAGGACGCGCTGCGCTTTCGCGCTCCAGTGCGGGTCGGAGTAGCGGTGGCTGCAAAGATGCGGGCCAACTTCCAGCACCCACTCGGGGTGGATGCCCGCGACAGTGCGCGCGAAAAGCTGTGAGGTTTCGACGATCTCACCGGCGACGATCCACGGCGGTTGAGGGAGCTTTTTCTCCTCGGGGGTGCGGCGCTTTTTCTCGAAGCGTTCGTAGAGGTTCGAGCCGGGGAAGAGCGTGACGACGCGGTTGCCGCCCGCTTTGTAGGTGTTCTTCTCGGTGCGCTGCGCGACTTGGCCGAGCAGCCCGGCGAGCACGCAGCGGTGGATGGCGGCGTAGTAGTCGGTGGGCTCTTTCGGGTTGCGGTCCTCGATGACGTCGGCGAGCTGCCAGTGGATGTCGCGCCACTCGCGCATCCGGGAGATGGAGAGGAAGTTCGCTTTGCAAAACCGCCGCATCGCATTGCCGCCGCCGCGTCCTTCCGGGTCGGGCGCTTCGTTCCAAATGTGGAGCAGCGTGAGGAAGTCGGAGTCCACATCGGCGAAGGCGCGATGGGCGGCAGCGGCGGCTTCTTTTTGCTCCTCGGGCCGCTCGCGCGGGTCGGGCACGCTGAGCCCAGCGGCGATGATGAGCAGCTCCGGCAGCACGCCTTCGACGCGGGCTTGCAGGAGCATCCGCCCGAGCGTGGGGTCCACGGGGAGCCGCGCCAGCTCTTGCCCGAGCGGCGTGAGCGTGTTCGTGTCGTCAATCGCTCCCAGCTCGTGCAGCAGCGTGTAGCCCGCCGAAATCGCGGCGGCGTGCGGCGGATTGATGAACGGGAAAGTCTCGATGTCGCCGAGCCGGAACGCCTTCATGCGCAGGATGACTTCCGCGAGATTCGCACGCTGGATTTCCGGCTGTGTGAACGGCGGGCGCGCGTCGTATTCCTCCTGCGAGTAGAGCCGGATGCACGTCCCAGCCTGGATGCGCCCGGCGCGTCCGCAGCGTTGGTTCGCGCTGCTCTGCGAGACGGGCTCGACGGGCAGGCGCTTGGTGCGCGTGCGTGGATTGTAGCGGCTGATGCGCGAGAGCCCGGCATCAATCACGAAGCGGATGCGCGGCAGCGTGAGCGAAGTTTCGGCGATGTTCGTCGCCACGATGACGCGCCGTTTCGCCCCCGGCGAAAAGATGCGCTGCTGCTCGCCAGCGGGCATCCGCCCGAAGAGCCCGATGACCTCGTAGCCCGCACCGAGCGAGCCTTCGAGAATCTCCCGCGTCTCCTTGATGTCGCGCTCCGTGGGCATGAATACGAGCACGTCGCCGAAGTCGGATTCGATGAGCGCATTCTCCACCGCCTGCACTGCCGCATCCACGTAGTGAATGTCTTCTCCGTCCGCCACCGCAGGCTCGTAGCGCACCTCCACGGGGAACATGCGCCCGGAAACCTCGATGATCGGCGCACCGCCGAACGCCTCGGAAAACGCCGTCGTATCCAGCGTGGCGGAGGCGATGACGAGCTTCAGTTCGGGCCGCTTTTTCAAAAGGCCGCGCAAGTATCCGAGCAAGAAATCAATGTTCAGCGAACGCTCGTGCGCCTCATCGAGCATGAGCGCCGTGTAGCCACGCAGCATCGGGTCCGACTGGATTTCCGCCAGCAGGATGCCGTCCGTCATGAACTTGATTTTCGTGTCGCGCCCCGTGTCGTCGTTGAAGCGCATCTTGCACCCGACCTCGCGCCCCCAAGTGACTTGCAGCTCCTCCGCGACGTGCTTCGACACGCTCATCGCCGCGACGCGACGCGGCTGAGTGCAGCCGATTTTCCCGCGCTCTGCCGTCCCCGCCTCCAGCAGCATCTTAGGAATCTGAGTCGTCTTCCCCGAGCCCGTCTCCCCCGCGATAATGAGCACCTGGTGCTCGCGAATCGCCGCGATGATCTCCGCCCGACGAAGAGAAACCGGGAGGTCTTCGGGATAGCGGATGGTGAGCAATTACTTCGCCTCGATAAAATCCACGACCATCGGCTCTTCGAGATGCGGCTTGAGCACTTCGACGAATGCGGTGTGGGCGGGGTGGACGAGGTAGGCGTCGCGGTCGGTGGTGTTTTTGAACGTGACGATCCAGCAGTGGGTGAACCCCTTTGAGAGCCCTTCGGGGCTGGAGTTCGTGCCGTGCAGCATCGTGAGGACGAATGGAATCTTCTCTTTCAGCCCAGCGAAGGCGGTGACGACTTTTTGGACCTCCTCCTTTTTGGCATCGGCTTTGAACTTGAAGTGGACGACATGATAGACGGGACCGTCTGCGGCGATTGTGGACATAGAAAATGCGATGAGTGCGGCGAGTGCGAAGAGATATTTCATACTGCGTGATTGGATGCCCGGCGGGGCGAGGAAACTCAATCGCATTCTCGAAACGTGGCCCCGGTGAATCCTATTGCTTGGGCACGATGGGCACGTTGCAGAACGTCAGCGCGGCGAGGCCGTTCGTGCCGGTGAGGAGCGTATCTTGGTTCCACTCAATTTCTTTCAAGTAGGTGATCTTCGTCGCGGTGGATGGCTCTTTCAATTTGAGCGTGAGCACGTCTCCGGCGACGCTGCCGCTGGCGATTTTACCTTTCTCGCCGTCGAGGTAGAACTGGCTGGCGAGCTTGTCGTCCCACGCTACGGGCTGGTCGAACGTCAGCGTGATTGTGTCTTTTCCGGCGTAGATTGCGGAGCGCAGATTTGGCGCGGAGATCGGGCCGGATGGCTTTTTGCCGTAGTTGTCGCGCTCGATGAGCGGCTGGACCATGCGTGCGAACTCCGCCCATCCGACGAGCGGGAAATGGCAGCCGCCGGGAGGTCGCACGCCGAGCGTGGAGAGGATGCTCATTTTGGAAAAGAGCGTCGGCAGCGTGCGCTGTTTCTCGCGGAGCATATCGCCGGAGCCGAGGCGTCCGCCCATGCTGCATGAGTTCGGCCAGATTTGGAAAACGTAGTAGTGCTGCACGTTGGGGAAGTCGGTCTTCCACCCAGCGGCCATGTCGATGAAGAGCGGGTGATACGTCTCCCAGCCGTAGCCGCCCGTGGGGCCGTCGGAGCCCTGGTCGTTTTCGCCCTGGTGCCACAGGATGCTGCGGATGCCGTGCGTGAGCTTTGCCTGCTGCACGCGCCAGAGCATGCGGCCGTAAATGCTCGTGAGGTCGGTGGGGTTTGCGGCGTCGCGCTGGTGGACGTCGATGCGTGTGCCTCCGACTGCGGCGTTGATCATGAAGATGGGCATCTTCTGGCTTTCGAGCAGGCGCTTCGCGAGCTCCATGCCCCACCAGCCAAGCTCGGCCTTCTCGCCCTTCTGCGCTTTCCAAACGGGCAGCACCCAGCCGTTGCCGATGTTCTCCTTCAAGTTCTGCGAGGGGCGCGCGTAGCTGCGAATCCACTCGTTTGTTTCCGGCGGAGATTTTTCGCCGGTGTCGGTCGCGAGCGCGTTGGACTGGCCGTCGATAATGTAGGCGTCGCCGCAGACGAGATTGCCGACGGTGTTCAGCACGGTGTCTTTGCCGGTGCCGAACTCGACTTTGTATTTGATGAGCCCCGGCTTGAGCTTCGCCGAGAGCGCGTAGGACTTGTCGGCGGCGGGTTTCGCGGTCGCCGTGCTCACGAGTTTGTCGTCGGCGTAGAGGCGCAAAAATACGGAGTCTGCCGGCGAGTCGAGCGTGCCGTTGTAGTGGAGCGTGCCTTCGTTCTTGTCGTCGCGAGCGTAAAATTGACCTTCCTCGGGCTTCTCATCTTTCGCGGGAATGCGAGGCAACCACGGGTCGCTCGCTGGCTCGGTGACGGCGAGTTCCACGGACTGCGAAACCCGCGCGCCGCCGTTGCTGATGGTCGCGGTGACGGTGAGCTTGCCGCTGAACTGCGAGCGTTTCAGCACGAGCTTGTCTGGGGCGGTTTCAATTTTCGCCGTTGAAGAAACTGTCAACGCAGTCGAGCCCGGCACGACTTCCCTGATCACCGCGCCGCCGGAAATCGTCCACGTCGTCTTCAAATCGCCCGCGCGTTTTGCATTCATCGCTGCGAGATTGCTGACGCTTGGGACAAGCTCGATGGCGCTGCGTCCGTTCCAAGTCTTCGGCGCAGCGAGCGTGAACACAGGCTCGGCGATGTCCTCTTTCACCGTGATTGCGATGTCCTTGGTTTTCATGCCGTCGGGATAAATCGCGCGACATTGCAGCGTGACTGACTTGTCTGCAGTCACGCGCCCGGCGTCGAACGTGAACGCAAATCGGTCCACCGCCGCGATGCTCTCCACGCCGCCGCTTTTAACGATCCAAACCACCTTTTGCGCGCCGCCCGCCTGCGCGGTAAAAGTCGCTTGAGTTCCCTCTGCGAGCGTCGCCGATGCGGGCGTAACGGCAAACGTATTGCCCGGCTGCACTATCGGCCCGACGAGCGTTTGCTGAGCCTTCTGGTTTTCGTGTTGCAGCTTCACCCAATCGGCGGAGCGCGTCACTTTCGAGATCCGCACTTCATCAAGGTCGCCGACGAAATCGTAGTTGTTGTACCAGCCGCCGATGTAGAGCCGCGCCGGAGTCTTAAGGGCCAGCGGAGCGTTTGGCGTCTTGGAGGTGTTGCTGAGTTCGCCGTTCACGTAGATTCGCGACTCGCCCTTCTCGTATGTGTGGAAAATGTGAACCCACTCGTTCATCGGGAGTCGTCCGACACTTGCGACGTCTGCACCGGAGAAGTAGCACTCCATTTTCACATGCGGCGGGCTTTGAAAGTGCATCACCACTTTGCCCTGCCCGTGCTCATTGCCCCAAGCGAGCGCACGACCATTCGACTTTTCCGCGCGGAGCCACGCCTCGGTGCTGTGTGGGCTTGCGCCGACCGGATAGTTCTCAATTTTCTCGCCGCAAAAAACTCCCTGCTTCCCTCCGAGATGACGCGCTGGTCCAACCATGCCCGCCGTCGCTGTGGTGCCGACATCCTTCGTCTGCACGGAGCCCACCTCATCCGCCACGCCGTCGCCCATGTGGAAGACGCTCAGATAGCCGTTCGAGTCATTGAACACAGCCGGGCCTTTCGACTCGCTCGCCGCGTCCGCCTTGCCCCAATGCACTTTGAGTTCCTGTCGTGCGTTGCCTTTGATCGTCGGCACGCGCACCCAGATGCTCGCAGTTCCAGCGGCTGCGTCCCATTGCTCGACTTGATACGGCAGCGCCTTTCCTCCGGCGGAAAATCGAACGTCGTCTCCATTCGGTTTCGCTGCGGCGAAGTCGAAGAAATCCTTGTGCAATCGCACGAGAACAGGGAACTCCGCTTCACTCGCAGTCGCCGGAAGATTCGCGCCATCGGGCGTCGTGTTGAGGAAGAGCGAACCAGTGTTTTTCCAGCCAGGGTATTGTCCGAATGCGGATGCAGCGGCCGAGACGAGGATCGTCATGGAGAGCAAAGAGTATTTCATAAAGAGGAGTGCTTTTACAGTGCGGCTACGAAGTATTGCGAGGCTGATGAATCGAAGCGCTCCACTCGAAAATCTAGCAGGGCTCTTGCGCAAACGCGTGTCGCCGCTACTCTCCGCGCCTCTCATGTCAAAAATACAGCCAAGCAGACCTGCGAAACTGACCGGCCAACGCCGCTTCGGAATCGTCGCGAGCCTTTATAATTCTGAATACGTCGAGGGCCTCGTGGAGGCAGCTCGCAAGGAGCTCAAGGCGCTCGCACCCAAGGCACAGGTCGATCTCGTTTACGTGCCCGGCTCGTATGAAATCCCTCTTGGCGTGAAGGCTTACATAGACTCGGCAGCGGATGTGGATGCCGTGCTCGCTTTTGGCCTCCTCTGGGATGGTGAGACGATGCACGCGGGGCTCATCGCAACGGCGGTGACGAACTCGCTTCTCGATATTTCGCTGAACTACGACACGCCCGTCCTCCATGAAGTTCTCGTGGTAAAAACGGCGGAGCAAGCGAAGGAACGCTGCCTCGGCACGAAGATCAATCGCGGCACAGAAGCCGCCCGCGCCGCTGTCCGCATGGTGCAGACGATGGACAGCCTGCCGTCTAACGACATCCCATTTTAATGAGTAAACGACGCGATGGCCGCGAAGCAGCGGTGCAATATCTCTACCAACTCGACATCCACGGCAACCCGGCTGCGGATCTGCGAGCCGATTTCTGGCTTGTTCGCGAGGCCACTGCGGCAGTGAAAGACTTTACTGAAAGTCTCATCGCAGGCTTCCTCACCAAACGGGAGGAAGTGGACGTAATTCTGAAGCGTCACCTTCGCAACTTTGAGGTTGGCCGTCTGAACACTGTGGACCGCAACATCCTGCGGTTGGCGATTTATGAGATGTTTCATCGCTTGGAGACGCCGCCCATCGTGGCGATCAATGAAGCAATCGATCTCGCGAAAAAGTTCGGTGGCGAAGACTCCGGCAAGTTCGTGAACGGCGTGCTGGATCAGGTGAAGCGCGAGCTCACCCGCCCGCTGCGCGACGCCGTGACGCCCTACACGAAAGGGCCGAAACCCGCCGCGAAACCGTAAGTTATGGCGTTCGGTTTTCTCAAAAACATCTGGCAGAAATTCACGGGCAAACCGGTGGATTGGGACGAGTTGGAGGAGAGCCTCATCCGCGCAGACCTCGGCTTGCCGATGACGACCCGCATCCTCAAAACCTTGCAGGACGGTGGGGAGAAGCTGACCGCTGAGACGGTGGTGAAGGTTGCCCGCGAAGAGATCATTAAAATTCTTCCGACCGAGCAGTGGATGCTCCGCCCATTTGCAAACAAGCCGAAAGTCATCCTCGTCGTCGGCGTCAACGGCACAGGAAAAACGACCTCCACGGCGAAGATGGCAGCTCTTTTGAAAAAGCGCGGGCACAGCGTCCTCCTCGTCGCCGCGGACACGTTCCGTGCAGCGGCCATCGAGCAACTGGGCATCTGGGCGGACCGCATCGGCGTGGAAATAGTGAAGGGCCAATACAACGGCGACCCCGCCGCGCTTTGCTACGACGCTTACCAAAAAGCGGAGAAGCAGAACATCGAGTTTATCCTCTGCGATACCGCAGGCCGCTTGCACACGAAGCACAATTTGATGAACGAACTCGGCAAGGTGAAGCGTGTGCTCCAACGCGCCGATCCCTCTGCGCCGCACGAGAGTCTGCTCGTCGTAGATGCCACCACCGGCGCAAACGCGCTGGCGCAAGCGCGAGAGTTCAAAGCATCAGCCGAGCTGACAGGCATCGTCTGCACGAAGCTCGACGGCAGCGGGAAGGGTGGCGTCATCGTCGCCATCCAAGACGAGCTAAAACTCCCCACACGCTTCGTCGGCACAGGCGAGAAGGCGGAGGATTTCGCCTTTTTCGACAGCCGCGAGTTCGTGGAGCGGATGGTCGAGTAGCTCTATTTCAGAGCTTCCAGAACCGCCGCCGCATGGTCGCCGGGCTTCACTTTGCGCAGCACCGCGCGGAGTATCCCATTCGGTCCGATGATAAAAGTCGTCCGCTCCGTGCCCATGTATTTTCTCCCGTAAAGGCTCTTCTCCACCCATACCCCGAAAGCCTCTACCATCGCGTGTCCCTCATCCACCAGCAGCGGAAACGGCAGCGAATGCTTCGCGATGAACTTCCCGTGGCTCTTCGCGGGATCGATGCTCACGCCGAAGAGCACGCATTTTTCCGACACTTCGCTCCACGCATCGCGCAGCCCACACGCCTGCATCGTGCAACCGGGCGTGTCGTCTTTCGGGTAAAAATAGAGCACCACATTTTGTCCCGCGAATTCTCCGAGCGAGACCTGCTTTCCCGCGTCACCATACGTCCCGCCCACGGCGAGCGCGCGAAACGCGGGAGCCTTCATACCGGGTTCGAGAGCCGTCATGCTTTTGGCTGGCCCGCCGACATGACTGGCTGGACGTGATGCTCGGAGACGAGCGCCAGCATCAGATTGTTCACCATCGTCGCACGGCCATGCTCATCCAGTTTCACGACACCATCTTTTTCCAGCTTGGTGAGGGCCATCTCCACCATCCCTACTGCGCCCTCGACGATCATTTGCCTCGCGGAAATGATCGCCTGCGCTTGCTGGCGTCGCAGCATCGCCTGTGCGATCTCAGGGCTGTACGCGAGGTGCGATAGGCTTGCCTCAGTGACCCGAATGCCCGCTATGGAGACGCGCTTTTGAATCTCCTCGCACAAGTTTTTCGACACCTCCACCGGGTGACTACGGAGCGCCACTTCGTCAGCGGTGTGCGGCTCATAAGGATAGTGCGTCGCCACCTGGCGGAGCGCCGTCTCGCACTGGATGGGCATGAACGCCTCGTAGTTATCGACTTCAAAAACCGCGTCCGCAGGCCGCTCAACCTGCCACACCACTACGGCGGCAATCTCCACCGGATTGCCGTGCGCATCATTAACCTTCATTTGTGGGCTCTGAAAATTGCGCATCCGAAGTGTCACCCGCTGGCGACTTGCGAGCGGATTGATCAGCGAGAAACCATTGCGCGTCACCGTGCCCACATAGTTCCCGAGGAACGTCAAAACGAGCGACTCATTCGGCGAAATGATCGCGCACGCTCGCATGGACATGATGAACACGAACACGGCCAAGAAGATCAAACTTGGGCGAAACTCAGCCCCGCCCACCGCGCAATACATCAGCCAAAATATGACGATAAACGGCACAAACAAAACCGCGCCCGGCAACGCGAGCGACGCACGATCTTTCGGAGAAGTTTCCATGCCTGTTGGCTTTAGACCTCGTCGCGGGAACGGCAAGCACAACATTCACCAAATACTGACGGATTGCCGCTGCCCATAGCCCCGAAAACGAGAACGGTGCTGTTAGCGCAGAAACGCCTCATGCAGACCACCGTCCACCGTGATCACCTGGCCGACCGTCTTGCTTAAGCGCTGGGAGATGAGCAGGAAATACGCTTCCGCCTGATCCGCCGGGGTGATTGGCGACTTGGTCAAGGTGCGGTCGGCGTAAAACTGCGCGAGCTTCGACACGAGTGATTCCGTCGGCTCTTTCTCGGTGTAAGGGATTTCGTATTTCGCGAGCGAGCCAATCACGCGGTCACGGGGGAACATCGCTGAGCCTTGGACCACGGTGGCTGGTGCGACAGCATTCACTCGAACCAACGGCGCGAGTTCAATCGCCAGTTCCCGCACGAGATGATTCGCCGCCGCCTTGGATGTGTCGTAGGCGAGCGAACCTTTCTTCGCCACGGCGGCATTCGCGCTTGTCGTCATCACCAGATTTCCGCGCAATCCCTGTTGCTTCCACGTCTTCGCCGCTTCGTCGGCGACGAGATAACTGCCAGTGACATTGATATTGAATGTGAGCGCCCATTTCTCATCTGGGATGCGGCCTGAGGTGTCGCTCGGCACAAAGATGCCAGCGGTCACACAGATGGAATCGAACCCGCCGTAAGCGAGCGCGACTTGGTCCAGCATGGCGCGAATGCTTGCGCGATCGGTAATGTTCGCCGCCAGACCGACGGACAGACCGCAGTTGGAAATCCCCGTTCCGGCGACGCCGATACCCGAGCCGTATTTGTCGGCGATCTCCTTGGCTGTCGCTTGTGCCGACGCCGCATTCAAATCCACGCACACGACGTGCGCGCCTTCTTTCACCAGTCGGTGCGCGGTTTCCTTGCCGATGCCCGAGCCTGCTCCGATGACGATCACGACCTGTCGGGCCAGTTCTTTTTCCGCCGGCATTCGCTTCAACTTCGCTTCTTCGAGCAGCCAGTATTCGATGTCGAACGCCTCCTGTTGCGGCAACGCGATATATTGGTCAATCGCCTCCGCGCCCCGCATGACTTCCACGGCGCAGTTGTAAAACTCTGCAGTGACGCGCGATTCGGATTTGTCCTTGCCCCATGCAATCATGCCCAAGCCGGGAATCAAAACCACGGTCGGGTTTGCGTCGCGGACGGCGGGCGAATCGGCGTGTTTGCACTTCTCGTAATACGCAAGGTAGTCCCTGCGATACTGCCCGAGGCCGTCGGCGAGCTTCTTCTTCAAAGCTGCGGCATCTTCCTTCTGCGGATTCCACGCGACATACAGCGGCTTGATCTTCGTGCGCAGAAAATGGTCGGGACAACTCGTGCCCAGCTCGGCGAGACGCGGCGCGTCTTTGGAATTCACGAAGCGCAAAATCTTTTCGTCATCCTGGACCGTGGCGATGAACCGCTTCTGCTGCGAAACCTGTCCGCGCAGCCACGGCAATATCGCGGCCAACGTCTGGCGGCGCGCTTCCTCGGGGAGAGTTTGGTATTTCTGTCCGCCAAAGGCTTTCGCATCGCCTCCTTTGGCCTGGTATTTCGCCTCGATGAACTGCGACGCTTGCTCGATGAACTCCAGCGTGCGCAGGTAGCAATCCTTGTCGTCGTTCGCCCACGAGATGAAGCCGTGCTGCCCCATCATGATGCCCGTGGCCTTGGGGTTTTTCTTCACGATGTCCTGCATCGCGAGGCCAAGCTCAAAGCCTGGCCGCATCCACTTCACGTAGTCCATTGCACCGCCGAAGATCTCGCGGGTCAATTTCTTGCATTGCTTGCTGGCCGCGATCGAGATGACCGCGTTCGGGTGCATGTGGTCCACGAACTTTGCGGGAATGAAACTGTGCAGCGGCGTGTCGATGGAGCTGGCGCGCGGATTGAGATTGAACGTCGTGTGATTGTAAGCGCCCACCATGTCGTCTTCCGCCTGCGACTTGATGCCCTTGTCCTTGCGCGCTGCATAGGATTTTTGCAGGCCGATCAACTTGGTCTGGTAGAGCGAGGAGAAGTTTTCGCGGGCGCTGGTGCGCAAGTCGCCTCCCGATCCTTTGACCCAGAGCACTTCCACGGATTCCCCGGTGAGCGGGTCTTTCTCGGTGATCTTGGAGGAAGTGTTGCCGCCGCCGGTGTTGGTGATGCGCTGGTCGCTGCCTAGTTTGTTCGACCGGTAAACGAGGCGGTCCACGCCCTTAAGTTTCGAGACTTCAGCTTCGTTCCAGAGATTGTTGACGTGTTGGAAGGCTTTCATGATTGGATTTTGTAAAAGATGTCAGTGGAGCTGCAAAATCTCGTCGGCTTTCTTGCTCACTTCGCGGAAGAGTTCGGCGTTTTCCGGTAGCTTGATGTTCACGTCGTAGGTCGGGATCATCTCCTTCATCCGCGCGTGGCCCTCGGGGCTCGCGAGCAGTTGCGGGAAGCATTTCTTGATGACTTCGAGCACGATGTTCACCGAGACGGACGCTCCCGGCGATGCGCCGAGCAGCGCGGAGATTGTGCGGTTTGCGTCGGTGATGACCTCGGTGCCGTAGTGGACGATTCCAGCCTCGCCGTCGGTCTTCTTAATTGCCTGCACGCGAATGCCGGCGTCGATGAGCTTCCAATCCTTCGCCTGCGCCGCTGGGTAAAAAACATGCAGCACTTTCATGCGCGCGTTCATGCTCTGCGTGCCTTGCTGCACGAGGTAGCGGACGAGGTCGAGGTTGTGGATGCCGATCTTGATGAGCGTCGCGATGTTGTCCGGACGCACGGAAAACGGCAGGTCCGTCACGCTCCCCTTTTTGTGTAAAAACTTCGTCGTCCACGCCGCGAACGGTCCAAAGAGAAGCGTCTTCTTTCCATCGAGAATCCGCGTATCGAGATGCGGCACCGCCATCGTCGGCGCGGCGTCCAGCGCCTGGCCATAAACCTTCGCCTGATGCTTCGCGACGATCTCCGGGTTGTCGCAAATGAGCCACTGCCCGCCGATTGGGAAACCGCCGAGCCCCTTCGCCTCGGGGATGCCGGACTTTTGCAAAAGCGGCAGACTCCCGCCGCCCGCGCCCACGAAAACGAACTTCGTGACGTTCACCCGTACCTCGCCCGTCGCCACATTCTTCGCGCTGACTTCCCAGCCCGCGCCCTTCCGCTTCAGCCCCACCACGCGATGCCCGGAAGCAATCCCGCAGCCATCCTGCTTTGCCAGCCAGCCGAGAAGTTTGCGCGAGATCTCGCCAAAGTTCACATCCGTCCCCGCGTCCATCTTCGTCGCCGCGATCGGCACCTCGCCGCGGCCTTCGAGCAGCAACGGAGCCCAGCTTGCGATCTTCGCGCGGTCCGTCGTGTATTCCATTTCGCGGAAGAAATGGTGCGCCGCCATGCCCGCGTGCCGCGCCTTCAAAAAGTCCACCTGCTCATCGCCATGCACAAAGCTGATGTGCTGCACGGGATTGATGAACTCCTTCGGGCGCTCTGCCATCCCGCTCGCCACCGCGTAGCTCCAGTACTGCTTCGAGTGCTCGAATTGCTCAAAAATCTCGATGACCTTGTTCACGTTCACCGAGCCGTCCGCCTCGCGCTTCGGCGTGTAGCTCAGCTCGCAAATCCCCGCGTGCCCCGTGCCCGCATTGTTCCAGCCGTCGGAGCTCTCCTGCGAAAGCCCATCGGTCACTTCATACATTTGGATGGTCAGCTTCGGGTCGAGCCGCTTGAGCAAAGTGGCGAGATTCGCGGACATGACGCCGCTGCCGATCAGGATAACGTCAGGATTTTCGATGTGTTGATTGGATGTCATGAAAGTCGGATTTGAAATGGATATACGCGCCGCTCGGGCAAAAAGAGATTCCCGCACGGTAAGTGGATCGTTCCGTGCGGCGCAATATTTCGCGAGAAAAAACCAAGGACGACGACGAGCCGCACCACCGACCCCGTCGCCAGTCCACAAAACGCAGTGACACAAAATGCGGACACCCCGTTCCGTCGGCTCAAAGATTTCTCCAACTATTTTCATGCGGAGGGATAGTTTTCGCCCGGTTTTTGCGCATGTATCGACGTGAAAGGAAACGAACCAACCAAAACCGCCGGGCAATTTTTGCTTTACCTCCCGCCCAGGTCGCTTATACCAGCCCGCCGTGAAACAACCCCGCCCACCATTTGGACGAAAACTTTCCGCTCTCCGAGCAAGGCCCCTTCGTCGGCAAACCTCACCTTTCAAAAAGAGCTATTCCCAGATCGCTTGCAGCTCATCCCGGATCGCTTGGAGCCAGTCTCAGATCGCTTGCAGCCAATCCCGGATCGTTTGCGACCCATCCCAAATCGTTTGGAGGTAATCCCAGATCGTTTGTAGCCAATACCGAATCGTTTGGAACCAATCCCAAATCGTTTGGAGCCAATCCCATTTCGTTTGCAACCCGTCCCAGATCGTTTGCAGCCAATCCCATTTCGTTTGAAACCCTCGCGCTCAACACTTTATGAAAACAACACCAAAAAACCAAAACCATCGGCCTGCGGGATGTTCCACGTTCCACAGTGCCCTGTTCCACATTAACCACTAACGACCATGGACAAGGAAGAAGCCACACGACTCGACATGTTTCGCTCCGTGCGAGACGTCCGCACCGGCCCAAACGCCGCCCTCATCGCCACCATCGCCGCGCTCAACGACGCCTTCATCGCCCACGACGGCGGCATCGCCATGATCGAGGCCCTCGACATCCAGCGCGCCACCGCAGCGGCCGGAGGAGGAGCCGCAAAGCGCCTCGCCCGCGCCCAATTCGAGAGCATCATCTCCGACGTGGACGGCATCGTCACCGCCTACGCCGCCATCACAAACAACGCCGACTTGCTCAATCTCGTGGACCACCAAATCAGCGCATTCACCCTCATGTCCGACGAAGCCCTGCGCACCCACGGCGCATTCCTAAGCGGCAAAATCGCCGAGCCCGGAATGCCCGCCGCCCTCCTCCCCTACGGGCTGACCCCCGCAAAAGCCACCCTCTACAATCAGCGCCTCACCACCTACCACGCCCTCATCAACCTCCCCGACGAACGCGCCCAACAAGAAAGCGCCTTCGTCCTCCTCATCGACCAACAATTCGACGCCTGCAACCTCCGCATCGACCTCGTGATGGACAAACTCATGCGCCAATTCCGCGAATCCAACCCCGCCCTCTACCTCCTCTACCGCGAATCCCGCGCCCTAAATGAAGCCGCAGGTGGCGGCGGTGGCGGCGGTGGCGGCGGAAGCAGCGGCGACCCATCATCAAGCAGCGAATCGTCGAGTAGTAGTTCGTAGGCCGCGGGAACTGAGATCCACACTGCGCAGCCGATTGGGAAGGAACGCATCGTTTATCTCCAAAACGGACCCGAGCCGAAGTGCGTGGTGCTCAATATCGCGACCGGTAAAACGGAGCGCGAATTCCCGCTCGAAGTCGGCAATCCGAAAAGCGTCCACGGGCACTTCCGCCATGCGCGCCTCACTGCGGCAGGGACGTTGCTCGTCGCACACATGGACGGCGGCAAAGTCTCGGAATACGACGACCACGGTGCGGAACTTTGGACGACAAGATTCTCCGGCCCGTGGGCAGCCTCGCGTCTCGCCGACGGCAATACGCTGATCACCGGCAGCAAGCTCATCCGCGAGGTGAACGCAAAAGGCGAAACCGTGTGGGAATGCGCCAAGAGCGACTTGGCGGAGCAGGGGATCAAGAACTTCCAAATCGCCACGCGTCTGCCGAACGGTAACACGCTGCTGAACAATTGGGTGAACCCGTGGGAAGGCGCGATCGACATCGCCACTGCGCCAGCACAGGCGCTGGAAATCACGCCGGAGAAGAAAGTCGTCTGGACGCTCCGCTCATGGACCGCCCCAAACAACCTCGGCCCCGCCACGACCATCCAACTCCTCGACTCGCCATCGGTGCCGGAGGATGTGCACTTCGGCGAGTTTCGCTAATTTTTCTACGCTTTGTCGCGCCGGTGATCTCCGCGAGTAGTTGATCCGTTCCGCTCGCATTGCTCCAACTTGCCGATGGCAGAGAGCTTCGAATTGAGGATCGGAAATGGGTCAGCGTTCAACGACGACTCCGTCGGGAGCTTGAATATCCGATTTAACGGTTCCGTTCGGTAGCTTTTCGTGGCGGATTTTGATCGGACCGAGCGGTGTGGGATACGTACCTTCGGCCCATGTGAGCTGCCCGAGTTGCGGGGTGATGCGGACTCGCTTGCAGCCGGGCTCTAGCGGGCGCACGCCCAAGACGTTCTGGCTGAGCCACGCGGTCGGTCCGCTCGCCCAGCCATGGCAGAGGCTGTGGCGGAAGCCGAGGTAGCAATAGTCTCCGAAGTCGCCGTGCAGGTCCTTCTTTCCCGGTGGCACGAGCTCGTCGATGCGCCCTGCGTTCTTTGTCCACTCGAGATTGAAGTCTTCCCAAAACGTTGTCGCTCCGAAGTCGAGCATCGCGCCCCAGTAGGTGCGGATGAAGTCGAGCGCGGTGTCGGTGTCGCCGGACTTCGCGAGCGCTTGCAGGACGTAGAAACCGTAGAACGTGGAGACGCCTTTTGGGCCGCCGACTTTGAGCACGTCGTCGGAAGTTTTCTTTGCGTCCATCATTCCAGCGAGTGCGAGCAGCGCGGCGCCCGATTTTGAGGCGTTCACGTCGGGCACGACCTTGCGCCCGCGTGCGGCGGCATCGGTGCAAAGTGTGGCGGTCTCTTTGTCCCCGAGCGCGCCCATCATGCGTGCGCCGCTATCGAGTGTCATCACGAGTAAGCCTTGCAAGCCAGCGGTGACGCCCTGCTTGTTTGGCGAACTGGGCCAGTCGAGGAAGCGCATCCCGTCGATGCGCTCTTTGCCGTCAGGCCCGATGAGGCCCGCGAGCTTTTTCAGCAATGGAGTGAGGTAGCTCTGCTGAGCTTCGAGATACTTGCGGTCGCCGTGGTGCATCCACATTTCCTCGTGAATGAGCACCCACCACATCGAATAGCTGGAGATGCCATTCATCCACGTGTTCACGGGCGTCACGTCGCGCGTGAGGTCGAGCGACTTGGGCACGACTTCGTTGAAGCCGAATACCGCATTGATGGTGCTGACTTCCGGGTGCATGTCGCCGATCCACACGAGGCGGTCGCGCTTGATGCCGTCCCACAGATACTCCTGCATGTTGAGCTGCACGGTGTAAGCGCCGGTCTCCCATATCTTGTTTAGGCGTTCGTCGCTGCAACGGAAGGAGCCGACGCGTGGCACGTCGCGCATTTGCAGAACGGCGCGCACTTGGCTGAGCGAAACCGGCGTTTTCGGATCCGTGGCGTCGATGCGCACAAAGCGAAAGCCGCTCGCACCGACGGTCTTCTTGCCGAGCCACGGGAGCACCACCGTTTGGTCGCGGACGGCGTGATCATTCTGCGCTTCACGCTCGCCGAGTTCAGCCATCGCCTCGCTCACCGACTCGCCAAAGCGCACGCGTACAGAGCGCGGCTCTTTACCCGGCGTCATCGGCGTGAAGATTTCGATCGAGCCGTGCAGTTCGGTTCCGAAATCGAGCAGGACGCCAGCGGGCTTGCCTTCGGTCGGTGTAAGCACACACGGCGGGACGGGATCAGCGAGGAGCGCCTGGCCGGGGTGAGCTTGCAAGAGATTCGCCGCATGTTTGACGCCGCCTTCGCTCTGCCACACCACGCGGGTGGGCGCGATAAACCACGAGCGGATCGGCGAAGGCTCAGCCTTGTCCGGCACCTGTGCGAGGGCGGCGACGCTGAACAGCGAGAGGAGAATGGTGAGTGTTTTCATAGATAAGATTGAGTGAGGCGTAGTCGCGCCGCCGAGGTAGTTGCCGTATCCGCCGATGATTGTGGATCAAATAAGTGCAGCGAGCGACGCGGCGGGGGTGATTAAACCTAAAAACGTGAATGAAACCGGGGAAAGGCGGAGGAAAGGGCGAAAAGAGAAAGACTGCGAGGATAAGGACGGTCACGCTGCGGGAGAGCGATGTCGTGTCGGCTCTATGAGCCGAAACTCGCTGGAGAATACCCCGCAGTCCGCACGTTATTCGGTTTTAGGTTAAAAGTGGAATGCGCGAAAGACGCGATAGCGGCCTCATGCGAGCGAAGCGAGCCAAGGAGCGGCGGCATTCCTGCCGCCGTCCTAAATGCGCGAAGCGCCCAATCAGAAAACCGTGCAGATTCCGAGAGCCGCACTCTTCGGATCAGGCGCTTCGCGCTGTGGGGACGGCGGCAGGAATGCCGCCGCTCCTTGGCTCGTTACACTCGCAGTTGTTCCACTTTTAATCACACCTCGACGCGGCTCACCCTGCGAGCACGGCGACGAGGTGGCGCAGCTCATCGTCCACGTCGCTCTCGGCGGGGACGGTGTGGGCGATTTCCGCTTTCACGGCTTCGCGGAAACGCTGGCGCAGGCGGTGGATGGCGACTTTGACGGCGCTCTCGCTCATGCCGAGTTGCACGGCGGCTTCGGCCTGGGACTGGCCGGCACCGGTCAGCCACGGTTTGAGCACGAGAAAGTGCGCGGCTTTTCCTGCCTCGCGCAGTTCGCTGCTGATGGTATCGAGGGCGCGGGCGATGATGGTGAAGGCCCACTGGCGGTCGAAGCGGCGGTCGTCGTCCGATTGCGAGGGGAGTGAAAGGCCGGCGCTCGTCGCGGTATCCAGCGGGACATTTTCCGCTCCGCCGCCGCGCTTTTCGGCGTTCGCGCGTTCGCGGTGGTCGGCGAGGAAGTGCTTTACCGCGCCGAGGACGTAACTTCTGAATCGCCCCCTGCCGCGCTCGGCCCCGCCGAGGGATTTGCCGGCGAGGATGGTGGCGAAAAACTCGTGCGCGAGCTCGCGGGCGGCGTCCTGGGTGCGGCCTTCGCAGGCGAGGAATGCGACGACGGGTTTGTAATAGGCGTCGCAGAGTTCCGAGAGCGCGGCCTTGGATGCAGGGTCGTTGCCGCGGGCTTGCGCGACGAGAGTCCAGCGGGTGGCGGCGAAGTCGCTCATATAAAGTGGATGGTTCCCGATGGACGGTATGGACTTTCTGGACGGGATGGACGCGGTCTATCCTGTCCATCGCGTCCATGGAGTCCATTAGAGGTTCTCACGTCTAAAAAATCGCTAGGTTTGTGGCCAAGAATGACCATCCCCAAGTTGGGGACGTGTATAAATACACCCAGCGCCGCACTTCCCGATCGCCAATTGACACGCCGGACGTCCGCCGAGCCTCCGGGCAGTTGCCAGTCGCGACGGCGGACATTCGCCGGACCATTGGGGAGTTCACGGGAGGGGTCCGCTAAACGGGAAACTCCATCCCCGAGTCCCGAGGTGGCATCGCGGGTTTGTCCGCAGATTTCGCAGATTACGCAGATTTCGCTCTCTGAAAGCGGAGACGTTCTCGGCAAACGGCGATTCCAATTTTCGATCAATCGCAGAGCTCTCCCGCATCGAGCAAAGCGCCCGCGCATCAAAAACCCATCTGCGCAATCTGCGCAATCTGCGGGCAAAACCCTCCACCGCATCTCGTCGGATGAGGCGATCATGGTTTTTCGATTCTGGGTTCCACTTGCTCCACGCGCCGCCACTGGATGTCCTTCGCGTTTTTGAGCAGTTCGCTGCGCTCCGCTCTCGCGGCTTCGAGTTCTTTGCGCACCGCTTCGATTTCTTCGGGCACGATGATCGTCCGGGGGCCGTTTCCATTCGCGGGTTGTCGCTCTATTTCGTCGTGATAGTCGCGGAGTTTGGCGAGGAGGTCGGCGATTTTGATTTTCACGGCGATGAGTGCGGGAGTCGTTTCGGCGAGGTTCTCCCCGGTCTGCGGGACGGCGAGTTCTTCGCGGAGAAACCACGCGCGGTTTTGGGCTTTTCGGACTTCGCGCTTCAGCGAGGCAGCTTCCGGGGAATTGTCTCCGGCGGCTTTCAGACGGGCTTCGGCGGAGTCGAGTTCGGCTTTGCGTTTGATGTATTCGGGGTGCCGCTCGGCGTATCCGAAGTAGGCGCGCAGGCGGTTGAGGCGCTGTTCACGAGGCATGTTGTCGAAGACGGTGTATTCCGACACGGGCTCGTCGTCGCCGAGCGGGCGGGCTTCGACACGGAGGAACATTTCCGCACCGACTGGTTCTGTGCCGGTCATACCGGTGCCCCGAATGAATGGGACGATGCCAAAATTGATGAACGGTGTTTGCTTCGGTCGCTCGGGGTGTGGTTCCCAGCGGAATTTGCGGTATCGCTCGGCAAAGTTGTAGGTGCCGGAGCCGTTGCGCCACCATCCGCTATTTGCGGGCATGGTGCCTTTGCCCTCGAAGCGAAGATACGGAAAAGGGCTGGATGCGTCGGCGGGTTTCAGTGCCCATTTTGCCTCAATGGGGATGCGGGGTTGGGCATTCCCATTGTTTGCAGCGGGAGGGTTGCGAGCGGCGAAAGTGCAGCCGAGTTCGGGGATCTCGACAGTGCCTTCGGCGTCGCGGACGAAGAAGGTAAAATCAACCATGTAACCGTAAGGCATGGTGGTGCCGACGACCATCCCCTGCGAACCGGGGCGGATGATGTCGCCGGGAAATGCGACGGTGAAGCTCGGCGGCACAGGGCGCGCTGCCTGAAAGGTCGGGAGATTTGGGACGAAGAAAGTCACCATAATCAGCGCGAGGAGAATGAGCGTGCCGATGACGGCGCGGAAACTCGCGGGCGACCACGGGCGGCTGGCATCCGTGGTTCGGCGGATCACGCGGAAGCCGGGAACCATCGCGCTCCATGCGCCGATGGCAACGAGGAGCAGTCCGTTTCCGATGCGCCAAAGGCTGTCGAGTTGGATACGGGTGACCCCTTCCGTGTAGAAGCGCCCGATGGCGAGTGAGCCCTTTGCGATGTCGCCAATCGCGAGTCCGCCGAGTGCGGAGACAAAGCCGATTGCCATGCTACCGAGAGCAAGGACTCCTGCGCTGAAGGCACCGCAGGCGAGGATTCCCACGGCCAACGCGCCGACAGAAAATACGCCAACCGCCATGCTGCCAATCGCCAGCCCGCCACTCGCAAGCACGCCAACCGCAACGATGCCATGCGCCCTCGCACCGATGGCGATGACTCCGCGGGCGACGGGGATTTTCCCCGTGAGCGGATCGCGTCCGCGGACGATGTGGACAAGCGGCATGCCGAGCCACTGACGCGGGGAGCGGTATTCAAAAGGAACGCCGGTCACAGCGGGAATCGATGATGGTTGCACATGATGAACAGGTCGCTGTGGGACCGGCACTCCGGGCGGGCCGCTGTGGACAAATCTCCAAAGCGCCCGCACGGCCCAGATGCTCGCGGCGATCGTGGCGAGGACGACGAGGCTGGCCACGAGGATTCCCGATGAGCCGATGCGGAGGGGATTTATGGCGCGGTCAATGTCCTCGAAGTTGGTGAGCGCAGTGAGGATGAGCGCGAAGACGGGGAGGCCGAGCGCTGCAAAGACAGCCGTGCCGCCGCCGCGCAGATGGCCGCGGTGATAGCGGAAATCGCCGACCGCTTTCCACCCAAGCGCGACGCCGATCAATGCGGGGATGAAGCCGAAGATGACGATGTTTCCGGCAACGGGGCCGTTGAGCTGGCCTCTGCTATCCAACGAGGGGTCGATGACCGCTTTGACGAAAAGAAACAGGATAAGCCCAAACGGAATGCTGCTGATGCAGACGCTCGCACCGACGGCGGCGGCTCTGGAAAACGGGGCGTCGCGCGAGGGTGGCGGCGGTGTGGGGAGCGGCGGGATATTGAGATCACGGCGCAGCGCTTTGATGAATACCCAGACGATGGCGGCTCCGATGGCAATGCCGAGGACGCCAAGGAGAAAGTGACCGGGGCTTTCGGACTTCCCGCCGATGAAGGCGATGAGGAAGGCGGCGGCGATTAACACCGGGATGAACATCGCGAACGCGAGGTAGCTCCAGGAAGGAACACGGGTTCCGAGGGCGCATGCGGGGGTGAAAGGGATGTCTCGCCCTTGCGCGCTGCGGGCTCCGGTGCGGACGGCTTCGGCCCATTCGGCGACGACGCTGTTGGTGGTCCACGCGGCGGCGAAGGCCGAGTGATTTGGGGTGAAGAGCCGGGTGCGAAGTGCGCCGTTTTCTTCCCAAACAATGGAGAGGAAATCGAGGCGCACGGGCTTCGCAAGCGCAGGGTAGTGCCCGATTCCGAGCTCGCGGATGGAGCGCAGCGGGATGGTCACGCTTTCGCCGTCGCCGACGAAGGTAAGCGTGTGGGCATCGAGCGCAACGTGGCCTTTGGCGGTGTAGATGTAGAAGTTGCAGGCGGCAGAACGGAGGTGCTCGGGCGTGCAAAGGTAGCAGGCGGATCTGCGGGCGGGGGCGGGCGGGGGCGGGGGCGCGGCGTTGCGTGTGGCCGCGCCTTCCACCTGCGTCTTCATCTCGGTGGCGCTTTGCTGGCGGCGTTCGCGTTGCTTTTCCAGCGCACGGAGGACGACGTCATCGACACCGCTGGAGCAGTGCATTTTTTCCGACGGCGCGGCGAAGCGTCCGAGCGGGAGTTCGCCGGTGAGCATTTCGTAGAGGACGACGCCGAGGCTGTAGATGTCGGCACGATGATCGACGGTGGCGGGCTGCTCGATTTGCTCGGGGGCCATGTAGGCTGCGGTGCCGAGCTGCATACCGCTCATGGTGAGGCCGGTGGATTTATCGTCGCCAAATTTCGCGATGCCGAAGTCGGCGAGCTTTGGCACGCCGTGGGTGTCGAGGAGGATGTTCTCGGGCTTGATGTCGCGATGGAGCACGCCGTGGTCGTGGGCGAATTGCAGCGCTTCGCAAACCTTCGGCACGAGCAGCAGCGCCTGCTCGGGCGTGACGCCGGCGCGCATCGCCTGGCGGAGATTCACGCCATCGACGAACTCCATGAGCAGGTAGAAGAAACCGCCGCTTTCGCCGAAGTCGTGGACGCCGACGATGTTCGGGTGCGAGAGCTTTGCGAGCGCACGGGCCTCGCGAGTGAAGCGCTCCGCAAATCCCGGCTGCGTGGCGAGCGCGGGCGTGAGGATTTTCAGCGCGACAAAGCGGTCGAGCTTCGGCTGGCGTGCTTTGAAAACCGCGCCCATGCCGCCCTGGCCGTAGAGCTCCAGCACTTCGAGCTCGGGGAAGGCCGCGGCGACTTCATCGAGCATCGGCACGCTGGCCCCGGCGACTTGCGTAGGGCTCGTCGGCAGCGAGACGCCAAGCAGCGCGCAACCGGGGCAGATGCCGCCGGGCGCATCTGCGGGGATCGGTGACTGGCATTGAGGACAGAGATTATTTTGCATAACGCACCCTTCCTGCGGAGCGGCGCAGGCGAGGTTACACACTTTCTGAAACTAAATGCGAGTCTCTCGGCTGCACACCCCGCGCAGAGCAAGGCTGCGGAAGTCACGGTGGACCGGCGTAGGAATTGCGCTACGGTCGCGGGCGGATGCGTATTCTTTCTCTGCTTTTCGCCTTCGCTCTTCCGGTTTTTGGGGCGGAGTATTTTGTGAGCACGACCGGGCTGGACTCCAATGGAGGCTCCTCGGGCGCGCCATGGCGGACCATCCAGAAAGCTGCGAATACCGTAGTGCCGGGCGATAACGTCAGCATCCTCGCCGGTACATATGCCGAGCGGGTGACGATCTCGGGAAAGCGGGCGAGCGCCGGACTGCCGATCGTTTTTCGGACGCGACCGGGCGACGTGATGGCTGCAATCGATCAAAACGGCGTGACGCCACCGAGCGGGACCAGCGCAGTTTTGACGATCACGAATTGCGATTATGTGACGGTACAGAATTTGGAGGTTCGGAACTACAAGACGACCGCTGACACGAAGACGCCGATCGGCATTTTGGTGAACGGGGACGGTTCCGGCGTGAAGCTGCTGGGCTGCAAAGTCCACGACATCTGGCAGAGCAACGCGACGCTGAACAACTTCAACGCAAACGGGTTTGGGATCCTCGTCTATGGGGATGCGACGCTGCCGATTGCGAACTTCGTGCTCGATGGCTGTGAAGTCTCGGTGCTGCGAACGGGCGCGAGTGAATCGGTGGTGCTGAATGGAAACGTCACAGGCTTTTCCGTGACGAACAATCTCGTTCACGATTGCAACAATATCGGGATCGACTTCATCGGATTCGAAGGCACGGCGCCAACCGTGGCGCTCGATCAGGCCCGTAATGGTGTCTGCTCGGGCAATACGGTCTGGAACATCGACTCGAAATTTAATCCCGCGTACGGAGGGAACTTCGGTGCCGGCGGCGGCAATGCGACGCGCTCGGCACCGGGGCTGTATGTGGACGGCGGGCGGGACATCGTCATGGAAAGAAACCACGTCTATTCGAGCAACTTCGCCGTGTCGCTCGGCAGCGAGCATCTCGGAAAGGTCACGAGCAACGTGGCCGTGCGCAACAACGTCCTCCACCACTGCCACGTCGGCGGAATCGTCTTGGGCGGCTCGGACAATCTGCAAAATGGCGGGGCGACGGGCTGCACGATCACGAACAACACGCTGTATGAAAACGACACGACAGGCACCGGCGGCGGGCAGGTGAGCATCCAGAATTTCGTCACCTCAACGACGATTCGGCAGAACATCATGGTGTGCAACGCTTCGACCGCGCAGTTCGTGCTGAAGGACAATACGACGGGTTCTTTTTCCGCGAATGCGATCGACTGGAATCTCTACAGCGGCGCGGCATTGAATGCGGTGGAGTTCATTTGGAACAACAGCGCAAAGGCCACATTCACCGCGTGGAAAACGGCATCGGCGCAGGATACGAACTCGTTTTTTGCCGCGAGCCCAGGTCTCGCCGGGCCGACATTTACGGCGGCATCCCCGGCGGTGAACTTCGGTCTGCTGTCGGGGTCGCTCGCTGTAAACGCGGGGGAACCGACGTTCGTTGCCCAGTCGGGAGAACGGGATTTCGGAGGCCAGAGCCGTGTGGCTTCGGCGCGTGTGGATATCGGGGCGGACGAGTTCCTTTCTCCGTGGCAGGCATGGCGCGACCAGTATTTCGCGCTGCCCGACGGCGGAGTTGGGGCGAATGCGGACGATGACACCGATGGCGACGGAGTGGTGAACCTACTGGAGTTCGCGCTCGGCGGAAATCCGCTGGTGCCGGACGCGACGCGATTGCCGACCTTCTCGCCCGCAGGTGCGGCGGTGCGTTTTCAGTATCGGAAGGAGGGCAGCGGGCTCACGTATAGCGTGGAGAAGACGAGTGCGCTCACGAGCCCTTGGGCGGTGGCCGTCGAGGCAGAGCAGACGGATGGCGTCGGGAACTACTGGCGCGATTTCGCTGGGCCTCCGCCGCTTTTCGTCCGCTTGCGAGTCGGGTTGCCGTAGTGTCGTTAGGAATTTGCGCATGGGTCAGCCGCATCGCGGATGGCCCGCGACGGGATGAGTTCTCGCGTGCACTCAACCTTCTCGCGCCCGTCGTGAGCCTCCGTCCTTTTTGTTCCGCACGAAAGTGCGACTCCTCGAGTGTCTATTTCTGCGTCACTCGGAGGCGGTAGAACATGCACGTCGCGCCGGTCGGAATTGGGTAGGCGCGTGTCTGCTGGCTTCCGACCAAAGTCATCGGGTAGGAGTCCACTTGCGTCCATGTTTGCAAATCGGCGGAGCATTCGAGGATGTAGTCGATGTCGGGGAAAAGCGTGTTCACGCTATAGGTTACTGAGCCTAGGCCGAGTGCGGGCCATGCGGTGAGCGATGGAGCGTTCGGATCTAGGCCGAGCGCGTATTCGAGGAGGTTGCTGATTCCGTCGCCGTCCTCGTCGCCGTTGCTGCCGGAGACGCCGTAGGCAGTGGACCATGTGGTGAAGCGGTTGCCAGGGGCGAATCCGCCGGGTGATGCGCCTGCGGCCATCCAGTTGATGTAGTCGTTGCCGTAGTCGCGCTCCGAGATTTTCGTGAGCGATGGGCCGTGACCGTCGGGTGTGAGCGGCCATGGTGCGGTGTCTTCAAAGTTCACGCGATCTTGGCGGACGTATTGGATGACGTTGAACGCATCGACTGCGCCGGGGCGGTCGAGCTGGAGGCTTTCGCCGCCATTTGAAAGGCCGCCCAAGCCCCACTCGAAGACTTTGGTGCCGCCGGGCACGAGCGCGCCAAAGCTGCTGTTGAAAAGCGTGAGGTTCTTGGTGATGACGACGCGCTCGCCGGGGGCCATAGTGAGTGGCGTGACGGACGGGAATTCGAAGTCGATGCCGTCGCTGATGCGCCAGGCTTTTGCTTTCACGGCGTCGTAGAGTGTGACGGGCGCGGCGCTGACGTTGAGCAGTTCGAGATACTCGGCATCACCGGATCCGTTTGGATTGTACATGATTTCCGAGATGACGATGGGGCCGACTCTCGGGCCACTGTTTGTCGCGTTGGGCGTGGCGGTTTTCATCGCGACGAAATTATACGAGTCGGTGCTCGGTTTATAATATGCGCCGAGTGTCTCGCCTTCGGTGCTTGGCCCGATGTCTTCTTTGCTTTGGTAATCGGTGAGTTGGTCGCCCACGGCAGAGCTGACGTAGATGGTTTCCCCGACATCGCTGAGGGCGAATGCGGTGATTTTATTTACGTCGATGCTCGCTGCACCGAAGTTCGTGTTTTCATAGAAGGTGACGTAGCCGCCTGCGGGGATGATGGTGCCGATGGGGATGCGGTATTTTTGTAGGTCCGCGCCGCTGTCGCTGAGGAACCAGCCACCTACATTTACAGATGCGCCGGTGCGGTTGTGCAGTTCGATCCAGTCGGTTGCTGCGCCGGAGTTTGCAAGGACTTCATTGATTACGACCGTTTCGCCAATGGTGAACGGGTAGTCCGCTGAGCTGTAAATATACTGCGCACCGATATCGACGCGTGTGCTGTCCGGGTCGAGCGCGTGGGCGGGGTCGCCGGTGTTGATCGCGGGCGAGGTGGAGCGGAGTTGGTAGTTGTAAATGACGGGATCGACGAACTGTGGATCGAGCAAAAGATTGCCGGTGCCGGTGAGCGCTTGTGTGTCGCTGAGGCAGTAATTTGTCGTCAGCGTGGAGTATGCGTCGAAGGTCACGGGCGCGGTGACGGATTTGGAAAGGATGGTGTTGGTGATGGTCGCGTTGCCACCGCCGTCGCCGAAGTTTTTCTCATACACGGCGACGCTTGTTCCGCAGTTAATGAACGAGTTTTGGTCCACGAGTACGGTGGAGCCGAGGTCTTTCACACCGACGCCGAGCGTGCAGCCGACGACCATGTTCTTTCGTAGTGTGACGCTGGAGCCTTGGCCGATAGAGAAGCCTTTGTCGGAGTTAAAATAGATGAGGTTCCGCTGGATGAGGATGTTTGAGCACGCTTCGCCGAGATCGATGCCGTCGCTGTTGCTGCCTTGGAATCGGTAGATTTTGCAGTCTTCGATGGTGCCGTTGATTACGCCGTCGAAGTCGATGGCGTCGGTATCCGGCGCGTTGTTGCCGGGGAAGACGCAGCGTTGCACGAGCGCGGTTCCCTTTTTGATGTGGAGGCCGTCGCCGGTGTACGGGATGTGGAAGCGGCAATCGCGCAGCGTGGCGGTGCCGTTGTAGTTGTAAAAGGTGGAGTCGCACTCGTCGATGTCGAGGAAGTCGGCGGTGATGGTGGCGTTGCGGCCCATGACGGTGTTGATGTAGAGCGCGGGGTTTGCACCGTTTGTGCCGTGGCGCACATTGAGGTGCGTGAGGTTCGACGCGCCGCTCGGGAACTCAAAGCTGATGCCGCCCCAGCGCTCGCCGTTGCGCCCGACGATGTTCACTTTTTGCGCGGCGGTGCCGTTGACATTAAGCACTCCGAGCACGCGGATGTGATGGCGTGTGGTAATTTGGATGGTCACGCCTGCGTCCACGGTGAGCGTGATTCCCGCAGGGATAATGAGGTCATCGCTCACAACGTAAGGCGAGCCAGCGAGCGTGAAAGTCGTGTTGCTCGCGAGTGTGCCGCCGACCGCGGTTTCCGCAGCGGGGACGAAAGTCGCGGTGATGCTCGCAGCGCCGGTGATTGTCGCGCTGGTACTTGCGCCACCGGTCGCGCCTGTCCAACTGCTAAACGCGTATCCGGGCGCTGGCTCGGCTTTTAGCGTGAATGCGATATTGGGGAACATTTTGAAAGTCCCCGGCTCCACCGGAACGCCTTGCACAAGCACGCGACCCTGCGCAGCGTTGGCGGTGAGCGTGAGATTTACTGCGGTGCCCACGCCGAGTTGCGTGGTCACTTCGCCGAAGAAATTCGCGGCACGTTTCGTGGCGTAATCTTTGATGTTTTGGATGTTGGCGTCGCGCGTGGCGACGGTCGTTCCGTTTGGTGCCCATCGCGTGACGTGGCGCGGCACGGAAGCCGCGACTTCCACATCCATCGCCGCGATGACGGACTGCACGCGCGATGGCTTAAATGTGCCCGCAACGTGCGCGGCGTAGCGTTGCGCGAGGCGCTGTTTAAAAGGGATGTTCAGCTTTAGCCGAACGAGCACATCTTCGCTGGAGAGAAGCTGCGAGAGGATGCCCGTGAGCGTGCTGGTGGAGAAAGTGCGGTCCATATCCGTGAGGAACCAGCGCCATTTTCCGCCGGGCGTTTTCGGTTTCCAAAACTCGCGGTTGTGCGCCCAACTCGTGTTGTTGCCGTAGGACTCGGCGATGATGAAATCCATGAAACTATCCACGTCGATTCTCGATTCCACGTAGTCCCAATTTGCCTGCACCGTGAGGTCCGCCGTGTTGATGAACGACATGAACGCGAGCCAGTCCGTGTTCGTTCCTTTGTCCACACCGAGCGTGATCGCAGCGCTGGTGATGTGGCCGTAAAGCAGATGATCAATTTTGTCCGAGGACAGGTGATACGTCTGCGCGAACCACATGTCGTCCCAACGCTGGCGGATGTCATGCAGGCCGTAATACGCGCCATTGATGAACACGACGCTCGGGCTGTAATCCGCCGTGTCCACATTCATGTAGCCGTGCGTGAGCTTCGGATAAAGGCAGTCACGGAGCATATCGAGGTTCCAGTTATCGCCGCCGTCGCGCAGCGCGAAGCCCGTGTGCAACGCGATTCCCGAGCCGGGGAAAACATCGTAAGCCACATCGTCGTTCCCGTACTTTCCACGGATGGCGATGTTCAGAGCCTTCTGGGGATGGACCCAATTGTTTTCGCCGCCAATGCGAATGCCGCATCCCGCCGCAAACGCGAGTGATCCGCCCGGCGCAAAGTATTCGATATTTCCGGGAGCGTCTTTGCCTTTATAAACGTCCTTCAGCCCGTAACTGCCGCTTACCGTCTCATGCTCGTTTTTGTAAATGCCGATCGTATTTCCAAACAGCGTCTCCGGGTCCGCGACAACGGAAATATACGGCAGATTCGTCTGCGTCTCGCCACGGAAATACGTGCGCGTGACAATCGGACCCGGCGCTTTTCCCGTCTCGAAAACTTGCGCCCGCACGACCGTCGTAGCCGTGATGCTGATCGGCGCGGAGTAAGTCGGCGACGTGATCTTCGGGTTGCTGCCATCTAGCGTGTAGTGCATCACGCCGCTCGGCGCAGACATCGTCACCGTCTGATTCGTCGCGTAAACTCCGCTCGCCGGAGACACCGTCGCCACCGTGCCGTCCACGCGCAAATTGTTCACGATAGGCGTCGTGTTTTCCGCTCCCGGAGTCGGCACTGCAAACTGCCGCGTAATCGTCGGCGTCACGCTATCGCGGCCAAAAGAAACATCTGGCACCTGCTGCGAGTACCCGACCGTATCGACCAACGTCGCCGTGCCATAAGAAGAAGCCGTCAACCCGAGGTCGAAGCTGATGTCCGCATTGTTCGCAGCGAACTGGTGAAGCTCCACCGCGATCACATTATCCCCCGCAACCAACGCCGACGCGGGAATCTGAAACACCCAGAAAGTCTGCTCCGTAGCAGCCGTCAGATTGTCCAAAGCGAGCGTCTGATAATTGACATCCGTCAAAGGTAAATTGCGCCGCGCCACCTCCTCGCCGTTCAAGTAAATCACCGCGCCATCATCCAGCACCGCACGAATCGTCAGCCCGTAATAAAGCGCCGGATTTGCCACCGTGAAGTGATGCCGGAAATACGTCGTGATGTACTTATTGTTCGCATCCGGCCCATAGCCCAGCAACGTCGTCTGCGTATCGCCGTAGCCGAGTTCCGCCACGCCTGAGGGCCACGCCGAATCATCGAAATTCCGAGCCCGCCACTGCGTGCTCTGGTCCGCGCCAGTCACGAGATACTTCCACGAAGCCACCGTCGCCGGAGCCACCGGAGCGGGCAGCGAAGCGTTGATCAGCGACACCGTCGTCAGCCCCGTCGCGCGAGTGAGCGACAGCGTCTCGCCCGTCCCGCCGAGCGAGAAATTCGTATGATATTTCTCAGTCACGAAATCCTTCCAAGGCCAATACCCACGCGGATGCGTCTCACCCGGCGCAGCGTTATGCCCATCCGCCATAAAAAGAAGGAAACCATTCGCCGGAATTGTCGCCCCATTTGGCACCTGCCATTTAAAAGGGTTCGACGAACTATCGCTCAAAAAATACCCATCCAAACTCACGGGAGCCGCTGTCGTATTCTTCAGCTCGATCCAATCCGGGTAATCCTCAAAATCCGTAATATCCGGATAGGCGCGAGTATTCGTCGCCATGACCTCATTGATGAGGACTTGAGCGTGAGCTTGAGCGACGCCGAGCAAAAGCACGGCAGATAGAGTGCGAGTAAGTTTCATGTGAAGGTGGTAAAAGCGGAGCGTCTTTCGGATGAGGTGCGCGCACCCGATCATGCTCCAAAGCATATATGTTACGAAAGCATGGCAGTAATGAGTGGAAAAAAGAGTTACGGGTCGTTTATGGACAGCGATTTGGGATCACTTGCAAAGGCTGCCTTTCTTTACGGCAATACCGTCGCTCGCGCTCGGAAGAAGCGGGTGCTTGCGGAGGGGGCAGTGAGTTCTACGGCACCGCCAGTTTCCGTCACGGACGTGCCGGGGATGCTGGACCAGCCAGCGGCTTGCGCCCACGTCGCGACTGGGGCGAAGGGGATGCTGGCGAGGTCGGAGGTCGCTTCGATTTCTAGCGTGAGGTCGGTGGCATCGAGGTTGCGTGTGAATTGCACGGTGGTGCTGCCGCTGACGATGAGTTGCTCGGCTTTTGAATGGAAGGCAGGGTTGGAGTTGAGGGCGTATTCGACGAGGTTTGGCGCGCCGTCGGCGTCGGGGTCGTCCATCGGGAGAGTGCCTGCGGCTCCTGCGGTGGCGGAGAATTTCCCGAGCTGCCACGCTGCGTAGCCGGGCGCGACGGGGAGGGTGTATGCGATTTGCAAAGTGGGGCGCTGCGTGGTCGTCGCGCCTTCTGCGGAGATGGTGTTCCAGCCGTCCGGGCCGGTGCAATCGAGCAGCCAGCCGTGATTGGTCGAGCCCGCGAGGAATGCGGCTACATCGGCGGTGACATCGAGGATGACGGGCGCATTTTCCAGCTCGGGCATGTGGGTAAATGTGTTTGCGGCGACGGCTTCCACGTCGTCTGCCGAGACGCCGCCGATGAGCGAATCCCAAGTATCCGCGGCGCTCCACGGGATGAGCATTCGGTGGGCGGAGGCGAGGTCGTTGCTGTCGTCGTTTGCGCCGGGGCCGGTCCACATGCTGAGTTTTGCGCTGATGATGGTGGCGTTTGCGGGGACTTGGCCTGGGGCTGAGCCGAAGAGATTTTCGAAGCGCACAAGGATTTGATCGGTCCGCGCAAACAGCGCATCCGTGTCTGCCGAGAGCAGCGCTGCGGCGGAGCTATTGGTGGTCGGCGCGGAGAGTCGCACCATCGTATCGGTGCAGTCCGCGTATCCATTCAGCCCTTGCCGAAATCGCGTGGAGAGAACCGGCGGGTCGTTTGGGAAAATGCCGGTGATTGGCCGCAATTGCGCCGCGCGCCCTGCGTGTGCGGTGCCGTGCATGTCTTCCAGCGTGCGGAGTAAATTGTGGAGAGTCCAGCGCGTGGCATTCACCGTGCCCGGTGTGAGCCCCGCGCCGTAGAACACTGTGGGAATCTTGTTCGGGCCGGAGAGGTTGTCTTCATCAAAGGTCACAATGAGTAGGCTGTTGTGCGCCTTCGCCCATTGCGCATACGCGCCGAGATTTGCCCTCAGCCAGTCGTCGCCCATGCGCACGGTGCCGTCGTGCATGTCGTTCTGCTGATTCGGCACGACGATGGCGACATCGGGCAGTTGGGAGAAGTCCACCGGGAAGTCGAGAAACCGTGCGTTTGTGTCAAACGAGAGTTGGTTCGCGGGAATCGGGTCGGTGCCTTCGGGCACCTGCCAGTTTGCCCACGGGTTGTGCTTTCGCCGGTAGAGCGTGAGGCCGCCGGAGGTGTTCGTACCGCTCGTCTCACTGTCGCCGATGAACGGTAGGTCTTCGCTGTACCCGCGGAAGGTCCTGCCGGCTGCGAAGAGTGCCGCGCCGAGATTTGGCGTCGTCCAAGGATTGCCGGGCGGGCGATTGTTATCCACCACGCCATGATTGTCGCCGGAGAAAAGCTGGATGTAGTTTGGCTGGCTCGGATGCGTGATCGCGTAGAACTCCGTGAAATTCACACCGCCATCCGCGAGTTCGTTGATAAACGGCGCGTCCACCCGATTGCCGAGCACCTGCGCGTAGTCGGTATTTTCCTCGATCACGATGACGACGTGGTCGTAGCGATACGGAGCCGCGATAGAAACCGAAGGCAGGGCGAGTAAGGCGGCAGCGGTGAGGACGGCGAGTGGCTTCTTCATGATTGAGTGGGGAGTTTGTGATTTTTCATTAAGATGGAACGAACACCACTGCGTTACGGATTGGATGGTTTACCCAACTTTGACTGGGCGGAATTTGCGTCGCCCGTTGGCTATTGGCTTCGATTGACTTTCCCCGCCTCGCTCTCCACGCCGTGCGTCCGCTGTGGGTGAAGGCTGCTGTCCTCATCGAGATCTTCGCAACCGTCGTGCGTGCATGGTTTTTTCTTTCTCGATCGCAGGTTTCGAGTCATTTATCTGGCATGGCCGAAGCACCTGAAATCCCGGAAGCGAAAGATCCCTTTGAAAAGCGAGTCGCCGTGACGATCGCAGTCCTCGCCGTCGTCCTCGCTGTCGTCGGCAACAAGGGCGACAACGCGAAGACGGACGCCATCATTAAACCTAAAAACGGCAGTTGAACGGATTTTCAGAGAAAAATGAGCCTTGGACGGGTGAGTGATTTTCAACTGCTCCGCAGTTGGCAATTTCCAGAGTAAAATACCCTATTTTTCGGCCTCAAAAACGGGGTCAACTGCCGTTT
>CANIWM010000063.1 GCA_947471505.1 Chthoniobacteraceae bacterium | reverse complement strand
GATTTTGCCCACCACTGCGGCCTCACCCAATAGGTGAACGTTTTTCGCGCTCGTTTCGTCGTGCATCTCTCTGTTGTTGCACGACTTCCGCCATTTTCACATCCGGCTAACTGCTTTATTTAGGTTCAAACATTGGGATTAACTCCTCAAGCCCGTGTGTTCTTAAAATACTTTCTAGGTTTGTCATATAGTAGAATTAGAATTGTAACTCGATTTTACAATGAAGAAAAGCGGGGACAGCGTTGGGGAAACGGGGTCAGGCGATGAAAACGAAATGGATTTGGGCGCTTGCCGAGAAGGTAGCATTCGAAAGGCAGAGTGACACGAAGCCCCCTCTGTCGATTGAGTGTTTATGATGTATTTCATTCTTTTATCGCCTGCCCCGTTTCCCAAGTTTCGACGCACCGTTTGAACACAATCCACACGCTCTGGGAGACTCGAAGAACCATGACCGCGTTGGAAGAAACTGTTTGTCATACAATCGAACAAACACATCGCTAGGCCGTTCGTTTCCGCGCGTAAAGAAAGAACTTCCGATTATTTTTGCAGTTCTTCTTGCTGGCGCTTCGAGAGTTTATCGGAAGGCGACGCTCTGAGGCGGCACAGCCCCTCAGCTCATTTGTGATGCCGCTTCCCAAAGCAACTCGCGCTGCTAAGGTGCGCGGCGATGAAAGTCCGTTTGGTATCCACTTTTAAGCCGCAGTGACCGTCCTAGCACTCGAAAGCTCGTGCGACGAAACCGCCGTCGCCATCCTCCGCGACGGCGCACTCCTCGCCAGCGAAGTCGCCTCGCAAATCGCCCTCCACGCAGCCACCGGCGGCGTCGTCCCCGAAGTCGCCTCGCGCAGCCACCTCATCATGCTCCGCCCCACGCTCGATGCCGCACTTTCTAAAGCAGGCATCTCGCTCGCCGAGGTGGACGCCTTCGCCGCCACGCGCGGCCCCGGCCTCGCCACCTCGCTCATGCTCGGCATGTCCGTGGCCAAAGGGTTGGCCGTCGGCTTCGGCAAACCCTTCCTCGCCGTCAACCACATGGAAGGCCACCTTCTCTCTCCGTTTTTTGGCAAAGGCGGACCGAGCCCCGCCGTCGGCCTCATCGTCAGCGGCGGCCACACCATGCTCGTGGATATTACGGCGACCGCGAGCTACCGACTCCTCGGCCAGACCGTAGATGACGCCGCTGGCGAAGCGTTTGACAAAGTCGGCAAACTCCTCGGCCTCCCCTACCCCGGCGGCCCAAACGTCAACCGCCTCGCCCGCGATGGGAACCCGAAGGCTATAGATTTCCCCCGCTCCATGCTCCACAGCGACGACTTCGCATTCAGCTTCAGCGGGCTCAAGACCAGCGTTCGCTACCTCCTCCCCAAGCTCGCCGAAACTCCCCTCGCCGACATCTGCGCCTCTTTCCAAGAAGCCATCGTGGACGTCCTCATCGCCAAAACCATCCGCGCCGCCCGCACCACCGGGCGCGACACCATCGCCATCAGCGGCGGAGTGAGCTGCAACACTCGCCTCCGCGAAAAACTCACCGCCGCCTGCGAAAAAGAAAACCTCCACCTCCTCCTCGCCGACCCCACACTCTGCACCGACAACGCCGCCATGATCGGCTACGTCGCCACCCTCCGCCTCGCCGCTGGCGAAACCAGCTCGCTTACCACCGACATAGACCCGAACCTACGGCTCGTTGTTTGATTTTCCAAAGGCAGGGCTTGCCGCGTAAGGGGAATCCCGATATGCACCGCGCCTCTTTTCAAAATATCATGGCCAAAAAGACTGCATCCAAACCCGCAAAAAAAGCACCCGCCGCAAAGGCGAAGAATGAACTCGGCGGAGTCATGTCCGGCGCGGACATCCTCGTCGCCGCGCTAGAGCGGGAGGGCGTGGACACGATTTTCGCGTATCCCGGCGGAGCCTCGATGGCGATGCACCAGGCGCTCACGCGTTCGAAGAAAATCCGCACGATTTTGCCGCGCCATGAGCAAGGCGGAGTGTTCGCCGCGCAGGGCTATGCTCGCGTGACGGGCCGTGCGGGTGTCTGCATGGCGACGTCCGGCCCCGGTGCGATGAATCTCGTGACGGGAATCGCGGACGCTTTCCTCGACTCCACGCCGCTCGTCGCCATCACCGGCCAAGTGCCGCGTCACATGATCGGCAAGGGCGCTTTCCAAGAAACGGACGTGTTCGGCGTCACCGCGCCCATCGTGAAGCACAACTATCTCGTGATGGACATCAACGACCTGCCCCGCATCGTGAAGGAGGCATTCCACATCGCGCAAACTGGGCGTCCCGGCCCCGTGCTCATCGACATCCCGAAGGATGTGCAAATGGGCAGCACGCAGCCTGTTTGGCCATCCACGATCAATCTCCGCGGCTACAATCCCGACATCCGCGTAGGCGATGCGGAGCTGAACGAACTCATCGGCCTCATCCGCCAATCTAAGCGGCCGGTGATGTATATCGGCGGCGGCATCATCAGCGCCGAGGCGCATGCGGAATTGCTAGAATTTGCCGAGCGCGCACAGATTCCCGTGGCGACGACGCTCATGGGCGTGGGCGCTTTCCCCGAGACGCATCCGCTCTCGCTGAAATGGTTCGGAATGCACGGCACCGTCGCTGGCAACAACGCGGCGAACGAGGCCGACCTCATGCTCGCTTTCGGCGTCCGCTTTGACGACCGCATCACCGGCAAGCTGGAGGCGTTCTGCAAGCACGGCACTATCGTCCATCTCGAAATTGACCCTTCCGAGATCAACAAAAACAAAGTCGTGAAACTCCCGATGCTCGGCGATGTCCGCGACGCCCTGAAGCGCGCCAACGTCATGCTCACCAAGGCTGGCTACACCCGGAAGTCGAAAAACTACGACCTTTACCCCGAGTGGCGCACGCTCATCGAGGGCTGGAAGCGCGACTTCCCATTTTACTACGAGGAGACGGACGACGCCATCCAGCCGCAATACGTCATCGAGCAGCTCTACAAGGCCACGAAAGGCGAAGCCATCATCACCACCGGCGTCGGCCAACACCAGATGTGGGCCGCGCAGTTCTACCACTTCGACAAGCCGCGTCGCCTTATCAGCAGCCTCGGCCTCGGCTCGATGGGCTACGGCTACCCGAGCGCCATCGGTGCGAAAATGGGCGCGCCCGACCGCGAAGTCATTGATATCGATGGCGACGGTTCGTTCGTCATGAACATCCAAGAACTCGCCACCGCCCGCGTCGAAGGCATCGCCGCAAAGGCGCTCGTGCTGAACAATCTGCACCTCGGAATGGTCGTGCAATGGGAAGACCGATTCTTCAAAGGCAACCGCGGCCACACCTTCCTCGGCGTGTTCGACGATAAAGAAATGACCAAGCCGAACACGGATCAGATTTACCCCGATTTCCAAAAAATCTGCGAAGGTTTCGACATCCCAAGCCGCCGTGTATCGCACAAGAAAGACCTAGCAGAGGCCCTCAAATGGTTCCTCGCACAGAAGACCGCGTGCCTTCTCGAAGTCATGGTGCCCTACACCGAACACGTCCTCCCGATGATCCCGGCAGGTGCGACCTATAAAGATTTGATTTACAAAGACGACGCAGTGCGTAAGACTCTCGTTCCAGGTAGCGGTCTGTAAGATTGCTCGACAAATTCCCGCAAGAAAGCAACCGCCACCGAGGGCACCCTAAATTGAGCCCACGGTGGCGGTTGAACTTTGTACGGGTGGCAACGACTACTCCGCGCCGAGTCTCCGGAGTTCTGCTTTGTAGTCCATTTTTGGGAAGTCGTAGCCATCGCGCCGGGCTGCGAGCGCGGGCGCGATGATCTCCGCGCGGACGTTGATTTCTTTCCCCCAAAGCTCCTGCCATAGCACACGGGTATTCGTGGTGATGTCGCCGATCATTTCCTCATCGAAGTTTGGCCGATAAAGGTCCACGGCAAATTGGAGTTCGCGCCGCAACTCGTCCTCCGTCGGGTGGCCGGTCCGTTCGATGACGAGGCGGAAGGCGGCGAGGTCTTTATCCGCGAGGCGGTGGAGCTTCGCGATGAGGATGTCGAGAGGGTGGGGGAGCGTAAGAGTCACGTTGCCGACTTGCGTGGTGAACGCGCGCCGCACCCAGCGCGGACTGGAGCGGAAGTTCGATTCGTTGCAGAGCTGGATATAAAGCGTGCGCGATTTCTCGCTGAGCCCGGTCGCCGCGAGTGCCTGCTCCAGAAGCTCGCGGGTTTCATCGGCGAAGAGGTCCACATCGCCGCTGAGAAATCCCGAATCCACACCGAGTTGCAGCGGTGAAGAACCGAAAAGCGTAATGTGAAAATGGCTCTCTTGCGGGAGTGCGGCGAAGAGCGTCTTGAGAATCTGCCCGGCAGGGGCGTCCCATGCGAGTGTGGGTGTCCAGTCCATATTTATGCGTGTCGGTAGTAAGGGAAAATGGTCGAGCGAATCGCGGTATCGAGGAAACAGAGCCCTTGCTCCACCAGCCGATTCTCCACCGCACGGTCATCCGCAAACAGCTTCGCCAGCCGCTTATCGCGCGCGTTGAGCGGGCGCTTCCTTGCCTTGAGCAGGATGCGGGCGGCAATTCGCGCCTTGTGCCATGATGGGTCCACCTTTTCTTTCACGTCGCGAGACTACCGCGCAGCCCACGCCCTCGCAAGTCGCCATTCCCGATCGGCTCCTTTCCCATTGCCACGGGCCTTCCGTTTCTGCACAAGCGGTGGCCTATGAAATTCCTCAGCACTGCTATTATCGCCATTTCGTTTTCCGCCATCGCTGCGGATGATTCCATTACCTACGAGCCGAAGGACGGGCCGGGGAAGGGAAAGCATATCGTCCTTATCGCGGGCGATGAGGAGTATCGCAGCGAGGAGGCGTTGCCGATGCTGGGCAAGATTCTCAGCCAGCGGCATGGCTTCAAATGCACGGTGCTTTTTTCGGTGGATGCGGATGGGACGATCAACCCGAACAACGGGGCTTCGCTGAGCAATTCCGCCGCGCTGGATTCGGCGGACGCGATTGTGACTTCGCTGCGCTTTCGCAAATGGTCGGATGAGGACGCGAAGCACTTCGCAGACGCCATCGCGCGCGGGGTGCCGGTGGTGGGGCTGCGGACTTCGACGCATTCCTTTCAGTTTCCCGGCACGAGCGCGTTTAAGGAACTGAACAGCTTCGGGAAAAAGGCGCTCGGCGAGCAGTGGGTGAGCCATTGGGGCGGCCATAAATCGCAGGCGACTCGTGGCGTAATCGAGGACGCGGCGAAGGGCGAGGCGATCCTCCGTGGAGTGAGCGATGTGTTCGGCACGTCGGACGTTTATGAGGCTTATCCGCCAGCGGACGCGAAGATTCTCATTCGCGGTGTGGTGCTAAAAGGAATGGCGCCGACGGATGAGCCCGCAGATTACAAAAAGAAGCGCTCGACCGACAAGATGGAGCAAGGCGTGAACGACCCGGCGATGCCCGTCGCGTGGACGCGCATCCACAAAAACGAAGCGGGCAAGGAGAACAAAATGGTCTGCACGACGATGGGCGCGGCGAGCGATTTGCCCAACGAAGGGCTCCGGCGTCTCGTGGTGAACGGCGTGTATTGGGGCCTCGGTATGGAGGTGCCGGAGAAGGCGAACGTGGACTTCGTCGATCCGTATAACCCGACGATGTATGGCTTCGGTGGCTTCCGCAAAGGGCTGAAGGCATCGGACCACGCGCTCGGCAAGGAATTGCCCGCAGGCGCGGCACCGGAAAAGAAATAGTGGCGCTCGACGCGCTCCTTCTTCGCGCACTTCGGGAGGCGAGAGTTCATTTGTTGCCGAGCGACCTCGCCGGGCAATGTGGGCACTCGATCGCGGAGATCGAGATGTCTCTTTCGCGTTTGCGCATGGCGGGGTTTGACATCGAATCAAAGCCCGGCCTCGGCTGCCGCTTGCTCGGTGGACCGGACCGGATCATCGCTGACGATATACTGTCGCGCCTTGATGGATGCTCGGTCGCGCGGGAAATTCTCGTCTTTGAAGAAACCAGCTCGACGAACGATGTCGCCGCGAAGCTCGGGCGGCAGGGGCATCCGGGAGGGCTCGCGATTTTTGCCGAACGGCAGACGGCGGGGCGGGGGAGATTCGGCAGGCGGTGGGTCTCGGCGGGGCACGAAGGGCTGTGGTTTTCGCTGCTCTTGCGCCCAGAGATTCCGCCGGCGCACTGGCCGCGCCTCACGACTTGTGCGGGCGTCGCAGTGGCGGCAGCGGTGGGGCCGATGGCGCGCATCAAGTGGCCGAACGATGTGCTCGTGGGCGGGAAAAAGGTCGCCGGCATCCTGATCGAAAGCACCACCGACGAGGCGGGCCGCCCGTTCGCGATTGTCGGCATCGGCGTGAATGTGAACCAAACCGAATTCCCCCCCGAACTCGCCGACCGCGCATCATCGCTACGGCTGTCGCTTGGGCGAACGATCGATCGTGCGAGCTTTGCTGCGACCCTGCTGATGGAACTCGATCGCCAACTTGCGACGCTCGCTGTTGATTTTCCGGCGATCCTCGCGGAGACGACGAGGCGCAGCGATATCATCGGAAAATGGATACAACTCCATGCGGGCACGGATGTTTTCGAGGGCGTTGCCGAGGAGTTTGATGCGGGTGGAAATCTCTGCCTGCGCTTGAGCGACGGCACTTTACGCACGATGACGGCAGGCGAAATTTCCACGAAGCCGAGTGGCACGAACGCCGTAGCTGCGACGCCCTCGTCGCAGTAAGTGCCTGCGACGCCCCGTCGCAAGGGGGGGACAAGGGCGGCGAGGTGCCGCCAAAACCCTTCTGCGACGAGGCGTCGCAGCTACGACCCGCACGGCGCGGTAGATTTCTCAAAATAACCCCCGGTTTGAGAATGCCACCTGCTTTTTAGTCGTGCAGCCCATGCAAATCATTCTTTCCGACTACCAAGACCAGCTCGTAAAAGGCTTGTCCCATAGGATGAACAATATTCTTACGCTCTTCCACGGCTACCTAGGGCTGCTTCTCGACAACGAAAAGCTGGACCCCGTGACTCAGGAAGGGCTCGCAAAAATCAAAGACGGTGCGCGCGTTGCCACCGAATTGATGGACCGCACGAATGCACTTGTTCGCCCGAGCAATCTCATGCCTCGCGAGATCGCGTTCGATGAGTTCTTGAACCAACTGGCTCCCACGTTTGAAAAGCTGCGCCCTCCGGGTACGACGATCTCGATCGAGTGCGCTGACGACCTTCCTCAAGCTTGGGCCGATGGCTCGCGAGTCCGTCTCGCGCTCACCGAACTCGTCAAGAATGCCTGCGAAGCGACCAATGCGGGCGGGACCGTCCGCATCGTCGTCGAGGCGACCGAAGCCGGTCCGAAAGAATCTTTTTTTCCCGCCAGCCAGCCCCAGCCGACAACGTGGGTCATGGTGTCCATTATTGACGATGGCGCGGGCATCGCAAAAGGCATGGAAGCGCAACTCTACGAACCCTTTTCCACCACAAAAAAGAAGCACATCATCGCGGGCCTCGGCCTCACCGTGGCGATGGGCTGTATGCAGCAGATCGGTGGGGCGATAGACCACACGCGCTCCGCCGGGAAAACGACCTTCCGCCTTACCCTTCCCGCCCGGCTGGGTGGGAAGTTGAAAGCGGTCGCGTAATCTCCGCGACTCGATACCCGAACCCCGTCGGCCCGAGTGTGGATAAATCGAGCACGCCTTCGCGGCGGTGGTAGATGCCGGGGTGGACGCGGGCTTCCGGCGCGCTGGCTTCGGGGTAAAATTGCATCGCATTGCTCTCCACGCCCATGATGGTCCCGGCGTGTGCGGCGAGGAGGACGTGGGGGATTTGCGCCAGCATCGGGTTCGTGAGGTCTTGCACCATGAGCTGCATCCCGTGCGCCCGCGCCCAGCAGAGACTGAGCAGCGCGCCGGTGAGGGTCTTGCAGGTTTTCAAAGCGACGCCGGTCCAGCCGAGTTCGCGGCCCAGTCGGACGAAGCGCCAGTCGTGCGCGCTCTCGTCGAGAAAGAGCGGCTTGCGCTGGCTGACGCTGCGGACGTCTATGCGATTTGCTTCGAGGTCGTAGGGGAATGGCTGCTCGATGTAGAGCGTGCGGCGGTGGATTTCTGGATGTTCGGCGAGCAAGCGGTCGAGGATTTCGCAGACGTAGGCAGGGTCGGTGACGGTGCAGTTGAAGTCCGCCGTGAGGTGCTCGCAGCCTTCTTCGGCGGAGATTTGGCCGACGCGGACGAGGCGCTCGTAGTCCCACGCGGCGTCGGTGCCGCGCAGTTTGATTTTCAGGCAGTTCAGCCCATCGGTGCGAATCCAGTCGCGGAGCAAAACGGGGTAGCCGTCATCCGGCTCGCTGCCCGTAAGGTCGCACGCCTCCAGCGGATCGAGCCCGCCGACGAGGTGCCAGACGGGGAGGCGCGTTTGCTTTGGCTGGAGGAAGTCGGCGGGCGTCTTGCCGGAGAATTGCGCGTCGCCATCGAGAAACTGCGCGAGGTCTAGCGAGAGGAACTCAGCGCCGAGTGTGGAGAAAACGGGACGCTCCAGCAGCGTGCCGAAGGCGTCGTAGATGGCGAGGTCGAACAGCGAGTGGCAGACGAGCGCGGCGAGGTGCGGCATCCCCGGCTGCGTCTCCGCGAGCAAGTCGTGCAGCCGGTGGCGCTGGAAACTGTCGCCCAGTTCCATCGGGTGTCCGACTTCGCCGAACGCGACGATCTCTCGCGATAGCAGCTCGGTGAATGCGCGCATCCGCCGCTCTCTTTCATCCCAATCGAGCGTGGACGGCCAGACCCACGCGACGCTGAGCGGCGTCTCGCCCCAGCCTTCGGCGCTGCGCCCGGCGCGGTCTTCCACGCGGACGCGGACGCGGGCACACGTCACACGAGTCATCGTCTGCGCGCCGAATTTCAGCGGCACGCGGAGCGAAATCGGGAGGAAGAAAAGCTCGGCGGCGACTACACGGATGTCGCTCGGCTTTGCCATCGTCGCGCTATTCTTTCTTCGGAGGTTCCTCCGCAGGTGCGATGGGCGGTGTGGCTTCGGATGGATCGTCGGGCTGCTCTTCTTCTTCGGTCGGCTCTGGCTCTAGCTCTGGCTCTTCGTCGCCTTCTTCCGCGTCTTCGTCCTCATCCTCGTCGTCGAGAACGATGGGCAGTGGCTCGGGGATGGCGTCGAGTTCTTCGTCGTCTTCTTCCACTTCTTCTTCGTCAATGACGGGCGTCGGTGGCGGCGGGAGAATCTCCGGCGGCGGCGGCGGGAGTTCGGCCTTTGGAGCGAGCTGCACGCCTTCTGCGATGAGCACGCCGAAGACGGTGCGCACGATGGCGCGGTGATGCTGGCGGACGACGAGATCGGGCTCTTGGTTTTCCAGCGCGAGGTAATCGGCCCAATGCTCACTGAGCTTCAGCGAGAGCAGCGTGCGAAGCTGCGTCGCAGCGTCGGGCACTACGCCGTCGGGGCCGGGAGTCATGCTCTCGGCGCGCTGCTCGCTATCGGTGGTGAGTTCTAAAATGCGGGTCTCTTGGTCGGCGACGCGCGCTTCGAGTTGGATGATGAGGCGGCGCAGTTCGTCCGTGCTGAGGTTCGACTCCTCGACGGAGAGAATGGCGCGGTCGCCCGAGCCCGTACGACGGGAACGCCCGCCGCCTTCCTCTGCACGGCGCAGACGAGTCTGCATGGTGCTGAGGTCGTTGCGGAGTTGGGCGACGTATTTATCAATGCCGCGCAGGGCATCCCCTAGGTTGTAAGGTGCGTTGCTGCCACGAGTCTCTTGCTCGCGGGAGACGTAGGCTGGGCGCTCCTTTTGGCGCTCTGGCTTTTCCGGCGGCTTCTCGCGTTCGCGGCCTTGGTCACGGTTCTGTTCGCGCCCGCCATCACGGCCGCGGCCACGATCTCTTCCACGTCCACGCCGGTTGTCTTCTTCGCGGTCTTCTTGCGGTGCGGCTTCTTCGGCGGGCTTGTTCTGCCTGCGGGAGACGCGCTGCGTTTCCAGCCAAGCGTTGATTTCCTGCGTCGCAGCGGCCACGGCTCCTGGGTCGCCTGCTTCGGCGGCTTGCTTCAGTTTCTCCTCCAGCTCGGGTGGGAGCGGGGGCTGCGTTTCTGCTTCGGCGGTTTCTTGTGCCGGGCCGCGATTGTCGCGATTGCCGCGTTCGTTGCGGTTGCCGCGCTCATTGCCACGGTCATTATTGCTGCGCTCGTCGTTGCGTTCGTCGCCGGACCCCTCGGCTTTGAGCGCGCTCGAAATGCTCTCAGGAAGGACGGGGCAATCACGACGGAGGGCGCTCTGCCATTTGCCGCTCCAGCGGCCCACATTTGCTGCCACCATCGCCTGCAAGTTTGGGTGCATGGTGCCCAGACGAGTCACGCCGTAGCGGAGGAGGCTGAGCTGCGTGATGGGCGGGTTGTTCACGTTGAAGACGGAGAAAATCAGCGCCGACACGATGGCCGTCGCGTCTGCTTCATCGAGCGTGTCGAGCGGGAGCTGAAGCACCCACGGCTTGCCGCGTCCGATGAAGACGTTGCCGATGAGCTTCGATTGATCGGCGGAAAGGGAGCCGTTTTCCGGATTCACCATTCCGCTGCAAACCGACGCCGCGATCTTCACCGCTACGGGAAGGTCCATCCGCATCAGCGCGCGGGAGACGCTCAGCCGCAGGCGGGCAGCCTGCAGGCCGCCCATCTTCTCCAGCCCATCCAGCAAAAACGGACGCGCCTCTGGCACGAGCGAGGGCCAAGCCTGCTCAATCGCGCGCACCGCGAGAATCCACGGCAGCTTCGGCATTGCATCTAGCGCGGCGAGGAAATCCTCACCGCCTGCGAGCAAGCCATCTCGCATCAGAAGAGTCGCCTTTTCTTCGGCGGCGTTCGAGAGCCGACCTTTCGCGCCAGCGTCGGCGATTTCTGCCAGCGAGCGTTCCTCGGGCCCCTCGGAAGGCGGCTGCGGAGCTTCCTCAGCGGCGGGCGATTCTGCGGTCGGAGCCTCCGCTGCGGGGGCAGCGGCGGGCTCGGCTTCGGGCTTATCGGCCTTCGCAGGCTTTGCGGGTTTTTCGGCCTTCGCCGGTTCTAGTGTGATTCCTCGTTCCTTTGCCTCGATGAATGCGAGGTTTACGGGTGTTGGTCGTTTTTTAAGAGCCCCCTCGGTCTGGGGCTCTGTCGTTTCGTCTGCCATGATGTCGTGTATATGTAAAAATCGGGGCGCGTATGAATGGCGGGCTTTTCTCTGGTGGCGAGGAAAATCCTCCGCGTGGCAGTGTTTTGGTAGTGAGCAGTGGACAGTAGGCAGTAACTGCTTACTGCGTACTGATCTACTGAACACCGGCTATTTCACCGGCCAGTCATCCGTGCGGAATGGCGAGGCTGGGAGCCCGGCGCCGTTATACAGATTTGGCTCGGCGTCGTGGCTCCAGCCGAAGCGCACTGCGGTCACTTTTGCCACGCCTTCGGCAGTCACCACGATTTTGTCGCCGACGATCTCGGCTTTTGCTGGGACGAACGCTTTGTCCTCACCGGCGGCCACGAAATGCGTGAGCGCTTGCCCTTCCTTGGCTTTGAGTCCTGCGCCGTGCTCGAAGGTGAGCGTCGCCTTTGCCCCGTCGAACGCGGCTGACTTAAAGAGCGGCCCGCTGAACACGGTCGCCGTTTTTCCGTAATCCTTCGCCAGCGCCCACAGCGCGAGTCGCCGCCCGACTTCTTGTTTGTTCTTCGGGTGGATGTCCTTGATGTTGCTGATGTCCGTCAGCACCGCCATGCCGGTGTGCGGGATGGCGAGCGACGCCGTCTGCGCTTCCCAAATCCGCGCCAAGTTCTCCGGGTTCGCCCCGCCGTAGATGAACGGCGCGAGCTGCACGAAATAGAACGGCATATCCGGCATCTGCCACACGTCGCGCCATCCGCCCACGAGCGCCTTCATTTTCTCGAAATAGACCATCCCTTCGCCGTTGTTGCTCTCGCCTTGGTACCACAGCGCTCCCTTGATCGCGAACGGCACGAGCGGCGCGATGCGGCCATTGAAAAGCGCCAGCGGGGTCTGGATGTTCACGCTCACCACCGTCTTCGTCGGGTCTGCCTTGTCTGGCTTTTCGCTCTTCGATGGGAACTGGTCGAGCTTGTCCGCGATGTCCTTCAGCGCGGGCACGGCTTTGAAGCCCTGCGGCGGCACCCAAGGCTCGATGCGCGTCCCGCCCCAGTTCGCACCGAGAAGTCCGATGGGCACGTCCACTTCCTTCCGCACCGTCTTCGCGAAAAAGTAACCGACTCCCGTAAAGCCACCCACCGTCTGCGGCGAAGCATTCTGCCACCCGCCCGAGACTACCTTTTCGTCCGGCTTCACCGCGCCTTGGTTATTCACCTTGAGGTGCCGGATGAGCGGCTGATCGCCCGCTGCGATCTCTTCCTTCGCATTGGCCGAGCTGCCCACCGTCATCTCCATGTTCGACTGCCCCGAGCAGAGCCACACATCCCCCACCACTACGTCTTCGAGCGTCAGTGTGTTCTTCCCTTTCACCGTCATCGCCTGGCTCGTTGCGTTCGCCTTCATCGCATCGAGCTTCACCATCCACTTCCCATTCGCGTCCGGCTTGCCCGTCTTCTTTTGCCCGGCAAACTCCACCGTCACTTCCTCACCCGTATCCGCCCAGCCCCAGACGGGGCAAGCGGCGTCGCGTTGCAGCACCATGTGGCTGCCGATGATGGGTGAAAGCGACACGTCCGCGCGGGCGGAGATGGCTGTGGCGAGGATGACGACGATAGGCGTGATTTTCATACGGCACAAAGACCCACCGTGTGCGGGGAACTTAGATAGCAGCGTTCTCCCTTGCCAACGAACCGCCGCCCGCATTCATTCGCTGGCCATGATTTTTCTTCGGACTACATTTGCTCTGCTGTGTTTCGCGCTGCCGCTCGTCGCGCAGATCAAGCCCACGGCGGCGGGTCTCGGGGAAGCGGAGGCCCAGAAGATTGAAGATAAGATCGCCTCGGTGCGGCGTGATCTTCTCTCGAAATACGACAGCGCTCTCGGGGAGTTGCAGATTCAGTTTCAAAAAGCCGCCGACCTCGAAGCCGCGCTCACCGTCCGGGCCGAGCGCAACCGCGCCCACGAGGAGATGGTGCTCTCCGAGGCGAATTACGCCAAGGAGCCTAAGTCGCTCCGCACGTTGCAAGTCACGATGGTTGCGCGGATGCAGGAGCTGGTATCCGGCGTCGTCAATGAGTCGCTGCCCAAACTCGTCGAATACAAAAAGCAGCTCACCACTGAGGGGAAGCTCGATGACGCCGTCGCCGTCCGCCAAGCCATCGAGCGGCTGCAAAATGCGAACGTGCCCATTACCAAGACCGAGGCGGGCGGCATCGTCCCCGTGGAGACTCTCCTGCAAGCATACAGCGCCGACCGTGGCCGCGCGGATAAGACGTATCGCGGCGTGCGCTTCGTGGTGAAGGGGATCATGGCGGGCTATCGCGTGGACCCGAACGACGCGACTTCGCTTCAAGTTTTCGTCTCCCCCGCAGGCGGCACCGGCTGGGCGCAGTGCGCCTTCAGCACCGCGAAGTGGCGCTATCGCGAAGACAAGTTCGGCGCGAACACTATGCTCGTGCTCATCCCCCGAGAGGGCACCGAAGTCCGCATCGCAAAAGGCGGCCCCATCGAAGTCCTCGGTGATTGCACCGGCTGGGATGAAATGGTGAAGCTCGCGAAGTGCGACCTCGCCCGCTAAACGAACAACTTCCCCACGGCCACGCCCTTGTCAGTCACCGGCACGGGTCGCTCCCCGTCCATCATGTTCTTCGAGGGCTTGATCCCCATTGCCGCTACCACGGTCGCGAATAAATCCGGCACGCTGCACGGCTCAGCCTCGATCTTTTGCGCCAGCGCATCCGTCGTCCCCACCGCCTGCCCCGTGCGCAGTCCGCCGCCTGCCATTACGCACGTAAACGCCTTGCCGTAATGTCCGCGCCCGCCGCCGCCGTCGAACGCTGCGGGCCGCCCGAACTCCGTGCTGATCAAAATGAGCGTCTTCTCCAGCAGCCGCTCTTTTTCCAAATCCGCGATCAGCGCCGCGACGCCTTGATCGAGTCGTTGGATGAGGCCGTGCTGTTCGACTTGCGCCCCGTTGTGCGTGTCCCATCCCGCGCCGTTCACGAAGTTCAAATTGAAACCCACCTCCACGAACCGCACGCCCCGTTGCACCAGTCGCCGCGCCAGCAGACAGCGTTGGCCGAACTCATCGCCGTAGTCGCTCCGCAGTGCGCCCGGCTCTCCCTTCAAATCGAACGCCTTCATGAAATCTCCGCGCTGCAACTTGAAGCCCTCGCCCAGCGCATCATCGTAATCGCGCACCAGTTTATTGTCCGGGTTCGCTTTCACGAAATCCGCCCGCAGTTCCCCGAGCAGCGCCTCCCGTCGCGCTTGCCGCTCATCGGTGATCCCCGCCGCGCGCGTCAGGCCCGCTGGGCCGCTCTCCGTATCGGTGAGGTAAACATAGCCCGCTTTCGGCCCGAGAAAGCCCGGCCCCCGCGTCGCACTCGGATACCCGATGAGCACATACGGCGGCACTCCTTCCGCCACCGGCCCCCGGCAGTGCGAAATGATCGAGCCGAGGCTCGGATAAGTCACACTACCGCTCACCGGGCGGCCCGTGTGCATCCGGTTCACCGCCGCCGCGTGCTCATCGATCACCGTATGGTTCACACTCCGCACCGGCACGAGTCGCCCTGCAAGTTTCGCCAGACGCGGCAAGTGCTCGCAGAAAGTGACGCCCGGAATCGCCGTCTCAATGATGTCGTAGTAACACCCCGGCTTCTTCCCATCTCCGCGGGTCGGTTTCGCGTCGAACGTATCGAGCTGCGACATCCCGCCTCCGAGCCAGATCGAGATACAATGCTCCGCCTTCCCCAACGGCGAAGCTTCCGCAAAAGCAGGCAACCCCAGCGCAGCAGTAGCGAGAGTCGATTTGGCGATAAAAGAACGGCGGTCCATGTGCGTCGTGGGATAATCCCGCCAACGCAAACGCCCAAGGACAAATCGATGAACCCTCAAAACTCGAGGTCCGCTATGACGGGGCGGTGGTCGGAGAGGACACTGGTGCGGTGTTCGCTGTGGAGGATGCGGAAGTGGTGGCTGACCCAGATGTGGTCGATGTCGAGGACGGGGAGCGGCATGGGCCAGGTCTTGGCGTAGCCGGTTCCGGCGGTCTCGAAGGTGTGGCGGAGGCGTGCTCGTAGGGGGGCGAAAAAGGTGGAGTCGAGCGGGGTGTTGAAGTCGCCCATGACGATGAGCGGCTCGTCGCCGATGGCGTCTATGAGCTGGATGAGGCGGTCGAACGCGGGCTTTCGCGACCACGCGATGATGGCGTCGAAGTCTGCCATGAGGATGAAGATTTTCCGCCCGTGAAGCTCGGTCTGGGTGAGCGCGTATTGGCCTCGGTCGTTGAGGAATCCGTCGTGGAGCTGGGTGGCGGGTTGTGGGGTGGTGAGGAGCATTCCGCGCCGGAGCGGAAGGAGGTGTTTTTCGGGGGCGACGGTGAACCACTCGGGCTGGGTGGGTGTGCCGGTTTTGCGGGATTCGCCGAGGCCGAGGATGTCGGCGCGAAGGTCGCGGGCTTGCGCGAGCATGGAGGGGCGGACTTGCAGCGGGCGGGCGGTGTTCCAGTAGGCGACGCGGAGGGTCGCGGTGCCCGTCCCCGGTTTAAAATGGAAGGCATTGCGGACCCACGCGGTGCCGCAGACGAGGGCGATGAAGAGGAATCCGGCAGCCACGGGCCAGCGTCGCCGCCGTGCCCAGAGTATGGCGGGGAAGAGTGCGGCGGCTGTGAGGATGGGCCACGGAGTCGCGTAGTAAATGGTGGAGAGTCCCGGGACGGAGTCGCGGATCGTGAGGCGCACGGAGATGCCGCCTGCGAGCAGTGCGGTGGCGATTTGGGCAGTCCAGCGCCCGAGTGCGCGGAGGAATCTCACTGAACGAGCTGAGTGTAGAATTGGAGCAGTTGTTCGGTGATGACGGAGAACGAGATGCGGTTTTTGGCGATGGAGGCGTCCACTTTGATCTCGGACTCGTAAGCCCGTGAGTCTCGGATGAGTTGCTCGGCAAAGTGGAGGAGTTCGGAGATTTCGCGCCCGTGTCCGGTGAGGGTGGGGAAGGCTTCGCGGTCGATCGCTCCGTTGCCGCCGATGCAGGGGATGCGGCAGAGCGCGGCGTCGCCAGCGACTTGGCCGGGGACGCTGCTGGAGTCGAGCTGCCAGACGAGGCGGTGGCCTGCCATGATGCGGAGGTATTGGATGTAGGGAAGGCGGTTTTCGATGATTTGGAGGTTGCCGTGGCCGAGGGCTTCGAGCTTTTTGCGGCCCGAGCGTCCGTCGCAGTTAAAGACGGTCACCGGGTAGTTGAAGAGCATCGAGGTCATCAGCGCGGCAAGGTGGTTGCGTGAGGGGACATCCCATTCGCGGGTGCCGATGAGGACGCCCCGGCGCTTGTCGGAAGGGACCGAGAAATCCCAGTCCACGCGGTCCACAGGGTAGGGCGTGGGGATGTAGGCGACCTTGGCGGCACCGGCTGCGCGGTAGAGGAGGATGCTGTCGGGCGTGGTCGCGATGGCACCGTGGGCGGATTCGCAAACCTTGTGAAAGTATTCGAGGTTGGTGGCGTCGTTGAGCTGCTTGGCGAGCTGGTGACTGCCGGTTTCTTTCCAGGTGACGGCGACGACTTTTCCGAGCGCTCGGAGTTGCTCGACCACTCGCAGCGCGTGTTTCAAATCGTCGCGCAAGAGAACAAGAACGCAGGCGGTGTCGGCTGGGATGGTGCCGATTTTGCGGTGAAAACTACCACGGCAACAGGCGGCGAAGGCGTGGAAGTTGACCGGGGGATGCACTGCTTCATCGGGCACCCCCGCGCCGTCGGGGAAGTATTGGTCGGGATCGCGCCCGTCGGGATTCAGGACGGCGAGCTTCATGGCTTTCTACAAGTAACCTGCACCGTGGAGTCGCTTGGTGAGGTCGCTTTGGCGTCCGAGCATTTTGCTGTAAACTTCGGTGGCGTCTTCGTTCGGGGTGCAGCGCGTTTTTTCGTCGAGGATGACGTATTTTTCCGCGAGGTCGCGGAAGCGCGTGGGCTGTCCGTCCACGGCTGCGCTGGCGTAGGCGGCTTGGAGCGCCGCGCCGAGTGCTGCGCCTTCTGCGCTCTCTAGGCAGACGGTGGGGACGCCAAATGCGTCGGCGCAAATCTGCCGCCACACGCCGCTCTGGCTGCCGCCGCCGGTGAGGCGGATTTCCGTGGGCGTGATGCCGAGTTGGCGGAAGCGGTTGAGCCCGTAAGCGAGGCCGAGCGTCGCGCCTTCCATGACGGCGCGGGCCATGTGCGCGGGGGCCATCGTCTCCGTGGTGAGGCCGTGGAAGACGCCGGTGCCTGCGGGGAGATTCGGAGTGCGCTCGCCGTTGAGGTAGGGGAGGAAAATGAGCCCGCCAGCGCCCACGGGCGTGTCGAGGATGTGCTGCTCCGCATCCGCGTGCGACCAGCCAAACATCTTGCGCACTTGCTCCGTGGCGACGGTCACATTCATCGTGCAGACGAGCGGCATCCAGCGGTCCGTGCTGTCGCAAAAAGCGGCCACTTCTCCATCGGGGTCCACGACGGGCTCATTGCTGAAAGCGTAGAGCGTCCCGCTCGTGCCGAGGCTGGCGGTGACGACGCCCGCCTGCACGTTGCCGGTGCCGATTGCGCCCATCATATTGTCGCCGCCGCCTGCGGAGACGACCGGGCTCTTAAACAAGCCCCACTCCTCCCGCAGCGAATCCGTGAGCAGCCCGACTGCGCGGCGGCTGCTGCCGAGCGGCGGGAGGCATTCCTCCAGCCCTTCATCAATGAACTCGATGAGCGGCGTGCTCCACTCCTTCGTGCGCACGTTCAGCAGCCCGGTGCCGCTGGCGTCGCCAAACTCCATCGCCTTCTCGCCGGTGAGGAAGAAATTGATGTAGTCATGCGGGAGGAGGACGCTTTTGAGTGCCTTGAAGTTCTTCGGCTCGTTCTGTTTCAGCCACAAAATCTTCGACGCAGTGAAGCCCGCCGGCAGCGAGTTCCCGGCGAGGTTGATGAGCCCGTCCACCCCGCCAAACTCCGTCTCGAACTGCTTGCACTGCTCCGTCGTCGAAGTATCGCACCACAGCTTTGCCGGGCGGATGACCTTGTTCTTTTTGTCGAGCGGCACGAAGCCGTGCTGCTGCCCGGAGACGCCGATGGCGGAGATGAGTTCCTTCTTCTTCCCGAGCTGCTGGATGCAGGAGCGGACGACCTTATCCACCGCATCGAGCCAGACTTGTGGTTCCTGCTCCAAATGCCCCGCCGGGAGCCCTTCGATGAGCCCGTAGGGGACCGAGGCGGAAGCCACGATTTTTCCGGTTTCTAAATCGAGCGCGATACATTTCGTGCTCTGCGTGCCGCTATCAATGCCAAGTGTAATCATAAATGGGTGCAGGGCGATGCTGCGCGGGGAGGCGGCGTTCGTTCAATCACGATCTTTGCGGAAAGCGAAAATGACAAATTACGAACCCGGCGAACTTCGTCATTCGTCATTTCTCCCACGCTCGGCTGATCGTCGAAGGCGAAAATTGCCCCAATTTCCTCCCGAGATTGAACGATTTCTGAGGGCGGGTGTCCTTGGTCGGGCGCAATCTCGCGGGCGTGCTAATTATTTTATTACACTCCTTGACGACTTTTTGACTCGCCGTAGGTTGCGTCGCCCAATTTTATAGCCCACTTTTTATGAGAATCCCTAGCATCGAGCCTTTGGAAGCGCGTATCGCGCCCGCCGTTTTAACTTTAGCCGGTCCCGTTTCGGTGACGGAAGGGGAGGTGGGGCAGTCGGACATTACCTTTAAGGTGCTGTTGGATATCCCTTCGCCGACGCCACTTACGGTGGAAGTCAATACGCTGGATGGCACGGCTACGGTGGCGGATGGGGATTACTCGGCGCTGACCCATTTTATCGTGACGATCCCGGCGAATACGGTGGAGAAGACGTTCGTGGTGAAGGTGACGGGGGATACGAAAATCGAGCCGGATGAGAGCTTCTCCGTCGCGCTGAGTAATCCGTCTGGCACGCATACTTTGGGGGGGGCGACGACGGCGGTGGGGACGATTTTGAACGGGAACGATGCGGCTCCGAAGCTGAGTATTACTGCGTCCAGCGTGAAGGAAGGGGACAATGGGACGGCGCAGATGAAGTTCACGGTGTCGATGACGAATGCGTCGAGCCAGCCGGTGACGTTTATGTGGTCCACCCAGAATACGAGCACGGGCTCCAGCTTGGCGACAGCGGGCGTGGATTACACGGTGGTTTCGGGGGCGACGGGGACGATTGATCCGGGCAAGACTTCGGTGGAAATCGTGGTGGATGTCACTTCGGATACGGCCAAGGAAGCGAATGAGACGTTTGAGGTGCAGCTTTCTAATCCGGTGATGGGGGCGACGTTTTTGGAGTTTGTGACGGGCAAGGATAAGGCGCTGGGGACGATCATCAATGATGAGCCGGATGTGACGCTGGATTTGCTGTCGTCGCCGACGGGCAATGAGGGGACGAGCAGCACGGAGACGACGGTGAATTTTGCGGTGAAGCTGTCGGTGGCGGCCTCGGAGGATACGGAGGTATTTGTCTCGACGGTGGATGGGACGGCGACTGGGGGCTCGGACTTTACGGCGCTGGTGAACCAGAAGTTTGTGATCCAGAAAGGGCAGACGCAGATCACGGTGCCGGTGAAGGTGACGGCGGATTCGATTTTTGAGTCGAACGAGTCGTTCTCTCTGAAGCTGGATGATGTGAAGCGGAATGGGGTGACGATCGATTTCCCGACGGCTGCTCTGCCGGTGACGCTCACGAACGATGACGCCCAGCCGACGATTTCGGTGGCGGGGGCGATGATTCAGGAACCGGCGACGGGGATGCAGGTGATGAACTTCACCGTCTCGCTTTCCGGGCCTGCGGATAAGAATGTGACGTTCTCGTGGAACACGGCGGATATTTCTGGGCAGGCGATTGCGGGGGCGGACTACAACGCGGTGATGACGACGGCGACGATCCTTGCGGGGCAGACGACCGTGCAACTCCCGGTGACGATTTTGAGCGACGCGCTGACGGGGGAAGGGAGCGAGCAGTTCCGCGTGCAGATTGCGAGTCCGATGGCGGGCTCGGTGCCGCTGAGCATCGCGGTGGGCGGTGGGCAGGCGCTGGGGACGATCCGGGTGACGCCGCTGGGAATCAGCGTGGTGGGGCCAGTGGCGGCGGTCACGGAAAGTTTGTCGGCCGGGGACCCGGAGGCGGTATTCCGTATTACGCGCGGGGCGTCGGATTCGATGGCTGAGGCTGTGACGGTGCGGGTGTCCACGGTGGATGGGACGGCGACTGCGGGCGGGGCGAATAGCGATTACACTGCGCTCATTGGGGCGGTCTTCACGATCCCGGCGGGGCTGCCGGATGTGGTCGTGGCGGTGAAGATCCGCCCAGATACCCAGAAGGAAGCGAATGAGACGTTCTCGCTGCGCATCGACAGCGTGGAAGTCGCGAACGTGCCGTATGATGGAATCGTGACTGCCACAGCGTCCGCGACGATTGCGGACGACGATAGCGAGCCGACTCTATCGGTGGCGAATGCGAGCGTGGTCGAGTTTGATTCGGGTACGCATAAGCTGTCGTTTGTGGTGACGATGTCCAACGCAGCGGATACGGATGTGACCTTCGAGTACGTGACGGTTTTGGACACGGGCGCGAATGCGGCGGACGCGGCGGATTTCACGCAAGTGCTTGTGCCGGTGAGCGTCACGATTCCTGCGGGAACGACGAGCAAGACGGTGGAGGTGGACGTGAAGGGCGATTTGGCGCGCGAGACTTCCGAGACTTTCTCGGTGCGGATCTCCAAAGCGTTCCGTGGCACCACTGAGCTCAGCATTACCGATGCGGATGCGACGATGACGATCGTGGACGATGACCCGAACGTCTCCATCATGTCGCCGACGACTGCGACGACCGTGCTGGAGGGGACGAGCCCGAGCGGGAAAACGAACTTCAATTTCACCCTCAAGCTCGACAAGGCAGCGAGTGAGAATATCGCGATTCACCTGACCACGATCGACGGCACTGCTGGTGCGGGCACCGACTTCGATGCGACGGATAAGTGGATCATCATCCTGGCGGGAGCGACGACGGGGACCTTGTCGGTCCCAGTTTCGCAAGACTCGCGGGTGGAGACTTCGGAGACTTTCTCGGTGCGCGTGGGCGAGGTGAGGGTGGGCGTGAATGCCGCGCTGGATGTGAACGGGCAACCGGTGGACGGCGGGGTGCTGGCACAGGATGCGATTGCGGATTCGGTCGCCACGATCACGGATGATGATGTGGTGGCGCTTTCCATCAGCGATGCGTCCATCGTCGAGGGGAACGGCGGGACGAGCCAGTTGAAGTTCACGGTGACGATGCCGCTGGTGGCGTCGCGGGATGTGACTTTCGACTACAAAACGTCGGACAACACGGCGCTGGGCGGGATTGATTTTGCGGCGATCTCGGGGCTGACGGGGACGATTCCCGCAGGTAGCACGAGTGTGGATATTTTCGTGGACATCAATGGGGATGCGACGACGGAGGCGGATGAGACGTTCACGGTGACGATTTCCAATGCAAAGGTGGGTGCGGATTCGGCGACGATTGCGGACCAGTTCGGGACGGGCACGATTTTCAATGACGAGCAGACGGTATCCATCAATGCCACGCTGTCGGTTGCGGAGAACGTCATAGGTAGTGCGAATGGCAACGTCGCCCTGATGACGGTGACGCTGTCGAGTGTCTCGGCATTCCCGGTGACGGTGAATCTTTCGCTGACGAATGGCACTCTTTCGCTGACGAACGGCACTGCGGTGGCGGTGAAGGGCTCGGATTTTTCGGACCCAAGCTCGCTCACGGTGACGATCCCTGCCGGGCAGACGACGACGACCGTCTCCGTGCCGCTCACGGGCGATGGGAACTTTGAGCTGGATGAGACTTTTGATGTCTATCTCATCGGCTCGACAAACGCCCAACTTGGCGCGGTGACGCAGGGGACGGTGACGATCACGAATGATGATGTGGCGTCGCTGATCACGATTACGGCGCCCACGGTGTCGGAGGGGAATCCTGCTTCGGAGACGATCGATGAGTTCACGAATCTCACATTCACCGTGACGCTCGACAAGGCGGCGGGTGCGCCCATCACGTTTGATTGGGAGACGCTTTCCGGTTCGCCCTACACGGCGACCCCCGGCTCGGACTTCACGGCGGTTTCCATAAATACGTTCACGATTCCGGCGAATACGACGAGCACGAGCTTTGTGGTGAAGGTGAAGAAGGACAACATCTTCGAGTCGAACGAGACGGTGGGCGTTTTCGTTTCCAACGTCATGGGCGGGTTGCTCGCGGCCCCGGATACGGTGGGCGGGACGAGCAAGACGCTGACGGGAACGATTCAAAACGATGAGGCTGCGCCGACGCTTTCGATCTCGAACGAATCGCAGATCTCGGAGGGCGATTCGGGCACTACGATCAAGAACTTCACGGTGACGCTGAGTCGTGCGGCGGATCAAGACGTGACGTTCTTCTGGCGGACGGCAGTGGGCGGGGGCAATGCGGGCACGGAAGGCACAGATTACGTCAAGGTGAGTGTGGAGTTGGTGCCCGTGACGATTTTGGCGGGCTCGAAATCGGCGACTCTTGGCGTCACGATTATGGGAGATACGGACGTGGAGACGGATGAGACGTTCCTCGTTCAAATCGTCGATCCGCGTATCGGGACAGCGGCTCTGGTTGGTGGAACGTTGGAGGCGACGGGAACCATTCGGGACGACGATATTACCGCGAAAATCCTCCCTGTGGATGCCGTGGTTTCCACGACGGAGGGGAATGATCTCGTGGATGTGCTGATCCCGGTGACGCTCTCGCAGGCCGTGCCCGTGGGGCAGACGGTGACGGTGGGCTTCGAGATCGTGACGGGGACGGGCGTCACTGCGGCGATTTCGGGTGCTGATTTCCAAGTGCCAGCGAGCAGTCTTCTGGTCTTCGCGGCGGGCGAGACGGTGAAAAACATCGTCGTCAAAGTGAGGCCGGACGCGATCAGCGAGCTGAACGAGACATTCACCGTGAAGCTGAAGAATTCGACTTCGCACAATGTGAAGGTCGAGTCGGCGGTGGATGACTCGGCGGAGGTGACGATTTTGGATAATGACGCCGCACCGAAGATTAGCATCACCGATGCGGGAGTGAACGAGAGCGCGGGCACGATGACCTTCACGGTCACGCTGGACCGTGAGGCGTCTTCGCCCGTGGAGTTCGATGTGACTACGATTGATGGCACGGCGATTTCGACGGGGCCGCTGTTCGACTTTACCGCGCTGGCCGCGCAGCATGTGAGCATCACGCCGGGGCAGAAATCGGCGACGTTCTCGGTGGCGGTGCGCTCTGATTTGGATGCCTCCGAGGGTGTGGAGAAATTCACCGTGCGGCTTTCCGGTGCGGTGGTGGGCGTGTTTGAAGGTGCGGGCGCGACGCTGGATGCAATTGGCAGCATCGCGGATGCGGATGTGAGTTCGATTTCGATCACGGACGCGAGTCGCGTGGAAGGAAGTAACGCGGGATCGCCTGCGAAGCTGGTCTTCACGGTGAGCCGTCCGGGCAGCACTGCGAAGGAAGTGACTGCGACCTACACGATCTCGTTAAATGATGCGCTGCTGGCCTCGGGCGTCTCGGCGGCGGATATGGCGGATATTGTGTCGGCCTTGTCGGGGACGGTGACGATCCCCGCTGGGCAGGCGTCGAAGACTATCGAAATCGAGCTGACGGGCGATGGCGTGGCGGAGGGGAACGAGGCGTTCAAAATCACGCTGAGTAATCCGGTGAATGCGTTCTTTGCAAATGAGGCCGCACGGTCCGCAGTCGGGACGATTTTGGAGGACGATGTGACGCTGCGTTTCCGCAATGGAACGGATGTCGCGCGGCCGGCGGTGATTTCGCAAGCGGAGGGGAATGCGGTCGCCTCGAACATGGAGTTTTTCGTGGACCTGAATCAGATCGCCACGACGGATGTGGTGGTCACTTTTACGCTCGCCGATGGTACGGCGACGCAAGGCTCGGACTACACGCAGCCTAGCGTGCTGACGCTGACGATCCTCAAGGGCTCGACGAGCGGCAGCCTGCTGGTGCCGATCACGGCGGATGCGGTGGCGGAGGGCAAGGAGGACTTCACGGTGACGATCTCCAGCGCGACGGGCGCGACGGTGGACTCGGCGAACAGCACGCGTACCGGCGAAATCACGAACGACGACGCGACGTTCACGGTGCTGGGCGGCGCGCGGGTGATCGAGGGGAACAGCGGGACGCGGAACCTCGTCTTCGAAGTGATGCTGGCGGATGCGGAGATCGCGGTGGGGAGGCAGTATTCGGTGGATTTCACCACGGTGAATGGGACGGCGATCGCGGGGCAGGATTACACGGTGACTACGGACACGCTGATCTTTACGGACAATAGAATTATGACCGTGTCGGTGCCGGTGAAGGGGGATACGACGGCGGAAAATGATGAGCAATTTGAACTGGTCCTCAGCAACGCGAAGCAGAATACCCAAAGCATCACGGCGATCCTCACGGCTCGGGCGACGGGGACGATTCAGGACGACGAGTTTAACGTCTCCATCGGCTCGGCCACGCTGACGGAGGGCGATAGTGGGCAGCAGCAGATGATTTTTGTCATCTCGCTGCCGGTCGCTGCAACGCATCCGGTGGTAATCAAATACAACACCGTGGATGGCACGGCAGTCGGCGCAGCGCCGGGGGCGACGGATTTGACGGGCAAAGATTATCGCTCGGTGACGGACGGCACGCTGACAATTCCGGCGAACCAACGTGCGGCGCAGATTTCGATTCCGGTGTTTGGCGACCGCGTGAATGAGCTGACGGAGATGTTCAAGGTGAAGTTCACCCAAGTCTCCGGCGCGCTCGCCGTGGTGGATGAGGGGACGGGGACGATTATTGATAACAACGACCCGCTGCCGACGCTGAGCATCGCGGACAGTGCGCGCTTTGAAGGGGATTCGGGAGCTTCGATCATGAAGTTCCGCGTGCTGCTCTCGGAGATCGCGAATGCAGATGTGACGTTCACTTGGAACACGGCGCTGGGCACTGCTTCGGCGACGGATTTTGTCGGGCAGGTCAACCAACCGGGGAAGATCCCTGCGGGCTCGAAGTTCGTGGACATCGAAGTGCCGCTCTCACCGGACGCGCTGGTGGAAGGAGATGAGAAATTCACGGTCACGATCAGCAACGGATTGCGCGGAGTGACTCCGAACGCGAACACGCTCACGATCACGGATGCGCTCGGCGAGGGGACGATTCAGGACGACGACGGCGTGCTGCGGATCAAGGCTGGCAGTGAATTGGTGGCGGTGGACGAGGACGACGGCGCGGTGACGCCCGTGGGTAATCAGGCGAAGGTGATGCTCGATATTACGCCGATCTCGGGAGCGTTCACGGTGACTTACACGATTACTGCGCCGACGGATTCCGGCGACGTGGCGGCGAAGGCGGCACCTTCGACGGTGACGGCGACTTCGGTGTATGACTACGAGCTTCCGACGTTCACGAAGACCTTCGCGGCGGGGACTTTGCCGGCGGATTTGTTCATCGGCGTAAACCTCAAGGGCGACTCGATTGACGAGTGGGACGAGAAGTTCGTGGTAACGATTACCGGCGTCACCGGCGCGAAGCTGGACTCGACGGCGGCCAATCTGAAGTCGGTCGTGACCATCACGGACGACGACGCGGCCCCGCAGGTGCAAATCTCGGACATTATCGTGCAGGAGTCTGCGGTGCCTGCGAAGTTCGTGGTGAAGCTGGTGGGCAATGTGACGGAGCGGGACATCACGATCAAATGGAGCTCGCTGGCGGACACGGCGCTGGCGGTGACGGACTTTGCGGAACTCACGGACCAGACGCTCCTCATCGCGGCGGGGCAGCGCGAGGGGGACATCAGCGTGGCGCTGGTGAACGATACGCTCGACGAGCCGGATGAGAAGTTCCGCGTCTCGCTGGTGCAGGCGAACTTTACGAAAACCGGCACGGTCGGCGAAGAGCCGGGCTTTGTCGGTGGCATTCGCAATGGCATCGCGACGATTGCGGAGAACGATTTGCGCACGGTGACGGTGTCGGGCGGCTCTGTCGTGGAAGGGATTGCCGGAGTGACGACGACGGTGGTTAATTTCACCATCCGTCTGGACTCCGCGCCATCGTCCACGCCGGTGAAGGTGAACTACACCACGGTGGCTGGGACGGCGTTCGCGGGCAGTGACTTTGCGGCGACGACGGGGCAGGTGATTTTTGCGCCGGGCGAGACCTCGAAGACGGTGGCGATCTCGGTCGTATCGGACGATGAGGGAGAGCTGGACGAGGCGTTCAAATTGCAAATCAGCATCCCGGCGGACGGCTTTGCGCTGTTGAGCGGCAATAATGAGGCCACGGCGACGATTGAGGCGGATGAATCGGTGTTCAAACTGGTGCGGGTGGACCCCGGCGCTGTCACCGAGGGCGGCAAGGCGAAGTTCAAGGTCGAGCGGACGGGGGCGCTGAATTTTTCGGCGACGGTTTCGTATTCGACGTTTGAGGTCGCGTCATCGGACCCGCTGCGGGCGATTGCGGGGACGGACTTTGTTGCGAATACCAATGGCACGATCTCGTTTGCGGCTGGTGTTGCAAGCAGCAGCGAGTTTTCGATTTCGACGATCAACGACAGCGTCTTGGAGTTGGATGGGGACAAGTTCCTCGTCCGCCTGACGAATGTGCTGAACGGCATCATCAGCGCGACGACTGGCGAGAATGAGGCGACGGTGGTGATTAACGACAACGATGTCCCGGCGGATCCGTTTGCGCGGATCGACGGCGTCGTCGCACGCGAGGGTAGCAATCTTTCGTTCGTGGTGAAGCTGGTGAACGCGGCGGGCACTTCGGTCACTGCGGCGTATCCTGTGAAGGTGAGCTACATGACGTTGCTTGCGGGCACCGGGGCCGTTGCGAACGCGACCGATTTCCCTGCTGGGTTCTCGGACACGGAAGTGAAGTCTGTGACGATCCCGACGGGGCAAAGTCAGATCACGATCACGGTGGCCGTTCAGCAGGATAGCACGCCGGAGGCGGATGAGACGATGACGGTGCGGCTGACGAAGCTGGAGAAAAACTTCGGCGGGCTGACGGAAATCGCGAACCCGTTCCTGCCCGTCGGCGCGACGACTCCAGCGACTGCGACGATTGATGCCATCGGGAAAATCCGGAACGAAGACTCGCTCATCACGGTCGCGGCGGTAAGCCAACCGGAGGGTAATGCGGCGCTTTCGGACATGACGTTTGTGGCGACGATTCCAGCGGCGACGAGCTTCCCGGTTTCGTTCCACTTTAAGACGAAGAACGGAACTGCGGATGCGACGGACTTCGATGCGCAGGAGGGTGATGTGACCATTCTCGCGGGCGAGACACAGGCGACGATCGTCATCAAGGTAAAGGGCGACATGATTCGCGAAGGGGCAGACGCATTTACGCTGGCGCTGAGTGCGCCGGTGAATGGCATCTTCGGAGCGTCGGAGACGGCGGTGGTGAATGGAACAATTGTGAACGACGACCCAGGGCCGTTGTTGACGATTTCGGGCGGCGATATTGATGAAGGCAACGTGGGCGACGCGAATGCAGACCTCGTATTCACGGTGACGCTGACGGGCCAAATCACGGAAAATGTGACGGTGAACTTCGAGTCGGCGAACGGCACCGCTTCATCGAGCGGCGTTCTTCAGGATTACATCGCGACGCAGGGGGTGCTGACATTTACACCGGGCTCGGCCTCGACTCAGTTGATCCACGTCAAGGTGATTGGCGACAAGTGGAAGGAAGGCAACGAGACGCTGACGGTGAACATCTCCGGCGCGACCGGCGGCGCGGAAATCGTGACGCGAAGCGCCGTGGGAACGATCCTCGACGGAGCGGATTCCACGATTGGCGTATCGCTGAAAGACACATCGAGCGTGGAAGGTGGCAATGCGGTCTTCACGGTGGAGTTGACGTCGCTCGGCGCGGGGACGCTGGCGTTCAAAGGCAGCACTCGGAGCGGCAGCGCGGATACTGCGGACATCACGGGGGCGACGGATAAGGACTTCTCGATTGACGCCGCTGCGGCAAAGACGGGGACGATCACCGTGGCTACTCGGCAGGATTCGACTTTCGAGGCGAGCGAGACGTTCCATTTGGACCTCAGCGGGTTGCCTTCCGGGTTTGAGTTTATCCCCGGCGGGTCGAGCGCGCAGGCGATTATTTACAACGACGACCAGCGCATCATCAGTGGGCGGGAGTTTGAGTTTATCGATGAGGACGGCGACTTGGTGAACATCAAGGTTTCAAAAGGCGCGCTGTTCGCGCCGAACCAGTTTGGCGTCCTCACTTCGCGTGGGATCGTCACGCTTGCCGCCGCTGGCAGTGTGGGCGGGCAGTCCATTTCCTCGATCAATTTCCTCGGAACGGGCCGCGAGTTTGAAGGCGCAAATGTGACCGTCAGCCGCAAGCCGCAGGCGGGCTATGATCGGCCGACGGATGGCCAGGTAAACGTCGGGGAGGTGATCGCGGCACAATCGGGCTTCGCGTCGCTCCAGCAGGGTGTGTATCTCGGCACGGTGAAAATTGACGGCGATCTCGGGCGGATTCAGGCCGGAAGTACGCTGACGCCCAAGAGCATCAGCAAGCTCGAAGTGGGATCGCTCGGGGTCATCGATCGAAGTGGCGACGGCGCGTTGCAGACAGTGTTCTTCGGCAGTGTCGGCTCGATTCTAGTCCATGGAGATGTCGAGGGGACGATCTTTGCGGTGGGCAGTTCCGTGAACCTCGCGACGGGCTTCTTGACCGGGTTGGGAGCCATCGGGAAGATCACTATCGAGGGGCAGTTGGTAGGCGGCGCGACTGAAAACGCAGGTTACATTTCGTCGAACTCTAAAATTGGAGCGATCACCGTCGGCGGAATCGTCGGCGGAACAGGCCTGGATACCGGGAAAATCCAAGCTTCTAGGACGATCGGATCCTTTACCGCGCTGGGCGATGTCTCGGGCGGCGAGGGCATCGGCTCCGGGCAGGTGATCGGAAGCTCGATAGGTAAGGTGCAGTTTGGCAAAGCGGGGCGCAGAGGAGTGCCGGAAATCCGGGCCAATCTTATTGGCGGTGACGCTGGGCCGGACTCGGAGTTGGCTGCGTCCCAGATTTTAGCGCAAGTCGGCAGCGGCGCTATCGTTTCATTTTCTGGAATCGGGTCCGTCAATATGAACGGCGATATTCAGGGCGGGAGTGGCTCGAACTCCGGCATGATTTTCGCGAACCGAAATGTAGGCAAGATAGCCGTGGGCGACATCATTGGCGGTGAAGGCGAGAGCTCCGGGCGCATAGGCGTTTTTGGCGGGGTGAAGTCATTCAGCGCGGGCACCATTCAAGGATCCACCTCCAGTATGGCGGGCCGGGTGCAGATCACCGGCCGTATCGGGAACCTTACGATTGAAAATTTGCTGGGGACCACGGATCCGAGCGAAGCCGGTTCATCCATTAACCGCGCAGGCTCTATTGCTGCGGGAGACATCGGGAAAATACTCGTTACTGGCGACATCAAAGCGGCAACGGGAACCGGTGGGGAGCATCTCGGGAGCGCCTCGATTTTCTCGGCGCAGTCGATCGGATCGCTGACGGTGAAAGGCTCCGTCGAAGGCGCGGACGTTGCCGGCGGCGTCCGGGCAGTGGTTATTTCCGCAGGCGGGAATATCGGGAAAGTCAACATCGGCACGATGCGGTTTGCCGAGATTCTCGCGGGTTACGGTCCCGACGAGACGGGCGGCACCTTCACGACGGCGCGTGGCACTTTACGCAATGGGGACGCGCAAATCGGAAAGGTGACGGTGGGCACGTTCAGCGCGAGCAGTATCGTCGCTGGCGTCGATGACGGTGGCGATGATAGCTTCGGAACCTCGAACGACGTTGTGCCACAAACGGGCATCACCAATAGCGCGAAGTTGATTTCCCGCATCGCAAGCGTGACGATCCTGAACGCTCTCGCTGGGAACAATACTGCGGGCATTGTCGCGCAGGCTGTGGGAACAGTGAAAGTCGCAGGGGTGAAAGTCATCTTTGGGGCGGACGAATTGAAAGAAATCGCCGACGGAACGAACGTATTTATTAACGAAGTATAAAAAGTGTGATTTTGAACTTGAAGGAAACCGAGGGAGTCCGCAATTATCCATGCACTCTTTCCATTGCGGGTATAGCTTAGTGGTAAAGTTCCAGTCTTCCAAACTGGCCAGGAGGGTTCGATTCCCTCTACCCGCTCCCTTTTCCTTCGTGGAAAAGATTCCCGATAAAAAAATCGAACGGAATCCCGGCAGAGGCGGTCTGAGGTGCGCCCCGATGAACCTCAATTTTAAACAACTCAGACTGTTCCTTGCCACGCAGGGAGTCATCCGCTAAGCCCATGCCCCTTTTGCAAAACGGAAGACCCAAATACCTAAAGACGCCCATCCGGCGGTCCATCGTCGGCATTGTGCTGGCGGCGACCTCATGGGCGCACTTGTTGTACGCGCAGCAAGGTGGGACGACTTCCGGGACGGCGGGCGGCACGAGCGCCCCGGCGGCCCCTTTGGCCCCCGTAGCGGCAGAGGAGAAAGCCCCGGTCCGTCCGGCGCTCCCGACGGTAGGGAATGTGCCCACGACAACAGGGCAGGGGACTACGGCGGAAGGTGTCCTCCCCGGCCTAGGAACCTTGCCCAAGGCGTCGCCGTTTGCTTTGCCCACGAGCACGCCGGAGGAGAAAAAGGAGCGGTCGTTTTTTAACCGGCAAGGAACCGGTGCGAGTTCGCTCTTCGGCACGCCACAGGACACGACCGGGCAGCCGGAAACTACTGGGACGCCCTCGGACACTAGCGGGCCGCGTGTGCTGGATTCGCCGACTACCTTTAGCACTTCCGGCTTTTATGGAAGTGGTGGCGTCTCCCTGACGACTGGGTCGGGTCGCCTGGCAAAGCCTCGGGAGAAGTGGAGCTTCACCGCGGGAATGGGCTTCGACGATAATACGCAGCAAGCGCCGACGGATGGTGGAGGGACGGATGATGTGGTGTTTCGGCAGGTGATTCCGGCCCAGCCAGAGATTTCGCAAACGGTGTCGCGTCAGGTGTTTTCGGGTTATCGGCCTGGGCAAATCAACGGGAGCTTTATCCCGACGTTTCGGACTGAAACACAGAAGGTCATCATCCGCCCCTTCCAGCCCGAGCGGGAATTCGTGCAGACGTTCCCTGGCATCCCTGACCGTTTGCGAGAATCGAGCGTAATTACTTCGTTGGATGCCGCCTACCAAGCGCAATGGGCGAAAGGGAAGAAGGCATTCACGATGGATGCACGGGCGGGCGTGGACTATTACTGGAATCGCGACACGGACCCTCTTGAGTATGAAGGGAGTCTGTCGCTGTTATACATCCGACGGGTTTCCTCACGTTTGCAGCTTTCTACAGCGCTGAGCGGCTCGCATTCGACGCAGCCGGACTATAATCGAATCAATGCCGCCGCGGATTCTTCTGGTTCGGTCGCCTCCTCTTTGGCGTCGTCAAAAACCGACATATCTTACCGATGGAGCCGTCATTTTAGTACGGTGACGAGTCTCACCGCCGATGTCCGCTTTCAAGAGCAAGCACAAGGCTCAGGAGCTTCCGGCTTGGGGAGCTTCATGTCCTATGGCATCGGCAACGAATTCCGCTATCTGTGGTCTCCAAGACTGACCTATGTGACCGAGTTGCGCCATTCAACGACCAAGTACTTGGACAGCGATAATGGGAATGCGACGATTTCCCTGCTTGCCGGGGCAGACTGGGATTTGACCCGGCGGTTGCGCGTGACGACGCGCTTGGGAGAGGCCATCCGCACCTTCCAGCCCACTGGGACGGAATCCAGCTCCCCGTACGGTGAACTATCTCTAGCTTACCAGCCGACTCGACGAGATTCTTACACTTTCTCCTCTCGCTACGGCTTCGAGGAATCGTCCCTCCCTGGCGCTCAGCAGCTCGTTTTCCGCAACTCACTCAATTTTCAGCACCTATTCAGCCCAAAACTCACTGCCGGGGCGGCCATCACGAGGGTGACATACGAGACGAAGGCAGTGGGATCGTCGGGTGCGGGAAGTTCCCAGGAAGTCGTCGATGGCTCCCTCAATTTACGATACTTCTACTCTCGGAAGGTGAAGCTTGGAGCCAGCTACAGTTACTCCAATAGTTCCACCAGTCTGGGGCTCACCGATTACTACAAAAACCGAGTGTTTTTCACAGGCGAATATGAGTTTTGAACGATTCCCACGGCCCGATGTCAAAAAAACCCGCTCCACGATTGCGGAGCGCCGCATAGCCTGCTTTCTTCCCACACTTTCAGCCAACAACCAGCCAACCCTTATATGAACGATCAAAACGAGGTAAAACTACACTTTCTGGACTACTGGCGCGTCATCAAGATGCGCATCGGTCTCATCCTGCTTACCTTCTTCCTCGTGGTCATCACCACCACGGTGTATGTCATCTTTCTACCGAAGAAATACCTCTCGAAAGTGACGCTGGAAATCAAACCGGACTCCAACCGCGCCATTGACCCACTGGGAGCCTCGTCATCCACGATGCGCTCGTATGATCCACAGTTCATCACCACCCAGTTTCAGGTGCTCCAGAAGAACGAAATCCTCTATAAGGTCATCGACCAATTGAACCTCATAGACAAGCTCTCTCCAGCCGGGGTGAAATGGCCCAAGAGTGCCATTGCGAACCTCCTGGTCGGCGACATGGAAGTGCAGGAAAAGCGCAACACCTCCCTCATCGAAATCGGCATCTACAACGCCGACCGCGAGCTGGCCAAAGACATCGCGAACACTATCGCCAGCGTTTACAAAGCCTCCCGTATCGAAGAGCAGCAATCCAGCGTGAAGACCGGCCTCGGTGAAATCAAACAGGAGCTCGAAGAACAAAAAACAAAGGTCGCCGCGCTGAACCAAGAATGCTCCGTCCTCCGCCAAGAGCGCAGCATCGTGGACCCCGATCCTGAGAACTCGAACGTCCTCATCACCCTTGGAAAAGACAAAGAAGTCAGCATGGTCGAGAACCAAGTGGGTGAGCAGCAGGCTAAAGTGGACATGCTACACAGCCAGCTCAAGCGCATCGACGAACTCAAGCCCGAGCAACTCATGGAAGCCCTCCGCATCCTCAACATTGACGACCCGACGATCACCGCAAAGCTCCCGCTTTTCCTAGAGGCGGGCGTCGAAGAGGCGAAAATCATGGCGTCGGGCATCGGCGAAAATCACCCAATCGTCCGGGGCATCCGCAGCCAGCGCGAGACCTACGCCAAGATTCTCGCAGACCAGCTCGACGGAATGCGCCGCGCACTCGCGACCAATCTCCAGATTCAAGAAGACACTCTCAAGACCTTCAACGAAAAGCTTACCAAGGCCAAAAAAGAGCACGGCGAAGAGAAAGAGATGCTCAAGCCTTACGTGGAGAAAAAGAGCAACTACCTCATGTCCAAGGGCATGATGCAGATTCTCGACCAGCGGTTCACCGCTGCTCGTATTGACTCGCAAGTGACCTTTAACCCCGTCGTGATCCGCGAAAAAGCAGAAGCGACTCCCGGTGGCCCATCCAAGCCGAGCATCCTCAAATGGATCAGTCTTTCGCTCGTCATCGGCACCGTCCTCGGCATCGCCCTCGCGTTCTTCATCGAATACCTCGACACCAGCGTGAAGACCATTGAAGACATCGAGCGTTACCTCCAGCTCCCCGTCCTCGCCGTCATCCCCAAGGACATCTCCGTCCTCATCAACCAACGTCGCGACGGACAGCACGCGGAAATCTACCGCATCCTCAAGGCGAACCTCGAACTCGGCGGAGCCGACCGCGACTCCAACACCTTCACCCTCGTCTCCGGCGGCCCCGGCGAAGGTAAATCCACCACCCTCAACAACCTCGCTTTCACCTACGCCAAGAATGGGGCCAACGTCCTCGTCGTGGACGCCGACTTGCGCCGCCCATCCCAGCACCGGTTCTTCGGGGTGGATAACGCATTTGGCCTCGCCGACTACCTCCTCGGGCGCGCAACGCTGGAGCAAATCGTCACGCCTACCAAGCTCGACACCCTCAAGTTCATCGCCAGCGGCAAGCTCCCACACGACGACGCCGGCATTTTGAACAGCCAGAAGATGATCGAGCTCATCAACCAAGTTCGCGGCCAATACGATGTCGTCTTCTTCGACTCCCCGCCGATTCTCGGTGTGTCCGATGCCTCGAACCTCGCGAGCTGGATCGAAAACACCATCATGGTCGTCCAGCATCGCCGCTTCCCGCGTGCGATGCTCCAGCGCGTCAAACAGGGCGTCAACCGCGTCGGCGGCAACATCCGTGGCGTCGTGCTCAACAACGTCGATACCAAAAACGACGACGCCTACGCCTACTACTCCAACTACTCCGAGTATTACGGCTCGAAGAACCGCGCCGAAGCCCCCCTCGCCACCGGCAAAGCCCACGAAAACAACAACGAAGACTACTAAACACCATGCGCTTCCTTCTCATCCTCATCCTCGCCCTCATCATCCCCTCCTTCGCAGACGCACAGGGCTTTTTCACTCGCAAAAAAGAGGCGCCAGTGCTGACGAAAATGCCGGACTCCGCCACGAACTCCGGCGCATCCGCCGTGCTTCAAAATGGCGACGTCATCCAGATCCGTCTCAGCGGCCCGCCCGCGATCTACACACAGGAATTCACCGGAGAACTCTCCGTCGAAGACGGCACCGTCACCGTAGCCATGATTGGCCGCGTCAAAGCTGCCGGGCTCACCCCCTCCCAGCTCGCCATGGCCATTGAGAAGCAACTCATCGAACAGAAGTTCTTCACGGTCGCCAACATCAATATCAACACCATGCAGCAGCAGCGGTTCGTCATCGTCGGGGGAGCTGTCCGCAACCCAAGCCGCCAACCGTGGACCCAGAACCTTACCCTCACCGCCGCCCTCAGCGCTGCCGGGGGGGGCGCTGACTATGCCGACGACGGCATCCGCCTCATCCGTGGCGGCCAAGTCGCCAAGTACAGCCGCAAAGCAATCCGGGCAAACCCCGCACTAGACCCCAAACTCCAGCCCGGTGACGTCATCGAGGCAGAGGGCGAGTTTTAGAAAGGGACGAGCGGTAGCGGAAGGAAGCGAACCGTAGTGGGGCCGTCCCGGCCAGTGTTGCTGACTTAGGGGAGTCTCCTGTAACCCAGCCGCACTCTGCGGCTGACTTAGGGGAGTCTCCTGCGACTCAGCCCGACTCTCGGGCTGACTTGGGGGAGTCTCCAGTGACCCAGCCCGACTCTTGGGCTGACTTGGGGGAGTCTCCAGTGACCCAGCCCGACTCTTGGGCTGACTTGGGGGAGTCTCCAGTGACCCAGCCCGACTCTCGGGCTGACTTGGGGGAGTCTCCAGTGACCCAGCCCGACTCTTGGGCTGACTTGGGGGAGTCTCCAGTGACCCAGCCCGACTCTCGGGCTGACTTGGGGGAGTCTCCTGCGACCCAGCCCGACTCTCGGGCTGACTTGGGGAAGTCTCCTGCGACCCAGCCCGACTCTCGGGCTGACTTAGGGGAGTCTCCAGTGACCCAGCCCGACTCTCGGGCTGACTTAGGGGAGTCTCCAGTGACCCATCCCGACTATAGATTTGAGAATCGAACGCCTCTTTTCCCCTGGAGTCGGTCTTTTTGGCGCTCTCTGAGATGATGGAGGGCTGGGAGCGTTGATCCTAAAAACGGCAGTTGAACGGATTTTCAGAGAAAAATGAGCCTTGGACGGGTGAGTGATTTTCAACTGCTCCGCAGTTGGCAATTTCCAGAGTAAAATACCCTATTTTTCGGCCTCAAAAACGGGGTCAACTGCCGTTTTTAGG
>CANIWM010000062.1 GCA_947471505.1 Chthoniobacteraceae bacterium | reverse complement strand
TCGTCCTGGCCAATTATTGCTTTGAGTTCACTCACGGTCTTCTTATTCTTTTTATGGGTCATGGTTGTTTTTTAGGTTTGGGTTGCTTGATCGCTCCCTTCCTTACCATGACCCGCTTTCTTTTTGCTGAACTCTTCGCACTCTACCTTCAGGCGGGCGGGGATTTTGATGAGGAGTCGGGGGCGCAACGTGTCCTGCGCTCGGAGGTGCTCGATGCGCTGCGCAATGTGAACCGCACGATGGCTGCGGTGGCGGAGGACCAGGAGACGCCGGAGATCATGGACCGCTTCCGTATGCCTCACGGCGACAATGATGCGGTGCTGGTGGCGAAATTGCGCGCGTTTGCCGCAGCGATTGATGAGCTATCGCTCGCCGACGAACTGGCCGGACACGCCAATGCGGAAACAGCGACAAGTCTGCGTGCGATGGCGGGTAGTTTTGAAACGAGCGAGGGTGAGCAGGGCGACGCGCTGGCCGACCGTGCGGGTGCGACGGCGCAAATCCCCGTGCATCTGCGCTCCGGCAAGGGCGTGGTGAAGACGCTGAATGCGATTTTCTCCAACCTCTACAAGGACAACGCGGAATTGCTCACGGGCTGGAAGACGGCGAGCCACATCCAGAAATCCGGCGGCACGCCAACGCCAACGCCAACGCCAACACCGACTCCAACACCCACACCCACGCCGACTCCGCCGCCAACGCCATAACGCGGCATCGACTGCGACAAAGAAACCGCTGCTTGGGCTATGAAGTCCGGGCAGCGGTTCTTTTTTGGGAACACTGGCTTCCGTGAACTTCCCCTGCCCCACTGCTTTTCCGAAGTCCTCGGGTGAGTCGCTACCTCATCGCGCCCCAGAGCTCACGGTCGCGCCTGCTACTCGGCTCCCACTGGAGCTTGTCGATGCCTGCTTCCTTAAGAATGGCGTCGAGCTCATTTGCGAAATAGCGGATGGATCCTGGGAAGTTGTTATCAAAGTAGGTGGCTTTCCCCAGCGTCCCTTGGCGAATCCAGAGAACCCATTGAGTGCCGTCCAATACTGTGCCGAGATACTCCTTCGCGAGGCGCGGTAGTCTGTGGCGAGTTACAGCTTGGGCGACTTCGTTCAATTGCTGGGCGGACAATCGCAGCGACGCCCTCTCCCAAGTTCCCTTTCGCCAGCGACAGATTGAGGTCTCGCCGTTCTCGGCAATCGCAATCGTGCTCAATCCAACCATCCCGCTGCCGCGCCCGAAATCGAGCTTGAAGGGACGCGAGGCATCGAACGGCAACGGACCGGCGGGATCAGAAACCGAGTGCCCGGCAACGAACGCGTAATACGCCAGTAAGCAGACGCCAATCAGTGTGACAAGACGCCAGAGAGCTGGGTATCGGCGGGACGTTGTTGAGTGCGTCGGTTGAGTCACCATAAGGCTGAGCTACCTGGTAAGTATAACTCTGGGATTATACCACTCCTTCGACAGGAAGGCTCATTCGTTCACGCCGGGAATCTTGAGAGGGAAGTTGGCGTTGGGGGAGACCTCTTGGCGGAGGGTTTCTTCGGCTTGTTGGATGAGGGCGCTGCTTTCGGCGGCGAGGTCGGTTTTTTCGCCGGGGTCTTTGGCGAGGTCGTAGGCTTCCCAGCCGCCGGGCTTTTTGGTGTTGAGCTTTTGGCGGAGGAGCATGGTGTCGCCGATGCGGACGGCGACTTGGCCGCCGTATTCGGGGAAGACCCAGAGCATCGGCTTGGTGCGCGGGGTGGCGGGGCTGCCGGTCATCGCGGGCCAGAGGCTTTCGCCGTCGAGGCCGGTGGGTTTGGGGAGGCTGGCGGCGTCGCAGAGGGTGGGGAACCAGTCGGCGAAGTAGCCGGGCGTGGCGTTCACGGCCCCGGCTGAGATTTTGCCGGGGAGACGCACGATCATGGGGACGCGGATTCCGCCTTCATAGACGCTGCCTTTGTACCCACGGAGCCCGGCGGTGCTGTTGAAGAACTCGGGGTCCACTCCGCCAATGTGGAAGCGTGTGCCGGGGCCGCCGGGGTGTGTGGTGCCGTTGTCGCTGGTGAAGACGACGAGTGTGCGGTCTGCGACGCCCGCTTTTTCCAGCGCCTCCAGCACGCGCCCCACGTAGCCGTCGAGGTCGGAGATCATGGCTGCGTAAGCGGCGCGCGGGCGTGGGTGCGGGAGATAGCCGCTGTCGCCGCGATAGGGCTCGGTGTCCCAGTCCTTCGGGAATTTCTCCACGGATTCCTTTGGCGGATGCATGGATACGTGGGGCTCGATGAAGGGCAGGTAGAGGAAAAAGGGTCGCGCTTTTTGGGCGGAGATAAAGGTGAGAGCTTCTTCGACCATGAGCTTGGGCGCATAGACTTCGCCGATGAAGTCCTCCATGCGCACTTCGCCTTCGGGCTGCTTTTTCCCGCCGGGGATGGGCTTGGCATTGAGCGGCACGCGCTCGGCATTGCGCCACAGCGCGGCGGGGTAAAAGCTGTGCGCGACGGCTTGGCAGTTGTAGCCGAAGAAGAGGTCGAACCCTTTCGCCGCTGGGTCGCCGGTGCTGCCGACGGGGCCGAGCCCCCACTTGCCCATCGCGCCCGTGGCGTAGCCTGCTTTTTGGAAAACCTGCGCGATGGTGAGCGCCTGTTCGCTGAGGGGAATCTGCCCCTCTTCGAACTGCGGGAGCTTCACTTGCGCCTGCATGTTTCCACGGACTTCGGCGTGGCCGAGGTGCTTCCCCGTCATCAGCACGCACCGCGACGGCGCGCACACGGGAGCGCCGCTGTAGTGCTGGGTAAAGCGCATCCCTTGCGCGGCGAGGCGGTCGATATTGGGCGTGGGGATTTTCTGCTGCCCGTAGCAGCCGAGTTCGCCCCAGCCGAGGTCGTCGGCGATGATGAAGACGACGTTGCGCTTCTCGTCGGCGGCTTGGAGTGAGGCGGCGAGGAGGGCGATGAGGAGAAAGATGCGGAGCATATCAGTGGCCCCCTCCGCCGCTTGCGCTCACCTCACTTCCGCCTTTGTCTTCCACGAGGAACACGCTGGCCGCTGCGACGAGGAGCATGATGCCGCCGAGCATGACGACGTTGCGCGGATCATTGCCGAGAGCACCTTTGTAAATCCGGGGGATGATGAAGCTCATCGCGACTTGCGGGAGGACGATGAAGAGATTGAACACGCCCATGTAAACGCCCATCCGGTGCCCTGGAATCGCCCCTGCGAGCATGGCGTAAGGGAGCGATAAAATGGACGCCCACGCGATGCCCACGCCCGCCATCGGGAGCCAAAGCGAATACGGCGTCTTGCACACGAACACGCCCAGCAGGCCGATGCCACCGCAGACCAGACAGAGCGCGTGGGTGGTTTTGCGTCCGAGCGATTTGGCCACCACGGGGATGAGAAATGCGACGGCAAAACACACCACATTATACACCGCGAAACACAGCCCCGCCCACTCCGTGCCCTCGGTGAATTGCGGCGAGCCGCTCTCTGCATGGAAGACGTGCTTCGCCACTGCGATGCCGAAAAACTGCCACATGCAGGGGAATGCGAACCATGTGAAGAACTGGACCACCGCGAGCTGCTTCATCGTGCGCGGCATCTCCGCGATGGCGGTGGGGATTTCTGCAAACCCGGCCATCAGTCCGCCCTTCGAGGCGTTCTCTCGGCGGAACGATTCGAGGTCCGCTGGCGGCTCCTCGGTCGTCTTAAATACCGTCCACAACACCGCGATGAGGAAGACCATCGCACGGAGCAGGAAGGAGTAATACGTGGTGAGCGGGATACCCGCCGCCGTCGCCCCTTTCACCCCGATGTAGCTGCCGAGAAACCACGGCATCGCATTCGCCACCGTCTGCCCCACGCCGATGAAAAAGCTCTGCATCACGAACCCGCTCGTCCGCTGGTCCTCCGGCAATTTATCCCCCACGAATGCGCGGAACGGCTCCATCGTCGTATTGATGCTCGCATCGAGAATCCACAGCAGCCCCGCCGCCATCCATACGCTGCTGGAATGCGGCATCGCGATGAGGGCGAGCGAAGACAAAATCGCCCCCACGAGGAAAAACGGACGCCGCCGCCCGAGTCGCGTCCAAGTGCGGTCGCTCATCGCGCCGATGAGCGGCTGGACGAGGAGCCCGGTGAGCGGCCCTGCCAGCCAGAGGTAGGGCAGAGTGCTGTCGTCGGCCCCGAGGATTTTGTAAATGGGCGACATGTTCGCCATTTGGAGCCCCCAGCCGAACTGGATGCCCAGAAAGCCGAACGACATGTTCCAGATTTGCCAAAAGGAGAGACGAGGACGAGTAGAGTGCGCCATGCGCGGGTTCGTAGCGGCGGCGCGGGGGAACTTCAACAATCAACAATCGGAGTTCAGCAATCAGCAATCTTCCATTGATCAAATTGTCGATTGCTGAACTCCGATTGTTGATTGTTGAAGGCGGGTGGCTCCTATTTCGGCAGGAGGCGCGCTTTGGCTTCCGGGGAGAGGGCGGTGGTGGCTTGGAGCCAGGCGGTGGCGGCTTTTTTGTCGCTGTTGAGCCAGTTGCGGGTGACGTCGGTGATGACGCCTTCGCGCTCTCTGGGGTCGCGGATGGTGCTGGCCCAGGCGGCTGCGCCTTCGGGGTCGGTGCTTTGGACGACGCGGGCGTAGCTGGCGGTGGACCAGTCGCGGTCTTGGCCTTCGGGGAGTTTCTCCAGCCATGCGGCGGCGGCGACGGGGTCGGCTTTGGCCCAGGTCTCGCCGGTCGTCCGGTAGGCGCTTTCGCGGGCTAAGGGGTCGGCGAGTTTGCTGGCCCAGTCGGCGGCGTTGGTGGGTTCGAGTTTGCTGGCGATGATGTTGCCGAGGGCGCGGCGGGCGTCGTCGGAGATGCTGCCGAGGAGCTGCGGGGTGACGAGGGGCATGGCGCGTTCGGGGTCTGTGAGTGCGAGGCCCCCGACGGCACCGGCGATGGCGCTGTTTTTGGCCGGGCTGTCGCTGAGCCCTTTGGCCCAAGCGAGGGCGCTGGTGGGGTCGTTCGAGGCCCAGGCGGTGACGCGCCGGGTGATGTCGTCGGGCTTGGTGTTGCCGGAGTTCATGGAAAAATCGAGCGCGGCTTTGGGGTCAATGTTCACCCAGCCTTCGAGGGCGGCGTTCATCGAGGCGTCGCGGGTGGGGTTGTCGGTCATGTTTTTTTGGATGAATGCGATGGCGTCTGCGGGGGACTCGGTGGCCCAGCGGCGGACGGCCTCTGCCATGGCTTCGTTGCGGTTTGCTCCCTCGGGGATGGAGAGTGAGAAGGTGGCTGCGGCGCTGGGGTTTTGATAAGAGAGTCGGCGGGCGGCTTCTCGGAGGCTGGCGGTGCGGGCGACGCCGGTGAGGTGCTCGTTGGCGAGCGCGAGTGCGGCGTCCATGTCTTTGTCTGCGAGGGTGGAGATGATGTTGGCGAACGCTTCGGTGCGGAGGTCGCCTGCGGGGAGGTCTTTGGCGGCGGCGGCGGCGAGGGTGGGCTCGGTAAGGGCCCACTTGGAGATGATAGTGGCGAGGGAGCGGTTGCGCCCGCCGGTTTCGCCGATGGTGCGGGCCCATTGGAGGGCGGCGTCGGGGTCGCTCTCGGCCCAGCGCCCGGCGATCTCGGCCATGCTGCGGGTGCGGAGTTCACCGGAGGGAAGGGAGAGGACTTTTTGCGATGCGGCGATGGGGTCGGTGGCGCTCCAGTCGCGGAAGAATTGCCCGTAGCTCTCGGCGTTGCGGCTCTCGGCGGGGAGGGATTGGAGCCAGGCGAATGCGCCGCTCGGGTCGGCGGCGAGCATCCCAGCGGCGACTCCTGCGACGGCGGTGCGGCGGTCGCCGGGGCTCTCCAGCGCGAGCGCCCACGCTTTTGCGGTGGTGGGGTCGCGGCGAGCCCATTCGGTGGCACTGCTGCTGATGGAGAACTCGCGCTCCCATCGCTGCCCACCGCTCTTTTCGCCCACGGAATACTCGGCGGCGGATCGCGGATCGAGCTTGGCCCATTGGCTGATGATCATGGGGATGAGGAAGCGGGATTCTTCGCGCTTGGAGCGTTTGGCAAATTGGAGCGCGGCCTTGATGTCGTCGGGCCCGAGCTGGTTGACGGCGAGGGCGATGTCGCGGAGGCGAAAGAAGAAGTTTGTCTGGCGCGAGGCCGCGAGGAGGGAGGAAAGGGCGCGGCCTGTTTTGGTGGCGGGGTCTATGCCAGCGGCCTCGGGGTCGTTCGCGGTGGATGCGCTGCTGGCGGCGGCGGCTTCAGCGTTCGGGCGGCGTGAGTCTGCGAGGGATGGTTCATTTCCCCCGAGCCGCCCGATGCTCCAGCCGATGCCGATGCAGGCGATGCAGGCGAGGACGGTGATGATGTGCGTGCGCATGGTGGGAACCCATCACTCCAGCCGCATGGCGTCTATGTAAAACGCGTGCTGCGCGGTGGGCTCGTTCACGTAGAGGATGGTGCGCTGGATGGCGGCGAGGTTGAGGCGGCGGTTGCGCGGGGTGCTCTCGATTTCGGCGACGGGGATGGTGATGTGGTTGGAGCCGGGGGCGAGTTCGCGCGTGGTGTTGTAGCGGTCGCCGCGCTCTTTGTGGGGGAAGTCGTCGTCTATGCGGATGGAGAGGGTGAATGCGGGGCCGTCGTTCCAGACATCGAAGGCGAGCGTCTTGCCGTTGCGCCAGTCTTGCTTGGCGCTGAGGAGGCGGACGCCGGGATACTGAGCGACGGTGGTGACGACGCGGAGCGCCCACTCGCCGCGCGTGGCGTGCTGGCGGACGCGCTCGATGGCGGTGTCGTCGTTGCGGACGTTGCCGAGGCCGTTGCCGAGCCACAGGCGGAGTTCGTCGTCGGTTTCAAAATCGGCGAGCAGGGGGAAATGCGCGGCCCGCCAGCGCATCCCGGCGGACTCCCGCCAAGCAGGCTGAAACGCCACGGCGATACACACGGCGGCGAGCGGGAGCGCCCAGAGCTTGCGGCGGCTGGCGAGTAGAACGAGCGCGAGGAGGATGCCCATCATGCCGTTCACGAGGTCGGTGAAACTTTCGCTGCGCCCGGTGAGCGGCTGGATGATCTCAATCGCCGCACTGAGCCCCGCCATCGAGCCCGCAGCCAGCAACCGCCGCCGACACGGCGCTACTTCCCAAGGCCAAAATGCGTGCGCGAAAAGCGTGAGCACGAAGAAGGCCGGAAGATGCGCAGCGTCCATGAGATGGATGTAAAAGAGCGCGTCCGTCTCGAATCGAATCGGGAAAAAGAACGCGCCGACGCAGAGCGCGCCGACTGCCAGCCATTGCTTCCGGTAGCGGTTCAAGCCGCGCCGAGGACGTCGGGCTCGGGCTTGGCGTCATCTTCCGTCTTGAGCCGCTGCCATTTGTCCATCACTGCGGATTCCACCTTGCGCACGCGGCCTTCGGTTCCGCCAAAGAGGACGGTGCGGACGGTGTCGAGGAGGATGAAGACATCGAGGAAGAGGCTCATGTGCTTCAGGTAATAGAGGTCGTATTCGAGCTTGCGGCGCGCATCCATGACGGTGGCTCCGTAAGGGTAGTTCACCTGCGCCCAGCCGGTGATGCCGGGCTGCACCAACATGCGCTCTTCGTAGTAGGGAATCTGGCGGGCCAGCTCGTGAATCATCTCCGTCCTCTCCGGGCGCGGGCCGACGAAAGTCATCTCGCCCTTGAGCACGTTCCAGAGCTGCGGGATTTCATCAATGCGGTATTTGCGGAGGAAGCCGCCGACGAGCGTGACGCGCGGATCGCGGCTGCCATTGGCACCGCCAGAAGCCCACTGGATGCCCGCTTTCTCGGCATCAATGCACATGCTGCGGAGCTTAATCATGTGGAAGTCGCGCCCGAATTTCCCACTGCGGCGTTGGTGGTAAAAGATCGGCCCTCTGGAAGTCACACGCACCGCCAACATGGCGAGAAGGAGCACGGGCAGACCGAGCACTAGCCCGACGACGGAGGCGATGATGTCGAAGAGCCGCTTCACTTTTTTAATGTAAAGCAGGTGCGGCTCGCCGCTGGCATTGAGCAGCCACTCGGGCGAGATGAGTTCCAGCGGGATGTGCTGGTCCAGCTCTTCGCAGACGATGATGAGCGGCATGACCGTGATGCCCGAGTAGCGGAGCTGGCAGAACTGCTTGCAGAGCGTCGCGTGGTTCAGTGCCTTGCCGGTAACGAGGACGCGGTCGAGCCGGTGCTCGCGCGCCAGTTTCTCAAGCTCGTTCGCATTTCCCAGTACGCGCGTGTCGGACGTGGGCAGGTAGCCGAGCGCGGAGATCGTGCCCACGAAGTCGAAGTGCTGGAGCCCGATTTCGGAGAAGATGCGCATCTCGCCTTCGTCAAACGGGCACGTGATCATGTAGGCCACACGCTCTTTCGCAGCCTTCAGCGCATAGAGAAGGTAGGCATGGTGAAGAGCCGTGAACACCGCCACGATGCCCGCGCCGACGGCGAGCGGGATACGCCCGAGAGGCCGCGCATTACTAAAGTAAGACATCCCCACCAAGATCCCCGCCGCAAAAACCAGGCAGGTGCCGAGGAGGAAAAAACGACGGTAGCCGCTGCGATTGACGCTGTGAGAGGTGTAGAGCCCCGCAATGTAAAGCGAGGCCGCAAACACGAGGCCAGAGACGACGAAGTGCCACCAGTAAAGCTGCACAGCATCTGCCCAATAGTAGTCGCGGTAAACGATGACTCCCCTCGCCGCCAAAGCGAACACGATATACGCGGCGACGATGATGCCGGCTACGAAAAGGGCAGCATCCAGCAAGAAGTGTAGGGACACTTGGAACCAGTGCTTCTGTAGCAGGCCGTTAGAGTTCATGTCGCGGGTTTTTGGTAGTTACGGGTTTTCTGGAGGCGAGAAGGTGACGCGCAATGTCTCAGGGCATCGCGCCGCCGCAAGGAGAAACTCCGTGACACAATTTTTCATCGGGAATCGCTCCGCCTTCACGAATCAATCCACGCGCAAGGGCCTGAGCAATGCACTTGTCCGCAGTCTCCGATTCCGCGAGATTGGCCGTGCAAACCCATGAAGATTTACCTCTACGAAAAATGCGACACCTGCCGAAAGGCGCTGAAGTTTCTACAAGAGCGCGACACCTCGTTTGAGACGATCCCCATCCGCCAGCAGCCACCCACCGTTGCAGAGTTGAAGCGAATGCTCGGCTACGTCGGGGACATGAAACGGCTCTTCAATACAAGCGGCCTCGACTACAAGGCGCTAAACATGAAAGACCGCCTGCCAAAACTCACCGAGCCCGAAGCACTGTCCCTCCTCTCGCAAAACGGCAACCTCGTAAAGCGGCCATTTTTGCTCACGAAGACTGGCGGCACGACGGGCTTTAAGCAGGAAGAATGGGAGCGGTTGCTTACGCCGTAAGGTCGATCCACTTACCCGTCGTCGCCGATTCAAGGGCGGCGTCCATGACGGCTTGGGAGGCTGCGCCTTCGTGGAAGCTCGGCACGCAGGGGCGTCCGGCGCGGATGGCGTCCACAAACTCGAAAGCCTGATCGTAGCGGAACGTGATGAGCGGATCGCCCACGCCGGGGTCGCGCGGCGAGCCGGGCCAAGTCCAAAACTCACGCGGCACGGCGAGCGGCGCGATGCCGGGGCCACCGATTTTTCCGAAGAGGAGTTCGTTCCATTTCCCCGTGGTGAACTCGAACGTGCCTTCGCTGCCATTCACTTCCACGTAGTCGAGCGAGCGCCAAGATTCGCTGCGCCCGCTGGCCAGCTTGGAGCTTTCCAGCACGCCGGTCGCGCCGTTCACGAAGTCGGCCAAAATGGCGACCCAATCTTCCGTGTCGTTCGGCATCCCATCGCGCATGGGTGTGAGGTTTTTGACGTTGGCGACCATGCGCTTGATGGGGCCGATGAGGTGCTGTGCGAAGTTGATGCGGTGGCTGAGCATGTCGCCGAGTTCGCCGGTGCCCGCGAGCGATTTCACCTGCCGCCAGCCGAGGTTGCGCGTGCCCCAGTCTTGCAGGCGGCAGGAGCGAAAATGGTAGGGCTGGCCGAGTTCCCCGATGTCGATGAGGTGCCGCAAGTAGCGCATGGCGGGGACAAAGCGATACGTGAACGCCGTCATGTGGCGCACGCCCGCGAGGTCTGCGGCGGCGGCCATTTCACGGGCATCCGGCGCAGACATGGCGATGGGTTTTTCGCAGAGGACGTGCTTGCCGTGCGCGATGGCGGCAAGGGCGATGGGCTTGTGCGCGATGTTCGGCGTGGCGATGATCACGGCGTGGACGTCGTCGCGCTTCACGATGTCTTCGTAGCTCGTGGAGACGGCGACCTCGCCAATCTGCGCGCGCGCTTTTTCCAGCGTGGCCTCGCTCGTGTCGCACAGCGCCGAGACGCGCACGTCCTTACACAGCGCGAGGCCGGGGAGGTGGTTCTGAAGTGTGATGCCGCCTGTGCCGATGATTGCGAAATTCAATGTGCTCATGTGCGAGTAAGCACAGCGGGACGGCCCGCAGCGGGCAAGCGGTTCTTTAGCGCGCGTCGGTATTTAGGAATCACATCCCGTAAACAGGATTTTGGGTTGCTTTCCTCCAAGCGTTTGCGGGATGGTCCCGCCTCCTATGAAAGCACTCGTCAAAGCACGCTCCGAACGCGGGCTCTGGCTCCAGGATGTCCCGGAGCCAGAGGTCGGCATCAATGATGTCCTCATCCAAGTCCACAAAACCGGCATCTGCGGGACGGACTTGCACATTTATAAATGGGACGCGTGGGCGCAGAAGACGATCCCCGTGCCGATGGTCGTGGGGCATGAGTTCGTCGGCGAGGTCGTCCGTGTCGGCTCGAACGTGAACGACTTTCATCCCGGCGAGATCGTGAGCGCGGAGGGACACGTCGTCTGTGGGCGATGCCGCAACTGCCTCGCGGGACGCCGCCATTTATGCAAGGACACGGTGGGCATCGGCGTGAATCGCACCGGGGCGTTTGCGGAGTTCATCAGCGTGCCGATGACGAATGTCTGGCACCACTCGCAGGGGGTGGATGAGGAGGTGGCGAGCATCTTCGACCCGTTTGGGAATGCGGTGCATACGGCGCTGGCGTTTGGGTGTCTCGGCGAGGATGTGCTCATCACGGGAGCGGGGCCGATTGGCATCATGGCCATCCCCGTCGTGAAGCGCGCGGGTGCGCGGCATGTCGTGATTACCGATGTGAACGAATACCGGCTGGAGCTTGCGCGGACGATGGGCGCGACGGTGGCGCTGAACGTGAAAACGGGCAGCCTCGCCGACGTGCAAGCGCAGCTCGGGATGAAGGAGGGCTTTGATGTCGGGCTGGAGATGAGCGGGAACCCGAGCGCCTTCCGCCAGATGATTGATAACATGTGCCACGGCGGAAAAATCGCGATGCTCGGCATCCCCTCGGAGCCGATGCCCATCGACTGGAACAAGGTGATTTTTAACATGCTCACGATCAAGGGCATCTACGGGCGCGAGATGTATGAGACGTGGTACCAGATGAGCGTGATGCTGGAGAGCGGGCTGAACATTCGGCCCATTATCACCCACCGCTTTCACTACACGGAATTTGAGCAGGGCTTCGCCGCAATGGAGTCTGGGAACTGCGGGAAAGTCGTGCTGGACTGGAGCCGCTAATCACCATGAACGAGCCTTTCAAAAAACATCTCGCAACGCAGCTCGATGCGATTCGCGCAGCGGGCACTTACAAGTCCGAGCGCGTGCTCACGACACCACAGGGCAGCACCGTTCGGGCGGATGGCGGCGCTGCGGTGCTGAACATGTGCGCGAACAATTACCTCGGTCTCGCGCAGCATCCGGCGGTGCGGCAGGCGGCGCACGATGCGCTGGAAAAATGGGGATTCGGCCTAGCGAGCGTGCGCTTTATCTGCGGCACGCAAGGCATTCACAAGGAACTGGAAGCGAGCCTCACGGAGTTCCTCGGCACGGAAGAAACCATCCTCTACGGGTCGTGCTTCGATGCGAACGGCGGGCTCTTTGAAACCCTGCTCGGTCCGCAGGATGCGATCATCAGCGATGAGCTGAACCACGCCTCGATCATAGACGGCGTGCGGCTCTGTAAGGCGCAGCGCTACCGCTACAAAAACTGCGACATGGCGGACTTGGAGGCGAAATTGATCGAGGCGGATGCGAAGGGCGCGGCCTTCAAGCTCATCGCGACCGATGGCGTGTTTTCGATGGATGGATTCATCGCGCCGCTGAAGAAAATCTGCGACCTCGCGGAGAAATACGGCGCACTGGTGATGGTGGATGATTCGCACGCCGTCGGCTTCATGGGCGCTCGCGGGCGCGGCACGCACGAGCACTGCGGCGTGATGGGCCGCATAGACATCCTCACCGGCACACTCGGGAAAGCACTCGGCGGCGCGAGCGGCGGCTACACGAGTGGACGCAAAGAAATCATCGACCTGCTGCGCCAACGTTCGCGGCCATACTTGTTCTCCAACACGCTTGCGCCCTGCATCGCGGGTGCTTCGCTGGCCGTGCTGGACTTGCTGCGAGCGGATACTTCTCTGCGCGACACGCTGGAGGAAAACACGCGCTTTTTCCGCGGGGCGATGACGACGGCGGGCTTCAGTATCGTCCCCGGCTCGCACCCGATCGTCCCCATCATGCTCGGTGAGGCTTCGCTCGCGGCGCGCTTTGCCGAGGCGATGCTGGAGCGCGGCGTTTACGTCGTCGGCTTCAGCTACCCGGTCGTCCCGCAGGGGAAGGCGCGCATCCGCACACAAATCAGCGCCGCACATACGAGGTCAGAGCTGGAGAGCGCCGTGGCGGCATTCATCGCGACGAAACAGCAACTCGGCGTGTAACGGAGAACTAGCCGTCTGGCACAAAGGATGATAGTGCGGTGGGCCTGTATGCCCGTCGCCGATCTCGCCGTCATCATCCGCTTCAAAGACAGTGCTTCCACGCTGCCGGAAGTGCTTGCCGCACTCCGTGCGCAGACGGTGCAACCTGCCCAGATGATCGGCGTGAACTCGGGTAGCCGAGATGGATCAGATGTGCTCATCCGCGAGGCCGGCGGGACTGTGGCTCGGTGGGATGCACCGTATCATCACGCCCGCTGTTTGAACTTCGGAATCGCTCAATGCACGGCGAAGTGGGTCTTGATTTTGAGCTCTCATACCGTCTTGCGCGCGCCTGATACGATCGCCGCGATGATCGCCGCGATGGAGCTTTCTGGGACGGCATGCGTGAGCGGAAGGTGGACGGCGAAAGACGATTGGAGCGACGCGATCACATGGCCAGAACTGCAGCGCACCGGCCTGCGCTTTTGCTCCATCTATTCGAACAGTTTCGGAATGATTCGGCGGGAACTGTGGGAGCAGCGCATGTTCGATGAGACGCTGGTGACGATGGAGGATTACGCTTGGGCGCTGGAGCAAGTGCGGGCGGGGCACACATGTCGGCGGCTCAGTTTTCCGTTCAGCTACCAGCGCAGCGCGCACAATCGCGACTACACGTTTGCGGCGGTGACGTTTCATCTCGCGCGCCTGTATGGGCTACGCGTGGGCTGGTTGGGGTGGAAGGGAACCATTGCAGCACTCATCAGCGGGTTCTTCCGGCGAGGGCGAGTATCTCAAAAGACGCACCTCGGGCGGCTGCGAGCGTCGTTCTCTACTTCGTGCCCTGCGGTGGAGCGGTAGTCGCCTTCTCTACACGGGCGGCGATCCATTTCGCCGCGAGGTCGCCGAGGAAGGGCTTTGCGAGACCGCTGGCAAACTTGAAGAAGCCCCACGCGGTGGCGAGCTTGCCGGTGGCACCGGTGGCCTGCTCAACGAAGACGGTCTTTTTGCGGGCGGGGAGCTTGGAGAGCAGAAGGCCGAAGATCGCCGCTCCACTGAGCCATGCGGAGCGGTGATTTTCAAAGCTGGCCTTGGCGCGGGCAGGGATGTCGAACTTGTGGCGGATGCGGTCTGATGCAGCGTGGAGGGCCGTTCCGGTGGCGGCGATATTCGCACGAGCAGCGGCGAGCTCGGCGAGGAGTTCTGCTTTGTCGGGGTCGGTCATAGTCGCTCCTTCTCCAGCCATTCGCGGTCTTTTTGAAACTCGGCAGTGGTGAGCGGGAAGAACGATTTTCCCCCGCGTGAACGCAGCGAGCGTCCCAAGATGAAAGCCCCTGCGAAATGAACCGCGGCCATGATGAGGGAGGCCCAAATCCAACCGTGCGTGCCCATCGCGAGTGCGAGCAGGAAGACGACTGCGAGGCACAGGAAGAGCCAGCCGAATACGGCGACAAACAGCGTGGCTCCGGCGAGGAGGAGAAATTTCCCGGCTTGCCCGGCAGCTTCTTTTCCCTCCAGCGATGCGAGGCGTAGTCGGGCGGAGGCGTATCGCGCGCAGGCCGCGAGGAATGCGCGCAGATGCCGGACAAGACCCGCCGTCTCCGCTTCCGGCGGTGGTCCTTTTTCACTCATGGCGTGGTTATTTCCGGCAGAGGAGGCCGATGACGAAGCCTACTCCGACGGCTGCGAGCACGCTCTTGGTGGGGTTTTCGCGGACGTAATGTTCGGCGTCTTTCTGCCAGTCGGTGGCCTTGCCTTTCCACTCGCCAGCGATCGCGTTGGCCTTGTCTGCGATCTCGCGCGCAGCCTCGGCTGCGGCTTCACGGACATCGGCTGCTGCGTCGCGGATGTGGTCGCGTGAGGTTTCGTGTTTTTCGGCTGGGCCGTTGTCAGGATTTGCTGCTGCTTCGCTCATTGTTCGCGGAAGACTATACGGGCTTTCGTCAGGTCGTAAGGAGAAAGTTCGAGGCTCACTTTATCGCCGGGGACGATGCGGATGAAGTTCTTGCGCATCTTGCCGGAGATGTGCGCGAGGAGAATGTGGCCGTTCGCGAGTTGCACCCGAAACATCGTTCCGGGGAGCACTTCTTTTACGACGCCTGTCTGCTGGATCATGTCTTGTTTTCCCATGCAGGGGCAGACGTTATCCATGATACGGCTGGATTTCAAGTTACGATCCTTCGGGGAAAAGAAAAACGTCCCGGCGTGGTGATGCCGGGACGTTCTGACGGGAACAGGACTTTGCGGTTTAGCGCTCCTGGGGCGCTGCCGACAACTACAGTTTCGACTCGTAGTCCACCAGCCGGGTGATGGCTTCCAGGAAGTCCTGGAAGACGCCCGCCGGGATCATGACGGTATCCCGACGACCGCCGACATCTTCGGTGATCTTCAGGAAGCGGCCACGTTGGTTTTCCTTCAAGTCGAGGAAGAATACCTTCCGATCAATCGTCACTTTTTCGGTGGCGATGGGTTCGCTGGGCATCCTCGGTGCGGAGTTATCGTGCATGTGTTCTTCTCTTGGTCTCATGTCATTCCTCAGTGCGAAGGCTCGATTCCATCGAGCCTGTCTTTGTTAAGGGGCTGCAAACTAATCGCCGGAGCGCATCGTGCAACTGGGAAGATGGATTTTCTTTCGGCCAATCGCGCACTCGACACCTGCTGCGCAAATCGGGACACTCTTCGGCATGTCACGGTTTATTGAGTCGGTATTTGAAAAGCTAAAGCGCCACCCGAAGAGGATTGTTTTCCCCGAAGGAACGGAGCCCGTCGTCCTCCGCGCTGCTCGTGAGTTTTCGCGCCTGAAACTCGGCACACCCATCCTGCTCGGCAAACGCTCCGAGGTGGAAGCCGCCGCCAAAGCCCAACATGTCAGCCTCGACCACATCGGGATTATTGATCCCGAGACTTCGTCGGAGCTGGAGCACTTCATCCCACGCCTCGAAAAACTGAAACGCTACCGCGACCTCGGCCCTGCGCAGGCCCGCGAAATCCTCAGCAAACCGAGCTATTTCGCCTCCATGATGGTGCAGCACAATCTCGTGGATGGCCTCGTCGTCGGTGCCGGCCTCACGCCCGCCAGCACGCTGCGCCCGCTCATTCAGCTCATCAAACCGCTGACCGGCGAGACGATGATTTCGAGCTGCCAGATGCTCGATTTGAGCAACAAACGCTACGGCGAACGCGGCGTCATTTTGTTTGCCGACTGCGCCGTCATCCCCGAGCCCACCGTCGAGCAGCTCGCCCGCATCGGCATCCAGACCGGCCACGTCTGCCGCCAGCTCACCGGCAATAAGCCGCGCGTCGCATTCCTCAGCTTTTCCAACAAAGGCGGCTCGCAGCTCGCCTGCGTGCAAAAAGTCGCCGCCGCCGCCGCTCTCGCGAAAAAGATGGCGCTCGATGCCGGCATGGAGATCGAAATTGACGGCGAAATGCAGGCCGACACCGCGCTCGTGCCCGACCTCGCCACGCTGAAAGCCACCGACAGCCTCGTCGCCGGCAAAGCGAACGTCCTCGTCTTCCCCGACCTCAACAGCGCCAACATCGCCAGCAAGCTCGTGAAATATCTCGCCGGAGCCGAGGCCTACGGCCAAATCCTCCTCGGCCTCTCCAAGCCCTGCGCCGATCTTTCACGCGGCGCGACCGACGAGGAAATCCTCGGCGTCGCCGCCACCATCGGCCTGCAAGCGATCCGCTACCGCGAGCTGTATCCCGAGCAGGCGTGAGGGAAATTAAGCCGACAGCCAATTCTCAAACCCAAGCCCCGGCACTTGCTTGAAGTCGCGCTCATTTGCAGTGAGTAAGAGCACGTCTTGCGCGAGTGCAATGCTCGCGATTTTCAAATCCATCGTCCCTACACGCGGAATTGAGCGGCGTAGTCGGACACACTGTAAGGCTGCTCGTTCGTCAAATTCCAGTAACGTCCAACGAGAGTAGAAGTCATTGAGTTTAGACAATTCCGCATACGCGGAAACCTGCCTCACGGGGTCGTTCCACCGCGCAATCACGGCCAACCATCCGCGCATCTGCTCCTCAAGCGAAATAACTGTCGCCCCAAATTCTTCATAAGGCCGCGCAAGCATTCGTGCAGTAAGGCGCGCAAAACCTTCACTCTCCTCGTATTTCAAGGCCGAGAGATGGTTGGTATCGAGAATGATCATGCCGTAACGTTATCCTGATCTTTTTTCTCAGCCTCACGGATTCGCCGCCCTTCCTCATCAATCTCCTTCATTAACGTATCACCGCTAAACATGCCCAGCGTGCTGCGCCAGTCTTTGACTGGTGACTTCGGAGTTACAGGTGGCATCCTGTCATTTATCGAGCCTGTTGGTTTGGTCGTCGAACTCATACCGGAGACATAGCAGACACAAGGTCGCGATGCCAACGGACATTTCTACACCATCCATGTAAATCCCGTCTTCCCTCCTGCCCATATCGTGCTACCGAAGAGCGATATGAGCAAACCTCACCCCATTCACGACAAACTAAAAACCATCTCGCTGTTCCACGACTTCACGGACTCGGAGCTGGAGGAATTCCTCAATCTCGCCGACCCGACCAGCTATCTCGCTGGGGAAAAGATCGTCTGCCAAGGCGAGTCCGGCAACGCGATGTACTACGTCGCGGAGGGCGACTGCCGCGTCGTCACGCATCGCGATGGCGACCTCGTGGAACTTGACCGCCTCACTGCGGGCGACATCTTCGGCGAAGTCTCCCTCTTCGACCACCAGCCGCGCAGCGCCGACGTGCAAGCGGTGAGCGACTGCATCCTGCTAAAGATCAATGAGGGCGTCCTCCGCGCGCTGGCGGCGTTTTTCCCCGCAGCAGCGTTCAAGTTCCTGCTCGGGATCGCGCAGGAAATGGCGCAGCGTCTCCGCCGCACGAATACGCGGTATGTGGACTCGGTGCTCGCTCCGCACGAGCCGAAGTAATCAGAGGCGAAGCCCAAGGAGCGGCGACATTCCTGTCGCTGTAACCATAGCGCGTAGCGCCTAATCCGTTTCGTGCGACTCTCGGAAACTGCACGGTTTTCCGATCAGGCGCTTCGCGCGTTGAGGACAGCGACAAGAATGTCGCCGCTCCTTGAGCGCATCAACGCTGCCGCCGACCCTTCCAGGCCCCGGCTTGCGGCTCCGGCTTGCGCTCTTGCTGCTGCCCACGGCCTGCTGAACTTGGCGGCATCGCAGGACGATCTTCTCGCCGCCGCGGTGGTCCTTGCTGGGGGCGTGGCCCTTGTTGTTGACGCGGCTGCTGCTGCTGCCGCCGGGGTTGCTGTTGCTGGCGCGGACGCTCATCAAAGTTGCGCTCTTCGCGCGGGGCAGCGGCGGCTTGGTAATCGAAGCCCTCGGCGCGTTTGCGCACGATGCCGCGACCGATGAATCGCTCTAGCGTCCGCAACGCCGCAGCGTCGCCGTGGGTGACGAAGCTCAGCGCGTCGCCAATTGCCTGCGCCCGGCCCGTGCGCCCGATGCGGTGGACGTAATCCTCCGAGTGCATCGGGAAATCGTAGTTCACCACATGCGAAATCCCGTCCACGTCAATGCCGCGCGCGGCGATGTCCGTGGCCACGAGCACGCGCACTTTGCCGGACTTGAAATCGTTCAGCGCACGCAACCGCTGGCTCTGCGAGCGGTTCGAGTGCAGCGTCGCCGTGGGGATGCGGCTCTGCTCCAGCTTCCGCGCCACGCGGTCTGCGCCGTGTTTCGTGCGGGTGAAAACGAGCACCATATTCATCGCTGCGTCGTTCAGCAGATGGGAAAGAAGCGCGGGCTTCAGGTGCGCGCCGACTTCATACACGAACTGCGTGACCGTCTCCGCTGGGTTCGAGCGGCGACCGATCTGCACCGTCTTCGGCGAACGCTGAAACTCATGCGTCAACTGCTCGATGTCCTTCGACAGCGTGGCGGAGAACATGAGCGTCTGCCGCTTCTGCGGGAGGGATTGGAGGATCTTTCGGATGGAGGGGATGAAGCCCATATCCAGCATCCGGTCTGCCTCATCGAGCACGAGAAACTCCAGCCCTTTAAAAGTCCCGTGGCGTCCGCCCATGAGGTCCATGAGGCGTCCCGGCGTGGCGATGATCACATTCGCTCCCGCCTTCATCGCTGCGATTTGCGGGCGCTCACTCACGCCGCCGTACACGTTCGCAATGGAGATAGGCACATGCTTCGAGTAGGCGAGCACGTTCTCATGAATCTGCACGACCAACTCCCGAGTCGGTGCCAACACGAGCACGCGAGTGCCGGGGCGATTTTCCCCGCCGAAAGCCTGCGCCAGCTTCGCGAGAATGGGCAGCGTGAAAGCCGCCGTCTTCCCGGTCCCCGTCTGCGCGATCCCGATCAGATCGTGCCCCGCAAGAATCTGCGGAATGGCGGCAGCCTGAATCGGAGTCGGCTCGGTGTAACCCGCCTCCTGAATGGCTTTTTCAATACTGTCCCCGAGTCCTAGTTCACGAAATGGCATAAGCTCCGCACTATGGGGCAGATTGTGGAATCCGTCACGAAGCATCTCACTTGGTCCACGTTGAGGAGCAAAACAAAACCGCTGGCACCTCGTTTCCGAGATGCCAGCGGCTTGTGATTAGTTTGCTAAAGCGCGGGTGCTATTGGCCGGGACGGTAGTCCTCGAATGCACTGGCGAACGCTTGATCCAGGCCGACGAGGTCTTCGCCGGGCTTGATTGCGGTGTCGAAGGCTGCGGCTTCTTTGCGCATGTCTTCTTCGCTGTAGTTCGCTGCTTTGATCGAGAGGCCGATGCGGCGCTCGCCTTTGTCCACTTTGATGACGCGGGCTTCGATTTCGTCGCCGGCTTTGAGCACGTCTTTGACTTTCTCCACACGCTCTTCGCGGAGCTGGGAGATGTGGACGAGGCCGTCGATGTCGCCGTCGAGCTGCACAAACGCGCCGAAGGTGGCGAGCTTGGTGACGGTGCCTTTGACTTTGTCGCCGATCTTGTAGCGCGTCTCGATTCCCTTCCAAGGGTCTTCGTCGATTTGCTTCATGCCGAGGCTGATGCGTTGGGCGTTTTTGTCGATGTCGATAACGACTGCTTCGACTTCGTCGCCCTTTTTCACCTGCTCGGATGGGTGGTTGATCTTGCGGGTCCAGCTCATGTCGGAGACGTGAACCATGCCGTCGATGCCTTCTTCGAGTTCCACGAACGCACCGTATGCGGTGAGGTTGCGGACGATGCCTTTGACGGTTTTGCCGATTGGATACTTGTGCTCCATCGCGTCCCAAGGATTGGTCTCGAGCTGGCGGACGCCGAGGCTGATCTTCTGTTCGTCTTTGTTGACGCCGAGGACGATTGCTTCGAGTTCCTGGCCCATGGTGAGCACGTCGCTCGGGCGAGCGATGCGCTTGGTCCATGAGAGTTCGGAGACGTGGATGAGGCCTTCGACGCCTTCTTCGAGTTCGACGAATGCGCCGTAGGGCATGAGGTTGGTGACTTTGCCTTTGACTTTCGAGCCGACTGCGAAGCGCTCTTCGATTTTGTCCCACGGGTTGCGCTGGGTCTGCTTGAGACCGAGGGAGATGCGCTCTTTGTCCATGTTGATGTCGAGGATGACGACGTCGATTTCCTGTCCGACCTTGAGCAGTTCGGAAGGATGGTTGAGGCGGCCCCACGTCATGTCTGTGATGTGGAGGAGACCGTCCATGCCGTCGAGATCGACGAACGCGCCGAAGTCGGTGAGGTTTTTGACGATGCCTTTGACGGTGTCGCCTTTTTTCTTCGTGGCCATGAATGCGCCACGTTTTTCGCTACGCTCGGCCTCGATGATTTCGCGGCGGGAGAGGACGACGTTGCGGCGGTCCTCCATGAGTTTGACGATTTTGAATTCGTAGGTGTTGCCGACGAATCCGGTAAGATCCTTGGGTGGGACGATGTCGATTTGTGAGCCGGGGCAGAATGCCTCGACGCCGATGTTGACGAGGAGACCGCCTTTGACGGAGCCCTTGACTTTGCCTTTGATGAGCCCGCCTGCGTTGAACACGCCGACGATTTTCTCCCAATTTTGCTTGGCTGCGGCGCGCTCTTTGGAGAGCACGACCATGCCTTCGTCATTTTCGAGGCGGCAGAGGAGGACTTCGACTTCGTCTCCGACTTGGAGATTTTCGAGGTCATCGAATTCGCTGCCTGGGATTGCGCCTTCGCTCTTGTATCCAATGTCCACCAGCACTTCGCGCGGGCGGATTTCAAGGATGGTTCCTTTTACGATGCTGCCCTCTTTGAAGTCGCGCATGGACTTCGCGAGCAGTTCTTTCATTTCAATCATTTTGATTATTTACTGAGTTACAAACCACGGTTTCCGATTTATTCCCTCCCAGCCGGGCCTACGCACACGCGTACTCCTATAACGGTAGAAAGGGGCAGCGAAAGTAGCGGGGTAAACTGCGCGGGCAAGGGGAAAAGCGGGCGATTTTCAGGGAAAGGTTGTGGCATTCCGGCAGGGGACTCGGAATGATGGATGCCGTATGGCTTCACTTGTGGAAACGCTGGCTCTTATTGCTGACCCGACTCGGTTGCGGATGCTGCTGCTGTTGCGGCGGGAGGAGCTCTCTGTCGTGGAGCTTCAGGCGATTTTAGGCATGGGGCAGTCGCGGATTTCTAATCACCTCGCGCAGCTCCGGCAGGGGGCGCTGGTGATGGATCGGCGGGCAGGGAAAAATAGCTACTATGTCGCGGATGCGGCGGCGCTGGCTGGGCTGGCGTCGATTTTGGAAGCCGTGGAGCATGAGTTGCCGGAGAGCACGCATGACCGGGCGGCGCTGGAGGTGGCGGTCAAAAAACGGAACGACCGGGCGCGCGATTATTTCGATAAGCTGGCGGGGAAATTTGGCCGTACGTATGTGCCGGGGAGATCGTGGAAGGCGGTGGCGGAGTTTCTTTTTCTCATGGTGCCGCCGAGCACGGTGGCGGTGGACCTCGGCGCGGGCGAGGGAACGTTGGCGCAACTTTTGGCGAAGCGGGCGAAGAAGGTAATCGCGGTCGATTCGAGTGAGAAGATGGTAGAGTTTGGAGGGAATCTAGCGCGCGAGCACGGGTTCACGAATCTGGAGTATCGGCTGGGAAATATCGAGGAACCGCCAGTGAAGCCGGAGACGGCGGACTTGGCGCTTCTCAGTCAGGCGCTCCATCATTCGGAGCATCCGGCGCGGGCGATTGCGGCTGCGTTTTCGCTGCTGCGAAAGGGTGGGCGCGTGGTGATTCTAGACCTCCTCCAGCATCAGTTTGATGAGGCGCGGGAGCTCTACGCGGACCGCTGGCTGGGCTTTAGCGAGACGGACCTTCATGCGTGGATGTCGGCGGCGGGATTCCGCGAGATCGAGGTGACGGTGTGTGCCCGGGAGAAGGAGGCCCCGCATTTCCAAACACTGCTGGCCACGGGAGTGAAGTAGTGGCTACGGGGTGAGTGTGACGTAGCCCGTCTGATTTCCCCGTGTGAAGAGCCCCGCGGCGGTGCCAACTCCGCCATTCGCCTGCTGCGTCGCTGCGCCGGAGAAAGTGAATGTTTTGCGAAGCCCTGGGTCGGTGAATTTGCCGGTGAAGAGTCCAGTCGCTGCTGTGAATTTCAACGTCACGTTTTGAACGGAGTTGGATGAAGTGACGGGAGCCAGCGTGTTATTTGTCTGAAGGGCGGCGCTGGTAGAAAGGAATACCGTCGCGCCGGTCGGTGGCGTGGTGAACGACGGGCTATGGATATTGAGCGTCCCCGCGCCGGTCGCGCCGAGGATGACGCGTGTTCCCGCCGCGGGCTTGTTGTACTTCGATCCGTGGAGCGCAATTTGGCCGTCAATGGCGGCGGGCTCGATTTTAGAGGTAATCGGCTTGGACCAAGCAAGCGTCCCCGTCAGGTCACTGTCGGGCTGGGTCGCGTCGTATTTGACGATGCCAGCGATGTTGCCGAGGCCCTTCTCTAGGGCGACGAAGAACGGAAATACCACTTCTGTCGCTGACCGCTCAAACAGCGCGGAACTGAATGAAATCGCCGTTCCATTGCCGGCTTGTCCGATGAATTTAACTTTGCCGAGTTTGTCGATTGCGACCTGCCCGAATCCGACTCCCTCCGGCACGGCTCCGGTGGCCGGAAGTAAAACGTTGTAGCTTCCAACGTAGGCGGTCGCTTCGTGGGTTTTATTTACCCATGGCGAGAAGTCGGCGGTGATGGTGGAGTTTAGGTCGTTACTGGTGACGGTGCCGGTGATCTGCTGCGGCGTGCCGGATACGGTGACGTTCAGGGTAACGGTGTAGGGCACGCCTTTTTTCGTGACGATCCCTGTCCACAAGCCACTCCCGAGGAATTTGCCTTTCACCGACAGAGATAGCGGGCCGAGCAGCACTTTTCCAGTAAACGCACCATTCTTTGATACTTTCCCCGAAAAAGTGCCGCGCTCAAGGGCGCTTGAACCGTCCGCCGCACCGAAGTAAGTGCCTGAGCCAGAGGTTAAAAAGGGGTTTGGGACAAAGTGCCCGACGACGACAAGCTTCGGACGGGTAAAGAACACCATGCGCTCTTTCACCGCTTCTTGCGGGTCGAGTGCGAATGGCGCACCGTCAAATGTGGCCGTCCATCCGTCGAAAATCGCGCCCAATTCCGGTTTCGCTACCGCGATGCCGATTTGTCCGGCTTCGATGTTCAGTCTTCCGTCTTCCAGCGGACTCGCCGGAGCGTTAGATTTAACGGAGATTGTCTTCGGATTTAGAAATAGAGAGCCCGCTCCCATCACTGTGCCTACTACCTTTCCAGAATCGCCAATTGGGAATCCCGAGGCTGCCCCCGTGAGCGATACTTTTCCCTTAGTGGAATACTGGAAGGAACGAGCGCTGGTTATGGTGGAATTTCCCTCACTATCCGTGATTTGGAGAAACAGATAGTTTGCACCGGGATTGAGCGTTACGGCGCTAGGGGTGGCCCATGAATGGTTGCCACTCGTATCTACGCTCTCACTCACCGTGGCAGTCAGCCAACTTGGATTAATAGGCAACCCGCTTTCACTACTTAGGAAATACTCCAATGTCGGCACTGAAGAGTTGTCATACTGTGTGTTCCCTATTCGATAGCGATCTTTGGTAACGCCCGTAAAAACAGCGGTCGGATTAAAAAGCACCGCCCTTGAAGCGGGGAAGGTGATGGCACCGGTGGGCTTCAAGTCATCGGTAGACCCAGAAAGTGTAAGACGAACGAGAAAATCATCCCCTGTCGCGGTCGAACTGCCGACGACATAGTAGGAGAGGGCCGATGCCGAATAAGGACCGAAGGCGACCTCAGCAAAACCCTTGTCGTCGATGCCCGCCTCCGGCGCGGCAACTACATGAGAACGGAATCCGAATAGCGAGTATTCTGGTTCGATTTTCGCGTCGAAATAGTGCTGAACACCTGCGCTCAACGTATTGAAAGTTGCGGTAATGCGCAGTTGCGTCGGACCGGTCCCTATCGGCTCGTCCCAATTTACCGTAACGACCCCATTTTGAAACGTGTCACTATTGACGTCGAAGGTTTCGAAAGTGAATTCCGCGCTCCTGTCCTTGCCGACTACAGTGGAGTCGAAATTATCATCATTTCCAAGGATTTCATCGAATGAGAAATCACCGACCGTAAACTTAACGACGGTGGTCTCATCAAACAGCGCCGCATCGGCAGGGTCCACCGTCGCCGTGATATTGATGGTGAACTGATAGTTTGCCCCCGGAATGGGATCGTCTCCGGGAAAGGGAACATACAACCGCTCATCATAAATCTCGGACGTTGTAATCCGAAGCGGGGTGCCGCTTAGAAACGGCTTCTGGGCCGCCGCTCGCGATCCGAAAAACGAAATGATGAGAATGATAACAAGCCAATGCCGCATGGAAAAGTGCCGGAACGTATGCGGAAAACGTGCCATTGCAAGAGGGCTGTAGGTTACGAAAGCGCGCGAATCACGCCGTGGCTCAGAGTTGCTGGTAGATGATGCTCAGCGCCATCGTGCAGTATGCCGAGACGAGAACGGGGTTCGCTTCCTTCCAGCGAGGCTCCGGGTTGGACCATGAGCCGTCGGGTTTTTGCAGCCTCATCAGGCGCAGAGCCAGTTCACGCCGCCAGTCCACTTGCTTGCCTTTGATGTCGAGCGTGGTGGTGCCGGAGGCGGCGAGCCCTTTGGCCATGAGGTGCAGGTAGTAATAGTAGCCCTGCATTTCGAGGCCGGGATTTTCGTCGAGCGTGTAGTTTTTTTGCAGCCACTCCATCGCAGCGGCGATGCGCGGATCGTCCTTCGCGAGGTCTGCGTAGATAAAGCTCATCAGCCCGGCGTAGCTCATCGAGCCGTAACTGCGGAGCGCGACTTTCCCGCCTTCCAGCTCGGTCTTTCCGGCATTGCTGAAACCGGGGTAATAGACAAAGCCGCCTTTGTTGGCTGGGTCGCCGCTGGGCCAGTCCATCTTGTTCGCGCCGGGCAAGTTTTGGCAGCGCGTGACGAAGTCTATCGCGGCCTGCCAGTTCAGGTCTTTGGCGTCGGGTTTGTCGGCAATGGTGCCTTTGGTAATTTTCAGGGCTTCCAGCGCGATGAGCGTGTTATCGAGGTCGGGATGCCCGCGCTTCGGGCTGGCTCCCACAGTGCCGTAGCCGATGCCGCCATCGGTGCCGGGCTGCGCGAGGCCGCTGGCCTGCTGCCCGACGACGTAAGCGCGAGCGTCGCGGATGATCTTTTCGTCCTTCGGTTCGTTCGCTCCGAAAATGGCGAGCAGCGCCACGGACGTGTTGTAATTCGCGAGCCCATTCTGCGGGTTGTAAATGCCTCCATCCGGCTGCACGAATCCCCGCAAATACGTGTAGCCCTTTTTCATCATCTCAGGCTGCGGCGAGGTGGTGAAACGTCCCGTCGGCTCCCGCTGCAATGCGATGAGCGGCAGCGCGCTGAGCGCCGGGTGTGTGAGGTCCGCACCGAAGCTCCCGTCTGCATTTTGCTGCTTGGCGAGGTAGTCCAGTCCCCGCGTAATCACGTCGCGGATTTCATTGCGAAAAGAGACATTCTTTTCGTCTTTCGGCAGTGGTTCGACGGCGGTTGCTTTCCTTTGGAAAGTGCTCGTCGCGATGACGGCGGCGACGGCTGTGGCGGTGAGGATAAAAGTGCGGCGTTTCATTTGTTGGCTTTGGCTGGTTCGAGTTTGATGGTGAGTTCCACGGGCGTCCCGACGGGCGGGATGACGGCTGTCTTCGCAAACCACATGTGGTCGTCGTTCGAGCCCTTGCGAGGATTGTTGATGAGCGCGCCGGGAAAAGTGACCACCGCTCCGAAGACGCCCTGCACCTCCGCATTGAAGCGCCCCTCGTGCAAAAAGGAGCCCGTGTAGAGCCACGGCCCATCTTCCGCAGTGATTTCGGTGGGCTTTTTCTTCGCGACTTCCGAGCGCCGGACGAGCCAGCGTTCCAGCGGCGCAATCTGCTCCTTCCCTTCCGCGTCCTTCCATTTGCAGGTGAGGAAAATGCGGTCGCCCTCCAGTTTCGGGGCCTTCGCCAAATACTCCGCATCAATCCGCTCCGGCGGCGGCGCATCCTTGCCGATAGCCATGCCTTTCGCCCCGAGCAGCAGCATCGCCATGTGGACATTTTGAGGGGAGACCTCCGTGGCCAGCACACTCTCATGCGTCGGTCCTTTCGTCGTCACGATAGTGTACTCAATGAGCCCATCCACCATGTTCACCTTCGTCGGGAACGTGACCGTCAGCGCGTTCTTATCGAGGCGGATCGCCCCAATCTCGAAAATACCCGGCGCGACTTCCTTGGGCGCTTGGAAGCCTGGAGTCTGAGCCAGCACGGCTGTGGCGAAAATAATCAGTGTTACAAAGATGCGCATAGATGGATGATGTCACCAGTTGCCCGCGCCGTCTAGCCGCTGCCGTGCCATCGGGAAAATGACAGCCGCCGTCCCTGTCCGGCTGAAAATCTGTCATCTCAGCGCGGCCAGATTCTATCCCCACCTCACATCGCCCCGGACAGCATGTGTTCATGAAATAAAAATTCAGCCGTTTCGATAAATCACCCTACAAATTTCGCGTTCAACAAGCGTGCTCATCGAGGGAAAGTGACCAAAGTTCTGAAGGGCGTCAGCCTACACCAGAAGCTCCTTCACCACGCGCGCGGGCTCTACGCCGGTGAGGCGGAGGTCGAGGCCTTGGACGGGGACGCTGAAGCGCGTGTGGTCGATGCCCATGCAGTGCAGGATGGTGGCGTTGATCTCGTTTAGGTGAACGGGCGACTCGACGATGTTGTACGAAAAGTCGTCGGTCTCGCCGAGGCTGATGCCGGGCTTGATTCCGCCGCCCGCCATCCACATGCAGAAGTTGCGCGGGTGATGGTCGCGTCCGTAGTTGTCCTTGGTCAGCGTGCCTTGCGAATAGACGGTGCGGCCGAATTCGCCGCCCCACACGACGAGTGTGTCTTCGAGCAGGCCGTGTTGTTTGAGGTCGGCGACGAGCGCTCCGACGCCGCGGTCGGTGTCTGCGCACTGCTTGCGGATGTGGGTGGGCAGCGCGCCGTGCTGGTCCCATCCGCGGTGCATGATTTGCACGGTGCGGACGCCGCGTTCGACGAGCCGCCGGGCCATGAGCGCGCTGTGGGTGAAGCTTCCGGATTTCGAAACTTCCGGGCCGTAGAGGTCGAGGACGGATTGCGGCTCGGTGCTGAGGTCCACGAGCTCGGGGACGCTGGTCTGCATGCGAAATGCCATTTCGTATTGAGCGATGCGGGTCTGGATTTCCGGGTCGCCGATTTTGTCAAAACCGCGCTGGTTCAGCTTGCCGAGCGCGTCGAGCATCGAGCGCCGTTCGCTGGTCGCAAGTCCGTCGGGATTTTTCAAATAGAGAACGGGATCGCCGGAGCCGCGCAGGGTGACTCCCGCGTGGCGCGTGGGGAGAAAGCCGCTGCCCCACATGCGGGAGAAGAGCGCTTGTCCGTCGCTGTCCTTCGGGTACTGCGGAGTGAGGCAGACGAACGCGGGGAGGTCGTTGTTCTCGCTGCCGAGGCCGTAGCCGAGCCACGAGCCGAGGCTGGCGCGTCCGGGGACTTCCGCGCCGGTGAACAGGAACGTGCAGGCGGGGTCGTGGTTGATGGCGGAGGTGTGGACGGTTTTGATGAGCGCGATTTCGTCCACGATTTTCGCCGTGTGAGGGAGAAGTTCACTCACCCAGCGCCCGCAGTTGCCGTGCTGCGCGAATTTGAACAACGAAGGCGCGACGGGGAGTTTGCTCTGCCCGCTGGTCATGCCGGTGATGCGCTGTTCTCCGCGCACGGACTTGGGCAATTCTTCGTTGAAGCGCTTTTGCAGATCGGGCTTGTAGTCCCACAGGTCGAGCTGCGACGGCCCGCCGTTCATGTGGACGTAGATAAGCGATTTCGCCTTCGGCGCGAAATGAGGGAAGCCGGGCAGCGGCGGGTGCACACGGCTGGTGGCGGCGGCGGCGTTGCTGGTTGCCGCGTTGCCGAGCATTTGCGCGAGCGCGATGCCGCCAAGTCGGAGGCCGGCGTTTCCGAAGAACTGGCGGCGGGTTTGCAGTAGCTGGTGTTCGATGATCGGATTCATGTCAGTTGCGGTTGATGGTTTCGTCGAGGTTCAGCACGAGGCTCGCGATGAGCGTCCATGCGGCGAATTCGGGCTCGGGGATTCCGGCCTGCGGCGTGGACTCGCCCTGCCGGATGAACTTCGCGGCTTCCGCGGGAGTCTGCTCGTAAGCGGCGAGGTGTTGTTTGTATGCGGCGGTCACGATTTCGATTTCCTCGGGCGCGGGTTTGCGTGCGAGCGCGGTGCGATAGGCGAAGGTGATTCGCTCGGCCGGTGTCGCGCCGCCTTGCGTGATGATCTTTCCCGCGAATACGCGGGCGGCTTCGATTTGCTGCACGTCGTTCATGAGCTGGAGCGCCTGGAGCGGCGTGTTGCTCCGCTCGCGAAGCGTGCAGGATTGTTCGCGGGACGGTGCGTCGAAATTCGCCATGAACGGCGGCGGCGCGGTGCGTTTCAAAAATGTGTAAAGGCTGCGGCGGTAGAGCGCGTTGCCGGTGTCGGCCTTGTAGTTCGCGGTGTTGCTGCGAATGTAGGCGACGGGCTCCCAGATATTCGGCGGCTGGTAGGGGCGAACGCCACGTCCGCCCATCGTGAGATCGAGCAGGCCGGAGACGGCGAGAGCATTGTCGCGCACGACTTCGGCATCGAGCCGCACCCGCGGGCCGCGAGCGTGCAAGCGGTTCTCCGGGTCGCGCGTCCATAGCGCGGCGGGGGCGTCGGAGGACTGCCGGAACGTGGCGCTGGTGACGAAAAGGCGGACGAGTTTTTTCACATCCCAGCCGTTTTCACGGAAGTCCACGGCGAGCCAGTCGAGCAATTCCGGGTGGCTCGGCGGTTGTCCCTGCGAGCCGAAATCGCCTGCGGTTTTCACGAGCCCGACGCCGAAGAATTGCTGCCAGAAACGGTTCACGGTCACGCGTGCGGTGAGCGGGTGGTTGTCGGCGACGAGCCATTTCGCGAGGTCGAGGCGCGTGGGGTTCTCTTTGTTGGGTAGCGGTGGAAAAACCGCGGGCACATCGCGGGAGACCTTCTCGCCGGGCTTGTCGTAAGCGCCGCGGATCATCACGAAACTGTCGCGCGGTTTCTCAAGGTCGCGCATGATGAAACTTGCAGGAAGCGCTTTATCGAACTCCGTTCGCTCGCCTTCGATCTTGGCAACTTCCGCTTGGAGCGGGCCGATGATGGACTTGGTCTTCGGGTACACATTGGCGAGGAAGTAGTCGCGGAGTTGTTTTTCCTGCTCGGCAGAGCGTTTCGCGTCGGCCTTGCGCTTAAGGATTTTGTTCACTTCGGCGGGGAGTTCTTTTGTGTCCTTGCCCTCGTGCTTGGCGATCCATTGAGACAAAGACGCGTCCGGCTCGGTCACGTCTCCCAGCGTCGCTGGGTCCACGTATTCGAGTGACTTCATCGCATCCTCCAGCCGCTTTGCCGCCGCTGTGCGCAGCGCGTCCTTCTCGGCGAGCTTCTGCTTTTGCTCGGGCGAGATGGTCTTCAAAGTCGGGGAGACGAGCAGCGCGTTGCCGTCCATCGCCGGATCGGCGGAGCTGTGGAAGAACGCGTAAAGCTGGTAGAATTCCTTCTGCGCGAGCGGGTCAAATTTGTGGTCGTGGCAAACCGCGCAGCCCGCGGTCATTCCCATCCACGTCTGCACCGTCGTCGAGGTGCGGTCCACGGCGTAGCGAAAGATGAACTCCGCATCCAGTGCGCCGCCCTCGCCGGTCGTGACGTTGCAGCGGTTGAAGCCCGTCGCGATGAGTTGATCGTCCGTCGGGTTTGGCAGCAAATCGCCGGCGAGTTGCTCGATGGTGAAGTGGCTGAAAGGCAGATTCCGGTTGAACGCGCCGACCACCCAATCGCGGTAAAGCCACATCGAGCGCTCGTTATCGAGATGCATCCCGTGGGTGTCGCCATAGCGCGCCACATCGAGCCAATGCCTCGCCATTTCTTCGCCAAACTGCGGCGAGGCCATCAGCCGGTCCACGGCCTTTTCATAAGCATCCGGCGCAGCATCGGCGAGAAACGCATCCACCACCGCGACCGACGGCGGCAGGCCCGTAAGCGCCAGGCTCGCACGGCGAATCAGCGTCGTTTTGTCCGCCTCCGGCAAAGGTGCGAGTCCTTCGCGTTTCAGGCGATCAAAAATGAACGCATCCACTGCATTGCGTCCGGTCGTCGCCGGCAGCGCCACTTTCACCGGCACCTCGAAGGACCAGTGTTTCTGATATTTTGCGCCCTGCTCGATCCACTCGCGAATCCGCTCTTTCTCCGCTGTGGAAATCGTCTTGTGCGATTTCGGCGGCGGCATGATTTCATCCTCGTCCGAGGCATTAATGCGCGCCCACAGCTCACTGCCCTTCGGGTCGCCGGGCTCGATTGCGACCGCGCCGCTCTCGGCCTTTCCAAAAGCGCCCTCCTGCGTATCCAGCCGCAGTTCCGCCTTACGATGTTTCGCATCGCTCCCGTGACAGGCGAAGCATTTGTCCGAGAGGATCGGACGGATGTCCTGATTAAAGGAACGCGGCTCCGCAGAAGCCGGAAGCGCAGAAGCCGCGAGGAGCGTTGCAAGCAGAGTGGATGTTTGGTGAGGCGTCATGAATTTCGAGATGTATAGCGTGCAGAAGGACAACGGCAAAGCCGTTCGTAACTTAGCGTTTCTGACCCAGCCCTGTCGGCGCTTTGGTCGCGAGTTTTCCGAAGTGCCAGCCTTTATCCATTGCATCGCGGTGTAGCTGAGGAAGGTTGCGCAAAACTGCCATCGGTCAATTCCGCAGGAACCAACGCGCGCAGAGGAAGAAACGCGCGGCTTCGGGCGGGTTGGTGACTCGGCAATCGAACCGCTCGACGTTGCCGGCTATGGCTCGATCCAAACAGCACCGACCGAAGCATTCGTGCCGATGAAGAATCCGCCAGCGGTGTGCGCCTTTTGCAGAACGACACCGCTGAGTTTCCCTCGGGACTGCGTCGGAACATGTGCGAATTCGCCGGACAGGGTGCCGTTGCTTTTCAGGGTGACGGCAAGCGTCGTGGCCGCGGTGGCTCCAGTGGTCGCGCCGCCAACGGTGACCTTGCTCTTCGCATCGATGCTTGCGTCGTTCGAGAGGCCCGGCGTGCCGCCGTCGGTAATTGCTACGGTCACTTGTGATGGAGCGGCAAGACCGAGGAGGTTGTGAGTCCCGGCAATGTAGGGAGGGTTTGGATTCTTCGCGGTGGGCTGCGCTGGAGCGAAGAACTTCGAAGCCGTAAGGTCCGCGTCGATGCCGAGCGGCCAGCCGAGCGGGTAAAGTTTGTCGTTCGGGGCTGCGGGCTTTACCCAGCGCACCCCGACGGCTGTCGCGTCGGTCGCGGGCTGTGCGGCGTCAAACTTCAGCGTAAAGGCGATGGAGCCGGCTTTCGTGGCATAGAGCGTGACGAAAACCGGGAGTTCGCCACTGACATCCACGACTCCGCCAAACGCCAGAGCTGTGCCATCGGACAACTTGCCATTGCCTTTCGCCTTTCCGTCAACGCCGACCGCAAGCTGCACCCAGCCGTATCCTTGGGGAAAACGGCCCTTGAGAAGTCCGTTGTTCGGAGCGGCGTGATTTTGGATTAGCGCCGTGTAGTTTGCCGCGCCATCGACAGGCGCGGCCTTTGTGCCGGTGTCGTTTTCGGAGCCGTTAAACACGTAAATGTTTCCATCGCCGTCGTTCAGCGTCCCCCGGATAGCGTCGCCGCCGACTTGGAGCGAAAGCGTCTTCGCCGAGCGGCCCTTCGGCTGGAAAACAAGGGTCGCCAAACCATCGACGCCGAGCACTCCTATGAATGTGTATTTTGTCGCGCCCACGAGCGTCTGCACGGTGACTTTGCTCTTGGTGGTCGTCGTCACCACAATACTTCCTCGGGCAATGCCGTCCTTTTTCAGCAGGGCTGAAAATGCGGTCTTTTCTGCCGCAAATGTGTCGTTATCCGAGATTACGATAGAAGCACTGGTCTGCGTGCCGAGAGTCGCGCCGGCGGTCGGGTTTCTGAGCGTCACGGTGAACTGTCGGTCTGGGTCGTCGAACGAGTTATCAATCAGCGGGATGCTGATATTTTTCGTCGTCTCGCCATGGGCGAATTGGACCGTGCCTGTCGATGTCGCGTAATGCACGCCAGCGACTGCTGTCGCTGCGGTCGTAAAGAAGTTCACGCTCACCGCTCCATCGCTTCCCGAGGTGCGAGTGACGGTAAGCTGCACCGTCCCTGCCGATTCCGGCGTGGGGAAAACCGCAGCCGAAAATGCGAGCACTCCCGGTTCATCGTTGTCCACGAGTGTAACGGTCGCGCTGCGTTGCGCCCCCAGCGTCGCCCCCGCCGTCGGGCCACTGAGGGTCACGGTGAAAGTCTCGTTGGCTTCGTCCACGAAATCGTCGAGCAGCGCGATTGCGATCGTTTTGGAGGTCTCTCCGTTGAGCAGCGTGACTGTGCCCGTCGTCGTCGAATAGTCCGCGCCCGCCGTCGCGCTTCCCGCAATGACGGTAAATGTCGCGCTCACGTCGCCGTCGCTACCGTCTGTCCGGGCGACGGTGAGATTCACCGTTCCGGCGGGCTCAGTCGCGGACGCGGTTGCGGCGGAGAATGCGAGGACGCCGGGGATGTCTTCATCGACGATCGAGAGCACTGCACTTGTTCGCTCGCCCAGCGTCGTATTTGCGCCCGGATTTGAAAGGGTGAGCGCGAATGTTTCCACTGGTTCATCGAGGAAATCGTCGATGATAGGAATCGTGATGACCTTACTTGTTTCGCCTGGTGCAAAGTCCACCGTTCCGCCGCTGAGGTTCACGTCGGCCAATGTGGCGCTGCCTGCGGTGAGTGTGTAGTCCACAGACGCGGCGCCGGTGGTGATGCCGCCCCGGTTCACTGTGATCTGGAAAGCACCCGCGTCCTCTTGCGCTGTCTCGTCATCGATCCCAAGCGGGTCGAGCGAAACGAGCGCGCCAGTCTCGTCGTCGAGGATCGTGACCTTCGCAACACTCTGCGCAATAAATACATCGGAGTCACTGCTGCTAATGATAACCGAGAACGTCTCGCCATTTTCGAGAAACTCGGGCGATTCTTTCAAAGGGTCGTCGATAATTGTGACGGGGACCGACTTTGTCAGCTCACCCACGGCGAAGCTGATTGTCGTGAAAACTCCGTCGTAATCATCTCCCTCCGTTGCGAAACCGGAGTCGGAGGTGCTCACCTCGACGTCGAAAGCAGCCGTCCCGTTCGTTCGCGTGATCGTCAGCACGGCAGTGCCATCGACGCCCTCTGTTGCCGAGACGTCCGCAATGCTGACGAACCCTGCGGCGGGTGGCTGCCAAGAGAGCTCGAATGGCGTGCCGAGCGGCTCGTTCGATAGGACGTCCGCCGCTGCGACTGCGATGTAGTAAGTCTTGTCGGCCTCCGCGAGCCAGCCAGCCTCCGCGGTCACCGTGGCACCTTGTCCGTCCTCCGCATTTGCTTGCGCCACAACGGCTGCCGCCGCCGTCGGTCCGTCAAATACCGCGAGCGTGATGTTCAATTGTGAATCGGTGTCCTGTGCGGCACGAAATACAATCGGGCCAGTCGTCGCAGCAGTCCACTGGTACCAAACCGTCTCTGGAACCGCAAACTCCAGCGCGCCGCCTCCCGCTTCCGATTCTGCGTAGCCGGGATCGGTCGCTCGGTCGGGGTCCGCGCCGATTGTTGTCGCTGCCTCCGTCCCCGTCGAACCGGCAAGCACCGTGGCGTTTGCGATCCGATTGTTTGCCGGATCATCTTCATCGTCGTAGCGAACAAAGTTCACGGTCGATCTGTCGCCGATCACTGCATTGGCTCCAGCCACGATCGATGCCTCGATGAAAAGGGGGCCTTCCGCAATCGCGTTGTTGATCACGCCCAGCGTCACCGTTTTTTGGGTTTCACCCGCCAGAAAATTCACCGTCGATTGCGAGAATGCGTAGTGAACGCCTTCACCCGCAAAGCCCGCACCGACCGTCGGAGTGAGAACCACCGTAGCGGGGCTTGCAATCGCGCCGGTCTCGCGCCGAAGCGTGAGGGTGGCCGTCGGGGCGTCGCGCTCGAGCAACTCGTCTCCAACAGCCGTCTCGATCTCCACGATCGATGCCCCCGCAGTAAATGCGTAGAAGAACGCCGCAGTCGGCACTTCATGTGCATCGGCGGTGAGACAGAATGTGATGCGTTCGCCAGCCGCGACGCCGACCGTGCGGACGCCCGCTAAGTTTGCAAAAAGATTCGTCGTTCCCCGCGCTGTAAAGATGCTCGCCTGAGATGGAGTCGATATCGCCAAGACTCCGGCAGATGGCGCGGTCCAGCGATACCAAACCGAGCCGTCTGTCAGCCCCTCGCCGGATTCCACCGTCGCTCCAATCAACGTCGCGGAACCGGCTCCGGTGTTTCCGCTCAGGACCGTCGCACTTGCGATATTGTCATTGGTCGCGGGCCCAGCCTGAATCCAACGCAGGGTAAAATCCCCCGCGTCGCCAAACTCGCTCAGCACCAAAATCCGGTAAGTCGTTCCAGCAACGGCGGTGAAAATTTGCGCGGTGTCGCTGTCTGTATCGGGCACGTGAACGAGGGTTTCGCGCGTGCTGCCGGTGAAGACTCGCACAGCCATCGGCTCCGAGGGCGTACCAGTAAAATTCCCACCATCCGCACCAAACCAAACCGGCCCGTTCGCCGGAGCGGTCCATTGATACCAGAGAGTCGCCGTGTCCACCGTAATCTCGGGAACCAGCCCGACATCCGCGACCTCGGCAGTTGCAGCGGCGATATCGTCCGCGAGGGCCCCACTCGCGCCGGCGATAACGCGAGGTTTGCTGAACTCGTCGTTCGCTCCAGTAAATCCCAACGTCGCCGCAATATTGCCGGTCTCCCCGCCATTACCGTCAAACGCCAGACGGTAGATCGTCCCGGCCACCACACTGCATCGGAAGCTGCCCGTCACAACTTCGTTGAGAACCACTGGAGTCAGCGCGCCGACGGAATTGCCGGTATAGAACCCGACGAGCGGCGCGATTCCATCCGTATCGTCATAAGTAATCAGCACGGTGCCGTTTTCTGGAGCCGTCCAGCGGTACCAAATCGAAGCTCCTCCCGTGTCGCCACCGTGGTCAGGCTCGCCGGTTTCCTTCGTTGCCGCCCGGTTGGAAGTCGCCAGAACCGCGCTGCGGCCAGAGAGCGCGGTCGCTGCGGAAAAGTCATCGTTCACAGGTCTCTGCACCGACGCCCAGTTCAACGTGATAATTCCTTCCTCCACGAATCCCGCACCGTCTTCCCACCCATCGACGGCGATGCGGTAGGTCGTCCCCTGCGTCGCCTGGAAAATAACCCGCGACACCCCGCCTTCCACCGCTTCGTCGTTCGACGCAATCTCCACAAGATTGCCTACCGGCGCTCCCGTATAAACGGCCAGCAAAGTATCAAAATCGCTGTCCACGGTGTTGAACTCATACAGCCCGGTAGTCGGAGCCACCCAGCGATACCACACCGACTGTCCTCCGATATTGCCCGCGTGGTCCGGCTCGTTCGCCTGTTTCGTCGCCTCCACGTTGGTGCCCGAGATCGTGCCGGTATTGGCTGTAACGACAGTCGCAACTCCAAAATTGTCATTCGCCGGAGGTGCGGCGTGCGCGGCACACGTAAAAAATAAAGCGAATGCTGCTGAGATTGATCCTAAAAACGGCAGTTGAGGGTTGAGGGCGAGGGGGAGCGGCGCGGGTTGGATTTCACGGTGGCGGCAGGTCGATGATGCTGCGCGCGGTGGTTGCGCGGTCGCTGTTTTAGAAAATCAGCGCGTTTTGTTTGGGTGGGGAG
>CANIWM010000061.1 GCA_947471505.1 Chthoniobacteraceae bacterium | reverse complement strand
TCCTCGTGGTTTTCTTTTTTCCGGCGTATTCGGCTGCTGCAAAGCTCAATTGTTTGTCCATCGCTGTTTGTGCTTTCCTTAGATCAGCATTTTCGCCCGCTGTCCCGCTATTTTACAGGCGTAGCCGATTTCTTCAGCCTTTCCCTAGTGCCAGACTTTCGGCTTCCGTGATGCCGAAATACGCGGACTGGTCACGAATGCGATCCGCATAGACTTTTTCAGCTTCGCACGTATCGACGAAATACAGCCGCAAAATCAACTCGTTCCCATCGGCCAAAGTGCAATGGAAAGAGTCGCCATCATCCCACCGCTGCGGCTTAAACGTCACGCCATCGAGCTTGTCCCACGGCTTTGCGGGAGTCGCGGCAGAGCACAGCAGCGAGGCGAGAAAGAGGAGCAGGATTGAGAGACGCATGAGCGGAGAACAAAAGCCGGTTGCGTTCATTTCACAAGGGCGATAACGATGGCAGCGGTAAGCCGTGAGAGCCACAGCCCGGATCAAATAGACTAAACAGAGTTCCGTTCAAACCTCGATTCGCCCGAGGCGGCATCCACGGAAGGCGTTTTCCCCTCGCGTTGATTTTCAGAATTCGTTATCCGTTGGGAATGCGCCCGCCATTCACTGAAATCAACCACTTCGACAGAGGGAATCCGCATATCGCTGAGTCGCCTGGCATCCGACTGGCGAAAGTCTCCAGCCATATAATTGGAAGTTATGCGTTGCTACGCGCCCACTGAAACCCCAACCATGAAAACACAAATCCTAAATTCCATCGCTGCACTTACCCTTGCCGCTTCTTCACACGCGGCTTCCATCAGCTTCATGCCATCCCACATGACCGCCGACACCCAAGCTCCATCAACGCTTTATTCCTCCGGACAGACGAGCGTTACCGGCAGCGGCAAGACCCAAGAGGAAGCACGCGCCAGTGTCGAAAATACCATTGCGGCACGCGGCTACACGAGTCATCGCGTCACCAACACCAAGTTTTCCAAGGACTCTTTCCAGCATCACTGCACACTCACATTCACCTACGAACGCAAATAAACTGCGAACAACCAAATCGAAATAGGCGAACACTGTGAAGACGGCTGGACCGTATTCGCCCCCGCGACGCTCTCTACCCCCACTTGGATGGCGAGACATGCACCGGACTTTTCGCGGTCCCCGCCGGGGCAAATCGGCGCGCGCCCGCCAGCTTTCGGGGTGAAGTTTTTCGAGCACGCCAAGTCGCCGCAAAAGCGAAGGCATTCGCTCAATGACGGTGGCTTTGGGTGCGGCAGTGAATGGTTTGAGTTGGTATGTTTTCATCGTTGAAGCGGTTTCCCTTTTCAGCTTCCCTCCCCACAGCAATGTTCTCTTTTCAATCCTTCATGCCTGTAACGGCTCCGGCTGTCACGCTGGCTGCTCCGCCACCTTCGCCCGCGCAGCCATCGCGCCAGCCTCCGCCGTCGCTGAGCTTGGGGTCGTTGTTCTAGCCTCCTTATACCCTATGCCACATAGCTACGAAGAACTCCGAACCGCAGCTTTCGACGTATTGGCGCGGCGCGTGCGAGTCGCATATGACCCGAGTCAGTATCGTCATCTGACCATCGGCGTCGCGACAGCACTGTTGGAGCGCGACGCCCCCATCAAGCAGCAGCATCATTCGGTCTCTCCGAGAGACGCGAGCCTTGAATCCGAAGATGCCAACACCTTCCTCGAAGTCTTTTGGGACTTGTTTCGTCAGGGCATCATCACTCTTGGCCTTGATGACTCCAATCCAGAGTTTCCGTGGTTTCATCTCACAGCGCTTGGAGAACGCGTTGTTGCGGGCGAGGACGCCTACTTCGTTCACGATGTCTCTGGATACGAGAAGCGAATCGTGAAGGAGATTCCAAAGATCGACCCCGTAACCCTGCTCTACCTCAAGGAGGCGTTACAGACATTCCGTTCCGGATGCGTTCTTTCAGCTACCGTTATGCTTGGTGTCGCTACCGAGCACACATTTCTCCTTTTGATGGAGGCTATTGACCGGAGCACAACCCATCAAACGACTTTTGCATCCGTATCCAAGGAGAGAACCATCCTGCAAAAGGTCAACAAGTTCCGGCATATTCTCGAACAGCAGACCAAGGCGCTGCCGTCCGAAGTGAAGGAGGACCTCGACACAAACTTTTCCGGCATTCTCTCGATCATCCGCAATTTCCGCAATCAATCGGGCCACCCTTCCGGCAAGATTATCGACCGAGAACAGGCATACATCCTACTGCAACTCTTTCCGCCCTACTGCAAGAAGATGCATCAGTTGATGGATTTTTATGCGTGACGCAACGGAGCCGAAACTTTTCCGGAGGCATTCGAGCTTGCCCGGTGTCATCACGGTTGAACTGACTCTCAGCTTGCACCGGGCGAATCCCACGGCGCGGTAATGTCTTCATCATCGAGAGCCTTAATCCGCAGCAATGTATCGAGCGCGAAACATTCTTCCAGACACCCCTTTGCGACGCTTAGAAGCCCGCACAGCGACGCGGAGCAGGCGAGGGCATACTCTTCACCGCAGCGCAACTTGGCACCGCGTTGTCCGCTTCTCGTAGAACAGCAAAAGCAAGGGCAAGCCATGCCGGACGTTCAGCCTTCACCGGGACCACCAAACATGCCGGGGTGAGATTCGCTCCAGAACAGCGCATCATTCAACAACCTCTTCACCCAATGGTGGATGCCGACCTCTTTGCTCTCGCGCGAGCCTGCGATGTTCAGCACCTTGATCGAATGTTCGGCTATGAATTTTTGAATCAGCACTTCGGGCTGATAGATGCTGCGGCTGATGTGTAGGCATGGCTTCTGGTGTTTCTTCGCGAACGCCAAGGTCCGCAATGAGCCGCCGGTGATATCCTCGGCGAACGTGAACACAATCGTGCCATCCGAATCGCGCACGTTCCATTCAGTGCGCTGTAGGTAGCTCGTGCTCGGCGTCTCGGTAAGTTGGTATTGCCCGCCAATCGCTCCGTCTTCCGCCTTCCGCCCCTTCGGACACCAACCGCCGTGCGGAAACTGATGCCAGAGCGCGGCGTCAAGCCCGGCCCTGTCTGCGCCGGTTTGTCCTCCAGAAACGATCTTAATGACGAGATTCACCACGTCGTCGTATCATCAGCCACAGACAATGCCACTCGAAGAAACCGATGACCGCCATTTGACCGCAGCGCAGGGCTATTTGGAACTCGGTCTTTTCATCGAAGCAAACGATGAGCTGGAAGAAATGGATGCTGACGTTCGCCATTTGCCGGAAGTGCTCGAAGTCAGACTCGGCGTTTATCGTGCGTTGGAAAAATGGGAGCTCGTGGAAGTTGTTGCCCGCAAGCTGACGCAATACGATCCTGACGAATCACGATGGCGAATCGAATGGTCAAAAGCTGTGGCACTACGTGGAAATGCGGGTGCTGCGCGTTTGATTCTATTGGACGGTATCAAGCTCACATCGGGCAGTGGGGAGCTTTATTTCGCCCTGGCATGTCTTGATGCGACAGCCGGGAACATCGAAGCAGCAAAGGAAGCCCTTCACTCGGCGATAAAAGCTGCTCCGGAGCTAAGGAAAAGGTCACTGGATGAACCGGCGTTGGAGAAGTTGTGGGATTCGATATGACCCCAGCTTGTGCATCGAAGCTTCCTGGTTATTGTCCCGTCCACCTTTGCTGCACTCGCCCGCTCGCTCACCCGTAAATTCCTCCAGCTTTTTCGCCATCGCGTTTTTATCGTTGGCGTCGTCCCTCTTCGCGCAATTTCAACCACCCGCTGCTTACTACGACCAGGCGATTGGAAAAACCGGCGCGCCATTGAAAGCCGCGCTTCACGCCGCCATCAAAGTTCACACCGTCCTGCCATATACCTCCACGAGCACGGACACATGGGATGCGTTGAAAGTCATTGATGAAGACCCGCTCAGCTCAAACAACGTCGTGCTCATTTACTCGGGTTTCACCGACTTAAAGGTCAACCAAGACAACGGAACCACTGGCACATGGAATCGTGAACATTTGTGGCCTCAATCCTACGGTCTTGTTGCGCTGGACGCCAACAGCAGGGCGAAGACCGACATTTTCAACCTTCGGCCAATTGATGCGTCGGTGAACAGCTCACGCGGGAACAAGATTTTTGATTGGTCCATCGCGCCCGTATCCATTCATCCCGAGGCCCCAATGTCCACGTATGACTCGGATTCTTGGGAGCCTCGTGACACAGACAAAGGACTCATCGCACGAAGCATGTTCTATATGGCTGTTCGTTACGAAGGCACCGATGCTGATGCACCAGACCTTGAACTCTCAGACTCTCCAAATCTCGCGCTTTACCGATTTGGAAAGCTCAGCACATTCATCGCGTGGAATCGTGATTTCCCCGTGACTGATGCAGAGCGGCAACGGAACCAACGCATTTACACCGACTACCAACACAATCGGAATCCTTTCATCGATCACCCGGATTACGCAGACATGGTGTTTAATGGGACGTCACCAGCGCAGGCTTGGAAGAACATCCGCTTTTCATCCATTGAACTTGGTAATCCTTTGCAGAGCGGTGACCTGGCTGATCCCGATGGCGACCAACAAGTGAATCTCTTGGAATACACCTTCAATCGCAATCCGAAGAAGGTCGATACGTCACCCGCAGTGACCTCAAGTTTCGCCAGCAATTACGTCTATCTGTCCTTCCCAAAAAACAGGAACGCGACGGACGTGGTGATTTCGTGCGAAAGCTCCGGAAACCTTCAATCATGGGCTCCGGCAGCATCAGAAATCGTCAGCTCTACGGTGACTGATTTTGAAACTGAACAGGTCACACTTCGAGTCCCAACGTCCACGGCCCCGTTTTTCGTGAGACTCAAAGTGGTGAGGTAAAAACAGCACTGGCGACCGTGCGCCTCATGATGCTTTAATGCCAAGAGACGCAATGAACGCTTCATTTAGAGACTCGCTCGCAAGCCGTGTGAAGGATGTCGCAAAGGCGAATGTTTTCGTCGGCACCTCCTCATGGAAATACCCCGGCTGGTGCGGGCAAATTTACGACGAGCAGCGCTATCTCACTCGCGGTAAATTTTCAGAAGCCAAGTTCGAGCGGGAATGCCTCGCCGAATACGCGGAGACTTTTTCAACGGTGTGCGTCGATGCGGGCTACTATCAGTTCCCCACTGAAAAGGGGCTGGAAAAGCTCTGCAATCAGGTGCCGCAGCATTTCCGATTTTCGTTCAAGGTCACCGACTTCATCACGCTCAAGAAGTTCCCAAATCAGCCGCGACACGGAAGCCATGCGGGTAAAGCCAACGAGAACTTTCTCAACGCGGCTTTGTTTCGTTCTGCCTTCATTCGTCCGTGTGAGAGTTTTCGGGAGCAAATCGGCACTCTGATTTTTGAGTTCTCGCAGTTCTACCCAACAGACTTTGAACGTGGTCGTGACTTCGTCGAAGCACTCGACCGGTTCCTCTCCGAACTGCCTCCGGGCTGGCAATACGCTGTCGAGATTCGCAACCGCACTTTTCTCGAACCGGAATACTTCGCCACTCTGCGAAAGCATGGCGTCGCACACGTCTTCAATTCATGGGCTCGTATGCCTCCGGTGAGCGAGCAGATTGAGCTGCCGGGCAGTGTCACCACGGATTTTGTTACAGCGCGTTTCTTACTCACGCCCGGTCGAACTTACGCGAAAGCTGTCGAGACGTTCAGCCCGTACAAAGAAGTTCAAGCACCGGACATGAATGCTCGCACAGCCGCTAAAGCCATGGTCGCAAAAGCAAAAGGAGGAAAACGTCCTTCGTTCATTTACGCGAACAACCGGCTCGAAGGGAATGCACCGGCGACCATTGCTGCAATTTTGGAATCGTGACGCTACCTCGCAACGCCGACTACCAAGATGCCCTCACGAAAGTTTATGCGATCAGTCTTTCCGAGAGCTGCTTGGTAAAGCAGATTGGCGGGACATGCTCCGAAACATCTCCATGAGCGCATCAATTACCACTGGATCGACGATCAGCCACAGCCCATCGATCCCCGACGCCCGTCCGAGGTCTGACCGTTTTCGGTGCGGCGGGCGCGAAAGCAAATTCCTTGCAGTCGGTGCGTGCGATTCGTTCCGACAACCATAACAACCGAAGCCAGACTCCGTGATTTCCATGATGAACCTCATTTCCACCCTCCGTGCGCTCCGCCTCGCAGGGCCGTTGACGGCATTGCTCGCCGCACAATCCGCCCTCGGCGGGCTCTCGAAGGATGCGGCCGAAAAGTCCATCGCGGAACAGTTCGCCGCGCTCCATGCGGGCGAAAACAAGTCGGCGCTACCGGCCAAACTTCCGGAGCCGATCCAGAAGCAGGTGGACGCGGGCGGAAAGCTGGCGGTGCAAGTGGCATCCCTCGATCTCGGGGGAGGGATGCTGATGCCGTTCACGGTGCTGGTTCGTGAAGCGAAGGAGACCGGTGAAAAGCGCCCGCTGTTTATCGCGATGCACGGTGGCGGGAAATACGACGCCGAGCCGGGGCCGCATACATCCAAAGTGAACAACGGCGAGTTTCAGGCGCAGATCAATCTGACTGTGAAAGTTTACAAACCCGACGGCGTTTATTTCGTCCCGCGAATGGCCGACGACCGGCGCGGGCGCTGGTGGTACAAGCACAATCAGGTCGCGTTCGACAAAGTGATCGACCAGGCGATCGTCCACTGGAACGTGGATCCGAACCGCGTTTACATCATGGGCATTTCCGAAGGCGGCTATGGAACGGATATCCTCGCGCCGTTCATGGCGGATCGCCTCGCCGGAGCCAACGCGATGGCGGGCGGAGTGGGCCTCGGAAACCCGCCGGCGAACCTCCGCAATGTGGCCTTTCGCACCGACGTGGGGGAAAAGGACATGGGGTTTGACCGCAGTGCGATGGCGCAAGCGTTCCACGCTGAGATCGAGCGTCTTCATTCACTCGACAGCGACGGCTATGTGCATTCCATCAACGTCCAGCCGGGCCGCGGACACGGCATCGATTACAGCCAGGGCGTTCAGTGGATCTCGAAATACTCCCGCAATCCGTGGCCGGCGAAAGTGGTGTGGGTCAATCAGGTGATGGATGGCCTGCGTCGCAATCGGTTCTACTGGGTCTCGCTTCCCGAGGCACCGGAGAAAGGAGACATCCGCATCGACGCCGTGGCGAACAAAGAGACCAACACCATCACCATCGATGCAGCCACGCTCGACGCCACAAACACCGATGGAAACCGGACCCACGGCAAAGACAACGTCGGCGAAGCAAAGCGCACCGCGCTGGGCAATACCAAGCTGGAGCTTCTCCTGGGCGACGCGCTTCTCGATCTCGACAAGCCCGTAACCGTCATCGCCAACGGAAAGGAAGTCTTCAAAGGAACCATCGAACGCAGCGCCGAAGTCATCGCCGCCGCCTTGGCCGAGCGCCCGGATCTTTCCACCTGCCCCACTGCGAAGGTCATCGTGACGACGCCATAGCAGCTGGTTGACGGACCGGTGCGGCTCCGTTTGGTCCGCGGATAAAGCGCCAGACCGATGGTTGCGCTTTCTAATTCTCTTCCGAAATCCCGATCTCCTCGGGGCGGAATAGTTCGCATTTTCCGCCGGATGCCCGAGACTCGCGCCCGCCCTATGAATACCACTCCGCTTAATCGTCGCAGCTTTCTGCGTAATGCTGCCGCTATCACCGCCCTCTCAGCCATCCGTCCGGGTTCGTTGTTTGCCGATGCTCCGGCGCGGACCTCTGAATCCATCGTCAAGGCCCTTTTCGACACCCTCAGCCGCGAGCAGAAAAAGCAAATGTGCTTTGCCTGGGACCACGTCGATGCCGAGCGCGGGCTTCTGCGCACGCGCATCGAGAACAACTGGCGAATCACCAAACCATTCATCAATTCGTCGTTTTACACCGCCGGGCAACAGGCGATGATCCGCGCCATCTTTGAGGAAATCACAAACCCCGAATGGCACGCGCGTTTCGACAAGCAGTTGAAGGACGACGTCGGCGGGTTCGGGAACAGACAGTCCATCGCCATCTTCGGCGAACCGAATACGGGAGCGTTCGAGTTCGTCCTCACGAGCCGTCACATGACACTGCGGTGCGACGGTGACAGCGAAGGCCACGCGGCCTTTGGCGGCCCGATCCTTTACGCGCATGAAGGCGAGAACCTCCATGAAAAGCCCGACCATCCGAACAACGTCTTTTGGCAGCAAGCCGTGGAAGCGAACAAACTTTACCACATGCTCGACTCAAAGCATCAGGCGCTTGCATTGGTGGGAAATGGAATGCCGAGCGAAGAACTCGTCGGCTTCAAAGGTCGCGACGGGGTGTTCCAGGGATGCCCCGTCACCGAGTTCGCAGCAGACCAGAAAGCCGAGCTCCAGCGCATCCTGAAGAGCCTGCTCGAACCCTTCCGCAAATCCGACCGGGAGGAAGCGGTGAAGTGCCTCGACGCACAAGGCGGCCTCGATCAATGCCACCTCGCATTTTATAAAGAAGGCGACCTCGGCAACGACGGCGTCTACGACAACTGGCGCATCGAAGGCCCGTCGTTCGTGTGGTATTTCCGTGGCCGTCCGCACGTCCACGTCTGGGTCAACGTGGCAGACGATCCGAAGGCGCAAAAGCTGAACTCGTTTCAGGATTCGATCATGTAGGCAGAAATGATGGGGCGAAGAAATTACGTTTGAGCCGCGAGGCACAGCGGGCGACTGTCTGCGCGATGAACGACCACCCACCGACCCGACACACGCCGCCGCAACCGCCTGCGCGTGTCGTCGTGGGGATGTCGGGCGGTGTGGATTCTTCGGTGGCGGCGTATCATTTGAAACAGCAGGGCTACGAAGGCATCGGCGTGACGATGAAGGTGTGGCCGCAGGACTGCATCTCGCGGGCGGAGGACAAATGCTGCGGTCCGCAGGCGAGCGCGGATGCGCGCAGCGTGGCGCACGGGCTGGGCATCCCGCATTATGTGGTGGATGAGTCGGTGAACTTCGAGCGGGCGGTGATTGATTATTTCGCTTCGGAATACAAGGCGGGGCGGACTCCGAATCCGTGCGTGATGTGCAATGAGAAGGTGAAGTTTGGCAATCTGTGGGGAAAGGCGAAGGCGATCGGCGCGGACTTTATCGCGACGGGCCATTACGCCATCAGACTCCCTCACTCCCCGACGCCCGTCCGAGTTTTGACCGTTTCCGACGCCGCGGGTGCGGAAGCAAATTCCTAGCAGTCAGTTATTGAAACCCGTTTACTAAACTCCGGACTATGAAAGAGACTTTCACATTCGTCCCCGCCCTGATGCTCGCTTCGCTGGCCGCGTTGAGCGCTGCGGATATTCGCTTTGAAGATGTCACAGAGCATGCGGGGCTGCGGGCACCGCTCGCGGGGTTGATGGGGCATGGCGGGGCTTGGGGAGATTTTGATGGGGATGGGCGAGTAGATTTGTTTGTCGGCGGTTTTGCGGACCGTCCGGATGCCGAGTATGCGCCCTCGCCGGGGCCGGTGTTGAACCGGTTGTTTCGGAATGAGGGCGGCGGGAAGTTTGCGGCGGTGGATGTGCCGGGAATCAGTGCTCCTGCGCGGACGAGCGGCGCGGTGTTTGCCGATCTCGACAATAACGGGACGCTCGAACTCTACGTGGCGAACAATGCGAAGCAGAGCGCGGGTAAAGCTCCGCGAAAGCCCGCGCAGGCGCAGCACAGCCAGTTGTTTCGCAATGACGCGGGCAAACTCGCCGACGTTTCCGTGGCGAGCGGGGCGTGTCCGGAGGTGCTATTCACGGCGCGCAATGTGGGTGTGCTGGATTACGATGGCGATGGGCTGCTGGATCTTTTGATCGTCGAGGACAAGTTCACAAAAGCTCCGCGCTCGGTGCTGATGCGCAATCTCGGCGGGCTGAAATTTACGGACGCCAGCGAAGCGGCCGGGCTGCCGCCGGATGTTTTCGGTCTCGGCCTCGCGGTGGCGGATGTGAACGAAGACGGGAGACCGGATTTTTTTGTGGGGCACGGCAATCGCCTGTTTCTCAGTCAGCCGGGGAATCGGTATCGGGAAGCGGTGGAGCTGGCGCCGGTGTTCAAGCACTCGCCGTTCGACGCAGAGGATTGGCCGTGCGGTGCGGCGTTTGGGGACTTGAATCGCGACGGACGTATGGACCTCGTGGTCAGCGCACATTCCGTGAAGGCGCGGAACCGGGTATTTCTCAACGAAGGGATGAAGGATGGCGCTTTGCGGTTTCGTGAAATCACAGCCGAAGCGGGACTCGCGGATGTGGTGCCGGTGCGATGCCCGCATGTGGAGATTCAGGATTTCGACAACGATGGCTGGCCGGATATTTACGTGTCGGCGGCGTGGGTGGATGACGGCAAGGTCACGCCGCTGATTTATCATCACGATGGCGTGCGGGATGGCGTTCCTCGCTTCTCTCCGCCGCGTCCGATTGCGATGCCGATGGTGTATTATCCTGCCGGCCCGTCGGGAGATTTCGATGGCGATGGACGGCTCGATTTGTTCCTCGTCAATTGGTTTGCGGGAAATCACTCGCGAATGCTGCGGAACGACGCTCTGGCGAAGTCGTGGCTCGATGTGCGCGTGAAGGGCCGCACGTTTAACTCGATGGGTATCGGTTCGCGCGTGGACGTTTTTGCGGCGGGACATTTGGGCGAGCCCGCACATCGGATCGGTGCGCAGGAAATCGGCACGGGCTTTGGATATGCGAGCGGTCAGTCGGCGGCATGTCACTTTGGGCTCGGCGGCGCGGAGACGGTCGATGTGGAAGTGCGCCTGCCGAATTCCGCAGTCGTGAAACTTCCAAACATCAAAGCGGATCAAATCATTACGGTAGAACAACCATGAGAAATTTTTTTCTTCACGCAGCGCCGCTGCTGGCAGTCGCGGTTTCGGGCTTTGGTGCGGACAAACCTGCTGATGTCGCATTCCCGCCGCGGCTTCCGGACGGTGCGTCGAGCGTCACGGAAAGTTCGCCGGATTTTCTGAAACCGCCCGCTGGTTTTCCGGCCGATGTGGCCATCGCGAAAGCTGCGCCGATCGTGGATTTCGCGTTTTTTCCGGGGCAGGATTATCCGGGAAAACCATGGTCGGCATGGGGCGACAGTCTCGCGGTGAATGGGAAATACTACGCTGCGGTGGGCGACCACCTCGCGCCGGGAAATGCCTTTGTTTACGAATACGATCCGACGACGAAGCAGTTCCGACAGCTCGCCGACGTGAAGAAACTACTGCAACTTCCCGACGGCCACTACACGCCGGGAAAGATTCACAGCCGGCTCGATCTCGGCAGCGACGGATGGCTCTACTGCTCCACCCATCGCGGCTCCACGCGGATCACGACGGATGCGAATTTTTACAAAGGCGACTGGATCATCCGCTGCAATCCGGCAGACGGAAAGTCGGAGATCGTGGCGACCGCGCCGTTGCCGAAACATTGTATCCCGTGCAGCGTGCTGGACGCGACACGGCTCATCTACTACGGCGGCACCGCGCCGGGCAGCGACACCGATCCCTTGGGAATCCAGTTCTTCGCCTACGACATCCGGGAGCACAAAGTCCTCTACTCAGGCCCCGATGGACCCGCGCGTTACATGGCCTTCGCGCCATCCACGGGGCGTGTGTACTTTACCGGCAGCAAGTCCGGCGACCTCCTGCGCTACGACCCGCAAAAAGGCGGAGCGCCGGTTCGTATTGCAGGAACCATCGGCATCCGCGCGGCGTCAGATGAAACGAAGCAGGGATTCGTTTATACCGTTTCCGAGGGCAAAGCCGGAGAAGCTTCTGTGCTTTATTCGTTCAACACGAAGACCGAGGAGGTCGAAGCGCTCGGGCCTGCGGTGGTGGGCACGCAGAGCTATATCGCATCGCTCGATGTGGACCCGACCGGCCGCTACCTCTACTACGTCCCCGGCGCCCACGGCAGCGGCGACAAGGACGGTGGCGCAGTGGTGCAATTCGACGTGAAGACGAAGACACCAAAAGTGCTCGCGTTTCTCTCACCGTTTTTCACCCAAAAATACGGCAACACATTGAAGGGCACCTATAGCACCGCCCTGGACCCGGCGGGCGACAAACTCTACATTACTTGGAACAACAGCCGTGGAACGAAGGCATGGGATTCCGTCGTAGTGACGGTGGTCCACATTCCCGAATCGGAGCGGAGACCGTGATCATACGAATTTCTGTTTGAATCCATGAAGCAGGCAATTTCTATCCTCACCGCCCTGCTGCTAGTTTCGCACACGGCATATTCGCAGGACATCGCGACAGGCATTGCCTTTCCTGGCAGAGAACCCGGCAAGGCTGTCACGGAATCGAAGGACGGGAAATTGTCGCTCGAGAATGACGTGATCGGCGCGACCTAGGATGTGCGCGATGGCGGCATCTTTCCCGCACTCATCGTCAACAAGCTGACCGGCCAGCGATTCGATCAGCAGGGCGCGGAACTCTTTTGCCTTGCGACGAAACCGGCGGGCGAGGGCGATGGCAGCATCGCGATTTCCATCCGACTCGGCGCGGAAAGAGTCGTCGTGTATGCGGGCAAGGACGGTTATGCGTTCTCGGAAGTTGCGTCGTTTCCGAGCGCGGATTTTTCGGGCGAGCCGAAGCTCGTGCGCGTCGGCACGATGAATCTCAAAGCTCAGGCGCGCGACCACAACGGTGCCGCGGGTGCCATCGGCGAGAGCCGGTTTTTTGAGATCCGCTCTGCGCCGACTCCACCGAACAAGGATTATTTCGAATTCAAGACACCAGCGCACCGCGCGATGACGTCCAGCCCCCTCACTCCCCGACGCCCGTCCGAGTTCTGACCGTTTCCGGTGCGCCGGGCGCGAAAGCAAATTCCTAGCAGTCACCTGGGACACCGGCATCCGCAGCTCCGGCTCCAGCCGAGACTCCGAAAGCACAATAATTCCCTGCGGGATTCTTTTGTCCGCGTAGGAAAAGCCTTGTAAGACAGTGCGCAGTGCCTCGCGTCATCTTTCATGTCGATATGGATGCTTTTTTCGCATCCATTGAGCAGCGCGATGAACCCGCGTTTCGCGGTGTGCCTCTCGTTGTAGGTTCGCCTCCGGATCAGCGTGGCGTTGTATGTGCGGCCAGCTACGAAGCCCGGAAGTTTGGCGTCCGTTCCGCTATCCCGTCGCGCACCGCAGCGCGGCTGTGCCCGCAGGCGGTATTCGTCCGCCCGCGCATGGATGCGTATCGTGCGGAGAGCGGGGAAATCATGGCGATACTTCGCAGTGTGACGCCCATTGTGGAGAAAGTTTCCGTCGATGAAGCCTACCTCGACCTCAGCGAGCGCTTCGCAGCAATCGCCGATGCTGATGTCGCCCTTGGAGCCGCATTGCCGCTCGCTCAGGAAATCAAAGCGCGCATCGAAACCGAGCGCAGGCTCACTGCCAGCATCGGCGTTGCTGCGAACAAATTCCTCGCGAAAATCGGGAGCGACTTCAAGAAGCCGGACGGCCTCACCCTCATTCCTGAAACGGGAAAAGTCGCCTTCCTCAGCCCCCTTTCCGTCCGCGCGATCCACGGCGTCGGTCCTGTCACCGCGGCCTCGCTGGAGAAGGCCGGGCTCGTCACCATCGGCGACCTGCAAACCACGAAGCGCGACTTGCACACGATTGTCGGCTCCTTTGCCGACCAGCTGCGCGAACGTGCCTTGGGTGTGGACGACCGCCCGCTCGACCTCAGCGATGAACGCAAAAGCATCAGCAGCGAAACCACATTTCTCAACGATACCGACAACCGCACAACCCTCCGCGCCGCGTTACGCGAACTCGCTGCCGACGTCGCGCAAACGCTGGAACTGCAAGGCCTGGGCGCACTCACGATCCAAGTGAAAGTCCGATACAGCGACTTCAAGACTCTCACCCGGCAACTCCGCGTGGAAGAGCCGCTCACCAGCGCCGCAGACCTCTACCGCCTCGCCTGCACCCTGCTCGCGAAGCATAAACTCGTCACCAAACCGCTGCGCCTGCTCGGGATCTGCGTCTCCACATTAGTCCCGCCATTTTCCCAGCTCCGGCTGGCTCTTTAGAGCGGGTCCTGCATCGTAGTTTGGGAAGCGAGTAACTTGCCGTGCTTGCGCCCCTGCCAGCAAAGATTGTCCGCGACAATCGCCGCGCTCACGCGGATGGGACCGCCTGCCTCGTCGAGATTCTGCGCGGCCCACCAGTTACACGTCTTCGGCAGGAAATACGTTTCCGTTCCCTCGAAGAACTTGCTCGTTGCGATCTTTCCCGGCCCTGCAACGGCAGGCTTCCCATTTGGGTCGCGCTTAAATGCGAGCTGCAATTTCTTGCGTAGTCGTTCCAAGCCTTGTTCGGTCATTTCAAACTCGATCACCTCGCTGTTCGGACACTGCTGCACGATGGAAGCTTTGATTGGGATGACCTACAACGCGCTCGCTGTGGGCAGAAACGTCGCCCACATGCGCTTCAATGGGTTGTTCATATTTCGCCACATATAGAAATCCGGACCGCTCAAGCCGATGACGAGGCACTTCGAGTCCGGTGCAAACGCTCGCAATTCCGGCTTCGCGTCCGTCGTGCGCATTGCCACGGAAGTATGCCAGCCGTTGCTCACTAGCCACACCTTGGCCGGCGGACGCTTGGCTGATTTACGAACGAGTCGCCGCGCCCGGGCCCCTTCGGAACAGCCGCCGAAGAACAAAGGCGCAAGCGAGAGCAGAAAACAGCCCCCCTCACTCCCCGACGCCCGTCCGAGTGCTTACGCTTTCCGGTGCGGCGGGATCGAAGGTTTGGCTTTCTCAACGACACTCGGGTTCCCTCACTACCCAAATTTTCCGAAGAGCTGAGGCATCAGCTAAACGCCATCGTCTCCGTGAGCTGCGCAATCAAGCCAGCGAGGGCGGGGCGGGTGTCGGCGTTGCGTGCGCTCCATGCCAGACAGAGGGTGTAGCGGTCGCGCAATGGGAGACGGTGGAACTGGCCCGGCTTCAGCGCGGAAAGTGCGGTATCGGGGAGGACTGCTGCGCACATGCCCGATTGCAGCACTTGGGCGGCTTGCAGGTAGGATGAGCAGCCTACGGCGACGTTCATCCTGACCTTGCCCTTGTCGGCCATTGAGTCGATGGATTCGCGCATTTTTCCACCGATGGGAAGCGCCATCGGAACCGTCCCCAGCACGGACAGGATGCCTTTTGGTTCGGTGCGCAGGAGTATCTTCGGGACGAGCAGAGAATGCCCGATTTCGCCGAGGGTTGCGTTCCGCAGTCCGGTCCCGAGCGCATCCTTGCGGACAAATGCGATGTCGTAGATCCCCTCGCGAGTGGCGGTGATGATCTCGCGGGTCTGCTCATGATGGATCTCAAAGCGGATGTTCCCGTTTGCATTCTCCAGTCCCTTGAGTCGGGGCAGCAGCAACCATGATGCAACGCTGTTGGACGCCACAATCCGCACGCTCCACGCGGCACCGCGACAGCGCGCGGCGTAGTCCGACAGCCCTTTGAAATTCTCCCGACCCACGGCGGCAAGCTCCCGTCCGGCCTCGGTGAGTTCCAATCCACGACCGCGTCTGCGAATCAACTCCACGCCGAAGAAGGTTTCCAATTCGCGAATCTGCCGACTGATGAGCGACTGCCGAACGGTGTCGCCCCTCGCCGCCCCGACAATCGAACCGGCGTCCGCCACGGAGCAGAAATTGGCGAGGCGCTCCATGGAGAATCCGGATTGTGAGAGCAAAGATTGATACATGACTGTGGAGTAAGTCTATGAACATTCCGCGCACTATTCAAGTATCAGCGGATCAGCTACGGTTCGGGCATGAAAATAACCCACGAAAAATACGACATCATCGGCGACATCCACGGACACGCGGATGTTCTCGAAAAACTGCTGTGCAAACTCGACTACGAAAAACTCAATGGCGTCTGGCGACATCCCGAAGGCCGCAAAGTCGTCTTCCTTGGCGACTTCATTGACCGTGGCCCCGCGATTCCACAGACGCTCAGGACGGTAAAGGCGATGGTCGATGCGGGAGAGGCGTTGGCCATCATGGGCAACCATGAGTACAACGCGCTTCTTTACCACACCCGCGGAGCCGACGGCGAGTTGCTGCGCCGCCGCCTGCCAAAAAACGTCCATCAGCACGCGGCCACCCTCGCGCAGTTCTGGGACTGCCGTGAGGAATGGGACGGCTACCTTGCGTGGTTCGCCACCTTGCCTCTCTGGCTGGACTTGGGCGGACTACGCGCGGTTCATGCAAACTGGGACGACCGGCTCGTAGGCGGAAATCCGGGTTGGCAGTTCCTCAACCCCGAACTCTTACGCCGCTCGGTGATCAAGGACGGCCCAGAGTTTGAGCACTGCGAAACTCTCATGAAAGGAACCGAGGCGGATTTGCCCGAGGGCTTTTTCTTCACCGACAAGGAAGACATCGTGCGGACGCGGGTCCGGCTCAAATGGTGGCTCGCGGCAGCGGGGCGCACTTACAACCAACTCTGTATGCCGGAGTCGGACACCGTTCCTCATGTGATCGTGCCCGAGACCGTCCATACGTTGTGCCCCGGATACGCGGCGGATGCCCCGCCGCTCTTCTTCGGGCACTACTGGCTCCCATTTGAGGGCAAGGCCGAGCTACTTGCGCCCAACGTGGCGTGTCTCGACTACAGCGTCGCAAAGGACGGTCCTCTCACCGCATACCGCTGGGATGGCGAGCAAACACTGGACGCCCGAAAGATGGTATTCGCGAGGGAGGGCAAGTGAAGAGCATCACGTTTCTGAGACACGCGGAAAGTGCCGCGAATGCCGGTCTGCCGAGTTCCGACCCCGGTGCCATCCCGCTCACTGAAGCTGGCAGAACGGCTGCGGATGACGTCGCCCGCGACTACGACGGTCCGCCGCCGGAACTGATTGTCGTCTCGCCCTTCCGACGAGCTCAAGAAACAGCGGTCCCGTTCAGAAGACGGTTCGCAAGCGCCTTCGTTGAGGAATGGGCGGTGCAAGAATTCACCTATCTGAGCCCCGCCCGCTGCGGCACAAGTTCCGCCGCAGAGCGGCGTCCCTTGGTGGAGTCCTATTGGAACACTGCAACCCCCGAGACAAACGACGGGCCGGGAGCCGAGTCGTTTCACGACTTTACCGCGAGGGTGCAGGTGGCGTTGGAAAAACTGCGAAGTCTGCCGGAGCAAGCCATCCTCGTCGTCTGCCACGAGATGGTCATCAAGCTAGCGATGTGGATGGAGTCCCAAAAGCCGGACATCGGGGACACTCATGCCCCGCAGCGATTCAGAGAGTTCGCCCTGACGTTTACCATTCCGAATCTTGGCCGTTGGAATTGTCCGACTGTGTGAGATCGCGGCGAGCTTGGAACCTATTTTACCAGCAGTCCCAGAAACCCACTCTCTCCCATGTTCCCAGTAATGAATTCAGCGACCCCGTTGGTTTCCCGGTGATAAATCATCCACCCCTCTTGCAATCGTAGAGCAGAAACCCTAGACCCACCGCCATGCTTCCAAAAGCGACGACAGGAAAGGACTCCATTGCTATTCTCGGCTTCGAAGGCTCCAAAGATTCCCGCCTTAATACTCGGAGAATGACTGGCACGCCGAATTGGGACTCGATACAATAAAATGAACTGGTCCTCGCTGCTCCCTTCTTTTTGGAATCCGGTCGAAGCTTACTCTCACCTTCGCAATGGCGATCCTCACGGTTTTAGAGACCTCGTTATTTTTGCATCATGCGCGTTAGCGGGGATATTTGCTTTGGTTGTGCTGTGGCAGACGGTTGCTTCATGGCTCCGCGTTAAGCAGTATCTGAAGCAGCTCCAAGGTAACGAGCAAGCGACCAACGCAGTCCTCACGGTGAATCTCCCGTGTTTCCGAGAGATGCGACATCACTTGATCGAGTTCCCTTCACGCGACGGCACTGGCACGACATCCAAACGTCGGAGCGTGGATGCGGCGGATGTTTTCAGCGAGGCGATTTTGGCACCTGCGTTTTCCGCCAGCCGTCTGATCCTCGCGATACCGAGTATCCTGACTGGCTTGGGTGTTCTTGGGACTTTTGTGGGGCTTCAGTTGGGAATTGGTAGCCTCGCTGGTGGCGGTAAAGACACCGATGCGCTGGTGGCGAAAATTTGGGCATTGATCGATACGTTTGCTGTGGCGTTCTCCAGTTCCGTATGGGGAGTTGGGGCGAGTTTGCTTTTTAGTTGGTGGGAAAAATTGGGAGAAGGCATTGCGCTTTGGCGGATTCATAAACTTCAAAACCGGATTGATTTCTTGTTCCCACGATACGTGCCGGAAGAGGCGATGTCGGAATTGGAGCGCACTTCCAGAGGGACAGAGGATTTATTGAAGGGCTTGGCGGTGGCGATTGGGGCGGAAATGCAGCAGGCGATTGGGCGGTTGGGCACGGAAATTCGGGATGCCGTATCGAGTGCGACTGCCGAAGGGCATGGGCCGTTGATGCAGCAGTCGGCTGAGTTGCTTTCATCCGCACTGACTGCGGAGTTAGGAAGACTGAAAGAGCAGATCGGGAGTATGTCAGATCAATTCTCCGAGCGGTTCAACGGCGCGAGCGAGGGGTTGATGCAGTCGGTGCAGAGTTTTCAACCGACGGTAGAGGCTCTGTCAGGAGTCGTCGGCGATGCACAGCGCACGGTGGTGGATGCAATCGGGAAATTGAACGCGCATGAGACGGTGATGACGGAAATGGTCAAAGCGGCAGCGAATATCCGGCAGGCGGCGGTGGAGTTTGGCGCAATGAATGAAACGCTCGCTTTATCAGCCGCACGCAATGAAGAGGCGGCGCGGGCGCAGCTATCGGCGGCGCAGGCGAATGAGCGTGTGTCGGAGCAGTTTGGGAAAATTGGCGAGGGCTTGCCGGAGATTCGTCAAACTTTGGAAGATGCTGCCCGTGTCATTGGTTCGCTGGGATCACCTATCGCTGACTTGCAGGCGTTGCTTGCCGGACAACCGGAGTTGCAGCGGCAAATGGACAATGCACGCTCAACATCAGAGGCGGAGCGGAGCCAGATGCTTCTCGCGATGTCAGGCGACCTTGCTGAAAAAGTGGGGCTCGCTGCCAAGCAGTTTTCTGAGGTTGGTGCGCTGGCCGACAAGTTGACCGAGTCTGCCGAAAGCCTTTCGGAAGCGAGCGGCAAACTGTCCACGTTTGGTAATCAGATAGTGCAAGCATCCCAAGACCAACGCGAGGCATCGGAGGCGGCTCGTGCAGCCGCTCTCTCTGGCGAGCGAACCGCGAAAGCGTATGAACCGCTTCCTGAAGCCATCACCGCGCTCGCGGATGGTTTGTCGAGCGCAGGCGATAGCGTGCGCACCGGGGCAGAAGCCGCTCGCGACTCCTACAGCGAGTTGATCGTGCTTCAAAAGAGGTGGTTTGATGGCGCTGAACTTGGTCTGAATGGCATGAAAGACCGATTGCAAAGTTTGCTCAAAGCGTATGGGGAGCAAGTGGACGGGCAGACGCGCAATCTGATGAATCAATGGACGGACAAAGTAGCTGAATGCCTAAAATCCTACGACGCTCAGGTTTCTGGACTTCAAGACGGCCTCGAAGAACTGCAAGAGGCAATCAGCAAGCTGCGCAAGTAACACGCACCTATGTTCCGCAGACGCCAGATACCGAAGAAATCGGGAGAAGGAGAGAATCCGTTTCTCCTGACTTTCTCCGACTTTATGGCAAGCCTTTTGGCGATTTTCATTCTCGTGCTGATCGTGACATTGATCGAACTTGATAAGAATAAGAAGGATCAGGATGCCGCCCACAAAAAACGGCAGGCTGCAATTACTGTCGCGAAGGATAAACTGCTCAAAAGCCTTGAGGATATTCAGGATATTCAAGGCAGCATCGCGAATTCGCTGGGAGACGTCACTCAGCGGGAGGGCGCTCTTTCAGTGATGCTCAAGGATATCAAAAAAGACCTTAAGGAGCGGGGTATCGACATCGCCATTGTGGAGAACGACACCGTGCTTCGTATCCCTGAGCAGCAACTTCAGTTTGCACTCGGCCAAGACGAAATTCCGCTCGCGCACACTGGCCCGGCCAGCGCCATCGGACAAGCATTGCTCCAAGCACTTTCCAAAGATGAAAACCGGACATTGCTCGATACCGTTTTCGTCGAAGGGCACACCGATTCGGTGCCGAATTCGCGGAAAATGGGAAACTGGGGATTGAGCACCTACCGAGCGATCTCTCTCTGGAACTTCTGGACAGATAAGCCGGGGGAATTGGCCGGACTTAAAACCCTCATAACGAAGCCCACTAATCCAAACATCGAGCCCAAGCTCCTCATATCGGTGAGTGGCTACGCGGATACTCGTTCAACCAATCGCCGTTTAGACGGAGTCCCTCTCAAAAACGATCGCCCAGAGGATCGCCGCATAGATATTCGCTTCACCCTCGTTTCTTCGGAAAAACAGAACCTTGAAGGTCTCCAGAGCAAGCTAGAAGCGATGGGCAAAAAGACGAACTCATTGATCAAGGAACTAAAAGAACTCAAAGAAGATGAACATGCACCTTGACCTCAAAGAGATGCCCTTTCCCCGTATCCACGCTATCCAACTGGTCTCTGCTGTTCGGAAATTGGAGGTCATTACCGACCGCAATTATGCAAACGCTGCAGGCGATACGAACTCGCGCGTGTATGAGAATCGCAAAGACATGATGAAGCGGCGGCTGATGAACCCCGGGGAAGGCGTCACCTTCGAGCAGGCCACGGACGTGGACGGGCGCACACGACTACTCCTTAGCCTCTACATTCAATATGCCGCGCAGCCGGACGCATCATGGCTTCCGCAATTCGACGAATCCCACGCCAGTTCTGTGCTTGGCGAAAACGGTCGCGAGTGGAATGGCAGGCTCCGCAAGCAGGCTGTCCTGCTATTTTTCACGCACTTCGAGCATCTGCCTTTTTCTGGCTTGTCCCGTCTGTGTGCGCGTCTGGTTGAGGCATTCGAGAGTATAGAGCCCGAAGGTGAAGGGCCGATCTTCCAATGGCGGTTCTATCGAAAAGTCTTATTTAGCACTGAGGGGGATCAAAATGTTGTCCGTGCGGCTAAAAAGAATGAGCCGCTGCCGTCTCTAATCGAACGGTTTGCGGTTCCCAGTGAGGGACGGTTCATGGAATCCCTGCGGCGGCTTTTCCTGCTGAACGCGCTCAAAAACTGTGCATTCGGAGAGGAGATTCCGGCTTTGGCGGAGATCGCATCGGACTCGATCAGGGAAAAGCGAGCGTCTGCTTCGCAACTGATGGGCGCGGCTGCTTTGCAAATCATGGTTCAACGTGTCGCCAAAGAGGGAGCACGCAAATGGAGCGGGGACTGGTCAAATTGGATCGTGAGGCTAGGCTGTGATCCTCGCCACGGTCGGGCAACCGCCGAAGGAGCGAAGTGGTGGGGTTGGGCAACGGACGATGAACTCAGGCTTGCGCAACAGGGTATCACTGGGCTGACGCTGCGCTTCTTTATCGAGTTTCTCAGACGGAGCCTGCAAGGAACCGACAAGGAGCCTCAATTCGCTCTTCGCTCCCGCTTTCTTCTTGGGCTCTATGATGCGGGCAAAATCCAGTCAGCACGGCTCGCACTGAACTGGTCGGCATACCAGCACCTCGACCGACAGTATCGCGACGTGTGGACTGTCGCGCATCTGAGCGCAACGACCGATGAAACGAGCATGATCTGCTTACGGTGCGTGGACGATATTTACGTCATCGAGGGAACGCACAGCTTTGGTCTTCGGATGTTCCACCAAGATTTTCCAATTCACGGCTTTTGGGAGCGTCCTAAAGTGACTTATCAAGATAGGGAGCTGCGCATCAGTCCCAGAGAATGCCCAGTGTTTCTGCGGCACGATGAAGGCGGTAAATGGATCAATCGCTTTTTTGACCAGCTCCGCAGCCGCTTCCACTTCGAGTGGGACGACGTTCGCATATAGCACCATGCCACTATTCTCATCCACGCCCACTTTCACTTGGTCTGCCAACGCCGACGGCCTCGCGATCCGCTTTTCCAACGCCAAGCACTACGCAAAGGCCAAGCAAGGCAGTGCGGATGAAGACGGGCAACTTGGGCTGATTCGGATGCAAATGCTCGCAGAGTGCGGGCAAGCGGAGGTTCGAGAAGTGGATGCGGGGATTTTCATCGCGGCGGCAGACGCCGTGCGGCTCGATAGAGAGACGCGCGAAGGTTTTCTGCTCCCTTCGCCGTGGGCGGGAGGGATGCGTCTCCAGACTGGCTCTGTGCCGCAGTCGCCGAGCTTTACCATTCGGTTGGGCTTGGTCGATCCGGGCGCGGAAGTGCGCTGGGAGTGGAAGCTACGCGGGCCGATCCTTGAGGTTGGCAAAGAAAGGTACCTCCCCACAGCCGCGCAATACGCGGCATTGCTCGCTTTCCAGACTTGGCGCGATGCAGGCGAGCGCGACGAACTGGCAAACCTGAGCTTGCTTGCAACGCTCCGTGAAGCGCGTGAGGCGGGTTGCCACATTGACCTCGCAGCGTTCGACGAAACGCTCATCGCCAATGCGCGCGAACTCAGCGTGGATGCCCGGCCCGAAGGCGGTAGCGGCGATCTCATTTTGCGCCCGATGGTTAGCGGCGACTTTCCGGCTTTGAGTGTTGATGAGGTGGAGAAACGCCTCGGCCAGATGTCGGGCGATGCGCCGCGAGCGGTGTTTCGCGTGGGGAAGACCATCATCCTCCTCGATCCCACGCAAACCCGGCAGGCCCGCGCACTCGTCGAGCGCGGACGGGTGCCAAAGGCGGCGGTGGAGGCATTTCAAAAAGACCCGGCTTCGTGGATGGCAGAACACGTCTTCCCGGACATCGAGACGGAGTTCAGCCCGCGCGTCACGGGGATTGGAGTTTGGAAGGCGGTCTATGCGGGTTCGATGTGGGAGGAAGGCGAAGACTGGTTTGGCAAAAAGCCGCAGCCGGACAAAAAGCCTCCGGGCGAGGATGAAGGAAAAGGAGAGCCGGGTGGAAGTGGCGACCCACAACCGAGCGACGATGATGCGGATGACTCAGGGCCGATGGTTCCCCTGATTCTCGCCAACGATACCGATCTCACCTTCGGCTGGCGCGACCCTGAAATGGATCAGGACTGCGCGGAGCCGAACTTTCTGCGTTATGCGCGTGAACCCATGCTGCACCAGCAGGCGGCGGTGCTCTGGCTGCTCCGCCACGCCCGGCGTGCCATGCGCCGCCGCGAAAGTCCCGATGAAATAACCGGCCTCGGCGCAGGTGCATTGTTGGCGGATGATATGGGACTCGGCAAAACCTTCAGCACGCTCATTTTCTTGCGCGAATGGTTCGATCTCTGGCGTGCGACGGTCGGCGGAGAACCGCCCGCCGTGCTCATTGTCGCCCCGCTTTCCTTGCTGGAAAATTGGAAGGCCGAAATCACGAAAAGCTACGGCGAGGGAAACCCGGTATTCAGCCGCGTTTTGATCGCGCAAACCGATGGAGAGTTGAATCGCGTGCGGCGGCGTCCCGGTGGCCGCGACAAAGCGGTGCCGGGAGAGGTTTTGGAATACGGACTCGGCTTTGGCGATGGAACGGAACGCAGTCTCGACCTTCCGGGAAGCTGTGTGCTGACCACGTATCAAACGCTTCGTGATTACCGCTTCTCTTTTGCCAAGGCAGAGTGGAGCGCGGCGATTTTCGATGAGGCGCAAAACATCAAAAACCCGAACGCTCTCCAGACCATCGCAGCCAAATCGCTCAAGGCGCTGTTCCGGCTGACGCTCACTGGCACTCCGGTCGAAAACCATCTCGGCGATTTCTGGTCTATTCTGGATACCTCAGAACCCGGCCCACTCGGCTCGTTCGTGGAGTTTCGCAAGAACTGGATTACGCCGATGATCCGGGAGCCTGACAACATGGGTGAAATCGGGTTGCGGCTGCGTGCCCACGTTGGCGAGTTGATGCTTCGACGGATGAAGGAAGAGGAGCTGACTGGGTTGCCCAAGAAGACCGGACACAATCAAGCAGTCCCCGTCGAGTTGACTGCCGAGCAAGTGATCGCCTACGACGCCATCGTAGCCAGTGCGCAAGGCGAAGACCCCGCCGCCGAGAGCAACCCCGTGCGCCAGAACCGGCAACTCGCCGCGCTCTGGCAACTCCGCCAAGTCTCCTTGCACCCCGACTTGCTTGCTGGCGGCACCATTGGAACGGCCAATAACCCCCGCGATTCTCGCGCGATGCTTCAGCGTTCCGGGAAATTGACGTGGCTGCTGCGGCGACTGGATGAGATCAAGCCGCTCGGGGAAAAGGTGCTCGTCTTCTGCGTGCAGAAAAAACTCCAGGAAGCGCTCGCACGTCACCTTGCGCTGATTCACGGGATCAACGTGCCGATTATCAATGGCGATACGAAAGCCACTTCGCGTCACGACCCCGAGGAAACGCGGCTCGGTTTGATCGAGCACTTCAGCAAACGGGAAGGATTCGGCATCTGTATTCTTTCCCCAATTGCCGCTGGTGCCGGGCTAAACATCGTGGCGGCAAATCACGTCATTCACCTAGAACGCCATTGGAATCCCGCGAAGGAAGATCAGGCTACCGACCGCGCCTATCGAATCGGCCAAACCCGCGCTGTTACAGTGTATCTACCCGCCGCGCGGCATCCAAACTCAGAGCGCCGATCATTTGATGACGTGCTGCACGGGCTGATTGAAAAGAAGCGTGGACTCCAAGGCGCACTCGGCCTTGTTCCGCCGCAGTCTGTCACAGATTCAGAACTCATTGAGAGCGTCCTCGGTCCAATCGCCGCCACTGTCCCATCCGCCACTCTCGACCTCACCGCTGCGCTGCGTCTGTCGTGGAGATTGTTCGAGGCGCTCATCGCGGTGCTTTACGAACGCGATGCGGAGCGGGTGATTCTCACGCCCGGCGGAAGCGATCACGGGTGCGATGTCGTGGTGCTTGGCTGGGGCACGCAGCGGGAAAACTTACTCATCCAGTGCAAGGCGACTTCCCGCGATGAATTGGATAGCGAAGTGGCCGTGCGAGAAGTTGAGGGAGCGAGGCCGTTTTACGAAAATTCGTTGGCCGTCTCCTTCAGCCAGCGTTGCCTTCACACGACCGCCCGCCGCCTCAGCAAACGCACGCAACAAGCCGCGCGAATATGTGGAGTATCCGTGCATGACCGTGCGTGGCTTTCCTGCGAGCTCAGCAAGGCCAACATTTCGTTGGCAATGCTTTTAGCAAAGGATGCCAGTCGAGAGCGCGTCGGCTGAATTTGCACGCAGGACATTCCACGCCGACGAATGGATGAGATGTCTCGATTGGTTTCGCAGAGTGCCGCTTTATCTCGACCTCTGCGGCATCCGGATCGTTCATGCTGCGTGGTGCCGCGATGCAGTGGCAAAAATCGGCGGACGGCTCTTTGCAGACGGTTCATTCTTCCACGAATCGGGAACGGAGGGAACGCCGGACCATGCGGCGGTCGTGGCGCTGCTTGTGGGTCCGGAGGCGCTGCTGCCCGAAGGCGTGGAGTTCATCGACAAGGAAGGACACGCCAATGAGGACATCCGCGCACGGTGGTTCAGCCCTGGGCACCGCGCGGGCGTGACGTATCGGAAACTGGTCTTTCCGCCGAGCTCGGAACCGCCCGAGGTTGCTGTTCCCGCCGAGATCCTCGCGCGAGTTCCGTATTACGGCGAGGAAGAGCCCGTCGTGGCGTTTGGCCACCACTGGCTGCCGCCAAAGCCACCGGTTCCGCTGGCAGAGAACGCAGTGTGCCTCGATTACAGCGTCGCCGGAAAGCTGGGCGGAAATCTCGCCGCCTATCGCTGGTGCGGAGAAGCAGCGGTCGATGGCGGGAAATTCGTGCGGGTGGAACGGAGCACGCCATGGTTGCCGATGGCGACCTCGCATGGTTGGATTCGCAATCTGCCGCAAAAACTTTGGTTAGCGGTTCGATTCCCAGTTGCCTTCATCTGCGCGTGTTCTTTAGTGTCCAGAAGTGTTCCAACTGCTCGCAACCAGCTATCAAGTCCGTTTTCTCCAGAGTCGGGTCTCTGCACGCACACTTCCATGACGGCATCCGGCGCGGTGACACTCAGCCAGCTCGAATCCCACCTGTGGGAAGCGGCGAACATTCTGCGCGGGCCGGTGGATGCGGCGGACTTCAAGTCGTATGTCTTCCCGCTGCTGTTTTTCAAACGCATCTCGGATGTGCATGACGAGGAGCACACGGCGGCGCTGAAGCAGTTCGATGGCGATGAGGAAGCCGCGCTGTTCCCGGAGAATTACGGCTTCCAGATTCCCGAGGACTGCCACTGGCGGGATGTGCGGGAGGTTGCGACGAATGTCGGGCAGGCGCTTCAGACGGCGCTGCGCGGGATCGAGCAGGCGAATCCGCACACGCTTTACGGCATCTTTGGCGATGCGCAGTGGACCAATAAGGACCGGCTCTCGGATGCGCTGCTCAAGAATCTCATCGAGCATTTTTCGCGGCTCTCGCTGGGGAATACCGTGGCCAAGGCAGACGTGCTGGGACAGTCGTATGAGTATCTCATCAAGAAGTTCGCCGACGCCACGAACAAGAAGGCGGGCGAGTTCTACACCCCGCGCTCCGTTGTGCGGCTCATGGTGAACATCCTCGATCCCCGCGAACGCGAGACACTCTACGACCCTGCCTGCGGCACCGGCGGCATGCTCATTGAATCCATCCAGCACGTGAAAGAAGCCCACGGCGACGACCGCACGCTCTGGGGCAAGCTTTACGGTCAGGAGAAAAACCTCACCACCTCCGCCATTGCTCGCATGAACCTCTTCCTGCATGGCGCGGCGGATTTCCAAATCGTGCGGGGCGACACCCTGCGCAGCCCCGCCTTCTTCTCCGGCGACAACCTCGCCACCTTCGACTGCGTCATCGCCAATCCGCCCTTCTCGCTGGAGAAATGGGGCGACGAAGTCTGGTCCAGCGATCCCTATGGCCGAAACTTCGCCGGCATGCCGCCCGCCAAGAGCGGCGACTTCGCCTGGGTGCAGCACATGATCAAATCCATGGCCCCCAAGACCGGGCGCATGGCCGTCGTCCTCCCGCACGGAGCCCTGTTCCGCATGGGCAAGGAGGGCGAGATTCGGAAGAAACTCCTCGGCATGGACCTGCTGGAGGCGGTCATCGGCCTCGGGCCGAATCTCTTCTACGGCACCGGCCTCGCCGCCTGCATCCTCGTCTTCCGGCAGAAGAAGGCGAAGGACCGGAAGAACAAGGTGCTGATCGTCGATGCCTCGAAGGAGTTCAAAACCGGTCGTGCCCAAAACGAACTGCTTCCCGAGCACGTCGAGCGCATCCACGGCTGGGTCCGCGACTACACCGATGTCGAAGGCATCGCCCGCGTCGTCACCCTCGACGAGATCGCCGCCAACGACCACAACCTCAACATCCCGCGCTACGTCGAGCCGAAGGTCACCGCTGAGGTGCTCACCGTGGAGGAGGCGATGAAGCGGCTGCGTGAGAGCGCGGAGGCGGCGTTTGCGGCGGAGGAGAGGCTGGTGGGAATCCTCAAGCGCGAAGGGCTTCTCACCAGTCCCGGCGCCTGAACAGAACCTCAAACATCAAACAACCGAACAATGGACAAGGCAAAATTTGAGGACATCACGAAGCATTTCATTCAGCCTCTCTTTACGGGGTCTGACTTGGGCGAGGAAACTGCCCCAAAAAGCAGCAAAAAATTGGTTGCCTACGTTGATCCATGCAAGATCGCCTTTCGCCCATCGAAGGACGCTGATTATCGTCTGACATTGACGCGAAGCCAACCTTTCGAAGAGGCCGACACCGAGGTCGTGAGGTCTTTTCTTCTCGTTCTCCGCACTTTAGAGCCGCTCTGGGACAAGACTTCACTTCCCGATCTGATTAGGGCGACGATGCGGCGGGTGATCGCGAGGGCATTGGCTGGCGGAGATGAAAGTCAGAAGGCTCTCCGGGCGACGATTGCCGAGGTCATTATGCAGTATGAATCCTGGGCTGAACAAACCTACGAAGGCCGTAGAATTTCGGCAGCTCTCGGGATTGAACCTTCATTGCTCGTCTCTAAGGGTGTCGCACTCGGGGATGTCTATCGTGAGGACTTTGGAACCGTGCTCGCAGGAGGATTGGAAACGTTCCTGACCGTCAGTTCCGACGGCTTCATCAATTCGTATGAGCCTCTGCCAACCGAGGCACCCAAGATCGCTGGGCTTTTTGCGCCGATGCGATTCGCACGGATTGCGGAATGGACTGATGGCAACCGGATTGGAATTGGGCTGAACCGAAACGGGGAGATTTTGGTATTTAAGAACAAGGTCTTGGTCTTCTGCAAACGCCGCGGATCTTGGCATCACTTCACGCATGAAGCGGTCATCAAGAGAATAGCTTTAGAAAAAGCGATACCGCCTGATGTTTGTGCAGCAATTTATGAGTCTTCGCTGGATGTTTCATTCGCAAGGAGCGGCGGCTGCATTGCGGTAGTTCGAAGAACTCAGGCAGATGATTTCCGCGATTCTGATGTCGTCGCGAAGGGCGACTTGATTGCTGTAGGCAGTGGAATCAAAGCCAATTGTTTGAGAAAGATAATTGGGAAGCCGTTCCCAGAACTAGATCGTCGCCTTCGTGCCGAGATTCTCGCCATGGATGGCGCAACAGTGCTGAGCTACAAAGGTGAGGTCCTAGCGGCTGGAGCAATCGTGAAAGTTCCTGCGGGAAGTTCGGGTGGAGGAAGGTTGGCTGCAACTAAGGCGCTCGCAAGCTATGGCCTGGCCATCAAGATTTCCAGTGACGGAGCGATTCGGGTCTTCGCCAAAAAAGAAAGCAAAGTCGTAGAAATGGCTTCAGTCGGATGACCCCATGACCCGCATCACCCAACAGCAACTCGAATCCTACCTCTGGGGCGCCGCCGTGCTCCTGCGGGGGACGATTGATGCGGGCGACTACAAGCAGTTCATCTTCCCGCTGCTGTTCTTCAAGCGGCTGTGCGATGTCTTTGATGAGGAGACCGTCACTGCGCTGCGGGAGTCGGGCGGGGATCAGGATTTTGCACTTTTTCCGGAAAACCACCGGTTCCAGGTGCCGGCGGACGCGCATTGGCGCGAGATTCGGAAGGTCAGCCGGGATGTGGGCCGGGCCTTGCAGCAGGCCATGCGTGCCATCGAGACCGCCAATCCCGACAAGCTCTTCGGCATCTTTGGCGATGCGCAGTGGACGAATAAGGACCGCCTGTCCGACGCCATGCTGCGCGATCTCATCGAGCATTTCTCCACGCTGGAACTCACCGTCGCCAACCTGCCTGAGGACGAATTGGGCCAGGGCTACGAGTATCTCATCAAGAAGTTCGCCGACGACTCCGGCCACACCGCCGCCGAGTTCTACACGAACCGCACCGTCGTCCACCTCATGACCGAGATGCTCGACGTGCAGCCCGGCGAGTCCGTCTATGATCCCACCTGCGGCTCCGGCGGCATGTTGCTCTCCTGCATCGCCCACCTGCGGAATCAGAAGAAGGAATGGCGGAATGTGAAGCTCTACGGCCAGGAGCGGAACCTCATGACCTCCTCCATCGCCCGGATGAACTGCTTTCTCCACGGCATCGAGGACTTTCGCATCGAGCGCGGCGACACCCTCGCCGAGCCGAAGCTCGTCGAAGGCGACCGCCTCCAGCGCTTCGATGTCGTGCTGGCCAATCCGCCCTACTCCATCAAGCAGTGGAACCGCGAAGCCTTCGCCGCCGACCCCTGGGGGCGCAATGTCTTCGGCGTCCCGCCGCAGGGCCGCGCCGACTATGCCTTTCAGCAGCACATCCTGCAAAGCCTCAAGCCCAAGACCGGTCGCTGCGCCGTCCTTTGGCCCCACGGCGTCCTCTTCCGGCAGGAGGAAGCGGAGATGCGCCGCAAACTCATCGAGGCCGACCTCATCGAGTGCGTCCTCGGCCTCGGCCCGAACCTCTTCTACAATTCGCCCATGGAGGCCTGCGTCGTCGTCTGCCGCACGCAGAAACCGAAGGCACGGCGCGGGAAAATCCTCTTCATCAATGCGGTGAACGAAGTCACCCGCGAGCGCGCCCAGAGCTTCCTCACCGACGAGCACCTCCAGCGCGTCGTCCGTGCCTATCAGGAGTTCAAAGACGAACCCGGCTTCACCCGCGTCGTGCCGATTGAGGAAATACGGGCGAAGGAGGGGAATCTGAGCATCCCGCTGTATGTGGGCGGCGAAACCCAGGCGCAAACTGATGCGGCTACCGAGTCGGCCACCACCGCCCTGCCAGTGGTGCTCGCGAGCTGGCTGGAAAGCTCGCAGTCTGTCCGGCAGTCGCTCGAAAGCCTCCTCGTTGCCCAAAAATGAGCCTTGTTTTGACGCAAAAACAACCCATTATTTCCGTCAAAACGAATATGCCGAGACACACGCAATCTATTGACTACAAGATTCGTAGCCGGATTTTTGGAAATAAAAGGGGGTGGGTATTCACTCCCCGGCATTTTCAAGACCTTGGAAGCAGCGATGCAATTGACGTGGCATTGCGTCGCCTCAAGGCCAGTGGCACGATTCGGCAACTGGCGCGAGGAATTTACGATTACCCACGCCAGCACCCCGTGCTCGGCTTTCTTAATCCCACTGCCGACGCCATCGCACGCGCCATTTCGAGCCGCGATGTCACAAGACTTCAGCCGTCCGGCGGATACGCTGCGAACCTCCTCGGATTGTCCGAGCAAGTGCCGATGAAGGTCGTCTTTCTCACCGACGGCCCCACTCGAAAAGTCGTATTGGGAAAGCAGACCATCATGTTAAAACAGACAACGCCAAAAAATATGGCCACAGCAGGCAGGACGAGCGGTCTGGTCATCCAGGCGTTGCGGCATCTCGGGCAGCGTCATGCGGACGACTCACTCGTCGACAGCCTTCGGCAAAGGCTTGATCCTGCCGACAAGCAGCAGCTCATCAAAGACCTCCAGCACGCACCTGCGTGGGTGGCTGCTGTGATGCGCAAGATCGCCGCCCCCGAGCATCGCTGAACCATGGACGCATACATCGCCCTATCACCCGACGACCAGCGCCTCTACTGTGACCAAGCGCAGACGCTATTGAACCTTCCTGCAACCAGTATCGAGAAAGACTTCTGGGTTTGCTGGACGCTTCGCGAACTTTTTGGACTCCCAAAATGGGGCGAACACTTTGCATTCAAAGGCGGCACTTCACTCTCCAAGGCATGGAAGCTCATCGAACGCTTTTCCGAGGACATTGATGTCGTCATCTCACGCGAATTTCTCGGATTCGGAGGGGAGACGTTGAGCAACAATCGGCAGAATAAACTTATCAAGAAATGCAGCGAAAGCATTCATCAGGAACTTCTCCCGATTTTGACGGAACACATATCGAGACTCCTTCCAAAGACCGCAAAATGGACCCTTTTGCCTGCCTCAGTCGCCGAAGACAAAGACCAGCAGACCCTGCTTTTCACATATCCGACCGTCTTCCCTGATGCCCCGAAATACGTCCGGCAAATTGTGAAAATCGAGATGGGAGCCCGTTCAGACACCGAGCCGTCCGAGTCTCCCGCTCTCACTCCTTATCTCTCCGACGCATTTCCAGAGCAACTCGGCAAAACGGACTTCCACATCAAGACCGTGGCGGCTCGGCGCACCTTTTGGGACAAAGCCATGCTCCTCCACGAAGAAACTTTCCGACCCGCCGATAAGCCTCGGAAACGCCCGCTTGCTCGCCACTACTACGACCTCTGGAGCCTCATCCGCAAAGGCATTGCCGACGAAGCCGTTGCAGACGTCGGTTTGTTTGACCGTGTCGCCACCCACCGGCAGATGTTTTTCACCTACGGCTGGATGGATTACGCGACGTTGAAGCCCGGTTCCTTGAAATTACTCCCGCATGGAGACCAACTCGCGACATGGCGAAGCGACTACGCCGAAATGCAAAAGGAAATGTTCTTTGGCGATGCTCCAGACTTCGATGAAATCCTTCGTGTAGTCGGCGAATTTGAAACAAAGTTTAACGCCACCGCATGAACAACATCGCTGACATCGTTGCGAAGGAGAGTGGCTGCGACGGCGAAACTGTCCGCCGAGTCGCCATACTCTTGTTGCGCGAGTTGCACCGGATTGCGGCGACGGATGAGAGCGTTACCACTGGAGCCATTATGGAGACATACTGGAATTTCGGAACGGAAGCGTGCTATCACCTCGGTGGATTGCTGGCGTATCACGATGACGGAACGAATCAGCCGGGGCACCAGACCGACTCCTTGGTTCCAGAAACGATGCGGCGCTTTCTTGGGTGTGACGAAGAGCTTCATGAAATTCGCGAACGATGGCTTTCATACCTCGCGAACCGGAGGACCGAACGGGAATGACCGCAACTCTTCCATCACTCGCCAGCCTGAAGCCCAACCCCGCATGGGCCTCCCTCCCGTTGTTTGATCGAAGCAACTGGCAGCGTGTGCGCTTTGGTGACGTGGTAGAGAACTGCAACGAGACCTGCGATCCGACGGAGGCGGGGTTGGAGCGGTTTGTGGCGATGGAGCATTTGGAGCCGGGGTCGCTGCATGTGCGGAGCTGGGGGAATGTGGCGGATGGGACGACATTCACGCGGCGGTGCCGGCCGGGGCAGGTGTTGTTCGGGAAACGGCGGGCCTATCAGCGGAAGGTGGCCCTGGCGGAGTTCGAGGCGGTGGTGTCGGGCGACATCTATGTGCTCGCGCCGAAGGACACCGAGCGCCTGCTGCCGGAATTGCTGCCGTTCCTTTGCCTGTCGGAGCGGTTCTTTCAGCACGCGGTCGGGACGAGTGCCGGTTCGCTCTCGCCGCGCACTAACTGGAGCAGCCTCGCCAGCTTCGAGTTCGACCTCCCGCCGCTCGACCAGCAGCGCCGCATCGCGGAAATCCTCTGGGCGGTGGATGAGGCTTTGGACAAGTGGTCCGCGTGTGATGTGGAGCTAAAATCATTTTACTCGGTCAAAGGCGATTCACTTTTTCGAGCGGCGGATTTTTCAAAAAGCGCGAAAGCTACCGATCCAGAGTGGCAAACATTGAGTGGAGCTGGCGTTCAAGTAATCGACGGAGATCGAGGCAAGAACTACCCGAAGGATTCCGAGTATACGTTAAGCGGTCATTGCTTGTTCCTGAACGCAGGAAACGTGACCAAAGCAGGCTTCGCTTTTGAGGAAACTAAGTTCATTTCGCGTGAGCGCGATGAATTGTTGGGAAAGGGAAAACTGCGACGCGGAGATATCGTCCTCACCACAAGGGGGACGGTAGGCAATATTGCCTTCTACGGGGACGAAATTGAATGGGAACATGTTCGTATCAACTCGGGGATGGTAATCCTGAGAAATAACTCCGAGCGACTTTCGACGGAGTTTCTCCATCAGTTTTTGACGACTCCCTTTGTGGCCGCACAGGTGAAATTGCTATCGTATGGCAGCGCACAGCAACAATTGACCGTTGGAATTATCGCTGGCCTGCGAATCCCAACTCCGTCGCTCGCTGAACAAGAGCGAATTTTGGCGGTGATGAACGGGATGAACCAGTGCCGAAGAGAAGTAGATCATACGGCCAGATCACTGCGGGCACTGCAGTCTATTCTGTGCAATAGCTTTACCAATTAAGATCATGTTCACCGAATCCAACACCGTCGAGCAGATGATCCTCGACGCCGCGACCAGCCTCGGCAGCGGCGCGGGCAGTTCCGTGCTGCGCGAGGATCCGCCTTCGGGCTGGGGCGGTTCGTTGGGCGAGGAGTTTAAGCCTTCGCGCTGGACCTACGTGGCGGCGACGGCGCTGCCGCGTCAGCCGGGCGAGGTGATGGTGGAGCCCTGGGTCCGGGAGGCGCTCATTGCCCTGAATCCCGAGATCGCCGCGCAGCCGGACCGGGCGGACGAGGTGATCTATGCGCTGCGGGCCATCCTGCTCTCCGTGCAGGGCGACGGGCTGGTGCGGGCGAACGAGAACTTCATGGCCTGGCTGCGCGGGGAGAAGACCATGCCCTTTGGCCCGAACGGCGAGCATGTGGCGGTGCGGCTGGTGGATTTCACCCAGCCCGCGAAGAACCGGCTGACGGTGACGAGCCAGTGGACCTACCAGACGGGCAGCGTGGTGAAGCGTTTCGACGTGGTCTTTCTGGTGAACGGTCTGCCGCTGGTGATCGGCGAGGCGAAGACGCCGACGCGCAGCGCGGTGACGTGGTTCGACGGGGCGTATCAGGTGAACGAAATCTACGAGAAGGAGATCCCGGCCATGTTTGTGCCGAACGTGTTTTCCTTTGCCACGGAAGGCCGGCTGCTGCGCTACGGCAGCATCCGCATGCCCATCGATCTCTGGGGGCCGTGGCGCGATGACGACAATCAGGATGAAGGCGAGCTGCGTCATGTGCGGGCCACGGTGGAGAGCCTGATGCGGCCCGGCGTGGTGCTGGACATCCTGCAAAACTTCACCCTCTTCGCCACGGACAAGAAGCACCGGCGCATCAAGGTGATCTGCCGCTACCAGCAATACGAGACGACGAACAAGATCGTGGACCGCGTGGTGGCCGGGTATCCGAAGAAGGGCCTCATCTGGCATTTCCAGGGCAGCGGCAAGAGCCTGCTGATGGTCTTCGCCGCGCAGAAGCTGCGCATGCACCCGAGGCTGGGCAATCCCACGGTGCTGATCGTGGTGGACCGCATCGACCTCGACACGCAGATCAGCGCCACCTTCAACGCTGCGGATGTGGCGAACATGGTGGGCGTGAGCGACCGCAAGGAATTGCAAAAGCTGCTAGGGCAGGACGTGCGCAAGGTGCTGATCACGACCATTCACAAGTTCGGCGAGGCCGGCGGAGTGCTGAACGACCGCAAGAATATCATCGTGATGGTGGACGAGGCACACCGCACGCAGGAGGGCGACCTTGGCCGCAAGATGCGCGAGGCTTTGCCCAATGCCTTCCTCTTTGGCCTGACCGGCACGCCGATCAACCGGGCGGACCGCAACACCTTCTGGGCCTTCGGCGCGGACGAGGACAGCGCGGGCTACATGAGCCGCTATTCCTTCCAGGACAGCATCCGCGACAAGGCCACACTGCCGCTGCACTTCGAAGCACCGACGGTGAAGCTGAAGATCGACAAGGCGGCGATCGATGAAGCCTACAAGCAGATCACCGGCGACCTCAGCGAACAGGACCGCGATGACCTCGCCAAACGCGCCGCCAAGATGGCCGTGCTCGTGAAGAACCCGGAGCGCGTGCGGGCCGTGGTGGAGCACATCGTGCAACATTTCCAGACGAAGGTGGAGCCAAACGGATTCAAGGCGCAGGTGGTGTGCTTCGATCGCGAGTGCTGCGTGCTCTACAAGGCGGTGATGGACGAGATCACCGGCCCCGACGCCAGCGCCATCGTGATGAGCGGTGCGCAGAAGGACCCGCCCGCATGGAGCGTCCACATGCGCGACAAGGACGCCGAGGAAAAGCTGCTGGACCGCTTCCGCGATCCGGCGGACCCGCTGAAGTTTGTCATCGTGACGAGCAAGCTGCTCACAGGCTTCGACGCGCCGATCCTGCAGGTGATGTATCTCGACAAGCCGATGAAGGATCACAACCTCCTTCAAGCGATCTGCCGCGTGAACCGCACCTACGGCCAGTCGAAGACGCACGGGCTGATCGTAGATTACATCGGCATCTTCGACGACGTGGCGCAGGCGCTGGACTTCGACGAGAAGGCTGTGCAGCAGGTGGTGAGCAACATCGAGGAACTCCGCAAGGCCCTGCCGGGGCAGATGCAGAAGTGCCTCGCCTTTTTCCCCAACGTGGATCGCACGGTCGGCGGCTACGAGGGACTGTTGGCCGCGCAACAGCACCTGCCCAACAACGCGGTGCGCGACAAGTTCGCCGGTGAATACACCGTGCTCGGCACCATCTGGGAGGCGCTGTCACCCGACCCGTGCCTCGGCGCCTACGCGACGGATTACAAGTGGCTGACGCAGGTCTATGAATCCGTGAAGCCCGTGAGCGGGAACGGCAGGATGCTCTGGCACCGGCTGGGGGCGAAGACCATCGAACTGATCAACGAGAACGTCCACGTGGAGGCCGTGCGCGATGACGTGGAGGCGCTGGTGCTCGATGCCGATGTGTTGGAAAGTATTCTCAAGGATAGCAACCCCGCCAAGAAGGCGAAGGAGGTGGAGATCAAGCTCATCGCCCGGCTGCGGAAGCACGCCGGCAATCCGAAATTCACGGAACTTGGCGAGCGCCTGGAGAAAATCCGCGAGAAGCACGAGCAAGGACTGCTGAACAGCCTGGAGTTTCTGAAAGCCATCCTCGAAGTCGCCAAGGACACCGTGGAAGCCGAGAAGCAGGTCGAGCCAGAGGAAGAGAAGGACAAAGCGCTCTCCGCCCTCACCGAGCTATTCAACGAGGTGAAGAGCAAGAACACGCACGTCATCGTCGAGCGCATCGTCGCCGAGATCGACGCCATCGTGAAGCAGGTGCGCTTCGACGGCTGGCAGGACACCGCGCAAGGCGAGCGCGAAGTGCGGCAAGCCCTGCGAAAGGCGCTCCTCAAATACAAGCTGCACACGGACCAGGAACTTTTCGACAAGGCCTACGGATACATCCGGCAGTATTATTGACCGACTTCGACGCGCCCTGCCTGCACACCATGTATGCCGACAAGCCGATGCAGGGCCAGGCGAAGCTGCTCTGCGCGGAGTGGGTGTGAGGAGTCGGAAAAACTGCTCTACGGCCTCACGATGCGCTTGATGCCGTCCGCGAGAACGACGGAACGCGGTCGGTTCGAAGATTCCGAAGCAGCACTATTCCTAAACCTCCAGAATCACGTCTCGAAGATCATGGATGCCGCCGCTTTCTGCTGGTGCGCTGCCTTTCGCAAAGAATCGTTGGAGCGCTGGAGCCCCATTGCAGCGCCGCGGTAGAAGTTCCGTGAAATAGTTTTCACCACTGCGTCGAGGTTCGCTTTCGGATTTTGTCCAGTCACGGCATCCACGATGCGCGATAGCGCAGTCTCGACGAGCGAAGTCAAACTGCGGAGCCTGATTGAACCTAAAAACGGCAGTTGAGGGTTGAGGGCGAGGGGGAGCGGCGCGGGTTGGATTTCACGGTGGCGGCAGGTCGATGATGCTGCGCGCGGTGGTTGCGCGGTCGCTGTTTTAGAAAATCAGCGCGTTTTGTTTGGGTGGGGAG
>CANIWM010000060.1 GCA_947471505.1 Chthoniobacteraceae bacterium | reverse complement strand
TAAAAACGGCAGTTGACCCCGTTTTTGAGGCCGAAAAATAGGGTATTTTACTCTGGAAATTGCCAACTGCGGAGCAGTTGAAAATCACTCACCCGTCCAAGGCTCATTTTTCTCTGAAAATCCGTTCAACTGCCGTTTTTAGGCTCAATCCAACCCGCCGTGTGCTCCGTGTGGCGATAGGTCTGGTCTCCGGCAAAGAAAAGCAGGTCGGGATTCTGCGCCTTCAGGTTATCGATAATCTCGGGCCGCTGGCCGGTGGTGCGGCTCGAATTGCACGACATATTCGCAATGACGATCTCCTCTTTCTCCACCGGGTCGCGGCGAATCACGCCGTCGAACATCGCCTTCTCCCCATGCCGCACGCGGTAGGCCACGTCCTTCGTCGCATCCCATTTCTCCACGCGAAAATGCGCATCCCATCCGGGGTAAAGCACCGCCGACTTCGCAACCTCCACCCACGCGCCGTCGCGCTGCACTTCCAGCCGCGCCTTACGCGGCTCGCCGGGCTTGAGCGGATAAAGCTGCGCGGTCATCTTCATCACGCCGCCATGCTGCGTATAGAGCGCAAAAGCCACGACCTCATCGCGCGGCACATCCATCGGCACAGTCTTGTCGCGGTCTTTGCCTTTGCCCTTGCCGACAGCAGTCGCAGCCTTGCTCCACCATTGTCCCGTCGCGAGCGAATCGAGGTCCGGAAACTCCGTGCCGAACGGCTCCGCGGCGTCTTCTGCAAACGACGTGAATGGCTTAACGGCAAGCGCGCCAACTCCGGCAGCGGTGAGTTTGATAGCAGCGCGGCGGTTGATGGGTTTCATGTGAGTCGTTTATTCCTGTGGCGTTTTGCCTTTGTTTTTCCCAGCCAATTCCTGCAACCGGGCGCGCATGGACGCGGCCCGCTCCGGGTGTTCGCGGACGATGTTTGTCGCCTGCGAAATGTCTTTGCCGAGATCGTAGAGTTGCTCCTTCGGCGCGCCGGGTTTGATCTGGCCGCGCTCATCTACATCGCTGTTTCGAAAGCCCATGATCGCATACGGCACGGACCACGGCTTCTCCCGTTCCGGCGCGGAATACCCGGCGGAACCTTGCTTCGGGATGAAGAGCCAATCGCCTTGTCGCAGCACGAAAGTGCCGCTGCCCTGAATCACACCCTCGGTGCGTTTCACGGGCGCCGATGCGGGCTTGGTGAATGCGGCGAGTTCGCTCGCGCCATCGGGTGAGGCGCCGGCGGGCAATGCGATCTGCGCAGCTTCCGCGAGTGTGGCCATGAGGTCCACTTGCAGGAAAAACTCCGCGCGCACGGTGCCCGGCTCGAAGCGCTGCGGCCAGCGCGCAATCAGCGGCACGCGATGCCCGCCTTCCCAGCCGTCGGTCTTTTGGCCGAGCAATTCGCCATTCGTGCGATGCCCCGCTTTCAGCGCTTCGCGTTCGTAGCGTCCGCCGTTGTCGCTGGTGAAAACGACGATCGTATCCTGCGCCAGTCCCTGCTTTTCCAAAGCATCGAGCACGAGCCCCGTGCAATGGTCGAGTTGCTGGATGTAGTCGCAGTAAAGCCCGGCCCCGCTCTTGCCGCGAAACTCCGGCGCGGGATTGATCGGGTTATGCACGGAGGCAAAGGCCAGATAGAGAAAGAAGGGATTTTCCTTTGTCTGCTGCGCGAGAAACTTCTCCGCCTTGTCCGCGAGGATGAAGTCGATGCGTTCGTCCGGTCGCGCTGCCTGTGCTTCGCGCCACCGACGGTTTTGCCCCATCGACCAAACTGCGGCGACATATCGACGCTGATGGGATCGGCGGGATCGAGACCCACGATGCGATGCCCCTCCATGAAGACGTGGGGTGCTTCGTTGTGCGTGCGTGGTGTGCCGAAAAATGAGTCGAAGCCAATTTCCAGCGGTCCCGGTTTCAGGTCCGTGTTCCAATCCGGATCCGCGGCGTGGCCCAATCCGTTGTGCCATTTTCCAAGCGCCGCCGTGCGATAGCCTGCGGACTTAAGCAGCGAAGGCAGCGTGACCTGGCCTTCATGGAAATGGATCGAGTAACCGCCTTTTCGCTGTGCGTTAAAAAAGTAAGTGCCGCTGAGGATCGCGTAGCGCGAAGGCATGCAAGTCCCGCAAATCGAGTGCGCATCCGTGAATCGCACACCCTCGCCCGCGAGCTTGTCGATGCGCGGCGTCTTGACCTTCGTCGCCCCGTAGCAACCGAGGTCGCGATAGCCGAGATCGTCGGCGACGATGAGGAGGACGTTCGGCTTCGGTGCAGCCAATGACGAAGGCACCATGCAGAACAACGAAAGGAGAAGCAGGAGTGGAGCGAGCCGTTTCATGAGCTGTGAGCGGGTTGTGTGGGTTGTGTCTCGCGGCTCACTTCACCTCGATCTTCGCGGTTCCGGTCAGGTCGTCCGCCAGGATCCATCGGGCACCTTCGCGCTGCGCTTTGGCGGGTTTGCCATCGACGTAAACGCCCCGCGATTCCGCACTGGCGGGCAGCTCGAACCGGGCCGACATCCCGTCCGGCAAGGTCACGGAAATCTGGAAGGTGCCGGCGTTTTTCCAATCGACCATGACCGGACCGCGGGGTGTAGGCACCTTGCCGCTGGCCGCGCTGAGTTTGCCGGGGTTCGGACGGATCACCGCGCACTTCCAGCCGGCGCAGAGCGGTTGAACGCCGAGGACGAAACGCGGCAAAAGGTTGGCGGGCGAAGCGCCCCATGCGTGATTCCAGTCCTGGTTCGGCTTGTATTTCTGATCCCACGCCTCCCACGTGATGGTCGTGCCGCTGTCGAGCATGTGCTTCCAACTGCGGTCACCCTCGGCGGTGATAAGTTCGAGCGCCTTCGCGCCCGCTTCATTCGCAAACAGCGCCTCGAGCAAATACTGGGCGGCATAGGGCGAGCAGCGCATGCCCTGGCCTTTGAGAAAAGAGACGACTCCCTGGCGCTTGTCCGCCGGCACCACACCGAAGGCGAGCGGGAAGAAATTGGCGTGCTGCGATGCGTGATCGGTGCCGATGCCATCGCGATAGATCCCGCGCTTGTCATCGAAAAGAACCTCCTGGAATTTGGCTCGCGTGGCGACGACGCGAGCGCCGGAATCTTTCGCTTCTTCGGCTTTTCCCAATGCGCTCGCAAGTTCGGCGAGTTCGGCCAGCGCCCGAATATGGAACGCATTGACCACGGTATTGATTTCCGTGAAGACGAATTTGTCCCGCTCGCCGACCGGCCAGTCCACGATGTCGGTCTTCTTGATCTGTTGCGCGTCGCTCCGGATGAGGCCGTCGGCGCCGGCACGATTCAGCAGGGTCTTGGCTTTCAATGCCTCGTAGCGCGGAGCGAGCCATGCCTTGTCTCCGGTGCGCATCCAATCCGCGTGCGCCATGAAGACCGTATGAGGTGCCCATTCCGTCGGCCACGTCGGGTGCTTCATGAGCAGGTCGAACGTATCGCGCGCCATCTGGAGGTCGGTCCCAGTCGAGTAATGGCTAAGCTGATTCAGATAGGCATCGCCTTCATACGGGATGCGCTCCCGGTCCCCATCCACATAGACACCGGCAAAAGTGGTGGCCTTGATTGAGTAACGGCACAGCTCCCAGATCCGATTGAGCGTCTCATCCGAGCAAGTGAAAGCGGCCGCAGCATCGTCCCAAGCCGCCGCGTAGGCCGACTGGCGGGTGATCTGTCCCGCCTTCAATTCTCCGGGCCAGCCTTCGATTTCCACCCATCGGAAAGGAAGCACGACGCCCCACTCCGGCGGAGTGAGAACGGCGGGAGGGTGCGCGGCGCTGACTTGTTCCGTGTTTCGTTTGTCGGCGGCCGGCGCAGCCGTGAAGGCCTTCCCGTCCTTCATCGTGAACGAGGCGCTCGCGTACCGGACGGTGCCCGGCGGCTTGCGGTTGATGCTGCCATCCGCGAACGATTCTCCAAAGTGGACGGTGATCGTCGCGTTCGATCCCGCAGGCGGAGTGATGCGGAGATTCCCAAAGGCAACCCTCCCAAAATCCACCAGCACCAGCCCGGACTTCGAAGTCCCAATGCTTGCCGGCGCTTCATCCACCAATCGCACCGGCGCGGCGAAGAGACGACTCCCGCAGGCAAAGGCGAAGAACGAAAGGGCGAGGACGAGAGACGGCGTGCCGCGTTGGAAGAGGTTCATATTTGGAAAGTTAGAGGCTGTGAAAAAAAGTCAAACGAGGGAAAAATAAAAGAGCGCACCATAGTCAAAGTGCCTCGAACTCCGCCTGGGTGCCTTTTGATTTTTGATACTCCATCAGAATTTTCCAGCGGCCATCGCGCTTCACGAGCAGGCCTTCGAAGTGGATGTATTCGTGCGTTTCCTTCCCGTCGGGGCCGACGGCAGAGTACAGAAACATGCCCGTCTCGTGAGCAGTGGTCGCGTCGCCGAGACGCTGGGAAAACTTAAACTCCACGCTGGCTTTCATCTCGCCGCTCTTGGTGGCGTCGAACTCTTTCTTCCAGCGCTTGAGCGCGTCCGCGAGCGGCGAACTGGTCTTCTTGGAGCCTGCGACGAGCACTCCCTCCGGATGACACGTCGCTTCGTAAGCCGCGAAATCCCCGGCACCCACGGCCCGAGAAACCTCCGCCCAGTAAGCGTCGAGTTGCTTGAGTCGTGCCGGTTCGGTTGGCGCATCATCGGCCCGCAGGCAAAAGGAAAAAAGGAGCGCGAAGGCGAGAATAGCTTTCATAGTACGAGACCCTAGTCGGATGAATGACGCTCTTCCAATCAGGAAAGATGGGAACTTGCTGCTGCTCTATTTTCCACTGCCTGTCCGCGCATTCTTTCGCCGGAGAAGGCCGTAGATGATAAGCAGCGCCAGAGCAGTGCTGACGCTTTGCAGCGGCAGTCGCCACCATGACGGAACGAATTGCGCGTACCGTCGCGGCGCGACTTTCGCGAACCATGGCCGCGCGGTTTGCGACCATGCCATGAACGCATCGGCGACTGGGAGCAAACCGCCGATGGTGCGTTTTTCCCCGTTCCACGTAAACGGCATCGCGAGAGCTTCGGCTGCCGGGACCATCTGCGCGACGGCTTCGATGTCGCCCATGATTCTCGAAGCCCCAATCGTCACTGCCGACGCCGAAGTGCTGATTCCAAAGATGAGCGGACCGGAATCCACATCACCGCTTCCGATCACGCCTTTGGGATACTCGCGAACTCCCGGAATTCCCGCGCAGGTGGTCATCATGTGCTCGCGGTAGTTCGTGTAGAGATCCGCAGCAAGCTCCGGAGTCGCCTCCGCGAGAAAGCGAATCGTGATGCACATCGACGTTGCCCGGGGGCCGTCGAGCGATGCGCCATTTTCCACGCCGACGCGGTGCCCGAGAAGCCCGGTCGCAGCGTCCATTCGCTCACGAACCGCCGCAATCCACCGCTCGATAACCGGCGCATACCGTGGCTCGAGAACGTGGTCGCAGGCATAAAGCGCGAAGATGGCCACTGCGCTGTCGCACGTCCACGCTTGGCCTTCATAGGCCTGCAGATACGGCGTTTTCGACGACGAAAAAGCCGCCGCGAGTTCATCGCACCGGGCTCGGAGTGCGTTCGCGTCATTGGGATCGCGCGCACTTTCCGGCTGAAGTGCCAGCGTTCCTGCGTGGAGCACTGCGGACCATCCAGCGTAGAACACGCCGTATCGCGGACGAAGCGTGGTCGGGAAAATCACTTTGCTCTCCGCCGAGTCCACGCGCGCCATTGCCCATTGCGCCTCCTTGAGAAATGAACCGCGGGCGACGGAGTCCACTGCCTCACGCAGCCCCGCTTCGACATTTGCGAGGCCGTATAGGCAATTCATAAACAGCCGTCCTTCGGGGAAGAGCCGCTGCATGTCCATATCCGCTCCGCGCTCAATGGCTCCGCGGAGGAACTTCAACTGCGCTGCGACGTCCGCATGGATTGGTGCGTCGTGCGCAATCTGCGTCCCACTTCGCGTGTAGATGCGCAGATTGACAACAACGAGGACCGCAATCACGACGGACCCAAATACGATGCGAAGAGTTTTGACGAAGGAATGCAGGTTCATTTTCTGACATGGTGAGCACTCTCGGTCTTGCGGACAAGAACTGCGGCGTTCGGGGTTAGTCGGATGGAATAGATGGCATTCACCCACGCATTTCCCTGCGCATCGTCCGAACCGGGTGGTGGACGAGGTGAGTTATTTCCGAGTTGTCACCGCTAAGAATTCCGCGCACTTGCAGCTTGAAAACATCCCGATGCAAAACACTAGCCCACACGATTTATCCGCCTTTGATTGGCAGCTCCGCACACGTCTCGTCGTGGGTGCGGGGGCGTTGGCGCGTTTGGGCGAACTCGCGGCGGGGCTCGGCCAGCGGGCGCTGGTCGTCACGGATTCCGGCATCGTCGCAGCGGGGCACGCGGCGCGTGCGTGCGATTTCCTGCGCACGGCGGGGCTCTCGGTGGCGGTGTTCGACGGCGTGCGGGAGAACCCGACGACGGGCGATGTCGCCCGGTGCGTGGAGGCGGCGCGAGGGGCGGACATTCTCATCGGCATCGGCGGCGGGAGTAGCATGGATACAGCGAAAGGCGCGAATTTCATCCTCACGAACGGCGGCGAGATGCGCGACTATTGGGGCGTGGGGAAAGCGACGAAGCCCATGCTCCCGCTCATCGCCATCCCTACGACGGCGGGCACGGGCAGCGAGTGCCAAAGTGCGGCGCTCATCGCCGACGAAACGACGCACCAAAAGATGGCGTGTCTCGACCCGAAGGCCGCCGCCCGCATCGCCATCCTCGACCCCGTGCTCACGCTCAGCCAGCCGCTGCGCGTCACCGCTTGCACGGGCATTGATGCGCTGGCGCACGCCGTCGAGACCGCCGTCACTCGCAAGCGCACGGCGCTCAGCACGCTCTTTTCGCGCGAGGCATTCCGGCTTTGCGCTACGGCGCTTCCGCAAGTCCTCGCCGACCCTGCCGACCTCGCAGCGCGTGGGCGGATGCAGCTCGGCGCGGCGTATGCGGGGCTGGCCATCGAGTATTCCATGCTCGGCGCGGCGCACAGCATGGCGAACCCGCTCACGGCGCATCACGGCGTCGTCCACGGCCAAGCCGTCGGCATTGTCCTGCCGTGGGTCGTCCGGTTTAATGCGCAGCTACCCGGCATCTACGACGACTTCCACCCGGACGCGGAGGAACTTGCCGCGACCATCGAGCGCATCCTCGCGCTCTCCGGGCTGGCGCAGCCGCTCCGCACGTTCGGCGTCACTTTAGAAAACATCCCCGCTCTCGCGGAAGAAGCCGCTCGCCAGTGGACCGCTTCTTTTAACCCACGAACTATCGCCGCCGCCGACTTCGCGCGGCTCTACGAATCCGCATTGTGAAAACGCTCATCACCGTCCTCGCCCTCACCGCCACAGCATTCGCCGACGATTGGCCGATGCACCGAGGCAGCCCCACACTCCACGGACGCTCCGAAAGCGCCGCGCCCGCGAAGCCGAAGCTGAAGTGGACTTTCAAAGCGGCCAAGCCCGTCGTCGGCGGCGCGGCTATCGCGGGCGACCGCGTCTTTTTCGGCGACAACGAAGGCATCATCCACTGCCTCGGCCTGAGCGACGGCAAAGAAGTCTGGAGCAAAAAAACGGAGAGTATGATCGAAGCGATCCCGCTCATCCTCGACGGCGTCTGCTACGTCGGCGCGGCGGATGGACGCCTCTACGCGCTCGATGTGGCCGATGGGAAACAGCGGTGGGCCTTCGAGACGGGTGACAAGATTCTCGCCAGCGCCAGTTGGGCGAAGGACCCCGCCTCGGATAAAAAGTGGGTGCTCGTCGGCAGCTACGACTTCAACTTTTACGCCATAGACACCGACACCGGCAAAGAACTGTGGAAAGTGGAGACGGAGAACTTCATCAACAGCACTCCCGCCGTCACACCTGCTGGGCTCGCGCTCTTCGGTGGCTGCGATGCGCAGATGCACGTCGTCTCGCTGAAAGAGCGCAAAGAACTCCGCAAGCTCGACGCCGAAGCCTACGTCCCCGCCAGCGCCGCCGCGCTTGGCGACATGGTCTATTTTGGCAGCGATGCGCGGAAGGTGTTCGCGTTTGACGCACAGACCGGCACCGCCGCGTGGACGTATCGCGACCGGAGTTTCTCCTACTTTTCCTCACCCGCCATCAGCGAAGAAATCGTCCTCATCGGCGGGCGCGACAAGCGCCTCCACTGCCTCGACCGCAAGACCGGCGAAGCCCGCTGGACCTTCGCCACACGCGGCGACGTGGATAGCTCGCCTGTCCTGTGCAAAGACGGAGCCGTCGTCTTCGGCAGCATGGACGGACGCCTTTACTGCGTCGAAAGCACCACCGGCAATGAACGCTGGCGCTACGAAGTCGGCAGCGACATCCCCAGCAGCCCCGCTTTAGCGCAAGGGCTCATCGTCATCGCCGCGCAAGACGGCAGCGTTTACTGCATCGGGAGCGAATGAGATGATCTGGGAAACTCGCGGCCATACGTTTGACTTCTCCCGGCGCGGCGCAGTGATGGGCATCCTTAATGTGACGCCGGATTCGTTCAGCGACGGCGGGTGCTGGGTGGATGTCGCGGCGGCAGTCGCCCATGCGGAACGGATGCTCGCGGAAGGTGCGGAGCTCATAGACATCGGCGGCGAAAGCACGCGGCCCGGCGCGACGCCGGTGAGTGAGGCGGAGGAACTGCGGCGCGTCATTCCCGTCATCGCTGCGCTGGCGGGAAAAGCGGTCATTTCTGTGGATACGATGAAACCCGCCGTTGCTCGCGAAGCCTGTGCGGCTGGGGCTTCTATCATCAACGATGTCGGAGGGCTGCGCGACCCTGCGATGCTGGAAGTTGCCGCCGAAACGGGGGCTGGCGTCGTCGCCATGCACATGCTCGGCAGCCCGCAGACGATGCAGGCGGCCCCGGTCTATGCAGATGTGGTGGCGGAAGTAGATGATTTCTTTTGCCAGATGATCGCTCGCGCAGTAAGGAGCGGCGTGCCCGCAGCGAGACTCGTTTTTGATCCAGGAATTGGCTTCGGAAAGACGGTGGAGCACAACCTAGAATTGCTCCGCCGCTTGCCGGGGATCGGCGTGGGGATGTGCCGCCCGCTCATGCTCGGCGTATCGCGCAAGAGCTTCATCGGCAAAGTGTTGGGCTCTGCGCGGATGGAGGACCGCGAGTGGCCGACGGTGGCGCTGACGAGCTACGGGCGGGAGCACGGAGCGCGGATTTTTCGCGTGCATGAGGTGAAGGCAAACGTGGAGGCGCTTCGGATGACCGAAGCGATCGTGGGATGAATCTTGCCGCGCTCGAACAGTTTATCCCAAAGACGTGGACGGACGGGCTAGAGATTCTCGTGATGAGCGTGGGCATCTACTACGCCTATCTCGGCATCCGTGGGACGCGCGGCGCGCGTGTGCTCACAGGCCTTGCGACGCTCGTGCTGGGGCTCTCGCTGATGTCGCAGATATTCGGGCTGGAGGTCATCGGCTGGCTCATCCGCAGCCTCTCGGCAGTCGTCATTATCGCGCTCGTCGTCATCTTTCAGCCCGAGCTACGGCGACTGCTCGCGCAGCTCGGGAGCCATCGGCTTTTCGCCGTGCAAGAGCAGAGCTTAGAGACGGTCGAAATCCTCGCCAGCACTCTCGTAGAGCTGTCCAGCAAGCACCTTGGCGCGCTCATCGCTGTCGAGCGCGGCACCGACATCAGCATGCATATGGAGAGCGGCGTGGAGATTGATTGTAAGCTCTCCACGGAGCTCCTCGTCACCATTTTCCACCCCAAGACACCACTGCACGACGGCGGCGTAGTCATCCGCAATGACCGTATCGCATCCGCCGCCTGCATCTTCCCTGTGAGCCAGCGCCAAGACCTTGACCGCAACCTCGGTTTGCGCCATCGCGCCGCCATCGGCATCAGTGAAGAAGGCGATGCGGCCGTGCTCATCGTCAGCGAAGAAACGGGCATCATTTCCATCTGCCAAGGAGGTAAGCTGGAGCGCGATTTTACGCCGGAGAGCTTGCGTAAACGGCTCGCGGAGCTTTTGCTGGCGACCGGTGTTCAAACAAATCTTCACAAACAATCTGGCGGCCAAGATAGTGTCCCTGCTGTTGGCGGTGCTTCTATGGGCAGTCATCAAAAAGAGCCAGCTCAGCGGCCCGGGGACTTCGCAGCCTAAAGTCGAGGCAAAGGTAGATTTTGGTGCCGGAGCTTATGGTAAATAAACAGCGGAAGATGTTCGGCACGGATGGTATCCGTGGCGTCGCAAATCTCGAACCCGTCACCGCCGAAACCGCGCTCAAGCTCGGTCGCGCGGCGGCACACGTATTCGCCGAATCCGGCATCAGCACACGGCGCACGGACCGCCGGCCTGTCATCGTCATCGGCAAAGACACGCGCCTTTCCGGCTACATGCTGGAGAACGCGCTGGCGGCGGGCATCATGTCCATGGGCGTGGATGTCTTCCTGCTCGGTCCGATTCCCACACCCGGCGTCGCCTACATCACGCGCTCGCTGCGGGCCGATGCCGGCATCGTCCTCAGCGCCTCGCACAATCATTACGCGGATAACGGCATCAAGTTTTTCCGCAACGACGGCTACAAGCTCGACGACGCAATCGAGCACCGCATCGAGCACCTCGTCCTCTCCGGCGAAATCGAAAGCATCCGCCCTGTGGAGGATAAAATCGGCCAAGCCAAGCGCATTGACGACGCCCTCGGGCGCTACGTCGAGCAAGCAAAATCCAGCTTCCCCAAGCACCTCACGCTCGAAGGAATGCGCATCGCTGTGGATGCTGCTAACGGTGCCGCCTACAAGAGCACGCCGTGGATTCTCAGCGAACTCGGCGCGACCATCACCGTCACCGGCAATCAGCCCAACGGACGCAACATCAACGCCGACTGCGGCAGCACCTACCCCGACGCCATTTCGCGAATGGTCAAAGCGTGCGGCGCAAGCGTCGGCATCTCCCACGACGGCGACGCCGACCGCGTCATCCTCTGCGATGAAAACGGCGACATCGTGGACGGCGACGAAATCCTCGCCATCGCCGCCCTCGACGCCATTCGCCGAGGCGAACTCGCCAAGAACACCCTCGTCGCCACCGTCATGAGCAACTTCGGCCTCGACGAAACCCTCCGCGACAACCACGGGCGCGTCCTCCGCACCAAAGTCGGCGACCGCTACGTCCTCGAAGCCATGCTGGCGCAAAACCTGAACATCGGCGGCGAGCAAAGCGGGCACATGATCTTCCGCGACTACTCCACCACCGGCGACGGCATCGTCAGCGCCCTACAAATCCTCCGCATCATGGCCGAAACAGGCCGCCCCCTCAGCGAACTCAAGCGTTGCCTCAAAAAATACCCCCAAGCCCAGCGCAACATGCTCGTTCGCGAAAAGCCTGCGCTAGAGACCATGCCCGACGTGGTAAAACTCATCCAAGAAACCGAGCGCGAACTTGGCGAAGCAGGCCGCGTCCTGCTCCGCTACAGCGGCACCGAACCAAAAATCCGCCTCCTCATCGAAGGCCGCGACGCCGCCCAAATCAACAAACAAGCCGACCGAATCGCCGACCTCGTGATGGGGAAAATCGGCGCGTAAAGGAGCGGCGGCATTCCTGCCGCCGACAGCGAGCCGAAGCCTGAAACTTTCGCCTCTCGCGAATGGAGTGCCGTCGGCGGCAGGAATGCGGGTGTGATTCAAATTGAAACAATGCCTAGGCCTCCACGCGAAAGTAGCGGGGCCGTCTCGGCCCCAGCGCGACACGCAGTGTCGCTGCGCCGCAAGCACCTTCGGCTCTCGGGGGACCCCGCTACTTCCCCCCCATCGTTCGGAGTTCCGGCTTCAGCCGGTGGAGCGTGCGATGAAGCAGGAAAGCGCGTGACCGCCTGAAGGCGGAACCAAACGCCCGTAGCCATCCCGCCGGGCAAAAACAGAGCGGTTCTGTTCCTTTGCAGGGCCATCCCGTCGCACGACAGAACCATTCCGTCGCCCGACAGGACCGCCCCGCTCCTTCGCAGAATGATTCCGTTGCTTTGCAGAACCGCTCTGTCGCACCGCAGAACGATTCTGTTCCTTCGCAGAACGATTCTGCGCTGCGACAAAACCATTCTGTTGGCCGACAGAACCATTCTGTCGCGGAACAGAATGATTCCGTTGCCCCGCAAAACCATCCTGCGCCGGAACAAGACCACTCTGTCGGACGACAAACCCTCCCTGTCGTCCCACAAAACCACTCTGCAAAGCCCGAAAACCCCTCCGCCAAGCGTAAACCCCACAGAATCAACCCATCCACCCCTCACCGCGCCAAGCCGCCTTCACACCCGCCAATATCATCCCCGCCGGAGTGCTGGTAGAAATCACCATCGTCTCCCACAACGAAGCCGGCGACGTCCAACTCTCCGCGCCCGTGAGCGCGCTGATGCCGTAGGACGGCTTGACCGTGGAATAGGGAAGGGCCGGTCCCGTGCAAGCGGGGCCGGCTCTTTTTCGCGGCGGTGAGGCGATGGGAGCGGGGCTTTCCTAAGCCCCGTCTGTCCCGAAAAGGTGCAGCCAAGGCCAAACACTCAAGAGGGCGTTATCTCAGCGGCTTGTCCCGATGCCTCGGGACAAACGGGGCTTAGGAAAGCCCCGCTCCGATTGGCGCCCTCCGCTTTTGTCAAGAAACCGAGAGGACGTGAAACAGGTTGAGTCTGCTCCGGGAAGTGCTATCGAGGCGTAACTGCGGTGAACGCGGCCCCAAGACTAAGAACTCACCAATTTCATGAAGGTAGAAACATTCTCATTCGCCCGTTTTATGATGACACGCTCGCTTTTCGCTCTTCTGGGCCTCTTGTTGACTCTCCTCTTTCCCACGGTAGGCAGTGCGCAGGTGTATGAGAAGGTGTTCAGCTTTACCGATGCGCGGGCGGCGGATTTCGCGGCAGCAGCGAACATGGGAAGTAATGTTTACGCTGGATTGGTGCAGGGCAGCGATGGCAACTTCTACGGCGCAACCCACAACAGCGGCGCGAACGACGTGGGCACGGTCTTTCGGATGACGACCGACGGGGTGCTGACGACGCTGGTAGAGTTCACGGGCAATGGAACCAGCAACAAGGGAAGTCTTCCTCGCGCCGGATTGGTGCAGGGCAGCGATGGTAAATTCTACGGCACAACCGGCGGAGGCGGCGCGAACGACGCGGGCACGGTCTTTCGGATGACGCCCGCCGGTGTGCTGACGACGCTGGTAGAGTTCACCGGCAATGGAACCAGCAACAAGGGAAGTCTTCCTCGCGCCAGATTGTTGCAGGGGAGCGACGGCGACTTCTACGGCACGACCTACTTAGGGGGCGGGAACAATCTGGGCACCGTCTTTCGGATATCCCCCTCCGGGGTGTTGACGACGCTGGTGCAGTTCACCGGCAACGGGACCAGCAACAAGGGAAGCAAGCCTTCCGCCGGATTGGTGCAGGCCAGCGATGGCAACTTCTACGGCACGACCGAAAGCGGGGGGGGGCGAATGACTTGGGCACCGTCTTTCGGATGACCCCGGCCGGGTCGCTGACGACGCTGGTGCAGTTCACTGGCAACGGAACCAGCAACAAGGGCAGTTTGCCTTCCGCCGGATTGGTTCAGGGAAGCGATGGCAACTTCTACGGCACGACCAAAAATGGAGGCGCAGGCAATTTTGGATATGGCACGGTCTTTCGGATGACGCCGACCGGTGTGCTGACGACACTGGTCGATTTTACTAACAACGGAACCAGCAACAAGGGAAGCGAGCCTAAGGCCGAATTGGTGCAGGCCAGCGATGGCAACTTCTACGGTACGACTAGTTATGGCGGCTTAGGAAACTTTGGAGATGGCAATGGCACGGTCTTTCGGATGACGTCAGCAGGAGTGCTGACGACACTGGTGGAGTTCACTGGCAATGGAACCGGAACGAGTAACAAGGGGTTCTTGCCTTCCGCCGGATTGGTGAAGGCCAGCGATGGCAGTTTCTACAGCACTACCGCTTGGGGCGGCAACACAGGAAACAATGGAATTGGGTCGGGCACGGTCTTTCGGATGACGGCGGCGGGGGTGTTGATGACGCTGGTGGAGTTCACCGACAACGGAACCAGCAACAAGGGACGTAATCCTTACGCCGGATTGGTGCAGGGCAGCGATGGCAACTTCTATGGCACGACCTTCCAAGGCGGCGCGAACGACGAGGGCACGGTCTTTCGGATGACGACTGACGGGGTGCCGACGACGCTGGTGGAGTTCACAGGCAACGGACCCAGCAATAGGGGACGTTTGCCTTACGCGGGATTGGTGCAAGGCAGCGATGGCAACTTCTATGGCACGACCAGAGACGGCGGCACAGGGGACAATGGCACGATCTTTAGGATGACGTCGACCGGGGTGCTGACGACGCTGGTAGAGTTCACTGACAACGGAACCAGCAACAAGGGAAGGTTGATTCAAGCGGGTTTGGTGCAGGGCAGCGATGGTAACTTCTACGGCACGACCCGCCAAGGTGGCGCGAATAACGTGGGCACGGTCTTTCGGATGACGCCCGCCGGGGTGCTGACGACGCTGGTGGAGTTTACCGGCAACGGAACCAGCAACAAGGGAAGTGAGCCTTTCGCCGGAATGGTGCAGGGCAGCGATGGCAACTTCTACGGCACGACCCGCCTAGGAGGCGCGAACAACGTGGGCACGGTGTTTAGGATGACGCCCGCCGGGGTGTTGACGACGCTGGTGGAGTTCACGGGCAATGGAACCAGCAACAAGGGAAATGATTGTCGCGCCGGAATGGTGCAGGGCAGCGATGGCAACTTCTACGGCACGACCCGCCTAGGAGGCGCGAACAACGTGGGCACGGTGTTTAGGATGACGCCGGACGGGGTGCTGACAACGCTGGTGCAATTCACTGGCAACGGAACCAGCAACAAGGGCAGTTTGCCTTCAGCCGGATTGGTGCAGGGGAGCGATGGCAACTTCTACTGTACGACCGACAGCGGCGGCGCGAACGACGCGGGCACGGTCTTCCGTATGACGCCAGCCGGGGTGCTAACGACGATCTTCGACTTCGCAGGGGACCCCGTCGACTCTCGCCCGCGGGCTCCGCTCAGCCTCGGCTCCGATGGAAACTTTTACGGAACGGCCTCCGGTGGAACTGGCACTGGCGACGGCAGCGTCTATCGCCTGGTCATTCCGGGGCTCCCGAACATTTTTCTCCTCGAACCCGACGTGAAGGGCAACTCGAGCGCGCTGATCGCAGCCAAGGTTAATGCGCGCGGCGCCTCAACTACGGTTTCGCTCGAATACGGCGACGACGGCGTAGTGTTCGCGAACACCCTGCCGGTGGCGGTCGCATTGACGGGTTTCCAGACGAGCCTGGTCGGCACGACGCTAGGCGGGCTGAGCGCGGGCGCGACGTATTACTACCGCTTCATCGCCACTAGCAGTTCCGGGATTACAGTCAGCCCGGTGGCGAGCTTTTCGACTCTGGCGGAACCGACCGCGACCACTATTGCGGCGAGCGCGGTGACACCCACGAGCGCACGGTTCAATGGGACGGTCAACGCCCGGAACTTCGACACGACGGCGGTTTTCGAGTGGGGCACGGATGGGAACAGCTTCCCGAACGTGGTGCCTGCGACGGTGGCGGGAGTGACGCCGCCGACGACGACGGTGTCGGGGAATGCTCCGGTGGCGGTGAGTGCGGCGGTGGCTGGGCTGGTCAGCGGGCACACCTATTTCTTCCGGGTCGTGGCGACGAATGCGGCGGGAACGGTGGTGAGCGGCACGCAGACTTTTACGACGTTGACGGAGTCGGTGGCTTCCGTGACCGGGGCGTTTGGTTTGAACACGACGAGTGCGCGAGTATTTGGGACGGTGAATGCGCGGGGCAGCGTGACGGGGGCGGTGTTTGAGTATGGCACCGATGGCGTGAGTTTTCCGAGTTCTGTGGCGACGGACCCGGCGAGCGTATCGGGCGAGACGGATGTGGCGGTCAGCGCGACGCTGACGAATCTCTCGCAGGGGACGACGTATCACTATCGCATCCGGGCGACGAGTGATGGCGGCGTGGGGTTGAGCGCGGAGGGGACTTTCGATCTCGGGGTGTTGTCTGGTTTTCAGCAAGTGGCTCCGTTGGTGCTCGACCCGCGTCCCGGCGCGCAGGGATTTCTTGTGGTGAATCTCTCGCCGAGCAATTTGACGGGAACGGGTTGGCGGTTTGTGGGTGAGCAGCAGTGGCGGGTGCCGGGGGTTCCGGCGGGTGGGTTGGCTACGGGGAATCGCGAGATTGAGTTTCGTCCGGTGGCGGGGTTTTTGCATCCGTTGCGCGAGCCGGTGAGTGTGACGAGTGGGGCGGCGGCGACGACGGTGGAGCGGGAGTATTTTCAAGGCGGAGGCGCGGCGACGGCTTCGTTGAGTGTGACGTTGCTGCCGGTTTCGCTGGGTGCGGCGGCGCAGTGGCGGCTGCTGGGCGAAGGGGATTCGGCGTGGCGTGCGAGCGGCGCTTCGCTCGGCGGATTGGCGGCGGGAGTGTATCTTGTGGAGTGCAAGGATGTGGCAGGCTACACGACGCCGCGCCCGATTTCGGTGACGATTGGGAGCGGTGTGGCGAAGACGGCGACGGCGACTTACTTTCTCGCGGATGCCGCCGTGGGAACGCAACCGGGCGTGGTGGGGTTTGATGCGGTTACTTCGGCGACGGCGAACCCTTTCACCTACGTGGGGCAGCTCCGCAGCGATTCGGGATCGGGCACGGGCTTTGTGGTACGTCAGCGCGTGGTGGCGACGGCGGCTCATGTGGTTTTCGACGATGGCACGCTCTCGGCGGCGACGGGCGTGCAGTGGGTCTTTCAACGCGAACGCGGCACGTATGAGCCGGTGCCGCAGATTCCGCGTGGCTCTTACATTTTGACCGGCTATTCGGCGCAGCGGATCGCGGATGCAACGCCCGGCACTTCATCCGTCGCGGCGCAAAATCTCGATGTGGCGTCGGTGTGGTTTTACGAACAGGACGCCGGGCGCGGCGGCTCGGGTGGATATTTGGCGAGCGATTCGACGGACAACGAATGGCTGATTTCACCACGGCTGAAAACCATCGTGGGCTATCCGCTCGACGGCATTTCGGCAGCCAATCAAGGGCGCATCCACGCCACGCCGCCGATCAACGCGACATTCACCCATGCGAATGCGCGGGTCTATTTGACCGACAACATCACCTCGCGCGGCGGCAACTCCGGCGGCCCTGTGTGCGTGCAATACGATGACGGGCGCTACTTTCCCGCCGCCATCTATCTCGGCGGCACCACGCAGACGCGCGTTCGGGCCATCGATAGCGATGTGATCACGCTTTTTGACTCCGCCGAAGAAAGCAGCACCACCGGCCAGAACAGCACCAACGGTGGTTCGACACAGACCAATAACTCCCTCGGCTCGACGCCCTCAGGCATGCTCACCGTCACCATCGAGCCGCAAGCCGCGCGCGCCGCAGGAGCAGGCTGGCGCATCGGGAGCGGGGCGTTTCTCACCAGCGGGCAATCCAAACCGTATCTCTCCGCAGGCGACTACACTGTGACTTTTAAGAGCATCGAGGGATTTCAAACGCCGTCCACGCGCACCGTCACCGTCGAAGCCGGGAAAACCGTCCGCATCGCCATCACCTATAGTTTACCGAGCACAGCAGGCGCACCGAGCGCAGTCGCGGTGCCGACGTATAGCGGGATCATTATTGGCACCGAAGGAGTTGCCGGTCAGGTGGTCGCAGGAATCACGAAGACCAAACGCCTTACACTCAAAATCCGAATCGGCGCTGAGTCGCTGATGCTCACCGGTGTTCTCGATGCGAGCGGGACATTCAGCGGTTCAATTCTGCGGCGAGAAAAGGAACCGGCCCTCGTCACGCTAGCATTCGATCCCGACCTCGTCGCGCAGTTGACTGGAAAAATCACGCTGGATGGAATCAGCTACGATCTCTCAGCGGGCAAATCTCCCTTCCAGACCAAGAGCCCGACAAGCCTCGCGGGAAAATATACGTTCGTCTTTCCTCGCGATCCTGGATTTATCGATCCGACAACGAGGCCTTTCGGAACTGGCTACGCACTGGGAACTGTGAGCAGCAGCGGTGCAGTCAACGTCGCTGGAGTGTTGGGTGACGGCACCGCATTCGCGTTCTCGGCACCGCTCTTTGCCGACGCCACCTGCCCGGTTTACGTGCAGCCCTACGCCAAAACCGGACTGCTCGCAGGCACGCTTGTCTTTCACGATGCAACGACGCCAGACATCGCCTACGCCGACGGCACCCTGCTTTGGCAGAAGCCCGCAACGAGCAAGGGGCTCTACAAGGCCGGCTTCACCGGCAGCATCGCCGCGCTTGGCTCGCGCTGGACCGCACCCGCCAAAAACACCGCCGCGCTCGACATCACCAACTGGAACCTCGCCATCGGCAACGGCGTGCTCGTTCCACCGCTCACTGGAACCGTGACACTCAGTCCGGCGAATCTTTTCATACCACCCGTGCCCGGCACCAAACTCACACTCGCCCCGAAAACCGGCCTTCTCTCCGGCAGCTTCCCCGGCGCGAGCGGCAAGCCCGTGAAGTTTAATGGCGCATTGCTCCAAAGCCAGCGCATCGGGCGCGGAGTATTCGCGCTGCCGGACAAGACCGGCCCCGTGACCCTCGACCCGCCGTAGGTTGCTCAACTTCTACTGCGAGGACGTGATGCGGAAACCCTTTTAACAGAGTTAGTTGAACCCGGAATTGAACGGGGATTCGAGGATTTTCGATCCTCCGCTACAGCGGCATCGAGCCCACAATCTGCCTCCTGATCGAATGCCCGGATGTCGCCAAAATCAACCAACAGGCCGAACGCATCGCCGACCTAGTGCTGAGCAAAATCTGTGCGTAGGACGGCGGGGAAGCACCCCCGTTTACTAGTGTTCTCAATTCGTAATTCGAGAAGAAAAAGCAGTGGACTCTACAGAGAAACACGCTTTACTCGCACTGACTCGAATTATTTAACCCACACTTCCGAACCTATGAAAATACTGATTCTCACACTCTCCGCCGCCGTTCTTCTGCCCGCGTTCGTAAACGCTGGAGATGACATCGTCGGTCTTGAGTCCAAGGCCAACAAGAAAAACGACAACCTCTACCGCATCGTCCCTCGTGGGACGATGATTCCGGGCAACCGTGGCGGGGGAAGTGGTGCCAATTCTGGCTCTGGCGGTTATAGCGGCTCATTCGGGGGCGGCGTTCAATTCAAGCCCACGCTACACTATTACACGAAGGACGCGACCATCTCCTACCGCTATGCCGAGGACCGTGCGAATAGCAGCGACTATCTTGGCCCCAACGCATCTTATTACAACCCACATCGCGAAGGACTTGCTCCCAACGTGAGCATCCGAAGCCTTGCTCATGTGGAACCGTCGCGCCAACCCGGAGTGCCCATGAAATCGAACCGGTGGCGTGAGCAGGACATCAATAATTTCGATGGAGACACTTACTACCGTCGCGCGGACGCGACGAAATCCTACCATGGCGGTAATATTGAACCCGGTGACAGCAAGGGCGGTTCGGGATCAAGAGCAGAGCGGATCGAGCGCGCCGAACGGTAATTTCCCCTGCCGAAAATAAAAAACTGCGCATTGGGCAAAATCGCCCTTGCCAGCCACCGACCTCGTGTGGCAGGTTCCGCGCCCCTTTTTCAAACACTATATGTCATACGCAATTTTCAAAACAGGCGGTAAACAATACCGCGTAGGTACCGGCGAAATCCTCACCATCGAGAAACTCGTCGGTGAGAAAGGTTCGCGCGTCGAATTCAAAGACGTGCTCGCAGTCGGCCAAGGAGCAGACCTCCAAGTCGGCAAACTCGAAGGAGCCAGCGTCGCGGGAGAAATCGTGGACCACCTCAAAGGCGAAAAGCTCATCGCTTACAAGTATCGCCGCCGCAAAGGCTACCACCGCACCGTCGGTCATCGCCAGCAGCTCACCAAAGTGAAGATCACCGAGATCACCGCTTAATTCTCAAACCAACACAGAATAACACACAGGCTTTATGGCACATAAAAAAGGACAAGGTAGCGTCAAGAACGGTCGCGATAGCGTATCCAAACGTCTCGGCGTCAAAGTTTTCGGCAGTCAGGTCATCAACGCGGGCGGAATCATCATCCGTCAGCGCGGGACCAAGTTTCATCCCGGTCGCGGAGTCGGCCTCGGACGCGACTACACGATTTTTGCAATGGTGGACGGCACGGTTCGATTCGACCGGGGCGGTCGCCGGGTAAATGTGGACGCTGCTCCCGCAGCAACGAACTAACCACAGCAACCAAGGTTTTTACCGCAAAGCCCCGCTCCGAATCACGGAGCGGGGTTTTTGCTTTTCTGGAATAGACGCCTACGAACTCTACTCGACCATCTCTCATCGCTGAACTGCGTACGCTTCCGCGCGCCTATTGGATTCTGATTGGCGGCTGGTTCGTGAACCGCTTCGGCACGTTCGTGATGCCGTTTCTTACGCTCTTCCTCACTGGGCGAGGGCATCCGCCGTCGTCCGTCGCGTGGGTGCTTTCGGCGAACGGATTGGGGCAACTCCTTTCCTCCGTTCTCGGCGGATATTGGTCCGACCGCATCGGTCGCCGCCGCATTATCGTCCTCGGCACACTGGGGAATGCCGCTGGGATTTTCACCATGTACTTCATGCACGAGCTGTGGGCCATTGCTGGGATGATGCTCTTTGCGGGCTTCGCGTCCGGCTTTTACATGCCCGCCAGCAGTGCGTTGCTTGCCGACATTGTCCCGCAGGAAATGCGGCTGCGCGCGTACGCAGGGCAACGGCTCGCCATCAATGCAGGCTTCGCGTGTGGCGCATCGGCGGCGGGGTTTCTCATCACTATCTCCACGTTTGCGCTCTTCGCGGGGGACGCCATCACCACGGCGCTCTTCGGCATCATCGCATGGCGCTTCCTGCCGCGTGGGCACAAGGTTGGCGAGTCCGAGGCCTCGTGGTCGCAAGCGTGGCAATACATCCGGCGCGACCGTAGCTTCTGGGGGCTTTTCTGGGCGACGATCCTTTCGTCGTTCGTCTTCCAGCAGTTCAATTCCACATTCGGCCTTGAGATCAAACAGCGCGATCTCACGCTCGCTATCGGGTCTTGGAACTTCACGCCCGAGCAAGTCTTCGGGCTCATCCTCGGCTGGAATGGCGTCATGGTCGCCTGCTTCGAGTTGCCCCTAACTCGCTGGACGCAGCAGTTCGACTCGCGCCGCGTTATCACCATTGGCTACCTGCTCATCGGCTTTGGTTTCGCACTCAACGCGCTGCCCGGCGGCACCCGGCTCTTCTTCGCGGGCATGACGCTCTTTACCATCGGCGAAATGCTCAGCCAGCCGATGCGCAACGCCTACATCGCTCAAATCGCCCCGCTGCACTTGCGCGGGCGCTACATGGGCGCGCTGGCGATGGCTGGCACCGCCGCTGCCGCACTCGGCCCGCACATCAGCCTCCGCGTCCACGCGTGGAGCCCGACCGTCCTTTGGCTCGGCTGCGCAGTCCTCGGCATCCTCTCTGCCGTGGCGCTGCTATTCGGGGGGAAAGAAACGCCGCCGAGCTGAGATCACTCCTTCGCGGCTTCTGCGGGCATCTTCTTCCAAGTGCTCTCGTCGGGCTGCCAGCCTTGCGGCATAGCCGACATATCCACGAGCACTGCGCCGGGCGGGCGCTTCTCGTCGCGGGCGAGTTCGGTGACGACAAATTCGCCCGTCTGCTTCCCGTCTTTGCGTTTGTAGCTGAGTAAAAGGTGGCGGTTGCGCGGCTTCGGGCCCGGCTCTGGCGGGACGAGGAGGCGGAGGGTCTTGATGGGCTGCGGGTAGTCCTGGAGCAGCTTCACGTCGGTGAGCACGACTTCGTCGGCGTAGCGATTGAGCTGGCGGACTGCGCCGAGGCAATTCGCCATCGTGGGCCAGCCGGGCGCTTCATAGCCACGCGTGTGGACGGTCTTCATCCCGCCCACGGTGATGAACGCATTGGCTGCCAAAAGCATCGCGCCCACCGGCACGGCCAGCCGCACTTTCCCCAGCGCCTCGATGCCGTAAAACGCGAAGAACGCGTGCAGCGCAAACGTGCCGAAAAAATACTGCGGCCCCGGCGGTATCCGCAGCCCGGCGAAAATGACGAACTGCACCGCGAGGCACGCCAGCATCAGCAGTGGGACGATGTCGCGAACAGGTTCCGAGGAACGCACGCGGAGCAATCGCAGAAGGGGTAATACCCGCCGCTTGGTTACGACGATGACGAAACGCACGCGGCGAGATTGCAGAAATGGTAACGTCCTCAGCTTGGGGATGCAGGAACAGTGAGGAAGGAAAGGGATAATCCGCAGCCCAGCACCAACGATCCCCAGCCAGATGATCGGATAAATCAACCGCGAACTCCACATCGCCAGCGTCACCAGCCAGTCCGGCCCATCGGGTCGCGCGACGGACTGCGCGTAGTCGAAGCCGGAGAGCAGATTCCCGCCGAGCAGTGGAGCCAGCGCGGACAGCCAGCGTTCGCTTTTCAGCGCATATTGCAGGTTCACTTCCCCGTGCGTGAGCTTCCAGTGGATGACGCCCACGAGCGCGCCGAAGTAGAGAAAGTGCAGGATGAACAGCACCGCCCCAGCCCGCCACATCGCCACGCGGTCTGCCCGGAACTCCGCCCGATGCCGCCACAGCAAATACGCGCCGATGGGCACTGCCAGCGGCAGCGCCTGCGGGTGATTGATAGGCAGCAGCACCACACACACCGCGCACAGTCGCAGCGACCACGGGCGCTTCGTCTTCAAAAAATCCGCCAGCGCCGCCACGCACAGCGCGCCCAGCGGGATGGTGAAACTCGCGTCCCACAAGATGCGGTTAAAAGCCACGACGTTTGGCGCGACGAGCAGCGCCGCCGCGAACCACGCCCGCAGGCCCAGCGAGCGCGCCATCCACACCAGCCCGAGGCTCGTCAGCGTCGCACACAGCAGCCCGCGCAGCACGACGAGCGTCTCCGGGTCATGCGTGAACCACAGGAGCACCTGATACGTCTGCGTCGGCACGGGCCCATACGGCACGCCGAAATTCCCGAAGAGCCCCGTGTGCGCGGGCATGTGGTCTTGGTTAAAATAGAACGCATTCGCGATGAGTCGCGGCTCATCAATGAGCCAAGAAACATCGCCCGGCCACATCACCACCGGCACAAGCGCCGCCAGCACCAGCAGCCACAGAAAAAGAGAGCGTCGAGTATTATTGATAGCCCGCTTGCATGAGGGAACGCCGCGCATCCTGCAAGCGGGACATTACTCCAACTCCGGCGGGACTATGACTTCCCAGGCTCGCGCTTTCAGCTCGGCGAGCAGCCTGCGGAGTAGCTCTGGGTGGTGGGGTTTTCCCTGATGCAGAAGAATGATCGCGCCGGGCGTCAGCGTCGCGAGGATGCGCTGGAGGATGCGCTCGACGTTCGTGTCTATGCCGTCGAAGCCCCTCGCACTCCACCCGATGTTGTGCAGCCCCAGTTCGCGGAGGACGCCCCCATTGAACAGATTGCGAAAGCCGACGGGCGCCCGAAAAAGTCGGACATTTCCCCCGAACGCATCGTGAATCGTCCGCGAGGTCTTGGCGATTTCGAGGCGCTGTGCAGCGGGCAAGTAGCACCAGAACCACGCGGAGGGATGCGTCTGCGTGTGGTTCGCGAGGACGTGCCCGCGCTCCCGAATCTCGCGGCAGAGCAGGGGATTCGCCGCCACGCGTTCGCCGATGAGGAAGAAGACCGCGCGCACCCCGGCAGCATCCAGAATCGAGAGCATCTCGGGCGTGTCGGCAGTCGGCCCATCATCAATCGTGAGACACACCTGCCTTTCAGAAGTGCGAAAGCGCCGCATCGTCCGCCCCCACGGCGCAAGACGCGGCAGGAAAATCGAAAGAATCACCCAGATGTGAATCGCCACCATGCAGAGCAGCCCCATGCGCCAGCCCCAGCGGAAGCCCACCAGCAAAGGCGGGACGTGGAGCCCGAGTAATGTGAGCCATGCGAGACGGACGGTCATCGCCCAGCCATCGCCAGCAGGTGCGCGAGTGTCAACATCCGTCCCCGCGCTGGCACCCGACTTGCTGAAATACCCGCGCTATGAATCCAACAAACCTCACCAACATCATCGCTCCAGTCGCCGGCTTTGCCGCAATGATCGGCCTCTTCCTCGCCAGCCTGCGCGCAGTCATCGCGCTTTCGCTCCCCAAAGACCGCAAGGAATAGTCCGCCGCCCTCCAGACGCGCGACCTTGTAGTGCGGCGGGAAGCGAGGAACGAGCGCCACGCCGCCTTCGCCAGCCGAACGGTGGTGCAGACGACCGAGCGCCCGCGACCACCGAGAAAACCACACGCGCCCGTAGCACAGCGCGGCGCTTACAAGGCGGTGTCGCGCTCGTTCCTCGCTTTGCCACCGCACTACAAGGCCATCACCCCTCCTTTCGCGCTTCCGCCTTTGACGCGCCCAGATTCGCCCGCTCTACTCCGCCCGCATTATGCCACGCTATCTGTCGCGAGAAACTGAGCCGTTTGGGAAATGGAACGGCATCCCGATTTATCTCACCACGATCTTCGTCGCGGTGATGGTGCTGGGGCTCGTGGTGTGTGCATTCCTGCAAGTTACGGGCGCTGTGGAGGTGTTCAGGCGAATGTATTTTATCGTCCCGCGCCCAGATTGGGATAATGCGCTGGCGCTCTTCCTGTATCCGCTCGTGGACGAGTTCCATTTCTTCACCCCGTTCGCCATCTTCTGCATGTATGGCTGGAGTGTCGGCATCGAGACGCACTTGGGGCGTCGGGTTCTCATTAAACTGATCGCTCTACTCGTCTTGGTGCCAGCGGCGGTCGCGGCGGTATTCGCGCACAGCTTTGGCTTCCTCGGCATCCTCATCGGCAACATCTATTTGACCTGCGGCATGGTCATCGCCTTCGCCACGCTCTACCCGAACGCCGAGTGGTTCGGCGGCATCCCCTTCAAGTTTGTCGCGGTGCTGTGTGTGTTCACTGGCTCGCTCATGGTGCTCGCGGAGAAGAAATGGATTCCTCTCTTTTCGCTCTGGAGCGCGTGCTTGGTGGGCTTCTTTTACATCCGCTACGCCTTGGCGCAGGAATATGATGACTACGTTCCGCTCAGCGCCCGCTTCCGTCAGCTCTTCCGCCGCAAGCCCAAGTTCCGCATCGTGCGCAAAGACGAGATACCGCCCGCCGAACGCTGGGCACCCGAGCCGGTGGAAGACGCCGTCTCCGAGGAAGTGGATGCCATCCTCGATAAAGTCGCCCGCTCCGGCCTCGACAGCCTGACCGCCAAAGAGCGCAAGCAGCTCGAAAAGGCCCGGCAAGATTTGCAACGCCGTGACGGCAAGTAGTCCCCTCCGCCTCAGCCTCATCGTCCCCATCTGGAACGATCCCACAGCACTTCGCGCCATCCTCACCACGCTCGCTACGCTGCGCGGAGTGGATGAAATCATCGTCGGCGACGCATCCACGTCTGCCGAAAGCGCACAGCTCGCTCGCGACTTCGGCGCAACCGTGGTCCGCAGCGAAAAGCCGGGACGCGGCCAGCAGATGAACGCCGCCGCCGCTGCCGCCACCGGCGACATCCTCCTCTTCCAGCACGCCGACACCGAGCTGCGGCAGGAACAGATTGATTCCCTCCGCCTCGCGATGAACTGCGAGCACGTCTGCGGCGGCGCATTTCACCGCAAGTTCGACGCGCGCCACCCCAGCCTCACATGGCTCGAAGGCTGGAACCGGATGCTCCTCGAAGCGGGCGGCACCGTCTTCGGCGACCAATCCATCTTCGCCCGCCGGAGCGTCTTCCAGCGCATGGGCGGCTTCGCGGATTTCCGCCTCATGGAAGACGTGGATTTCTCCCGCCGCCTCCTCCGCGAAGGCCGTCGCGTGCTGCTCGATCCACCCATCGTCACCGGAGCCCGGCACCACGAAAAAGGCGGCTCCTGGCGCACCTCCCTGCGCAACGGCGCGATGCTCCTGCTCTACTACGCCGGGGCGTCCCCCGACTTCCTCCACGCTTGGTATTACCGGCGGTGGACTACTGCATCAGCCGTGTGACGACATCGCCCTCGGGCAGCTTCTCGGCGGTGAGGGCGAAGAGGGCGGGCTGCCACGGGTCGAGGGCGACGGGGAGTTTGCTGAGGTGGCCGAGATACTTGCCGGTGCGCAAATCGTAGGCGTGAGCCGGGGAGGGGAGTTCGGCGTCAAAAGTGATGGGCTTTTCCAGTGCTTCGTTGCCGCCGCCTTGCTTGAGGTCTTCGGTCATCGTGTAGTTCACATTGCGCTCGAAGGCGACGAGGCGCGCTTTGCCGAGTGTGTAGCGATGCGTCTGCACACGGGCGCTGGCGGGCACTTTGATGGGCGGCAGCGTGGTTAAAGTGGGGATTTTGTCCGGCGAGTCCGCCGTGGGAAACGCACTCGCCGCTCGCAGCTTGCCGTGTCCATCGAAGTCGCCCGCCGCGCCATCCACGAGCAGCCTGCCGCGCCATGCCGTGATTGCTTTCACCTCCGCATCGCTCATCGCCCAACTCTGCGGGAGGACGAGCGCTGTGACGCCTTTGAGGTCGCCACGCTCGATCTGCTCGGTGCTGATGAAGCGCGGCGAGTAGCCGAGGTCTTGCAGCCGCTCGATCCACGCGTGGCGGACTTGCGCGTGCTTGTTGTGGGCCGCTTCGTAGCTGGAAAAACGCCGCAGCCACGTCGAGCCATCCACGGCGCTCTCCATCATCCAAGCGGCCTGGATGCTCGGATGGCTGTAATGGATCGCCACGGAATCCGTCTCCCGCTTTGCCCGCACGAAGAGCTGCGCGACGGGCGAGGCGAGGTCTTTGAAAACGGGGATCATCCCCTTCGCTCGCGCCGTGAGCGGGTAGTCGGCGGACTTCCAATCAATGCAGTCTTCGCTCCACCACACGATGGTTCCTTTGTCGCCGAGCAGCAGCAGATGCCACAGCTTGCGCTGCGCGTTGCGGGCGTTGTCGATGCCCGTCGTGCTGAGCATCAGCTTGCCCGGCATGAACGAGCCGAAAATCTCACGCGCATCCGCGATGTCGTATGGCTCCGCCCAGTCGAGCGACTGCGAGAGCCGCCACAAATCGTAGCCGCCAAACGCCGACGGCATCTGCGTCCCCTCGATGCCCACGGGCGTCGTCGGGTCAATGGCACGCGCCGTTTTTCGTAAATCATCCAGCATCCCGGCGAGCGAGATGTCCATGTAAGTGCGATGGTCCGCCCACGGCGAAAAGTTCCACGCCGTCGGCTTCTTGCGCGCATCTTCGGCGGTGAACTTCGTGCGCTGCACCGCCTGCCAATCGGGCTTGCCGCGAGGGATGGCGTCGCCGCTGGCCATGCGGTTTTTCGTCTGGTCGGTGGTGAATGGCTTCACGTCATCCCACGTCGCGAACTTCGTCTCCCACTCTGCGTTCAGCGCATCGAGCGAGGCATATTGCGTTTGCAGCCACTTGCGGAAACCTGCCAGCGCCAGCGGGTGAAAGTCGTAGTCGAAAGGGTTCGCCGAGATCGTCGTGGATAGCTCATCGCGGATGTCGTAGAGGAGCGGCTTGTTGGGCGCATTCTTCTTCACCAGCGAGGCCATCTCCGTGCGCGCCCAAGCGCGCCACTTCGGGTCGTCGAAGCAGTATTCGCGGATGAGCCCGGCTTCATCGCGAGTGTCCTTCCACGCCGTCACGACCTTGTCCCAATCGCGCACATTGCTGCTCCACTTCATGCAGAGCCCTTTGTTCACCATGTTCTCCACGTAGTAAGGCATCTTCGCATCCAGCAACGGCTGGATCGCGCCGTCGCCATGCACCATCGCCGCTTGCACGCCCAGCTCCCGCATCCGCTGCCAAAAGAGCGGCAGTTTATCCGGCTGCTTGTAGGCCGTATCGCCCACCCACATGAAGACGCGATACTCGTCCCACGGCTTAAATGCAGCTTCTTGGGCGAGTGTGGTGTGGATGGAGATTCCGAGGAGCAGAGCAGAGAGTTTGCGCATGGCGCGAAACTATGCGGCGGAAACTTCGATGTCGCGCACCTATTTTGCCGCGCGGAAGCTCGTGATGGTCTGCTTCGCGGCGGTGTCGGCGTCGGGGAGCGGGAGGATTTCGGCGGAGAGGTAGCCGGTGTAGCCGATGGCGCGGAGAGCTTCGACAATGGGTGCGATGGGCGTGTGGCCGTGGCCGATGGCGCGGCGGTTGGAGTCGGCGAAATGGACGTGCCCCACGAGGCTGCCGCAGACTTCCAGCGTGGCGGCGAGGTCGGCTTCTTCGATGGCCATGTGGAAGAGGTCGCAGAGCAGCTTCACGTTGCGGGTGCGGAGGGAGCGGAGGAAATTGGCGGCGTCTCCTTGGCGGTTGAAAAGGTTCGTTTCGTAGCGGTTGAGCGGCTCGTAGAGGAAGGGGACGCGGTGCTGCTCGGCGAGCTCTCCGAGTTCTTCGAGGGCTTCGGCGAGCCAGTCGAGTGCTTGCTCGCGAGTCACCGGCGCATCGTAGCGGCCTTGCATGGAGCCGAGGATCGCGGGCGCTCCGAAGCCGCCTGCGAGTTCGATGATGGAGCGGATGAAGTCACGCGCTTTGCCCCGGTTCTCGGCGTCGGGCGAGGTGAGGGAATACTTGTGGAGCAGCCAGCCTGCGCCCGTGCCGATGGCGGCGACTTTGAGGCCGTGGTGATCGAGCAGCGATTGGAGGTCGGCGATGTCGATTGCGTTGGCGGCGGGTGGGAATATCTCCACTGCGTCGAAGCCGTGCTTTGCTGCACGGGCGCAGCCATCGGCGAGACCGTCGTGGAAGACGAAGGGGCCGAGCTTTGCTTCGGGGACGAGGCAGATGGTGATCGCGCTTTTCATCTTCTAGCGGGTCTGCACGCCGTTCACCGTGCGGAGGATGCCGCGCGGATTATCGTCGCGCAGCTCGGGCGGTAGCGCGTCTTGCGGGAAGCCCTGCCAGCTCGCCGGGCGCACCCAGCGCTCGATGGCGGCGCTCCCCACGCTCGTGAAGCGGGCGTCCGTGCTCGCGGGGTACGGGCCGCCGTGCTGCATGGATGGGCACACTTCCACGCCTGTCGGGAAAGCGTTCAAAACCACACGACCTGCGCGGCGCTCGATGACGGAAATGAGGTCGGTAAAGTCGGCGAGGTCTGCGCCATCCGCATGGATGGTTGCGGTGAGTTGGCCCGCAAGGCAGCGGGCGGCGGCGATGAGTTCCGTCACCGTCCGCGCGGAGACGAGCAGCGTGTAAGGGCCGAAGATTTCTTCCCGCAATTCGTGATGCAAGATGAACGTCTCGGCGTCCGTAGTGAACGCGACGGGCTCGCCTTGCGTCTTTGCGGAGTCGGCATCGAGATTGGATTCCGCGAGGACGGTGACGCCCTTTACCGCCTGCACTTTATCCACGCCTGCGAAGAACGAATCGCAGATCGAACGGTTGAGCATCGTCGCTGGCATGGTGCTCTGCACTTGCGTGCGGAACTGCTCGGCGAAGGCATCGAAGTCCGGCCCGCCCAGCGCCAGCACGAGGCCCGGCTTCGTGCAAAACTGGCCGACGCCCATCGTAAAAGAAACCTTCAGCCCGGCGGCGATGGCCGCAGTGCGCTCCTTCAGCGCTGAGGGCAGCAGGAAGACGGGATTCAGCGAGCCCATCTCTGCAAACACAGGGATCGGTTCCGGGCGTGCAGCCGCAGCATCAAAGAGCGCGCGGCCCGCGCGTTCCGAGCCCGTGAAGCCCAGCCCGCGCACCATCGGATGCTTTACCAAAGCCTGCGCTACCACCGAGCCCGCGCCGTGGAGCATGGAGAACACACCCGCAGGCAGCCCGCACTTTTCCAGCGCGCGATAGATCGCCGTCGCCACCAATTCCGCCGTGCCGGGGTGCGAGCCGTGCGCCTTCATGATCACCGTACAGCCTGCCGCGAGCGCCGAGGCCGTGTCGCCACCGGCGGTGGAAAATGCCAGCGGGAAATTGCTCGCACCCATCACCACGATGGGGCCGAGCGGCACGCGCATCCGGCGCAAGTCCGGCTTGGGCACCGGTGAGCGGTCCGGGATGGCGTGGTCGATCCGCGCATCGACCCACGAGCCCTCGCGAATCAGTGCGGCAAACGATTTCAACTGCCCGCACGTCCGTGCCCGTTCCCCCGTGATGCGGTCCAGCGGCAGCCCGCTCTCGAGGTGCGCCCGTTGGATCAGAATATCACCCAATCCGACAATTTTGTTCGCAATTGCATCCAGCAAATCCGCCCGCGCCACATCGCCGATACGCCGATAGATCTCAAACGCGTCCTCGGCATGGCGCACCGCATGGTCCACATCTTCTGCGCTCGCTTCGTGGAAGGCAGGAAGAAGCTCCCCACCATCGAGCGGTGACTTTGCATGAAAGGTTTTCGGTGAATCCGATGTGAGTTTCCCCGCGATGAAGCTGTGTCCGTGAAGCGTGTGCATGATGTTGCCGCGAGCCTTTGGATCATCGCTATCGAAAACAAGAGGATTCTTTTCGATCGCGACCGATCGGCGCGATGAGGGGCATCCCAAAACGTTCGCTCTGCTCGGCGAGACTGACTACGTGGGTGTGTGGATTGTAGAACGCCGTCCTTGTCCCGTTCGCCGCGACGTATCCAGATTTCAATCAGCTGTCCGGGATGTGACTCTTGACGTTTAGGGCTGAGCAACGGGTTGACGCTTCGGCGGGCGTCGGGCATTTTGCAGGCATGACCATGCTTCAAGAATCTGAATGGGAACACCTGCGCCACAGCCCGCTGCTGCCGGAAATCGTGGAGAACCTTTCGCAATGTTTGCGAGATGAGAAAGCCCGGCGTGCGCAATTTTATGCCGAGATGACGCCGGAGCAGAAAACGGAGTTTATCGAGGGTGAGGTGCTCATGCACTCGCCTGCGCGGAATGCGCATCTCGTGGCGACGCTCAATCTTGCTACGGCTTTGAAGATTTTCCTCAGCAACCACCCGACTGGCGGGCGAGTGCGCGTGGAGAAGTGTCTCTGCACTTTCCCGCGCAACGATTACGAGCCGGATGTCGTTTATTTTGGCCCGGAGAAAGCGCGCACTTTTTCGGCGGAGATGATGCGCTTTCCTGTGCCGGACTTCATCGTGGAAGTCCTCTCCCCAAGCACTGAGGCAAACGACCGTGGGGTGAAATTCGTGGACTACGCGGCGCACGGGGTCGCGGAGTATTGGATCGTGGATGCGGATAGGCGCGTGCTGGAGCAGTATGGGGAACGCGAGGGGCGGTTCGAGCTGCTTACGAAGACGAATAACGGCACTGTGGCGAGCATCGCCATCGCGGGTTTCTCTGTGGATGTAGGGGCGATTTTTGCCGACGTTTAGTGTCCGCTCATCGCATCACAAGGCGGATGGGATGAATAATTGGCATCGCCGCCCTTGTCCCGCTCGCTGCGATGTGGCACACGACTGCGATGCGCGACGTATCCAGAATTCAATCAGCCGTCCGGGATGTGCCCGATTTTCCAAAACCCGGCATCGTTTTCAAAGACATCACGCCTGTCCTTGGAGACGGCGCGTTGTTCCGCGAAGTCATAGACCTTTTCGCGGCAACCCTCGCAGGCAAAGGTGTGACGAAGATTGTCGGCATTGACGCGCGGGGCTTCATCTTCGCCAGCGCTGTGGCCTTCAAGCTCGGCGTCGGCTTTGTCCCCGTGCGGAAAAAGGGGAAGCTCCCGTGGACGACACGCGCTGCAGAGTATGAGCTCGAATATGGAAGCGCCATCGTGGAGATTCATGTGGACGCGGTCGCACGAGGCGAGAGGGTCGCGCTCATCGACGATGTTCTCGCCACTGGCGGCACCGCCGCCGCTGCCTTGAAACTTCTGCATTCATGCGGTGCCGAGGTCGTCTGTGCACAATTTTTAATGGAGCTGGGATTCCTCCATGGGCGAGAAAAACTTGGTGGGGTTGCTGTCGATTCGATTCTTATTTACTAGTAAGCTTCATAAAAACCATAATCGTGGCACGCCGCAGGCTTATTCAAAGTCTGCAATGCCAAATCCGAAAAATCAGTCCATTTCAGTCCGCATCGAGGCCGCTCTTACGAGCATAAAAAAAGGCCTCTCGTGGCTGAAGCCCGGAGCGGGAGCCGCGAGCGCTATCGCCATTCCCATTCTTCCCACGTTCGCCGTCACGAACCCAATCGCGCTCGATCCGCTTATGGCGAACATCCTCGCCGGCCTCGGTATCGTCGCCGGTGTTACGCTCGGTGTCGTCTATCGCAGTATGAGTGAGACTCGGGACGCGCTCCGCAAGAAGGCCGAGACCTCTGACGCTGAACTCCGAGCCGTTCTTACGATGACGGACGACGCGGTCCTACTCATCGACAGCCTTGGCACCGTACGTGGCGCGAATCCCGCAGCCGAAGAACTCTTCGGGCAATCCATCGACCACCTGCTTGGCGAGGAACTCCAGAAGCTCATTGCTTACCCGGTCAACCTTCAGGAACTCACCCGCAACGGCCCCGCATCCTTCAAGACCACGGCTCTTCAGGCCCATGGAAGTTCGAAAGTCGATATCGTACTTTCCGAGGTGAACCTCACAAAAGGAACGAGCTTTCTAGCACTCGTTCGCGACGAAAACGCCACGGTCCCCCAGCAGCATCTCCATACTGCACCACTGGACCTCGCTGGCCCGGTCAGCACATTCTCCCATGACCTCAACAACGTCCTCACAGGCATCATCGGCAACCTCTCGCTTATTCTTATGACGGCTCCTCCCGACGCGGCGACCAGCGAGCGAATCACGGGAGCCAAGCGCAATGCAATCCGTGCCCAAGAGCTAAACCGTAAGCTTCTCGCCCTCGCGAAAGGCGAAGAATGCCAAATGGATCAGCCCGGCAATAGCACCCGGAGCGCACTCACGATCGTCCCCATGCCCTCGATGATGTCCACACCCGCGGCGTCACAAAAACTTCCGCCCACAAGCTCGGAATCTCGCAACAAGGGTCACATGAGAGTTCTCGTACTTGACGACGAAGAAGCCATTTGTGCCCTTGTCTCCACAGCCCTTGGCGCGCTCGGCTACGATGTCTCCGAGGTGTACGACGGCGAGCAAGCCGTCCGCGCTTTTGAGGAAGCAAAAGCCGCCGGCGATCCCTTCGAAATCGTTATTTCAGACCTTAGTCTCCCGGGGAACGTCAATGGCGAAGAAGCCGTTCGTCGGATGCGAGCCATCCACCCGGCGATGAAAGCCATCGTTTCCAGTGGCTATGACTCGGACCCCGTCATGAGTCGCTACCGCGAACATGGCTTCTGCGCCGCCATCTCAAAACCTTACGACATCGCGAAACTCGGTCGCGTCGTCACCAGCGCCCTCGCCGCCGAAGAGGTGCACAGAAAGACCGCATAAAGCAGGTACCACCCGCTAAGACTCCATGGCAGAGGCCGGGAGTCGGAGGCTGGGGCTTACGCGACGACTGCTCATGGGCTGACGGTCGTAGTGAAGCTCCGCCTTCGACTCCCGGCCTTTGCGTTTCCCAACTATACCTTTGTCCGACCCGAGAGCGCGCGGCTGAGCGTTAACTCGTCGGCGTGCTCCAGCCCGCCGCCAGCCGGGAGGCCTTGGGCGAGGCGTGTGACGCTCACTTCAAACTCGCGCAAGAGGCCCGCGACGTAGTTCCCCGTGGCCTCACCTTCCACATCGGAGCCGAGGGCGAGGATGATCTCCTGCGGTTTTTCTTCGCGGACTCGCGTGATCAATTCCGCCACGCGCAGATGCTCCGGGCCGATATGCTCCAGCGGGGAAATCCGCCCGCCGAGCGCGTGGTAGCGCCCTCGGAAACGGCCTGTTCTTTCCAGCGGCAGCACGTCCGTCGGCTGCTCGACGATGCACAGGAGCGACTTGTCGCGGCCTTCATCCGCGCAGAACTCGCACAACTCCGCCTCGGTGAAAAAGCCGCAGCATTTGCATGGATGGATGCGCTCGCTCACGGCCTGAATCGCCGCCGCCACATCCGCCGAGCGCGCGTCGCGGCTCTGCACCATCCAGAGCGCGATGCGCTCCGCGCTGCGTGGGCCGATGCCGGGCAAGCGTTTGAGTTCGCCGACGAGGGTGCGGATGGGCAGTGGGTAGTTGGTCTGTTTCACAAGCGTGCGCTGCTCCAGCCCGGCGAAGGTTGCCCGGCGCGTAGTTCCTCGATGCGGCGGATGTAAAATTCGCACGGCCCGTCCGAGCCTGCGAGTTCTTGGGCAGAGCTAAAATGCGCCAGTGCTTCCTCCCAACGCTGGCCACGGAAAAAGATGACGCCCTTCCAGAAAAACTCGCGCCGTTGCTGCGCCATGTCGGGCAAGCCCGGCAGGCCGAGCAGCTCGTAGATTTCCTCGCGGTGCGCGGCGTCTGCGGAACGCTGCACGATTTCCAGCGGGCGGACTTCCACCGTGCCTTCGGCGGCGTTGAAAGCGTCTGAGCCCATCGCGATTCGCGAGCCGTACACGAGATTGGCCGCGCAGAGTCGCCGGGCAAACTCCACCGGCTCGCCCGCCACACTGAGCGTCCCGAGTCGGGCTGCGATCACCAGTTCGCCGGAGTTTACGGCGATGCGATAGTCGAACGTCTGTGCCCATACCTGCTGGCATTCATGGTTCACCGCATCCAGCCGATCCACCAGCGCCAGTGCTACTTCGCAGGCGCGCTGTGCGTGATGCGCGTCAGACAATGGAGCGCCGAAAATGCCCCGAACGCATTCGCCGCATTCGTCGAGATAGCCGCCTTGCTGCACGAGGATTTCCGCCGAGTTGCGGAGGAAAGAATTGGTCATTGCCACGTAGTCACTCACCGGCAGCGCAGCGACGAGCGCGTCATGGTTAAACACCTCGCACACCACCATGCTGGCCTCGCGCAGTTCTCCCTCAAATCGCAGCGGGACATCGCAATCGAGCAGCGCATGAAACGTCTGCGCGGAGACGCGGTCGCCGAGGAGTCGATAAATCTCCTGCTTCCGCCGACCTGGCGCGGACTGCGAGTAGATGAGCGCAATCGCGAATGCCAAAGCGATAGCCAGCGCCGGGGCGAACGGGCTGAAGTAGCCATCGAAGAGGACCACGACGCAGACCGCCGCCGCGCATTCTGCGAGCGCCACTAGAGCCACCGCGCATTTCAGCGACATCCGCCCGATGTCGATCGTCGTCCATGCGATGCCGAAGCTGCCTGCCAGCATCAGCGCATACTGCAAAACGCGCCCGATCACCGGCGGGGACGGCTGGCCGACGAACGACGCCAGCGCAGCATCCAGCCCGCGAAAGATGCCGAGCTCAAAGAGCCCCACGGACACGAGAAAGGCGAGGACGCCGCAGATGATGGATGCTTTGAAGTAACGCAACGGCGCGCGGTGTATCACGCTTGCTGCGCAGCGTGCAACGTCGCTGCGAGAAAAGGAGTTTCAATCCCCGCTTGCGCTTCCCGCCCGGCCCCGCTTTCCATCGCCGCGTGAGCCTAAATAGGAAACATGTCATCGAACTTCGCAACGTCTCCTGCACGCGAAATGAGACGGGGATTCCGTCGTCGGCACACGACATCTCGGTGAGCCTCGATGCAGGGACCGTGACACTTTTTGCCGGGGAGCGCGGCTGCGGGAAGAACCTCATCCTACGTCTGCTCGGGTTGCTGGAGACACCGGATCGAGGCGAGGTAATCATCGGTGGCTCTCGGATGTCTGCGATGGCGAAAGAGCGGGTCCTCGACCTCCGCGATACGGCGTTCGGCTACGTTTTCGCGCCGCCTTTTCTCCTGCCGGGATTCACGGTGATGGAGAATATCGCCATGCCCCTGTTCAAGGTCTTTGACATGCCTCCCATCGAAGCGCAGGAGCGCACGGAGCAGCTCATCGAGTTCGTCCAGCTCACCAAGTTCATCACCGAGAAAATCGACCACCTCAGTCTCGGACTTCAACTCCGCGTAGGGCTGGCGCGGGCGCTGGGTTCGCACCCGCCGCTGCTCATCGTGGAGGAGCCCGACCTCATCTTAGCGGGCGCGGAGATGGCGGCGTTCCGCAGGCTGCTCCTCCGCGCAGCGCAGGACTTCGCGTGCGCAGTCGCGGTGAGCGTGGGCGCGGAAATCGCGGCGATGCCTGGCGAGCGCCGCATCGAGTGCGTGAATGGGCGAATCGTGTGCGACGTTTTACCGTGAGCGACGAAGCCGTTCAAATCACCAAAGCCAGCCGCTCGAACCTCGCGCTCGCATTCATCGTATTGCCCAAGCAGCGCCGTGCGGACATCAGCGTTTTCTACGCATTCTGCCGCGTGGTGGATGACATCGCCGACGACCCCGGTCACAACCGCGAACAGCGGCAAGCGGGCCTCGATTTATGGAAAGCTGCGCTGGAAGCGCCCCAGCCCGCCGAGCCCACGCTGGCAGCTACCGTGCGCGAAATCATCGCACGATACGGGCTCTCCGTCGGCGACTTTCGCGAAGTCATCGCGGGCATGGAGATGGACCTCGACGGCGCGCGCTACGGCACTTGGGAAGGGCTGCGGCTCTACTGCCACCGGGTCGCCAGCGTCGTCGGGCTCGTGAGCATCGGCATCTTTGGTGCGCGCGATGTGCGGGCAAAAAACTACGCGCTCAGCCTCGGCCTCGCGCTCCAGCTCACGAACATCCTCCGCGATGTCGGCGGCGATTTTGCGAACGAGGGCCGCATCTATTTACCCGAGGAAGAGCTGGCGCGCTTCGGCGTCTCGCGGGACGACCTCGCGGCTGGTCGGCGGAGCGAAGGCTTCCTCGCGCTGATGGATTTCCAAGCCGAACGCGCTCGCACTTTCTATCGAGAAGCCGCGAGCCAGCTCCCCGCTGGCGATAGGAAGGCGCTCATCGCCGCCGAGATCATGCGCGCCGTGTACAGCCGCTTGCTGGAGAAAATGGCGCGCGACCGCTGGCAAGTATTTGACCGCCGGTATTCGCTGGGGAAACTCACGAAGCTCTGGCTGGTGCTTCGCGGGGTGCTGGGGCGGTAGCCGGGTGTGATTAAAAGTGGAACAGAGCGAAGTCGCGATAGCGACAAGCGGCGACAAGCCAACCCTGCGAGTGTAACGAGCCAAGGAGCGGCGGCATTCCTGCCGCCGTCCCCAAACGCGCAAAGCGCCTGATCGGTTTCGCGCGGCTCTGGGAAACTGCACGGTGCTCGAAATTGGGCGCTTCGCGCTTTTAGGACGGCGGCAGG
>CANIWM010000059.1 GCA_947471505.1 Chthoniobacteraceae bacterium | reverse complement strand
CTAAAAACGGCAGTTGAACGGATTTTCAGAGAAAAATGAGCCTTGGACGGGTGAGTGATTTTCAACTGCTCCGCAGTTGGCAATTTCCAGAGTAAAATACCCTATTTTTCGGCCTCAAAAACGGGGTCAACTGCCGTTTTTAGGTTGAATCGGCTAATCTGACGCGGTTCTTTCCGTCCGCCAGCTTCCAACCGTTGAAATGAACTCCGCCTTTTCAAGCCAGACAAAAACCGCCGCACGCGCTTCGCTTCGGAGCGCAGGGGCGTCGGGGCATTTCGCGGGGGGCGAGGTGGTGAAGGGAGCGGTTGATGCAACCTTCTCGGTCACGGAGGTAACCTTTTCCGTGGCGGAGAAAACTCTCTCCGTAGCTGAGAAGACCTTTTCCGTCGCTGAGAAGACCTTTTCCGTGGCGGAAAAAACTCTCTCAGGGGCTGAGACGACCTTTTCAGTGACGGACAAAACTCTCTCCGTCGCTGAGACGACCTTCTCAATGGCTGAGAAGACCTTTTCCGTGACGGACAAGACTCTCTCAGCCACTGAGAAGGTTTTGTCAGCCGCCCAAAAAACCGCCTCTACAGAGGAAACGGGCCTTTCCCGCCCGGAAATGCCCGCCTCCGCCAGCCCGAAGACCGCCTGCACGGCTCCGACGACCACTTCCACAACCCAAAAACGCCCATGCCACAGCAACCACTCACCTGGAACGGCACCGATGCCCAAGGCCAACCTTTGCGATGGGATACTCCGAGTGGAAAGCGTGAGAAGCGGGTCCGGCGATGAAAAAGAAAAACGACGCACCATGAAGCCGGAAGATTCCCCATTTTTCGCCTGCCTCTGTTTCCTCGACGGCACGACGGGACGCCCGCCACCAGCAACGGCCTCGTCTTTGTGCGCAGCACGAACGAAGCGGCGTGCGTGAACCTGCGAGTGCTGGCGAAGTAATCTTGCTGAACGGCGCTTGCCAGCCGCGCGGTAGCCCGCTTCCCTCCGGCCCCTCGTTTTTTTTGCCATGCTTACTACCGACTCCATTCGCCAACAACTCACCACGGTCAAATATCCCGGCTTCAGCCGCGACATCGTCAGCTTTGGCTTGGTGAAAGACATCCGCATCACGGGCACCGAAGTCGTCGTGCAGATGAGCATGTCCACGGCGGATGCCACGGTGCCGAAGATGATCAAAGCGAACGCCGAAGCCGCGCTCGCCGCGATGCCGGGGGTGACGAGTGCCTCCGTGCGCATCGACATCACCGCGCCGCAGCAGCAGCCGATGGGCGCGCAGTCCATGCCGCAAACTGCCGTGCCCGGCGTGAAGCACATCATCGCCGTCGCCAGCGGAAAAGGCGGCGTGGGGAAGAGCACCGTCGCCGCCAATCTCGCCTGCGCCCTTGCCGCGACGGGAGCCTCCGTGGGGCTGTGCGACTGCGACCTTTACGGCCCGAGTGTGGGCATCATGTTCGGCGCGAACGAGCGGCCTTTTGCGGATGAGGATAACCGCATCATCCCCATCGAGCGTTACGGCTTGAAGCTGATGAGCATGGGCTTCCTGCTCGAAGACGATGCGCCCGCCATCCTGCGCGGGCCTATGGTGACGAAGTACACCCAGCAATTTCTCCGGCAGGTAAATTGGGACGGCACGGACTTCCTCATCCTCGACCTGCCGCCCGGCACCGGCGACATCCAGCTCACCATCGTGCAGACGGTCGCGCTGGCAGGCGCAATCATCGTCACCACGCCGCAAGAGGTCGCGCTGCTCGACGCGCGGAAAGCCGTCACGATGTTCCAGAAGGTGAACGTGCCCGTGCTCGGCATCATCGAGAACATGGCGTACTTCCAGTGCCCGAGCGACGGCGTGCGCTACGATATTTTCGGCAGCGGCGGAGGAGAGCGCGAGGCTGCGCGGCAGAAAATCCCGCTCCTCGGCCAAATCCCGATCGACATCCCGACACGCGAAAGCGGCGACCGAGGCAAGCCCATCACCGCCGCCGAGCCAGATGGCGTGATCGGGCAGGCATTCGTCGAGATCGCGAAGCAACTCCGGCAGACGCTGGGGCACTGACGGAGGACTGTCGAGACGCGGCCCCGATGTCCCGCAGGGACATGGCGCTGCGCACCTTTGGAGCTCGGGGGCGGGACGCCCCCGCTACTTCCTCGCGCTTCGCTTCCGGGTGTTTCCTTTACTGCTGCGGGGTGACGACTTGGTAGAAGCGTTTTGCGACGCCGGGCGTGTCGTTGACGGTGGTCACGGTATCTACGCCGGGGGCGCTGATTTGCTGGAGATTCGTCCACGTCGCGCTGGTGAGGTCGTCTTTGTAGCGGACGGTGTAGGCTTTTCCGGCGATGGCGGTGAAGGTGATGGCGTATTGGCCGGGGGTGGCGGTTTTGGCGACGGTGGCGGCGAGTTTACTGCCGGGGAATTGCGGGTTTGTCCCGGCGAGATACTCGGCTTTGTTGGTTTGGCCGTCGCCGTCGGAGTCGAGGGTGGCGTCGGCGGCGCTGTTGGGGTTCAGGCCGTTGGCGAGTTCCCAGAGGTCGGGGATTCCGTCGGCGTCGGTGTCGGTGCTGGCGGCGAGATTAAGCGCGCCGGGCGTGGGGAGGAGGGCGACGATGGTGGCGCTGCCGTCTGCGAGGCGGCCTTGCGAAGCGCCGCCGGATTGGGCGGTGACTGCGACGCCGTCGAGCTGTGTGCCGGTGTTGGTGAATAGCCAGAGGCCCTCGCCGTTTTCGATGGTGAAGTTGACGTGGTTGGGCGTTGCACCGCTGTCGTTATCGGCGATGAGCTGGAGCCAGCGCGAGGTGCCAGTGCCGCCGAGGTAGGTGAGCGGCGGGATGAGGTGCTTGGTTTTATTTCCGAAGGAATCGGTGAGGTAATTGCCGCTGAGAAGGACGGGTGTGGCGGCGGTGTTGTAGAGCTCCAGCCATGTCGGGACGCTGGTGGTGATCCATTCGTTGAGTTTGACGTTGGTGATGGCGGTGGTGGTGGCGGCGCTATTGATGGCGGTGCGGGTGGGCACGGCGAGGGCGAATGGGCCGCTGGCATTTGGGATGCGGGCGACGGAGCGGTCGGGGAGTTGTTGGCCATAGACCACGCTGTCGAGCAGCCCGCCTCCGGTGGCAAGCGGGTTAAAGAAGTAAAGCTGGTCGCCGGTGCCACTAATTGCGAACCCGGTATTGGTCGCGGATGCTGCGGCGAGCGCATTGCAGGAGACGGCGTAGTAGCCGTTGGAGGGGATCGATGCTCCCGCAGGGAAGATGTATTTGCGCGGGATGCCGATTTCGTTGGAAAGGCTGTAATCCACAAGGCTGACGGGGCTGGCGGTCGGGTTATAAAGTTCGATCCATCCGGCGAGGCTGGTGTCGGGATTTGGGTAGGTCAGGTTGATCGGCAGGACTTCGTTGATGACGAGCGCGGGGCTGCTGCCGGCTAACGTGTAGGTCGCGGTGAGTTTCAGCCCCCAAGTGACATCGGAGCTGCCAGTCCCGACGCCTTGCGTGGAGCTTTGGTGGACGGAGACGGCGATGACGTTGTCGCCGTTCACGAGGCCGTTGGTGTTGAGGGTAAATGTCTCGATGGTGTGGTCGGCGACGAGGTTGCCGGATTGGAGTGCGTAGGTGTCGGCGCCTGCATTGGCGCGGATTCGCGAGCCGCTGGTCTGGGTGATTTCTTGGCCGTTGAGGTAGATGATGCAGCCGTCGTCGCACGTCATGAGAGCGGTGAGCGTGACGCCGGTGAGCGGGCCGCTGTAGGTGAAGTGCGTGCGGAAATAGTAGGTCTGGTACGGGTGGGTGGCGTCGTAGCCGGGAAGGAGCGTGGTTTTCACAAAGCCGTCGGTCGCTGGGATGGCGTCGGGCTCCAGATGGAGCACGCCGCCGCCGCTGCTCCACGCGGTGTCCACGAATGCGGTGTCTTTCCACGTCGTCGCTCCGGCAAATGGATCGGTGCCGCTGGCGACGTATTTCCACACTTGTGGCGCGGTCACGAGGGTATCGGTCTGTGAGCCGCCGCCACCTCCGCCGACAACGCCGGGGTTCGGCGCGCCGGGTGTGGGCTGGGTGAAGAATGCGGTGGTGGCTGTGCCGTTGGGAGTGCGGCCTTGCGAGATGTCGGTGGTCTGCGGGGCGTAGATGACGACATCAATTGCGGCTTGAGTGGGCGACATGAAGCCGATTTCGCCCTGAAGCGGCGAGAGCTTGAAGTCCACATGGTCCGGCCCTTGCGTGGTGTCGCCGTCCGCTTTGAACGAGATGTAGCCGGGGTTGCCGATGAAGGTGAGCGGTTGGATGAGGCTCTTGGTCGGGAACTCGGCAGGGTTGTCCGTGAGGTAGCAGCCGCCGATGTCCACGGGGAGCGTGGATGGGTTGTAGAGTTCGACGAAGTCGTTCGCGAAGAGCGTGGCGGAGTCGGCGAGCCATTCGTTGATGCGGATGCCGTTGATGTCGCCCGTACCGGCGAGCTTATTGGCTGCGCCAAAAGTCGGCACACCGAGCGCCCACGAGCCGTCGAGTGCGCGGGCGATGGAGTAGTCGTTGAGCTGCTGGCCCCACGTCACGCTGTCGGCGATGGTGCCGCCTTGCGCGACGGATTTTGTGAGGGTGAGGTCGTCGCCGCTTTGCTTCACGGAGAAGCCGGTCTTCGGTGTGGGGACGGCCACGACGGCGCTGGCGTAAATCGTGAGGAACGCGCCGGGGGCGAGCATAGTGCCGTTGGCGATGGTGTATTTATAGGGCAGCGCGGTGTTGTCCGTGATGCCCCAGCCGGAGAGGTCGGCGGTGGCGTTTCCGACGTTGGCGAGTTCGATCATGTCGGGGAAGTTGCCGCTAAAGCCGAGCGTCTCGGTATTCGAGGCGAGCACTTCGTTGAACCGCACAATCGGCGCTGCGGCTGGCGGGATGTAAGTGGTATCAACCATCCAAGTCGCGCTGGCAGTGCGGCCGCTCGTGCCAAAAGCGGCGTCGTCTTGGTAATACCCCGCGTCGTTTTTGCCGATGACTTGAAGTGTGTGCGAGCCGTTCGCGAGGCCGCTGAGGGTGATCGGTGCGCCGTTCACGGTTTCCGCGCTGAGTGCGCCGCCGTCGAGGCGGTATTTGTAGTGCGTCCAGCCGGAGCCGCCGCCGGGCCATGCGCCGGTGAATGTAGAGATGCCGTTGCCAGTCATGCGCGTGCCGACGGTGATAGTCGCAGTTTGCAGATTCGTGGTGCCAGAGGGTGCGCCAGAGAGGCTGACGCCGAGCGTGCGGACGCCGCCTTTATCCGTGCCGTTGGGGCCGGTGCCCTTCGCGGGCGATGCTGCTTTCAGGCCGAACTGCTGGCGGATTTGCACGGCGAGGCGGTCAAAATCACGCGGTCCCGGAGTCGGGATGGTGAATGCGGTGTTGGCTGTGTTACGCACGCTGGCGAGGAGCGGGTCCACATTCGTATTGCCGCTTCCGGTGCCCGTCCAGACGAGGCCGGGCGGGAGGATGTTGTTGTTGAAAGTCACATTCTGCGTGAGCCCCGCGCCGGGGTAGTTGCGGGTGAGCGACGCAGCGCTGTGGATGATGTTGCCCTCGATATACATACCAGCGGCTTCGTTGTACCCGTCGTCGCCGAAGTTGAACACACCGGTCACTGCGTCGCCGCTGCCCGTATTGTTCTGGCTGACTACGGTGTTGTTCAAAAAGGTGTAGAAGTTCCCCTCCTTCGCCGTCGTCGCTTGATCCACGTCGTAAAACAGATTTCCGACCACGGTGATGTTTGAGACGCCGTTCACGGTGGTGAGCGCAATGCTCGGATTCGTGGGCACGTTATTGGTTACCGTGCCGACTGTGGCGCTGAAATTGATCGCGTTCGTATCCGCGTTTGCGTCTGCCGCTGTGAGATAGAGCTTTACCGCGGTCGTGGTTATTACGCGGACAAAATACGTGCCGTTACGGAGTGCAGGAGTCGCTGCAGGGAAGTTTTGACCGACCCATGAAGTCCCAACCACTTCCTGCCCAGTCGTGAATCCATGCGTGCCGCAGGTAATCTGCTCGGTCGCCGTGTCGATGGCCGTCGCTTGCTTCCGGCTGCCGGTCCCGCCGCCGCCATCGTTGCCGCCGCTGATCGCACTGGACGAGTCCGGCGAACCGTTACGGTGCGTGTGCATGAAAATGTTGCCCTCGGTCCACATGTCCGTGCCGTCGATGTCGAGAATGTCGTCATCCGAGCCGATGCAGACGTTATTTATAAATTGCAGGATCGCTCCTGGACGATTGCCGCCAGTGTAGTCGAAAACGTCGTTGTAGCCCTGCGCTTTTCCGAGGAAAGAATCGCGGACGATTCCACGCCCACCCGCCGGGAAGCCGATCGTTCCATGCAGCGGCTCAAAAGTCCCGACCGTAGGCGATGGGAAGACGCAGTGGCTGATGAGATACGAGCCGCCGTCGAGATGGACGTAAGCGGAAGTAGTCGTGCCAAATTCGCAATGGTCCATCACGATGTTCGAGTTCGCCGTCGCAGTGACTGCCGGGTTTCCTCCGAACTCGAAGAATGTGTAATAGAAGTGCGTCTCCGGTGCGCCCGCGCTGCCGTTGATGGTGATGGTGCCGCCATTCGTCGCGAGGCCCGGCGCACGCGTGAAGCGGATGGGCTGCGCCTCCGTTCCTTCCGCAAGAATCTTCCCGCCCGCCGTGACGCTGATGGTGATCGTGCTGTTCAAATAGACCGATGTGCCGGGCTGGATGACGAGTGTGCCGGTCGCGGGGACGATGAGGTTTGCGGTGACTTGGTAAGGCCCGCCTGCTGCGGTCCATGTCGTGGTCCCCGCACCGAGCGTGCCCGAGACGCTGGCGACCGTCGCATCGTCGTACCAGACATCGGTGATGACTTCCTCGAACTCCGCGCCAGTCGAATCAAATGCTTCGATATTGAAGCGATTGATACCCGGCGTGAGCGCCAACGGATTCACCGTCCAGGTTGCATTGAAAGCATCCCATGCCGCGAGCGTGCCGTTCACTTTCACCGAACGGGTGCGGCCTGCGTGGGAGCGGCCAGAGAGTTTGCAGTTTGCCGCTATCGAGCGTGCGTATCCGCTGGTGACGGTGAGCGTCGTGCCGCCCGTCGTCGCGGCGACGATGCCGGAGATCGTCGTGGGGATTTGCGTCGCGACGTAAGCGAGCCGCGCAGCGTACCACGCTTTACGGTTCGCGATAGTGGGCGCGCTGACGACGCCCGTGAGAATCTGATCTGCGAGCGAGTCGAAATTGGCCTGCGAGAGGAGGCCGCCCATCAAGTCAAGGTGCGCTTGGTAAAAAAGCGGTGCAAAGTCTTGGTGGCGGATGAGCGCGTTCAGCGCTGTCGGAGTAGCACCGGCACCGTGATATCTCATCATTTGAAAAATACTGTCGGTAGATGCAAACGTCGCTGGCGAGTCGGCGGAATTTTGGTCGCCGTGGCCGAGGATCGTATCGAGATCGTGAGGGAGCAAGCGGGCGCGAATGTCCGTCTTGCCGAAATAGAGATAGTAGTCGTCGCCGTAGCCGCCGACGAGATTCGTTTCGTTGTTACCCGTAAGATTTTCCGCAGCCATCCAGCGCATCCATTGGTCCACATCTACCTTCGTTAAAATATCCGCTGCGTAGGCAGCCGCGCTTGGGGTGTAGCTCACATTCGTCAGAGTGGTGGAGACGCCTTTGGAGAGCGCGAGGTTCAGCCCGATGAGGTCCGACCAGTTATCCTCCGACACGTTCGTGTCCTTGAAATAGACGGTTCGATACGAGTTCGGGTTTGCGTCAATGTATTTCAAGTCGCCCTCCAGCGAGCCCGCGTCTTCCCGGCGCACGCTGTAGATATTCCCGCTGCTATCGAGTGGGAAATGGTGCGCCGCGTAGTCCGAATCCGGGTTCTCATTGGCCACGTAGCAGTAGTAACTGTGCCCGCCGTCCGCGCTGAGGCCGCCTGCTTGCGTGAGGTCTGTCGCATTGATCCGGACCTGCACCTGCCGCGACTCAAAGCACGCCAACTCCGCCTTGCGCATCAGTGTGCTACCGAAGAGCTGCAAGTAGGTATAAAACGTGTTCAAGTTTAGCCCCGTGACGCCCTTCCAGTCTTGGTCGCTGGTGAAGCTGGCGTGGAAACTCTGAGGGTCGTGGGAGCCGCTGCCGTGGCCGCGATTTCGGGCCGAGCAAGTGTAGCGCAACTCGCGGCTGGAGCCGTCCACTGTGATCCACGTCATATTGAACTTCGCGTGGCTTCCGCCCCCGCCGCCGCCTGCGTCATTGATCGCTGCGAGCGTCACTTTATCCGCCGCCTTCATCACCATCCGGTAGATCGGCATCGCCCCCCCGAACGTTGTATTGTCCACTTGGTAAAGGCAGTTCGCCGCCTGCGAGGCGAAGTAAGTCGAAGTCCCCGTATTATAGTCCTGCGCAATTTTCGGCCACGTCCGGGTATTCGCCGCCGCGTCGCTGGCCTGCACGTAAAACTCCACAATCGCCCCATTCACCTGCGCCGGAATCTGCGCGCCGAAGCGCCCATCGCCAGCCAGCCCGTCGCCGTGCGCCCCGTCGTCGAACATCGCCGCCGAGGTGAACGAGCCCGCCGCATCCAGCTTCCAGAAAAGCGTTGCCGTCAGTCCCGTCGTCAACTCATCCGTGAGCTTCGCATTGACCGTGACCACATCGCTCGAAGTCGGCAGCAGTGGAAAATGCTCCACGCTCGAAATGACGGGCGCGATGTTCGTCGCCGCAATCGAGTTTGCCACGCCCGGCGTGCCTTCCGCCGTCGTCGAGTCTCCCCAGTTCTGCCCTTTTGAATTATCGAACGCCTTATTGATCAGTTCCAGCGACTTCCCATAGCCATCCGCTGCCGAATACCACGACCAGCCGCGATACCCGAGGTCTGCTACCGCATCCATCCGCCGCGTCGCCCAATCTCCATCATCCGCGTAATGCACGCTATCGCGAACTACGAGAGTCGCATCCTTCAGCTCGATGTTGTTCGTATTGTTTGAGAGCTGCCCCGTCCACCCAGCAACGTAATTTGTCACGGTGGGATACTTCGCCGCAAACGCCGCCGCATTTGACGCCACCACCAAGTAGCCACCTGCCGGAATCGTCGTCCCCGCCGGAATCGTAAACGAAACACCACTCGTAAACTGCCACCCCGCCACGCTTACCGCCGCTGTATCCGGATTGTGCAGCTCGATATACTCTTGGAGCGGAATCTCCGACTGCGGGTGATACATGATTTCCGAAATCAGCACATCGGCACGAGCGGTGACCACGAGCGCGATTAAGGACGACAAAGACAAGAGGCGAGAGTATGGAGTGCGAAGCATGAGAATATATTTAAGGGGTGTGGCGACTGCGTATCTAAACGCAGAAATGCAATTTTCCCAAAGGAATCTCCTAACAGTTTCGCAAGCCTCATAGAGTTAAATCCTCGCTGGTCATGGGGGCAAAAGTTAGTTACGGAGAGGCGTGCGCTTTACAACCTTACTCGCTCTCATTGTCTTGCCGCTTTGTGCGGAGGACCGTTTCACCGGCTTCCAATCCTGTGCCTCATCGGGATGTCACGGGGGAGGAAAAGGCGACGATCAAACGTGGATCTGGATGAAGAAAGACCCCCATGCTCGCGCCGACTCCATTCTCAGTGCCGAGCGCAGCAAGCGCATCGGAGAGGCACTCGGCATCACCGATGCCACAAAGAGCGAGCAATGCACCGTCTGCCATTCGCCCATGCAAAGCGCTGCGCCCGAACGCCTGATGGCTGGTGTGAAACCAATCCACGGAGTGAACTGCGAAGCGTGCCACGGCCCAGCGGAAAAATGGGTGCGCTTCCACACTCGCCTAGATGTCACCCATGCCCAGCGAGTCGCGTCCGGGCTGCGCGATCTTTCTCAACCAGCCCAGCGTGCGAATGCTTGCGCAGGCTGTCACCTTCACCTTCCGGCCGGGCTCCAAACCGCTGGGCACCCAGAACTCCGCTTCGAGCTCGCCCGCCAGCTCGCGGGACTCCCACCACACTGGGATGGTGATGTCCCGCTCGACGCTCCGCGCCATTGGCTCGCCGGCCAAGCCGTCTCCCTCCGAGAGCTTGCGTGGCGTTCGCAAAAAACGCCCGATGCCGGAGTCTCGGCGCGGATCGCTGCGATCCACTGGATCCTCACCCAGACAGATGCGGGAAAGGCCGCACTCCCGGAGAAGACGGATAATCTCGCCGAGCTTCGCACCACGGCGGACCGTCTCGCCATTGATGCCGCGAAGACCCGATGGACTGAATCCAGCACTCGCACGCAGATTGAGCAGTTATGCAAAAACGCCGCCCTTTTCCGCGACGCTACGCAAGACGCCACGATCCTCCGCCGTCGTGCCGAGGTCATCGTCTCATCCGTCCGCGCACTCGCACTACCACTCCGGCGGGAAAAAGACGTAAAAGTCGAAGAACAACTTCGCTCGCTAGAGGATCAACTTCGCAGCCCCGTATCCTTCACCCCGGCGACCTTCGCGGGACTGCTCGAAGCGCTTCCCGCGCTGCTCCCCTAAGCTGGCTGCCCCGCTGCCGCTCGAATCAACGCGGCACGTAGGCGGTCGAGTTCTGCGGGATCCGTCGGCTTCGTTACAGTCATCTGCTTGTCGCATTCGGCCCCCACTTTTCTGCCGACGAAAAACGTATCCATCGCAGCACCTTTCTCCGTGGCGACGCGAGCGGCGCTAATCTCGAAGTCCGCATCGCTGATGGCGCGAAGCAAGTCGTGCAGCAGACCGAGACGGTCCGGCGCGGTGAGTTCCACGACAGTGAACTGAGGGTGCGACTCGGAGTCTATGGCGATGCGGATGGGGAAATCGAGCGACGAACTCCCGACGCGCCCAAGCGCCTTCTTCATGAGCGGCAGAAAGTCGAACTGATCGTCCTTGAGCGATGCCCGCAGATATTTGGCGACAAGGTCGAGATCGCGCTTGTCGGAGATGGCCTCGAACCGCGTCGTCGAGATGCGGAACGTATCCAACACGAGGCCATCCTCACGGGTGAAAATATCGGCGCTCAGAATGCTCAGCCCAGCCGCAGAGATGCTGCCGCAGATGCGCGCGAGGAGTTGACGCCGATCCCAAGTGATGACCTGGAGCGTGCTGTGGCCCGCATTTGGGTGCGTGACCAAATCGACCGTAGGTTCAAAAATCGCATCCTCGCCGAACCACCGTTCTTCGAGGAACTGCCGGAACATCCGCACATGCTGTGCGATGACTTCTGCCGTGTGCCGCTCGCTGAGGAAGTAGCGGTCCGGCATCGAGTGAAAGTGCGCGTCGATCTCGAACTCCCAGTCGCTCTCTTTGAGAAGTTGTCCGACTTTCTCCCTCAACTGTTTTCGCTGCCCTGCCCGCTGCTCACGGTAGGCTGCGGCATCGGTGAAAAACGCCGTCGTCTGGCGATAGAGATTCCACATGAGCGACGCCTTCCAGTCGTTCCACATTTTAGTGTCGCCGACTCCAAGCCCGTCGGCGGTGGTGAGGAGCATGAGTAGGTCGAGGCGCGTCTGATTGCCGACGATGCCGGCAAACTCGACGATGGTCGCCATATCGTCGAGGTCCTGTGTTTGTGCCGTCTTGGCGAGTTCGTCGTGGCAATCCACGAGGAAGATCAACATCTGGCGCTGCGCCACGCTAAGCTTGAGCCGCTTTGCGACATTCTGTGCGTTCATCGCACTCACGTCTGAGTGTGAGCGGACGTTCGCAGCCTTGCCTGTGTCGTGCAAAATGAGCGCGAGATAGAGGAGGAACGAATCCTCCACTTTCTGAAAAAGGTCGCGGTAGCCGGCAAACTTCGGGTCCTCGGTGTCGAGTAGCCCGTCGAGCTTCTCGATGCACACCAGTGTGTGCTCATCTGCCGCGTAGCGATGGAAAAACTCGTGCTGCACCAGCGCGGTGAGGCTTCCAAACTCGGGCAGGTAGTGACCGAGGAAATCCACCCGGTGCATGAGCCGGAGGATTGGCCCGACCTGTCCTTTTTGCCGGAGAATCTCCGCGAAGGTTTCGCTGTTCGCCTTCTCTTTCCGGAAGTCGTCATCCACGTACTTGAGCCGCCGCCGGACGAGGTGGCGTAGCTCCGCAGTCATCACGAGCTGGCGCTGCTGGACGTGGAGAAAGAGCCGCATCATCCGTGCAGCGTCACCTTTGAAAATCTGGCGATTCTCAAAGGTCAGCAAGTCGCCCGTGGCGACAAAACCGTCGAACGTTTCCTTCTCCGTCGTGCGCCTCCTGAACGGTAAAAACCGGAAGAGCCTACGCAGCTTTTGCGTCTGCGCCGTGGGCAGCGCGAGCTTCTCGGACACAAGCTCTGTCAGCTCAAAGATGCTGCGTGCGCGCCGATAGTAGTCGCGCATGAATGCTTCGGTACGCCGAAGGATGTCGGGATACTTGGCCTCATAGCCGAGCCGATTGGCCAGCGCGAGTTGCTGGTTGGTGAGGATGATGTCCGTATGTCGCCCGGTGAGATTGTGAATCTCGGTGCGGAGCCGGAAGATGAATTCGTAGGCGTCTTGGAGTTCCGTTTGCTCGCTTTCGTTGATGTATTTTTTTTCGACAAGGTCGGCGACCGTTCGCACGCCGTACTTCACCCGCGCCATCCACAGGAGGTTCTGGTAATCGCGAAGCCCGCCGCACCCATTTTTGATATTCGGCTCCTGCATGTAGGGCGTCTCGCCGTATTTCCCGTGGCGCTCGGCCTGGTCGGTAACGCGCAGTTTCAGATACCAATCCACCTTCCCCGCGATGCATTCTTTTTCAAAGCGCGCGCGGAATTTCTCGTAGAGCGTGGACGCCCCCCAAAGCAGGCGGGACTCCAGCATCGCCGTCTTCGACTGCATCTCTTTGTTCGCCTCGGAGATTGTCTCATTGAGGCTCCGCGTGCTGTGCCCGAGGGTGAAATCGCAGCCACTGATGATGTCATACACCTCTCGCACGATGAACTCGAAGCCCGCCGGAAACTTCGCGCCACCGCCGTGGATAAAGGTCACATCGACATCGCTGATCGGGTTCAGTTCCATCCGTCCGTAGCCGCCAAGGGCGACGACAATCATCACGGGCGGCGTGCTCTTGCCGGTATTCGCGGCCGCAGCGGCTTCGTCGAGGATATGGATGAGGAAATCATCCAAGCTCTCCGCCCGCTCGCGGCCTTCTGTGAGACCGGGATAAAGGATATCGCGCTTCCGGGTGGAGATAAAATCCGAGTTCTCCTTCAGCGCTACTTTGTATGCAGCGATGCGTTTTTCGAGCGTGAACTCCCCGTCATTCTTTAGCCGTTTTGCGATCTCGGCGAGCACCTTGGCGAAACGTCCCATGCGTAAGCCAGTTACGATTCCACTCGCTCCGCACGCTTCGCGATCTGCTCCTTTTTCCCCGCGCTTTCGGGCAAGTAGGGAGCGACAAACGCATCGTGGAAAGTGAACACATCCTTGAAGTCGTCGATCGAATCCGTCGGCGTCTTTCCGAACACACCGAGTTCGATGAGGTTCCAGACCATCGCACCGAAGTCATCCGTCTTTTTCACGCCCCAGTATTCCAACACTGTCGGCACCATCGGTCCATATTGCTTGATAGCAAAAAGCCGAATGCCTTCGCAGAGCTGCGGGCCCGTGACGTGTCCGCCCTCGCCGAGTTGGCGTTTGCGGAGCTTCACGGTTTGGTCGAGCGCATCACGCAGGAAGAAGTAAGCCTCGCGCGTAAAGCGCGGATCCGAGTCGATGATGAGTTCTACAGCCTCTGTAAATTCGAGCTTCTGCATGGTTGAGCGGCAACAAGGTAGCAATGTCGCGCGAGGCGTCAACCGTTCGGAAGGATTCTTCCGCAGAATCGCTCGTTAGCTGACAGTCCCCCCTCGATGCGGCGGCCTTAGTTCCAGAGCTCAGCAAGGTCGGGGTCCTGCTTGATGTTGTTCTTGATCGCGGCGTTGAGCTTTACCGCTGTCTGCACGCACTGCCGGGCGATTTTCAGATTCCCCCAGCGGGCTTCGTAGCAGCCGAGGTTGTAGTGAAGGATTCCGGTTCGGCGAAGCCATTCGGGGGCACCTTGGAGGACTTCGGCGGCTTCGTCTCCTTTGTCGAGCTGGTGCAGGGCAAAGGCGCGCTGCACGGTAAATTCATCCTCATCCCGAAAGAGCGATGAGCCCCTGACAGACAAGCGTGCGGCGGAGGAGAATCGGCGAAGGTGGAGCAAGATTCGGATGCGAGCGATGAGGACGTCTGCCGTCTCCTGCTCGTCTTCCAGAATGGAATCCAGTTGCTTCAAGGCTTCCCGGTGGAGGCCTAGAAACACGAAGCCTTCAGCGGCCTGAAGCGCGTTGTAAGTCTCAGCACTGTGCTGTTTCGAGCGGTTGGAAAGAGTCAGCATGATAACGATTTCTTTGTTCAGCATCGTGTATGCCAGTGCGTTTTTCAACTGGGAGTTTACAGCCGAAGCGTCCGCCCAACCTCGGCGGGATCGCTCTACTTCCGGCGTCGATTCGCGGGCAACTCCGACTGTTTGATTTTGGTAAGCTCCGCACGTTTCGCATCGATCTGCTGATTCACGGCTGCGATCACTTTCGACATCGGGCGGAAATAATCTGCCAACTCCGTTTGCTGTGCCGCCGTACGCTCGCTCGGCTCCAGCGCGATGGTTTGCCGGATAGACTCCGGTAGTTCCCGCACGGGCGGCGCCTTTGCCGTGGCTGAAATGCGAATGCGGTTCAGATTGCGCGCACTGAAATCCTGCCGGAGGACGAAGGTGATTACCGCCTCTGCGCCGAGGTCGAGCGGCTGGCTCAGCTCAAAAACGGCTGCGTGCGGCTTGTCGGTCGAACCTCCGAAGGCCCAACCTGTCTTCGGATTTCCATCGATTGCAGCCTCCGGCCCGAAGTTCTTCTGCGAATCATCCGCGCTCGCCACGGTGAGCGTCGCACCGGTTACTCGGAGCTCACTCAGGATCCCCCTCCCCGTGCGCCCGATGGTGCCGGGCTCTGGGAGCACTTCTACGCGAAAGGCGGTGATCTTTTTCAGCGCCGTCGTCGCCCGAATCGTGTAACGCTCCTTGTCCGCGAGTTCCGCTGGAGCCTTTAGCGAGCCATCCGGCAGTGCCTCCAGCTTGCCGTTCCGCGACACAGCATCGAGCACCTTAAGCGGCTCCCACTGCACTGGCGTGTGCAAGTCGGATTCCCACTCATGCAGCTCACGCTCAAAGTCTTCCGTCATCGCTTTCGCCGCAGACTCCAGCGCAGCGAGTTCCGCCTCCGCCTTACTGCGCAACAGTGACCTGTCCGCGAAAGCAGCATGGGCAAAAATTGTTGCGAGAAAAATGAGCGGTCGAAGCATGAGATGCGTGTCGCATCATAAATCCCGTGCCGCGAGAAAGCGTAGCGGGATCGTCGGATAGTTCAGAGCACTGTCGAGTTGGGGAAAGAGAGCGTTATCATCTCGACTCCGCCTCCGTCTCGCGGGAAACCATCGCACGAAGGGCAAACACCAATGAACGACAACAAAGCACCAGCATCAGAGTCCGGCGGAAAACCGAGACGGCGTCCGGTAATCGCCATGCTTGCAGGCGTGGCAGCGCTCGCTTTAGCCGCGATGAGCGGCGGCAATCCTCAGCTCTTCTTCGGCGCAGGCGCACTCCTTCTCACCAGCGGTATTCTATTTACCCGTTACGCCATGGGCCGGCTGGCCACCGCCTCCACCCTCGACTCCGCGAGCGACCTCGCCCTTCGCAACACCACGCGCCGGTCCGGACGCTCGCTGGCGACGATTGGCGTTCTGGCGAGTGGCGTCTTCATGGTCGTCGCCGTGGATTCTTTCCGCAAAACGGGAACGGATGACACGGTCGGCACCGGCGGTTTCGCGCTCGTGGGGGAAAGCGCATCCGCCATCTACGAAGACCTGAACTCGCAGAAAGGACGCGACGCTTACGCGCTCGACGACAAGCTCATGGACGGCGTGCGCGTCGTGCAGATGCGCGTGCGGGACGGGGATGATGCGAGCTGCTTGAATCTCAATCGTGCCGCGCAGCCAAAGCTGCTGGGAACGAGGTTTTCAGAGCTTGGAGACATTGCTTTCGGCATCAACTGGAACAGCATCGTTCCCAAAGACTCCGCCGCGATCCCCGGCGTCGTGGATGCCAACACCCTCCAATGGGCGCTGCAAAAAAGCGTGGGCGACAAGCTCGACTACACGGACGAACGCGGCCAGCCGCTCGCCGTAGAAATGTCCGCCACGCTAAAGGGCTCTATGATGCAAGGGCTCGTGCTCATTCCCGAAGCCCGCTTCATCGAAAAATTCCCCAATTCCGCTGGCTACCGCTTCTTCCTCATTGATTGCCCGCCCGCCAAAGCCGCTGCCGTGCGCGAGCACCTCACCGCGCAACTCGGCGACCGCGGGCTGGAGCTGGTCCCCGCAGCGCAGCGCCTCGCAGAGTTCAACGCCGTGGAAAACACGTACCTCTCCATTTTCCAAGTCCTCGGCGGCCTCGGCATCCTCCTCGGCAGCGCCGGGCTCGGCATCGTAGTCGCCCGAAATGTCCTCGAACGGCGGCGCGAGTTTGGCCTCCTCGAAGCCGTCGGATTCAACCCCGCACAACTCCGTGCACTCGTCTTCGCCGAGCACCGCTGGCTCATCGTGGCCGCGTTGGGCATCGGCTCGGTAAGCGCCATCGTCGCCGTCTTGCCCGGTATTTTGCAGAAAGGGGCGAGCTTCCCGTGGGGGCAGCTTTCCATCCTCTTCGTCGGGATGGCTGCGCTCAGCGTCTTTTGGGTCTGGCTGGCCACCCGCCTAGCTCTGCGAGGTTCGCAGCTCAGCGCGCTGCGCGGGGAGTGACGCTACCCATCAGGCCCGCTGCTCGCCGATCGCCCTCATCACCTCATCCAAAAACGCCGCCTCCATTTCCACGAGATGACTGCGCTCAGGGAAGCGGTTTTCCTGCACGTCGGCGATGTATTCGCGGAAGGCGGCGATGCGTTCTTTCTGGAGGCGGCGGTGCTCGGCGGCGAAGTCTCGGTAGGCTTTGGCGTGGCGCGGCGGGCGCTCTTCGTAGTCGCCGAGGATGTCGTCGGAGAAAAGAAATTGCGTGTCGCATCCGCCGCCGCTGCCGAGGGACATTAAGAGCATCTTCGTCTGCGAGCAAAGGAAGCGCGCAAGGTTGTGAGGGACGACTTCGAGCTCGGCGGCGTAGGCTCCGGCTGCTTCGAGCTGCTTCATGCGGCGGTGGAGTTCTTTGGCCTCTGCGACGGTGCGCCCGATGGCGCGGTAGCCGGTCCACGTGACGTGGCGCGGGACGAGCCCGAGGTGCCCGACGACCGGGATGCCTTCGCGGGCCATCGCCTCTATTATAAAGGGACTGGCGGAGCAATAGACGGAGCTGGCACCGAGTTCGAGGGCGCGGAACGCGACGCGGATAGCTTCCTCCGGCGATGAGAGGCCGTGCGGTGTGGCGCACGAGAGGAAACTGCGTGGCGCGGCGGCGACGAGTGCGGGCAGACGCGATTGCGCCTCGGGGCTATCGAAGCTGCAGCTCATCAAATCAACTCCCGCCTCTTCAGCCGCAGCGGCTTCCTGCGGGGACTTGACGTGGATGTGCGTGAGGCAGCGTTTCCCTTTGAGCTGCTGGAGGTCGAAGACGGTGTATTTTTTGCGTGGTCGGAGCATGGCGGCAGTGTGTGCCGTGCGCTCTTCGCGGTCCAGCCCGCACTCCGCTCCCGACGAACAGGAGATTCATGTCGGTGCGGCGTGACGGGGTCGCAGAAAGCCGTTAAGCGTCTGCCGGAAAATCATGCGCATCGTATCCCGAAAAGTCCGACTCTTACTCATCACCCTCCTCTGCGGGATCGTCGTGCTGACGGGCTGGCAGGTGTGGAAACGCTGGCTCGGGCCGTGGATGAACCCGCCCACGCCGATGATCGTCACGCCCTCACTGGCACTCGCGGACCTCAGCGCGAAGTCGCTCTTTTTTAGTAATGAAGCGCGTGGGTGGCTGCTCAAACTGCGCCCAGACTTGCTGACGGAAGATGACCGCGCCCCGGACAGCAACCGGAGCCGCGCGGTGCGTCAGGCGAACGTGAATCCGAAGCTCTTCCGGCAGTTGGACCGGCAGGTGCGATTCGACACCGTGCTGCTCCTCGGCGACCCGAGCGGGTTTCAGCGGCTGCTGGATCATCTCATCGAGCCGGAGCCATCGAAGCGCGACTTCCAACTCGTCTATATGGACCACTGGTCCTACGTCTTCAAACGCGGGAACGTGAAGCCGTGGGAGCCCGCTGACGCCGAGGCGCTACGGGCAAAAATGGCGGGCCTATCCGCAGGAGACCGTGCGATTTTCCTCTCCAAGACCGCCGCGAAAATGCTGGCGATGCGTGAGAATGGAGAAGCGCGGAAGTGGGTGGAAGAAGCGCTGGCGCTGGACGGCGATTCAGTGGATGCGCTGGCCGGGATGGCAAACTACCAGATCACGCTCGGCAAGTGGAAAGAGGCGGAAGCCCTGGCCGATAAGGCGCTGGAGAAAAATGCCGACTTCGTCCCGGCGCTCGCGGCGAAGCTCGTCGCACAGCGGGCCACGAAGCATTTCCTCGATGCCTTCCGCACCTCCAAGCGGCTGAACACCCTCATCCCCGAAGACCCCGTGCGCCTTTTCCAGCACGCGGAGACAGCCCGCGAAGCGCGGCTGCGATCCGAGCAAGTGAAGGCGCTCGAACGCCTCATCAAGCTCGCAGAAGACGAGGGCCGCCCCACCGGCGCGTATGAGTTCTACCTCGGCGACGCCCACATTTACCTCTCCACCGAAGACGCCGCGCATGTCCCCCTCGCCATCGAGCATCTCCGCAAAGCCCTCGCCGACCAAACGCTCTCCGCCGAGCACCGCAAGTTCGCCGAAGAGCGCATGGCCACCATCCGCGAGCGGACCGGGCTGAAGTGAGCGGCAAATCGCGCTTGCCCGGCAAGGGCGTCGGCGACGATGCTCCCCGCGGATGAAAACAGCGCTTTACGGCGGGAGCTTCGACCCGATTCACCACGGACATTTGATCCTCGCTCGCGAGGCCATGGAGCAGCTTGGGCTCGACCGTGTCGTCTTCATCCCCGCAGCCGTCTCCCCATTCAAACTAGACGCCAAACCCGCTCCCGCAGACGTTCGGCTGGCGATGGTGCGGGCGGCGATTGCAGGCGAAGCGGGCTTCGAGTGCGATGACTCCGAGGTGCATCGCCCTGGCCCGAGCTTCACCGTGGACACCGTGGAGGCATGGAAAAAACGCGCGCCCGGCGACGAGCTGTTCTACTTTATCGGGCAGGATAACGTGCGCGACCTCCCCAAATGGCGGCGCTGGCCCGAGCTGCGGGAACTCGTGCAATTCGTCGTCTTCGAGCGCGACTCCGGCGCCCCCCCGCACGACTTCCCCCGCATCGTCCGCCGCTTCGATGTCTCCGCGACGGAAGTGCGCAAGCGAGTCGCCGAGGGCCGCAGCACCCGCTACCTCCTCCCCGAAGCCGTGCGCACCATCCTCGAAGCGCACCGCCTTTACCGGTAACACAGTAATCGCTGTTTCACTTGCACGGCGAACCGCAATGAAAGTTGCAAGCATCCCACCCCGCAGCTACGTTCGCCGGCATGAAAGCAGTCAAAACTGAGCCGGAAACTGAAGCGTCTGCACTTGAACGTGCGCGGCGGAAGCGCGAGGCAGTCGTGGTCAAAAAAGGATGGCGCAAAACCGTCGGGATGATTCAGGACACGCCATTTGCGCGCGAGGCGTTCGAGCTTGGCGAGCAGTATCGCCGCGCGCAGAAGGACTAGTTTTTCATGCTGGTCCTCGACACAAATCATATCCGAGAAATCGCGTTTTCCACGGCGCTAGGACTCCTGCTCAAAGAGCGAATGGAGCGTGCCGACACCGATTGCGTCGTGACGGTTGTCTCCGCAGAGGAATGTCTGCGTGGGTGGTTAGCTCGCCTCGCCGCAGCCCGCGAAATCCCAGAGCAAATCAGCGGTTATCGGCAGTTGACCGACTTCATCAATTTCCTCGCCGAATACACTCTCTTGCCGTGGGACGAAGACGCGGCCCTTCGCGCCAAACACCTCCGCACGCAAGGCATCCGCATTGGCACGATGGACCTCCGAATCGCCTGCATCACTATTGAGCACGACGCCACGCTCTTGACTCGCAACACCGTTGATTTCGCCAAAGTGCCGGGGCTGCGGTTTGAGAACTGGCTCGACTGATTTCCACGCTGAGCAATGTTTCGGCGACGGAAGTGCGTAAGCGTGTTGCAGAGCGGCGGAGCATCCGCTATCTCGTCCCGGAAGCAGTGCGCTCGATGATCGAAACGCACGGACTTTACCAAGGAGAACGTCATTAACTCAGAAGAACTAGCCCGTTTGTGCGCAAGCATCGCAGCCGATAAAAAGGCCGAAGACATCATCGCGATTGACCTGCGCAGTCTATCCACTTTCACCGACTTTTTTGTGATCTGCTCCGGTGCGTCCGAGCCGCAGCTCAAGGCCATCGCTGGGGAGATCAAGGACCGCCTGAAGGTGGAGCACAACACCCCGGCGCTGGGCATTGATGGCTTCCCGCTCAGCCAGTGGGTGGTGGCGGATTTCGGGAGTGTGGTGGTCCACGTCTTCCATCCAGAGAAGCGGGCGCTTTATCGGCTGGAGGACCTTTGGAATGATGCTCCGCGCTTGAGCCTATGATCGTCGCTTACCTCGGCCCGGACGGCAGTTTTTCCCACCTGCTCACGCGCCGTCGTTTTCCCGATGCGACGGACTTGCGTCCGTTTGCTGGAGTGCCTGAAGTGTTTGAGTTTGTCCGCGCCACGCCCGGTGCGCTCGGCGTCGTGCCGATTGAGAATAGCTCGGGCGGGATGATTATGCCAACGGTGGACAGCCTGATGGAGCATACGCAGTGCGTCTTCGTGCAGGAGCTTCTGCTCCTCGACGTGAAGCTCGCGCTGCTGGGCCGCGCGGGGCGTGTGCCGGAGATTGTGTATTCGCACGCGGTGCCGCTCCAGCACTCGGAAAAGTGGCTAAAACGCACCTATCCCTCCGCGGCAGCCGTCGCCTCCAAGAGCACGAGCCACGCGGTGAAACTGGCGACGGACGATGTGACCGCCGCGGCCATCGCCCAGCGCGAACTCGCCGCACCAAACGGACTGGACGTCCTGCATTTTCCCATCGAGGAAGGTGTGCCGAACGTCACGCAGTTCTACGTCATCGGCCACGAGCGAGCGCACACCGGCGACTGCTCGGCGTACGTCGTCGCGCTGCCGAATAAGCCCGGTGCGCTCTACCGCTTCCTCGCGCCGTTTAACGCGCACGACGTGAACCTCACGCGTATTCAGTCGAGGCCCATCTTTGGCAAGCCGAACGCACATCTCTTCTTCATCGAGCTGACCGGCCACGAAGACGCGCCAAACGTCGCCGCCGCCATCGCCGCCGCGAGTAGCCCGGAAATTTCCGAGCGGCTGGATAGCCTCGGCTCGTTCCCGGCAAAACTGCGGTTCCAGTCGTGAAAGCGATCGTCTTTTCTGTTGCTGCACTGCTCGCCACATCCGCAGCTGCGGAAAAGAAAAACGTCGGCCCCGCTCTCCCTCAGAAGGGCATGGACCAAGACGACCCGCTCTCGCTGGAGAACCTCCTCGACCCCGGCAAGCCCGTCCCCGAAATCCTCCCCGCGCCCGACGCGCTACCTAATCCGCCCAGTAGCAAGAAAAGCAGCGCAAGCTCTGCAAAAGCCGAACTCATCTCCGCCGCAAACGATTACCGCAGGAAGACGGAACTCTTCCGCAAAGGAAAGCTCTCCCGCGAAGCTCTCCGCGAATCCGCCCTCCAAGTGGCGCAAGCAGCGAAGACCTACCGCGCGGCGCTGCGGCGGTGATTACCCGATATACGGAATCGTCCGCGGCCCCTGCGGCAGAACGGCGATTTGCGCAGCGGGATTCGCGGCCACTCTTTCCTGGATGAGCACCGTGATGTCGCGGCACGGAACGAGATGCGTAGCGCGAATCGTCGCGTCGCCCAACCCGGCGTAAACGAGGACGTCCATTTGGAGAGGTAGATGTATTTACTAAATGTCACTTTACAGTCCGCACCACTCCCCTACTCTGCCGACCTCCTTCACTTCTCAAAACAAAAACCAACACCCATGAAACGAACACCAATCCTCGTCGCAGCAATCGCCGCAGCCGGGCTCGCCACGCAGGCTCACGCCGCGAAACGCACAACATCCACAGTGCCCACCGATGGCCAAGTCGCCAAAGTGTGCAATTACTTCGCCGCAGTCCGTGGTCATTATGACGCCGATAAAGACGGCACGATCGACGACACCGAACGCGCCGCTTGGAAGGCCGATGTCGAAGCCGGGAAATTCCCGCCGCCGCCAGCGCCCGTCTTCCCATTGCCCGAAGACCTCAAAAAATTCGATACCGACGGCAACGGAAAACTCGGCCCCGATGAAGTCCGCGCACTCCGCGCCGCGCTCCACGATGGAGAGGTCGAGTTGCCAAACTTCGACGGCAAGCTCCCGGACGCGCTGAAACAATTCGATCTCAACAGCGATGGACGCCTGAGCCTCGCTGAGCGGACAGCCGCCCGCAAAGCCATCAAAGAAGGCAAACTCGTGCCGCCGCTCGGCTTCCACGCCACGCTACCCGACCAGTTGAAGCCCTACGATTTGGACGGCGACGGAAAACTCAACGCCACCGAACTGGCCGCCGTGAAAGCCGACATCGAAAGCGGCAAACTAACGCCCGCAGGCCATGCCGGGCACTTGCCCGACTTGCTCAAGCCGTTCGACGTGAACAACGATGGGCACCTCGACGCGACCGAAATCGCCGCCGTCAAAGCCGCCATCACTGCCGGGACGCTCGTCCTCCCCACACCGCGCCCACCAGAGCTTCCAACGTGGATGCGCCCGTTCGACCTCAATCACAACAATATCCTCGAACAAGCCGAGAACGACGCTCTGCAAGCTGCTATCCACGCCGGCACCGTCGTCCCGCCGACCGTCGTCCCGCCCGCGCTGCCCGAATGGGTAAAGCCGTATGACGTGGATAACAACGGCATCCTCGACCCAGTCGAATGCGCCGCCCTACGCGCCGACATCACCAGCGGAGTCGTCGTGCCACCAAACGGAGCCACCCCGCCACCACCGCCAACGCTCCCAACGTGGCTCGTGCCGTTTGACCTCAATCACAACAACGTCCTCGATGCCTCCGAAGCCGCAGCCGTGCAGGCCGCCATCGCCGCTGGCACACTCGTCCCACCGGGAGGAACCACAGGAGGAGGCACCCCACCACCGCCGCCCGCATTGCCGACATGGCTCAAGCCGTTCGACGTGAACAATAACAACATCCTCGAACCAGCCGAACAAGCCGCCGTACACGCCGCTATCGAAGCCGGCACACTCGTCCCACCGCCGCCGCCAGTCCCACCGACGACGACCACCACGACTGTCGGCGGAACGAAACGCTAATCGCACGGACAGCGACACAATCACGCAAATGCCCGGGGCTTCGGCTCCGGGCATTTTTGCTGTCGAAACCCGTCTCTGCCTAGCCATCGGGCTCGTTAGTCATTGGTAGTTTCCCTCTCTCGCCAATTGGTTTAGCGTAAGCGGTGTGAACACTCTGCCGTCAGAACGTCGTTTCCGAGGTGCCGATGTGCGCGAGCTGCGCAACGTCGCTCAACGGGCATTTGCGCGGGCAGTCGGGGCGCCGCTCATCGAAGGGAATGCCGTGCGGCTCTTGCTCGATGCGGCGGAGAATTACCCCGCGTGGCTCGCTGCGATCCGCGATGCGAAGAGCGTCATCTTTTTCGAGAACTACATCATCCACGACGACGCGACGGGCGCGATGTTTCGCGATGCACTTGCCGAGCGTGCGCGCGCTGGAGTGAAAGTGCGCGTGGTGCAGGACTGGCTCGGCTCTTTAACCACCACGCGCAAATTCTGGCAGCCGCTTGTGGATGCAGGCGGCATCGTCCGCACGCACAACCCCGCTCGCTGGGACAGCCCGCTGGCGTGGATGAGCCGCGACCACCGTAAGTCGCTCGTGGTGGATGCCCGCGTGGGCTTTGTCTCCGGGCTCTGCGTGAGCGATGTGTGGAAGGGAAACCCCGACCGCAACATCGAGCCGTGGCGCGATACGGGCGTGGAGCTTCGCGGCCCTGTCTGCGCCGATCTCGTGCGAGCGTTCGGGCAAGTGTGGGATGAAAATGGCAGCCCACTTTCCGCTGACTTGCTCGAATTGCCCGAAGTATATCCTGCCGGGGAAACCGCCGTCCGCCTCCTCGCCACGGCTCCGAATCTCGCGGGCGTCTATCGGCTAGACCTCCTCATCGCCGCGATGGCCGTGCGCCGTCTGTGGCTCACGGATGCTTACTTCGCGGGCGTCCCCGCCTACGTGCAGGCGCTCCGCAGTGCCGCGCAAGATGGCGTGGACGTGCGCCTCCTCGTCCCCGGCGGCAGCGACCTCCCGTGGCTGCGCCCGCTTTCCACCGCAGGCTACCGACCGCTGCTGGATGCGGGCGTCCGCGTCTTCGAGTGGAACGGCTCTATGCTCCACGCGAAGACCGCCGTCCCCGATGGGCGCTGGGCGCGCGTGGGCTCCACGAACCTCAATGTCGCAAGCTGGATCAACAACTGGGAACTCGACGTAGCCATCGAAGATGAAGCCTTCGCCGCGCAGATGGAGGCCGCCTACGAGCGCGATCTCCAGCGCTCCACCGAAGTCGTCTTGCGAAAGCGCAAACGCATCCGCCTCCCGAGCCAGACCGAAGGCCCGCGCTCCCGCCCCGGCGGAGGCTCCATCAGCCGCGCCGCAGCCGGAGCAATCCGCCTCGGCCGCACGGTCGGCGCTGCCGTGCTGAACCACCGCATCCTCGGCCCCGCAGAGGCCACGCCGCTCGCGCTCTCCGCCCTCGCACCGCTCGCCATCGGGGCACTGGCGTTCGCTTTCCCCACCGTCTTTGCTTGGCCGCTCGCAGTGCTGCTCTCGTGGTGCGGACTCACCCTTTTACTCCGCGCATGGCGGCTGCGACGCGCCGGGCGCGGCAAGGAGGAGTGAGGCTTGGCGCGCTACAAGTTCCCCAGCGGGTCGAGCAGGTTTTTCAGCGCGCGAAGGTTCTCGGCTTCATCGAAAATCGCCCGCACCGGAATCTCGAATCCGGCGACTGCTTTGCTCATCAACGCGCCGTCGCTGCGGCGCGGTGCGGCTGGGTAGGTGTCCCCTGCGAGGAAGTGCTGCTCCACGGTTTCCGCCTCCGGGTCCACGATCCAATACTCGCCGACGCCGTGAAAAGCGTAGTCGCGCATTTTGATGCCGCGATCTCGCTCTTCCGTGCTGGGCGAGAGGATTTCCACGATGAAGTCGGGCACAGGAAAGCGCAGCGTATCGGGACCGAAAACACCGGCCTTGGCACTCCCGAAAAACACGATGTCCGGTTCGTAGTCGTTGCGTGGGAAAGAGCACATCGCTTTCTCGGTGTGGACGACGCCGAGGCGGTTGGTGGCGACAAACGAATCCAGCATCCGCATGAGTCGTTTGCACGCGAAGAGATGCCGGTTCAGCGCAGGCGAGTGAAGAATGACTTGGCCGTTGATGAACTCCCATTTGTGCTCCGGCGTGATGTCGGCGTAAAACTCCAGACGTCGGCCTCGCTCTTCTGTGAGCATCCGACTCAGCTCCTCGAGTTCCTCGGGAAGTGTGGGCGAGGAATATAGTTGTTCCACCAGCGATGACATGACGCGGAGGTTACGCATTTTAGTCTCCCCGGCAAGCGGTCTAACCAGCACAGTCTCCGCAGGTTTTTAACACCGCCGTATGCGCCTTTCTATTTTTGCTCTCAGTGCCGCCGTCGCCGCGTCCGCTCCGGTGGACTACAATCGCGATGTTCAGCCGATCCTTTCGGAGAACTGCTACCACTGCCACGGGCCGGATGGGAAAGCGCGGGAGGCGAAGCTGCGGCTGGATGTTCGCGAGGGGCAGACGGGGGCGTTTCGCGTGGATGAAGGCGTGGCGATCATCAAGCCGGGGAGCAGCAAGGAGAGCGAGTTGGTCGCCCGCATTTTCACGGACGATGAGGATGACTTGATGCCGCCGAAGAAGTCAAAGCGCACGCTGACTGCTGCGCAAAAGGAGACGCTGAAACGCTGGGTGGATGATGGCGCGAAGTGGGGCGAGCACTGGGCTTTCGTCGCGCCGAAGCGGCCTGAAGTTCCTGCGCCGGGGAACGCGATTGATGCGTTCATTTTGAAAAAACTCGCTGCCGAGGGGCTGAAGCAAAACCCCGAGGCGTCGCCGGAAAAGCTCATCCGCCGCGTGACCCTCGACCTCACGGGCTTGCCGCCGACGCTGGAAGAAGTCGCGGCATTCATCCAGAAGCCGGACTACGAGCAACTCGTGGACAGGCTGTTGGCCTCGCCACGCTATGGTGAGCGGATGGTGTGGGATTGGCTCGATGCGGCGCGCTACGCGGATACGAACGGGTATCAGGGCGACCCGACGCGAGCGATGTGGTACTGGCGGGATTGGGCCATCGAGTCGTTCAATTCCAACATGCCGTTTGACCAGTTCACCATCGAGCAACTCGCGGGCGACCTGCTGCCAAACGCCACGCCATCGCAGCTCATCGCCACAGGATTTCACCGCAACCACATGATCAACGGCGAAGGCGGGCGCATCGCCGAGGAGTCGCGGGTGGAATACGTGATGGACCGCGTAGAGACGACCGGGACTGTGTGGATGGGCCTGACGCTGAACTGCTGCCGCTGTCACGACCACAAGTTCGATCCCATTTTACAAAAAGAATACTACCAGCTTTCCGCGTTCTGGAACTCGATCGACGAGACGGGTGCAAACGATGCGGGCGGCCTCGCGAACCCCGTGTATTCATTCGCCAACCCCGAACAGCAAAAGAAAATCGAGGAGCTAAAAGCGGTGGAAGCGGCGGTGCAAAAAGAGCGCGATGAGCTGGAGAAGAAGCTGCGCGCCGAGCAGCCCGCTTGGGAGAAGACGATGCTCGGCGGCGATGGGAAAACGGGCGAGGTAAAGTGGACGATCATCGTGCCGGAGGAGCTTTTCTCCGACCACGGGACGACGCTCGCGAAGCTGGAAGACGGGAGCGTTTTGGCCAGCGGGACTCTACCGGAGAAAGACGACTATGTCTTCGCGGCGAACGTGGACCTCAGCGAGATCACGGGCTTCAAGCTGGAGGTTCTGCCGCATGATTCCTTCACCAACAAAGGGCCGGGGCGTGCGCCGGAGAATGGGAACTTCGTGCTCACCGAGATCGAGCTGCAAGGCAGCGGCAAGCGCGTCGCGCTGGCGGGAGTGAGCACGTCGTTCGCGCAGGGCGGGTTCTCGGCGGCGGCGGTTTTTGACGGCGAAAAGGAGAAGGGCGGCTGGGCGCTGATGCCGCAGTTTGGGAAGCCGCAGACGCTCATCTTCGAGGCGAAGGACAAAGTCGGCTACGGCGGGAAAGTGCAGCTCGGCTTCCGACTCATGCAGCGTTACGGGCGGCAGCACACGATGGGGCGCTTCAAGATTTCCGCGACGACGGACAGCCCCGCACTGCTTCGCGGAGGGCTGCCGGATAAAACGAAATCCATCCTCGCCAAGCCCTCCGACCAGCGCAGCGACGCGGAGAAAAAAGAACTCACGCAATTTTACCTCGATACCCATCCGCGCCTCGCGGGCGTAAAGGCCCGCCGCGACGACGCGAAGAAGAACCGCGAAGCCGCCGAGAAATCCACGCCGCGCACGATGGTCATGCGCGAGCGCAAGGAGCCGCGCAAGACGACCGTGCTCGTGAAGGGCTCTTACACCGCGCCCGCCGATGAAGTGCAGCACGGCTTCCCCGCCCGCATCGGCACCATGCCGCCCGACGCGCCGCGCGACCGGCTCACGCTGGCGAAGTGGCTCGTCTCGCCGGAGCATCCGCTCACCGCGCGAGTCACCGTGAATCGCCTGTGGGCGCAGTTCTTCGGCATCGGGCTGGTGAAAAGCGCGGAGGACTTCGGCGTGCAAGGCGACAAGCCCACGCAACCCGAGCTGCTCGACTGGCTGGCCGTGGAGTTTCGCGAAAGCGGCTGGGATACGAAGAAGCTCGTGCGCCTCATGGTCACGAGCGCGGCCTACCGTCAGTCGTCCATCGTCCCACCCGGCATGGCCGAGCGCGACCCGACGAACAAGCTCCTCGCTCGCGGCCCACGCAATCGCTGGCCTTCGTGGATGCTCCGCGACCAAGCGCTCGCCATCGGCGGCCTGCTCGTCGAGCACGTCGGTGGCCCGCCCGTGAAAGGCTACCAGCCCGATGGCGTGTGGGAGGATGCGACCTTTGGCCAAATCAAATACGCGCAGGACAAAGGCGAGGCGCTCTACCGCCGCAGCCTCTACACATTCTGGCGGCGCATCGTCGCGCCCACGATGTTCTTCGACGTAGCGAACCGCCAGCAGTGCTCCGTGAAAAACGGGACGACAAACACTGCCCTCCACGCCCTCGTCACGCTCAACGACCCGCAGTATGTGGAAGCCGCCCGCGCCTTCGCCCAGCGCACGCTCCTTTTCGCCGGAAAAGACGACGCCGCACGGCTCACCGAGATGTTCCAGCGATGCACCGCGCGGCTGCCCAAGGCGGACGAGCTTGCCCTCCTCACCGCTCGCCTCGCCGCACTGCGCACCGTTTATCAGCAAGACGAAGCGCAGGCCAAAAAGCTCATCGCCGTCGGCGCATCCAAACCCAGCGCGCAACTCGCCGCCCCCGAACTCGCTGCGTGGACGGGCATCGGCACGATTCTGTTGAATCTCGACGAGACACTCAGCAAAGAATAGCCGCATGAACTTCATCTCGTGGAACGTCAACGGCATCCGCGCCGTCCTAAAGAAAGACCTCGTCGGCATCCTTGCTAAAGAAGACGCCGACTTCGTCTGCCTCCAAGAAACCAAAGCCCAACCAACCGACGTAAACCAAGATTGGACAGCTCTCGGCTACGTTTCCGCCGAGTGGAACTGGGCGGAGAAGAAGGGCTACAGCGGCGTCCTCACGCTCTCAAAACGTCCACCGCTTTCCATCACACGCGGCATCGGCGTCCCCGAGCACGATCGCGAAGGGCGTGTGCTCACTACGGAATTTGCCGACTTCTTTCTCGTGAACGTTTACGTTCCCAACTCACAGCGCGAACTTGCACGACTGCCCTACCGGATGGAGTGGGACGCCGCCTTCCTCGCCTACCTCTCCGCTTTGCAAAAAATAAAGCCGGTCATCGTCTGCGGCGATCTCAACGTCGCACACACCGCGCTCGACCTCGCGCGCCCCAAGGGCAACGAACGCAACCACGGCTTCACCATCGAAGAACGCTCCGGCCTAAGCGCAGCGATCGCCGCCGGCTTCGTGGACACCTTCCGCGAGTTCGAGCGCGGCGGTGGGCACTACACTTGGTGGAGTGTGATGAGTGGTGCCCGCGCAAAGAACATCGGCTGGCGCATCGACTATTTCCTGTGCTCCGCCGCTCTCCGGCCAAGACTCAAAGCCGCGAGCATCCACCCGAACATCACAGGCTCCGATCATTGCCCTGTCGGGCTGGAGTTAAACTGAATCCGAACGTCGCTTGTCCACCCGCATCTGCGGGCAACGACGCGCTGCCACTCCCTACTTCATCAACTCATCGAGCAACGGCTTCATCGCGTCGGCCCAGAGCTTGTAGCCGTCGGCGTTTGGGTGGAGTCCGTCGGGCATGATCTCTTTTGGGATTTCGCCTGCGGCGTCGAGGAACTTCGCGCTGATGTCGAGGTAGCGGACGGTCTTGCCATCGTCGTATTTGCTGATGATGGCGTTGATGCCTTCCACGGCGACGCGCTTTGCCGAGCCTTTCTTGTCGCGTGGAAATACGCCCAGAAGGAGCACTTTCGACTTCGGAAGTTTTGCATGCACTTCTTCGATAATCTTTTTGACGCCCGCGGCTGCCCACTCTGGCTTCTCCTCGGAGAAATGGCCGATGTTATTGGTACCGATCATGATGACGACGGCCTTCGGTGTGAGTCCATCGAGCACGCCGCCAGCGATGTGGCCGAGCGTGTCCTCGGTGCGCTCGCCCGAAACGCCGAAGCTGACCGCATTAAACGGCGCGTAGTGTTCCGTCCACACGGCCTTGCCGCGACCGGGGAATGCATCGGTGATCGAATCGCCGAGGAACACGATCTGGATGCCAGGCTTCTTGCCCGCTTCGAGGAAGCCTTTGCGCCGCCCTTCATTGCGCGTGGCGGGAGTGACCGCCGACTCTGCCGTGCGTGGCGCGGGCTTCGGCTTGGGCGGCTGTGGAGCGGCGGGCGCAGCAGCAGGCGCGGCAGCGGGTGTCTCAGCGCCTTGGGTGAAAGCGCACATTGCAATGGTGGTAGCGAGAATCGTGGTCCGGATGGTCATAAGAGTGCGTTGTGTAACCGCGCAACCATGCGCTAGGGAAACAAAAACTTACGTTCCAAGCGCGTCGCGCATCTTCACGAGTTGCGTATGCTTTTCCGACCAGTCGATTTCGCGCTGGCGGTGGTCTTCGAGAACCTTTGCCGGTACCTTGGCGGCGAAGTTCTCGTCGGCTAGTTTGGCGCGGACTTTCTCCAGCTCGCTTTCCACTTTGGCGATTTCTTTGCCGATGCGCTCGCGCTCGGCGGCGACGTCGATGAGGCCGTCGAGCGGCAGGAATAGCTCGCCGAGCGGGGTGAGCGCGGCGGGCGTTCCTTTCGATGGCGCGTAGGCGGCATCGACTTCGAAGGGCTCGGCGTTGAGCAGGATTTGCAGCACGGCGGCTTCGTGCGCGGGCAGTTCGGCGTTGGGTTTGAGCACGAAGCGGACGCGTTTGTTGCTGGCGATATTGAAGTCGCGACGGAGGGAACGGCTGCGGTTTACGACTTCGTATTTGGCGTTGGCAAAGGCTTCGTCGGTTTCATCGAGGATGAAATATTCGCGCTCTTCAGCGGTGAACGCTTTGGGCCACGGTGCGAACATGATCGTCTCGCCGCCTTGCTTTGGCGGCATGTCTTTGGCGAAGCCCATGCCCTGCCAGAGGTCTTCCGTGATGAACGGCATGAACGGATGGAAGAGCCGGAGCGTGTGCGAGAAGACGAAATCCATCACTGCGAGCGTGTTGGCTTTCCGCGCGGCGTCGGTGCCGTAGAGCGTGGCTTTGCTGGCCTCGACGAACCAATCGCAATACTCGTTCCAGAAGAAGCGGTAGAGCGCGTTGGCGGCATCGCTGAAACGATACTCGGTGAGCGCGGCGGTGACTTCGGCGATGGCGGTGTCGAGGCGGAGGAGAATCCACTTTTCGTCGCTGGTGAGGAGCGTCGGGTTGATTTCGCCTTCCACTTCGCCTTCGTGCATTTGGCGGAAGCGCGCGGCGTTCCAGAGCTTCGTGCAGAAGTTGCGTCCGAGCTCCACGTTTTTGTCGTCGAAGAGCACGTCGGAGCCGAGCGGCGCGCTGCGCATGACGCCGAAGCGCAACGCATCCGCGCCATACTGCGCGATGAGGTCGAGCGGGTCGGGCGAGTTGCCGAGCGACTTGGACATTTTGCGCCCCTGTTTGTCGCGGATGATGCCGGTGAAATAGACGTTCTTAAATGGCAGTTCGCCCATGTATTCGTAGCCCGCCATGATCATGCGAGCGACCCAGAAGAAGATGATGTCCGGCCCGGTGACGAGGTCCGTGGTCGGGTAGAATTTGGCGAGCGTGTTCGTCTTCTCCGGCCACCCCATCGTGGCGAACGACCAGAGCCAACTGGAGAACCAGGTGTCGAGGACGTCGGGGTCTTGGGTGAAGCCGTCAGCTTCCAACAGCCGTGCCTCATCCGGAGAAACAGTCAGAGCGGAAACCAAGACAGTGGCCTCATCATCGTATCTATCCCATTGGAAATATGTCTCTGATTGAGCAGTTCCTGAAACTGAGAAACTCGTTGTTGTAACGCCATTCCCGCTAGTGCCTTCATCGAGGACTATTTGGAGAAGTGGAATACTGGACTTCTTCGCAGAGTTCTTCTCGATACGCTTCGTCCACACCGGCACACGATGTCCCCACCAAAGCTGGCGCGAGATGCACCAGTCTTTGATGCCGTCCATCCAGTGCTCGTAAACCTTCGCCCAGCGGTCCGGGAAAAAGCGCATCTGGGCATTTGATGCGGGTAGGGTGGGCGTCCCGCCCGCCGTGTCGCGCGTCTCGCGTGACACATCCGAATTCACGGCGGCGTTGTTTGCAGAATGACCGTTATCGACGTTCGATGAATCCGGCGAGACGCCGGATTCGGCGGGCGGGACGCCCACCCTACCCGCGACACATGCTTTCGACGCCTCGACGCTCGGATACTTGAGGAACCACTGCTCGCTGAGGCGCGGCTCGATGGGCACGTCGGCGCGCTCGCTGTAGCCGACGTTGTTTTGATACGGCTCTTCTTTTTCCAACACTCCCGCCTCACGCAAAATCTCCACGGCGCGCTTCCGCGCGGCGAAGCGGTCGAGCCCGGCGAGGTCGGTGCCGGCGAGGTCGTTCATCACGGCGTTGGGGTGCATGATGTCGATCTTCTCCAGCCCGTGACGCTCGCCGATTTCAAAGTCGGCCTTGTCGTGCGCGGGCGTCACTTTCAACACGCCGGTGCCGAAGTCGAACGTCACCGCATCGTCGCCGACGATGGGGATGGCGGCTTGGTTTTCCAGCGGCAGCGGGCGGCGCACATGCTTGCCGATGAGGTCGGCGTAGCGCGGGTCTTTGGGATTCACGGCCACGGCAGAGTCGCCGGGGATCGTCTCCGGGCGCGTCGTGGCAATGCTGAGCCAGCGGCCCGGTTCCTCAACGACCTCCACGCGGAAGTAGTAAAGAAACCCGTTCTGCTGCTTGGGGATCACTTCCTCGTCGGACAGCGCGGTGAGGGAGCTAGGGCACCAGTTCACCATGCGTTTGCCGCGATAGATGTGCCCCTTTTTGTAAAGGTCCACGAACACGCGCGACACGCACTGCGAGTAGTCTTCATCCATCGTGAACCGCGTGCGCGACCAGTCGCACGAAGCGCCGAGCGCACGGAGTTGCTTGAGGATGATGCCGCCGTATTTCTCCTTCCACTCCCAGATTTTTCCCACGAGAGCCTCGCGTCCGAGTTCGTCGCGATGCTTCATCTTGCCTTCCTTGCGCAGCGTCTTCTCCACCACGTTTTGCGTGGCGATTCCCGCGTGGTCGGTGCCTGGCAGCCAGAGGACTTCGTGCCCCGTCATGCGAGCGCGGCGGGCGAGGATGTCCTGGATGGTATTGTTCAGCACATGCCCGAGCGTGAGCTGGCCGGTGACATTCGGAGGCGGGATGACGATGGAATACGCGGGCTTCGTGGAAGCCGGGTCGGCAGCAAAACAGCCGGTGCTTTCCCAATGGGCATACCACTTCGCTTCGATGGATGCGGGCTCAAATGTCTTCGGAATCTCGGTCATAAAAATGGGGCGCGAAGATGCCCAGTGCGCGGAAAGAGGCAAGTCCGGCGTCGCGTGAAATCCCATGAACAGAGCGCTTGCCATCGGGTTCATGGCTCCATAACGTTCGCCAGCTTTAAAAAGGCCGACGTGGCGGAATGGCAGACGCGCTAGACTCAAAATCTGGTATCCTCACGGGTGTAAGGGTTCGAGTCCCTTCGTCGGTACCACTCTGAAAATGGCATGAATAGAGGATTCAAGAGTCGGGAGCTTCGAAAAAACATTCGCACTCAATCGCCCCCGCAGTGGCAAGTAGATACCGATTCTCTCCCCGACTGCTAACCATGGGAATTGTTTTGATGCGCACGGGAGCGGAGGCGCGGTTGCGGGCGGGAATCAAAAAAACGCAGGCACCGGAATAATCCGGTGCGCGACGGGCGAGCCTAGCGCTTCAGAGTTATCCCCAACAACTCGTAGGCGCGCGTGCGCATCGCGTCCGGAAAATCGTGACCGCCTTCCGGGTGTTCGACGGTGAGATTGCCAGGGACTCCGAGCAGTTCGAAAACCGCACGCGCACTCGCGGCAATACGATCCACGCTGTCGGCGCGGAAGTTGTCGTCGCCCTTCGGCGCGCTGATGAAAACCGTGCGCGGAGCGAGGGCCGCGAGTAGTTCGTCGAAATCGAAGGGCAGCTCATTAAGCCGATTTTTGTAAGCCGCAAGCGCGGGCAAGTAGCGCGGTCCGGTCCAGCCGGTGAGGTCGCCGCCTTTGTAATCGCGAAATGAGTCGAGGCCGCAACTCGACACGATGACGCGAATGCGTTCATCGAAGACTGCGGTGAAGACGGAGTTGTGTCCGCCGAGGGAATGTCCGATTGCGCCGAATCCTCCGGGCTGCACGAACGGCAGCGACTCCAGCACGTCGAGCCCGCGGATGTTGTCCCAAATCGCCTTCATGCTCGCGCTGGAGTAACCGAGCGCGACCAGGTCCGGCTGGTAGTCGGCGAGAAGCGGATACGCGGGTGCGAGCGTCACGAATCCGCGCTCGGCGAGTTCTACCGCGTACTGGCGGTTTCCCTTCCCTCCGAGCCCCACGACGACTCTATTTCCTGCGGCGTTGTCGGTCGGGTGCAGGCACAGGACGGCGGGTGCTTTTGCCGACGAAGCGCCGAGCACGGCTTTCGGAATCAGCAGAAACGCCGGCACGCGGGAGCCGGGCTCGCTCGTGTAGGTGATTCTCCGCCGGACGTAGCTGCCGCAGTCCGTCTCATCCTCCACTTTGACATCGAGCGGCACGCGCTTTGGCAAACCCGGCAGCGGGCCCATGATGCTCTGCACTGCCTCGCGAATCGCGCCTCGGCGCATTTCCCACTGCGCGGGAGTTGTGACTGGATGCTCGCCGTCCGCGTCGCGGAATGTGAGTAGGTCGCGCGGCGCGGAACGCGGCGGCGCAAGGAAAGTGAGCAAATCGGCCATTTGCTGCACGTTCATGCCGGTCTCGATTCCATCGGGCATAAGCGATAGCGCTGGTCGCTCAATCTTCGCGATGTCGGCGGTTGAGATCGCTCGCTCGGCGGCACCCGGCGTTCGGAGCACGACTCCAGCGGGTGATTCGTTGGCGAGAATTCCGGCGATTGCTCCGCCAGCTTTCAGCGTGACGATGCCGAGAGGAAAGCCAGCGGTGATTTCGCGCGATGGCTCCAGGATATTACCGAGTAACTTCTCGCGTCCCGCCCCGGCGGAGGCATCGAGGTCCGGCCCAACGGCGCTGCCAGTGCCGCCGAAGCGATGGCAGACTGCACACCGCTCCGCGAAAATCGCCCGGCCCTTTTGCGCATCGCCAGAGAGCGTAAGTGCGGGACGAAATAGCGCGATGGCCTCCGTGCGCGTCGCATTCGGCGTTGGTACCACGTAGTCCACGGATGCGCCCTTCGCGACAGCGGGCAGGAGGTTCTTCGGCGTGCGCTTTACCATCATCGAGGCAATGGCTGGGGCGGCCTCGGCGGGCTGGCGCTGGTGGAGAAGGCGCGCGGCGGTGTCGCGATGCCAGCCGTTCGGGTGCTCCAACATGGCAATGAGTTCGGCGGTCGTGCTCGCCGCGAGCTTCGGAGCGGGACGGAGCTTTGCGCCATCGGGAACGATGCGCCAGATGCGGCCACGGTCGTTGCCGGAATTCAGGTCGAGCTTCGACTTCAGCGGCTCCGGCAGCGACCACGGATGCTCAATGACTTCGCGCGCCATGTCCGCGATCCACAAACACCCATCCGGCGCGTTCGCGAAGGCGACAGGGCGAAACCAATTGTCGCGACTCGCCAAAAACTCGCTGCGCTTTTCATCCGCCGCACGTTCGGCGGTGAGCTGCCCCTCACCGCGTAGGATTTTTCGATGCACCAGATTACTCCCGCAATCGGCGATGAACGCGTTCCCGCGGAACTCCGCAGGCCACGCATCGCCGTGGTAAATCGTGATGCCACACGCACCCGTGAAGTATCCACTCGATCGCCCGCCGCCCTCGACCAGCCCCTTTACCGTCCCGTCTAAACGCCACTTCGTCCGGATGACGCGCCAAGACTCCTCGGGACTCAGTCGGAAAACCTCCGCCTGCGGCCCGTCCACCGCGATGTCCACAGCGGGCGCGGATAGCGGAGTCTTCGCTGCGGCGGCGAAACGATTGTCGAAAAGCACCTGCATGATGTGCCTGCTGTTTGCGCTCACAAACTTCCGGCCCGCGTCGTCAAACGTCATACCCCACTGACCGCCGCCGCTCTCGGGCCGGAGGTCCATGCGGCGCGGGTCGAAAGAGAAATCCCGTCCTCGCAACTCAACTTTCGGCGAGCCGTGCAGCGCAAAATTTTCCACTCGCCCCGGATTGCCGCCGAGCGCGCCGTGGATGCGCTGGTCCGGCCCCCACTGCAGCGAGTTCGGCAACGCCTGCACGTTCAGCTTTTCCGCGAGATTGCCAAAGCCCGTGAACACAAATGCGTGAACATCCGCGCGATGATCGCCGTCCGTGTCTTTGAAATAGAACAAGTCCGGCGACGCCGCGACAAACACCCCGCCGTCCCAGCAAGTCACCGCGGTCGGCCACGGCAGGCCCTCGGCAAAGACGTGCGCTTTGTCAAAGCGGCCGTCGCCATCCGTATCTTCGAGCAACTTTATGCGCCCCAGTTTCTCGTCGCGACGCTCGGAATAGTCGCGCATCTCCACGACAAACAGCCGTCCGTTTTCATCGAACGCCATCGCGACCGGGTCCACCACAAGCGGCTCCGAGGCCATCAGTTCCGCATGAAAACCGGGACGCACGACCAAGTTCGCCGCCGCCTGTTCTGGCGAAGTCGCGGGGACGCGCGGGAGCTCTTCCACAACGGGATTCGCCGCAAGGACCGGGATGGAAATAAGAGCGAGCCAACGCATAACGGCGAGGCTTGCCACTCGGCACTCAGCAAGCAATTCTCAAACTATGGAATCGCTCTCGCGCCGCCAGTTTCTCCTCGCCACTGCTTCCGCCGTGCTCAGTCACGCTGCCGAACCAGAGCCGATCATCGATATTCATCAACACACCGATTACTCGGGACGGACAGACGAACAACTCATTGCGCATCAGCGCAAGATGGGCGTGACGCATACGGTACTGCTGCCAGCCGGGAGGTTCTTCGGGCTGGAGGCGATGTGCAGCGGAAATGATCGCGTGATGGAAGTGTCGCGCCGTATGCCAAAGGAATACTCATTTTTCGCCAACGAAGTGCCTTATCTGAGCGACGCCCGTGCGGAGTTGGAGCGGACGCTGAAGGCGGGTGGCAAGGGAATCGGAGAGCAGAAATTCATGGTGGATGCAGATTCGCGGGCGGTGGCGATGGTGGCGGAGGTCGCGCAGGAGTTTGGCGTCCCTGTACTGCTCCATTTTCAGTTTGGGCGTTACAATACGAGCTACGAAAAGTTCCCGCGCATTCTGGAGAAGTTCCCGAAGGTGAATTTCATCGGCCATGCGCAGACGTTCTGGGCAAACATCGATGCGAAGGCGGCGCAGCCGGTTCTCTATCCAAAGGGCCCGGTGACGCCCGGAGGGCTGACGGATAAGTATCTCGCGGACTACGCGAATTTCTTCGCCGACATGAGTGCAGGCTCGGGGTTGAACGCGCTCCTACGCGACGAGGAGCACGCGCGTAGTTTTATAACACGCCACGCGGATAAACTGATGTTCGGGAGCGATTGCAACGACGCGGTAGGCGAAGGCGAAAAGTGCAGCGGTTCGCAAATGCTCACGGCAATCCGCCGCCTCTCGCCGAGCAAGGAAGTCGAGCGGAAGCTGCTTTTCGGCAACGCGCAGCGGTTGATGAATCTGGTGTAGGGTGCGGGCGAAGAGTGCTCGCTTCGCAGATGATTCATCCAACGGGTCGTCCTAGTCTTCGATTGCACGGTAGTTTTATGGGCATACAATTCTCGGCATGAAAACCGCGCTACTCCTAGCCTTCTGCCTCGCAGTTGCTCCGCTTCAGCGAGTCAGCGCCTGCGCGTGGGACAGCGACACGCTGCGTGACGAAGCGAAGCAAAAGGGGAGTTTGTATGATCCTAAAAACGGCAGTTGAACGGATTTTCAGAGAAAAATGAGCCTTGGACGGGTGAGTGATTTTCAACTGCTCCGCAGTTGGCAATTTCCAGAGTAAAATACCCTATTTTTCGGCCTCAAAAACGGGGTCAACTGCCGTTTTTAGG